>WRKT01000010.1 GCA_009777995.1 Treponema sp. | reverse complement strand
TAGGGAAGGCCTGTGTATGTGTTTAAAAGAAAGCCTGTTATATATGCACTTAATCCTGCGAAGCCCGCGGTTCCAAGACTTGGAAGGCCGCCGAAGCCCATTAAGAAACTGAAACCAAGGGCCGCTATTGCATAAATCGAAGTCTGCCCCAATGCCCTTGTAAAGGAAAAGTTGACATAGCCCAGCCTTTGAAGGCCCTGCATAATAAGCATAATTATCCCGAAAAGTATGAAGCCAAAAAATGGATGTCGAATAATACGTTTTAGCTTTATTAGCATAACACTATACCTTCTTGACAAATTGCTTGCCGAATAGACCGTTCGGGCGGATTAGGATTATCAGCATTATAATGATAAAGGTGATAAGTACTGTCCATCTCGGTGAAAAAAGAGCCGAATAATTCAGGAATAGGGGGATGAGTACACTTCCTGCAACGGGAGCCCAGAAACTGGAAAGGCCGCCGAGTACACAGGCGAGGAACCCGAATATCTGCACTTGGGCAAGCATACTTGCATTAAGCGACATCGCTGTGGAGCTTCCTGCAACTGCAACAAGGGCACCTGCAATTCCCCAGGTTATGCCTGTTACAAGGCGGGTATTAATTCCGAGCATTTGTGCAACTGTTTCGTTTGAAGCAGTTGCGCGTATTGCGATACCCCATTTTGTAAACTTTAACATAGTAAAGAGTATCGAAAGGAGTATTATCGCAGTAAAAAGACAAACAAGTGCATGTTCAGTAATAAAAAGGTCATAACCGAATAAGGTAAAATCCCTATTATTAAAAGAAAACCTTGGCACACTTGGGGTACGGGTGGTAATTGAAGGGAACATCGGAGGGATTGCCGCATAGAAAATCAGCAATAACCCCATGGTAATTATCTGCTTTCCCACGGGGCTTACCCGTCTTCCCTGCCGGATTATTCCTGAATCGATAAGGCAGCCCATTATAAATGCTATAGAGGCACCTATACCAATGGCAACGGGGAAGGGCAGGTCAGGATATTGATATAGAACCAGATTTGATGCAAAAAATGCCGCAAAGGTGCCAATCATTCCCTGGGAGAAATTGGTTGTTGCCGATGTACGGAAAATTAAGACTAGCCCCATGGTCGCCAATGAATAAATGCCTATATTCTGGAGACTGTTAAAAAAGAGCTGTAGAACCATCTGCATAAGGCATATTATATCATAAATATGAATCTGTCAAATAAAAAATTGAACATTATTCATGTTTTGTTTTTTCTATATGCTCCAAAATGTCTGCCGTAAGGGTGTCGGGGTTGTCTACAAGCACCGAATGTCCCGAATCCTTGTATTCCAGCACTATAGAACCCCTTATTGCATCGGCATTCTCTCTTATTGTCGCAGGAGGAACTATTGCATCGAGGGCGGCAGAGGTAAAAGTAACAGGGCATTTGATCATCCCTATGGAATTTGTGCCCTGTGAATAACCGTTATGCCCCTCCCCAATATTAAAGTTGACCAGGGCCCAGTCAAGATCAACGAGGTTTCGCTGCTTTAGAGTTTCTGTAATATAGATTTTATTTTCTTCCGGGGTCGGCTTATTCTTTACGTAGATCGAAGCATCCCAAATGCTTGATATAAAGGCCTCGTCCTTCCTCTCGATGGCTGTAAGCACAGGGATTATTAAAACCGGATCGCAGGCAAGTTCTTCCTTGCTTGCAAAGGGCACAAAGGAGCCGTCTTCTTTACGGTTATATAGGGGATAGCCCTTATGGCCGGCACCTTGAATTATAAAGAGTGAGCTTATAAGGTCAGGATATTTCAAGGCTAGTTCAAAGGCGATTCCGCCCCCTGTTGACCAACCGACAAGATGAGCCTTCTTAATACCGAGGGCTTCTGTGAAGAGTTTTACATCCTCTGCAAGTTCTGCAAGGCTTGAAAAACGATTATTATAGCTTGAGTCACCAAAGCCCCTTAGGTCAGGAGCTACTACATAATTATTAGTCAACCGGTTGACTAAAGGGAGGAAATGTAAGGAGGAGGAAGAGTTCCCGTGAATGAGCAGAATTGCTTCGCTTCCTGTCTTAAACTCGATGCCCTTTTCAATATAGGCATATACTTCTCCGTTAGACAAGCTTGTATGTTTTTTCACCATAATTTTTTGTCTCCTCGCGGTTAAATATACCGGATAATATATAGAAAAGAAAGCTTGCTTTATCAATAAAAGTATGATATAAAGAACTTGGAAGTTGAACAATGTTCATGATGAACAATATTCATAATGTGCATTGGATATTTATTCTTTTTTGGAGGATTTTATGAAGAGAATAGCAATCTTGGTATTAGTTTTTATGCTTCTTCCTGCGTTTTTATTCGCAGGAGGCAGGAGGCAGGAAACCGAAAATGAGATCCACATAGGCTCGGTTATAACATCAACAGGAGCTTTCGCAGCAGTTGGTGTGCCCTATGGCAATTTCATGAGGGCATTTGTGGATTATATCAACCAGTCCCCGGATTATGCCGACACCCTTAGGGGACGCACCTTAAGGCTCACAACCTATGATGACGGCGGAGACGGAGCCCTCGGAAGGACCTTTATTGAAAGGCTGATCCACGATGATAGGGTCTTTTCCCTTGTCGGGATTCTTGGAACATGGAACCTCGTAGCCGCCCAATCGGTGCTTGAAACCGCAGGTGTCCCTGCCGTTTACTTCGGTACAGGAGCCAGCGCACAGATGTTTGAACCCGCCGTAGGTAATCAACGTTATATGATGGGAGTCCAACCCCTTTATAAAACCGAAGGCCGCCTCATGTACCTTAGGGCAGCAACCCACTTCGGAAATGTCAGGACCATCGGGGTAGTTCACTCCACTTCCGATGACGGCCTCAGCCTTGTTGAAGGCATTCAAATGCAGGCCGCCCTTGATACAAGGCCAAATAAGCCCACTATTATTTACCAACCGATAAGTTCCTTTGATGCCGCCGCAATAACCCCGCAAATTACTGCGGTTCAGAATGCTGACGTTATTATTGCTGCAGGGAATCAGGCTTATTTTGCTGCAATTTACTCTGCCGCTTTTACAAACTCAATTTCAAGGCCCAAGCCGGTAATTACGAGTTATGTCAATGCAGCTCCGACAGCAATGCCCGCCGAGGCAGTTCAGCCGGGTGCGGCACAGGTATTCAGTGCAGCATGGGTAGTCGCAGACGAGCTTGGAACAGAGAGCCCCGAGGCTGCAAGAAGGCAGAGAGAGTATAATGAGTTCATGAGGGTAATCGACTGGGATACAAGGCATATACCCGCATCTGAAAAGGAAGCATATAAGCTAAACTCCTTTGCAATGGCTTCCTATACAGCAGTTAAAACATTCCTTGTCGGCCTTGACAGATTAAATGCAGGAAACCAGGCCTTAAACGCCGAAAATTATCTTAGGGTAATGGAGAATGCAAGGATTCCGGTTGCAATGGCAGGAGGAGTTGACTATAGGAACGGAAACAGGATCGGGGTTGATGCAATGTCCTTTATAAGATATGTGCCCCCGGCATCCGGCCCTGCGGCAAACGGGGTACTTGAAACAGTCGAGCCCATAGCGTCGATTGATGAGTTAATTTTAAGACTTGCAAGATAAATAATGATTACCAACTTGTATACTAGTATACAAGTTGGTAGGGCAGGAGATTCATGGATAATTATTCCGCTAAGCTGATAAGTATTGATAAGGCGCTGTCCCTTATAAAAGACGGTGATCATATCGTTTCCGGTATGGCGGCAGCCGAAGGGCGCGAGTTCTGCTTGAATCTCCATAAGCTGATTGACAGGGGGGTAAAGGATATTACGATAAGTAATTGCCTCCCCCTTGCCGAAGGAAAGTACCTGACAGATCCCGACTATATCGGAAAGATAAACGTAAACTCCTGGTTTTATACCCCACAGTTAAGAAGGAACCATGCCCTCGATGCAGTTTCATATATTCCAAACCATCTTCACAGCGCGGGGAATAAGAGAAGTTATCATTTAAATACAAATGTATTTATAGCAAATGCAACACCTCCGGATAAGCACGGGTTTTTAAGCGTTTCTCTTTCTGCAGCTTACGAGAGGGGGTCCAGGGAGAATGCAGGAATTGTTATTCTTGAAATAAACCCGAATGTACCCCGATCATTCGGAGATGTCGAAGTTCATGTTAATGATGTTGATTATCTTATTGAAACAGATTATCAAATGCCCGAAGTGCCTGATGCCGAGCCAACAGAACTCGATAATATAATCGGAAAGCTTGTTGCAAATGAAATCCAAGACGGAGACTGTATACAGTTGGGCATTGGCGGCATGCCGAATGCTATTGCAAAGTCTCTATACAATAAAAAAGACCTTGGTGTTCATACCGAAATGCTCACAAACGAAATGGTAAGGCTTTTTAAGGCAGGTGTTATCACAAATAAAAAAAAGAAGATATTCCCCGGGAAAATGGCATGTACCTTTATTTTTGGGAATAGGGAACTCTATGACTTTGTTGATGATAACCCGGGCCTCCTTGTAATTCGCGGCGATTATATGAATGACCCGAATATTATCGGTCTTAATGATAATCAGGTTTCAATTAACTCGTCTATTGAAGTTGATGTAACAGGTCAATGCTGCTCAGAGAGTATTGGAACTAGGCAGATAAGCGGCACAGGAGGCCAGTCGGATACTGCTATCGGCGCCCAGAGATCTATTGGGGGAAGGTCCTATATCTGCCTTTACTCAACCGCAACAGTTAAGGATAAGGACGGGCAGGTTAGCAGGACAAGTAAGATTGTACCGACTTTGAAGGAAGGTGCAATTGTGAGCCTTTCCCGAATGGACGTTGACCGTGTTGTTACTGAGTACGGCATCGCAGAGCTGCGAGGGACAAATGTCCGCGAGAGGGTGCAGCGCCTCTGCGCGATAGCCCACCCCGACTTCCGTGAAGACATAATGAGGCAGTCAATGGAACTCGGGATTATTGGCAGAAAGTCGTTCTAGAAAAAACTTTTATCACCACTTAAATAAAACTGAAGCTACAGCAAGGCCGACACCGGATGCAATAAAAACAACATTATCACCTTTTTTTGGTTTATTAAGAGTCTTCCTTGCAGTATCAAGGGCCATCGGAATGCAGGCAGAGCCGGTATAACCGTATTCACCCATTATCATAATTGTCCTTTCCATGGGAAGACCTAGAATGGGCATTACTGAATCGATAATCCATTTGTTTATTTGTGTACAAATAATAAAATCGATCTCAGTTGTTTTTAAGCCATGCCTTTCGACAAGTTCTGTGATAATCGGGGGCCAGAGATTTATATTACGATCGGCAGGAAGGGGCTTTAAAGATTGCAATAAGTGTTCCTTATTTGCAATTCTTTCAGGCGTTAACGGATTTTTTGTGCCTCCCGCATATATTCCCATAAAGTCGTATTGAGTGCCGTCTGCATAGAGCTTTGAGCCAATAAAGCCGCCCTCTTCTTCTGTGCGAGAAACTATGACTGCGCCTGCGCCATCCCCGAAAAGGGGAACAAGGAAGGCATTCGAGCGGTCAACAAACTTAGTCATATTATAGACGCCAATAAGCAGAATATGCTCATGTCCTCCACTTATTACAATGCGGCACATACTGTCAAGGGCTGCGACAAAGCCCGAGCAGGAGCCGTTTATATCGTAGGCACCTGCATTCACTGCTCCTATGCGTCCTTGCACAACGCAGGCTGTAGGAGGGCTTAAGTATTCGGGGGTGTCTGTTGCAACGACAACAAGGCCAATATCTTCTGCCCTTATCCCTGCATCTAGTATCGCTTTTAATGCAGCTTTTTCTGCCATGTCGGCGCTGCTTTCACTGTTACCTGTAATATGTCTTTGGAAGATACCGATTCTGCCTTCAAAACTGTCTTTAATCGGCTCCCCATAAAACTCATTTAGATCTTTATTTGTTTCTATTCTTTCGGGGGCATAGAGCCCTGACCCTGTAATCGAAGCGTGGTGCATCTAGATCGCTTCCACTGCAGCCGCGACACCCATCCCGCCGCCAACGCATAAAGTTGCAAGGCCCTTCTTGGCACCTCTCCGTTTTAACTCGTAAAGCAGGGTAACAAGTATCCTTGCACCCGATGCTCCTACAGGATGCCCGAGGGCAATCGCTCCTCCGTTTACGTTCACACGGCTCGAATCCCACTTTAAGTCTTTTCCGACTGCAAGGGCCTGTGCTGCAAAGGCCTCGTTTGCTTCGATTAAATCAAAGTCCCCAATTGAGAGGGAAGTCTTCTTTAAGAGTTTCTCTACGGCTGCCACAGGGCCTATCCCCATTATTGCAGGGTCTACCCCTGCCCAGGAGCCTGCGATAAAACGTGCAAGAGGTTTAACGCCAACTTCCTTTGCCTTTTCTGCGCTCATAACCACGATGGCAGCAGCCCCGTCATTAATGCCCGATGCATTTGCAGCAGTTACGGTGCCTCCTTCACTTTTGAAAGCAGGTCTAAGCCCTGAGAGGCTCTCTGTTGTAACACCTTTCCTCGGATACTCATCAACTTCAAAGGGGATAGTCTCCTTTTTTACTTTCACATCTACTCTTACTATTTCTTCTTTGAACTTGCCCTCGTTAATTGCCTTCTCACACTTCTGCTGGCTAAGGGCGGCAAACTCATCCTGCTCTTCCTTCGTAATCTTATATTTCTCTGCAAGATTTTCTGCTGTAATACCCATATGGTAATTATTAAAGGCATCTGTCAGGGCATCCTTTATCATGCTGTCGATAATTGCGCCGTCTCCCATGCGATAGCCTGTTCTTGCCTGGGGGAGTAAATATGGGGAGGCTGACATGTTTTCAGTACCCCCTGCTACGATAATGTCTGCTTCTCCTGCTGCGATAATTTCTGCCGCAAGTTTTACTGCATAGAGCCCTGAGCCGCAGAGGTTATTAATTGTCATCGCAGGAACTGTGACAGGGAGCCCTGCCTTCACGGAAGCCTGGCGGGCCACGCCCTGCCCGAGCCCTGCCTGCAAGATACAGCCCATAAGCACTTCATCCACCTGTTCAGGTTTTAATCCCGCCCTTACAACAGCTTCCTTTATTACAATAGCACCTAACTCAACAGCAGAAACTCCTGCTAAAGAGCCTTGAAAACTTCCAATCGCTGTTCTGCATGCACCTGCAAGTATCACTTCTCTTTTCATAATTATCTCCTATTCCATTGACTTTAAATTTGGGCTTATTATAAGTTTGGCTCCGGTACATTCCTGCACCTGCTCCTTTGTATAGTTTGGATGCAATTCGGTTAAAACAAGACCTTCGGGCTTTACTTCCATAACTCCCATTTCGGTGACTATCATATTTACAACGCCAAGGGCTGTATAGGGCAGGGTGCACTTAGATAGAATCTTTGGTGCGCCTTTTTGGGTATGGGTCATTGCGATAATCACCTTCTTGGCTCCCACCACAAGATCCATTGCACCGCCCATTCCGGGCACCATTTTCCCGGGGACTATCCAGTTCGCAAGATTGCCCTCTTGATCAACTTCAAGGGCTCCGAGTATTGTCGCATCAACATGGCCTCCGCGGATTATGCCGAAAGAAACGGCACTGTCAAAGAACATTGCCCCGTTTTTAATCGTAACAGGCTGACCGCCCGCATTTGTTATATTGGGATTTACATTATCGGGGGAAGGAGCAGGACCCATACCCATAATGCCGTTCTCGGACTGTATCGTAATTTCAACCCCGGGGGGCAGATAGTTTGCGACAAGTGTTGGAATCCCGATTCCAAGATTAACCACATCTCCGTTTTTAAGTTCCTTTGCAACCCGCATCGCGATTATATCTTTTGGATCTCTTTCGTTTGAACTTGCTTCTTTACTCATTTTCTTCTCCGCCTGCAATCGCATCAATAAAGATCCCCGATGTATGAATTGCATCGGGATCAAAGCTCCCTGTTTCAACTATTTCGCAAGCCCCTGCAATTACATAATCTGCCGCTGTGGCCATTAGGGGATTAAAGTTCTTTGTGGTTCCGTAATAAATGATATTACCGAACTTATCAATTTTAGATGCCCGCAAAAGTGCGAAATCTGCCCTTAAAGGTCGCTCGAGGAGATAATCCTTCCCTTCGATTTTAATAACCTGCTTACCCTCGGCAACAATGGTTCCGACCCCGGTGGGGGTAAGAAAGCCGCCAAGGCCTGCACCTCCTGCCCGAATCCTCTCTGCAAGACTACCTTGAGGGATTAGGATACATTCAAGCTTTTCATTTTCGTTTTGAGCGTTCATGCGTGCGGCAACTTCAGGATTTAATCCGACATGAGTAGCAATAAGGGTTTTTACCTGCCCGTTGCCGATTAGTTTCCCGACTCCCTTTCCGGGGTATCCGCCATCGTTGCAGATAATCGTAAGATTCTTTACGCCTTTTTTTACAAGTGCGTCAATTAGGATTTCGGGCGTTCCGTTTGTCATGAAGCCGCCTACCATTATTATAGAGCCGTCCCCTATTGGAAGCACTGCATCTTCGGGGGATTTCTTGATTTTTTCGGGCATGGAAGCCTCCCGTTAAGAAAATTATACAGGATTTAGCCATAATTTCAAGGCATAGATAAAAGTAACTAAAATAGTGTAATGTAATTAAGTATAGATATGGAAAAGATTATCGAAAAAATATTTATTTTTCCTCGCCTTATAATTGCAATAGTTCTGGGAATTACCATATTTTTCAGCCTTCAGATACCAAGCGTGCAGCTTGATAATAATAATATGCGCTTCCTGCCTGAGGGAAATCATGCAAGGTTAATTGCAAACCATATTGACGATACCTTTGGCGGAAGGGTAATGATTCTTATCGGATTAAGGCGCCCCTATAGGTCAGTATTTGAGAGAGAGTTCCTTGAAAAAATCTTAGAGTTTTCTGAAGCAGTAAAGATGATAGATTATGTTGATGACGTTAATTCGATTATGTCAACTCAATATATTACAGGAGATGATGAAAGTATAATTGTTACGAATCTGGTACCTGAAGATTTTTCAGGGACTAATGCGGAAATTGAAGAACTGAGGAGGCGTATTGCTTCTTGGGACCTATACCGTGATGCCCTTGTTTCAAGTGATCTAAGTGCAACTCAAATTCTTGTTACTCTTGCAGTTAGGACAGAGGATTCAACAAGCCCTGAAGTAACGATGAGCTTATTCAGGATTCGCTCTCTTGCAAGGGAAATGTTTAATGGCTTTGCAGATGTTTATATAACAGGGCAGACATTGATAAACTTAACGATTAATGAATCCATTATTGCAGACCTGCCTCTTTTAATCCCTCTTATTGTAGTTATACTTCTTGCTGTCTTATATATTTCTTTCAGGCGTCTAACATTTGTAATCCTGCCCCTAATTACTGTTATAATTTCTGTTGTTTGGACTGTGGGTCTTGCTGCCCTTATAGGACTAAAGTTTTCGATAATAACAACAATTATGCCGGTATTACTCCTTGCGGTTGGGAGTGCTTACGGCATTCATGTTATAACTCATTATATTAGAGATACTGCAAATGATGTCATAAACCATAGGGATTTAGTCCTTAAACTTGTAAGAAAATTGGTAAAGCCTGTATTTCTTGCAGCTCTTACAACCTTTGCAGGGTTTTTCTCCTTTACCTTTGCTCCGATAGTCCCAATCCAGGAACTCGGCTACTGCGCAAGTATTGGAGTGCTTGCCGCCTTTTTAATTGCAATTACCTTTATTCCTTCAGTTTTTTTGGTTCGAGGTCACCGTATTCTAAAACCCCTTAGAAGTGAAAAGAAGGGTAACGATCGTTTCAGCATAGCCATAACTTCATTCTTTCTTAAAATAAATGAAAAAAAGGTTATGGTCTTGATTTTCACTGCCTTTGCAGTCGCCGTCTCTCTTTATGGTATTTCAAAGGTTATTATTGATAATGTACTTGTCGAATATTTTCGCCATGAAACCGATATAAGCCGTTCGGATAGTTTTATTAGAGAGTTCTTTGGCGGCTCCAAAGAACTCGCCCTCGTTTTTGAGGGGGACTCTGCAGAAGAGCTGCTTGACCCGGAAGTTTTAAAGGTGATTGATGATCTTTCGGCCTTTTTATCGGGGAGGGAGGAGGTCGGAAAGGTTATTGGGTTCACCGATATTATTAAGAGGATTAACCAGGTCTTTAATGTCGGAGAATCACCATCAGGGCTAAGACCAAGAGCCGCGCAGACATTCACAGAAGACAGTTTTGGTTTTGCGGATTTCAGCTTTGGGGATTTTGGATTCGATGAATTTGGAAACGATGATATATACTATTCTTCGGAACCTGAAACAAACGAAAATCATATCGACCTTTATACCATAAGTGAATTACTTAGCTTTCTTGAAACGGCTTCAGGAAATAACCCTAGTCTTAGCGGAAGTGATCTTGTTCGTGAATTACAGCGCTTAATGAATCACGAAGGAATGGCCTACTATGAAATCCCCTACGATCCCGGCCGTTATGCTCTAAATACCAACGACGATCTGCAAAGACTCGTTTCAAACTACCTCGTATTAATCGCAGGGGGCGATAATTCAGGTTACTCTAACGATCCCTTTGAGCCTACTGCAATAAGTACCACAGTTCAGTTAAGAACCACAGGAAATAATGATACAGGAATTATGCTCAATTTAATTAACGAATATATTTCAGTTAACTTTCCAAGAAACATTAGGGTAATGATTGGAGGGGGTGCTGTTCTTGAAGGTGCAGTTACAGACCTTATTGTTAATTCGTCAATTATATCAATTTCAATTTCTGTTTTAATAGTCTTTTTCATTGTTGCAGTCTCAAATAAGTCTCTTATTGCAGGGTTAATAGGTGCTGTTCCGCTGACACTTGCCATTTTAAGCAATTTTGCAATTATGGGCTTTACCGGGATTAAGCTCAATATGGGAACGGCCCTTGTCGGAAGCCTCACTGTCGGCATTGGCATAGATTATACAATACACTTAATGGAATTCTATAAGCTTGAGTATTGGGCTAATACAAATGATTTCCTTAAAAGAACCTATCTTGGCTGCGGCAAGGCCATTCTTATTAATTCACTTTCGGTTGGAATCGGGTTCTGGGTTCTAATGTTCTCTCGTTTTAGGATTATCGCCGAACTTGGCCTACTTGCAGGTTTCAGCATGTTTATAACAGCCTTTATAAGTTTAACCGTAATTCCCGTATTATTGACAGTAATAAAACCAAAGTTTATATATGGAGGGATGCAATGAAAATTATCATTTTGATTTTTCTTATCTTAATTAATTCTAGCGTTTGGTCACAGAGCGGAGCAGATATAATGAACTCTGCAAGAAACCGTATCCAAATGGAAACGATGTCAACACGCTCCCGCATGGTAATTACTGCAAGAAATGGTAATACAACTGAAATGATGATCGACCAGTATTCAAAAGACGGCCCGAATGGTTCCAGGGCCATGATTGTCTTTCAACGTCCTGCAAATGTTGCAGGAACCAGATTTCTAACAATGGATAATGCCTCGGGCGGGACAGACCAATGGATATTCCTACCCGCTACAGGAAGATCCCGCCGCATTTCTGCAACAGAAAGCGGGGGCAGTTTCATGGGAACGGATTTTTCATACTCTGATATTTCCCTTGCAGACAGGGATGTATCGCTCGATACCCATAACTTACTAAGAGAGGAAATCCTTAACGGAAATCCGGTTTATGTAATTGAATCCATCCCCCGTGATACATCCTATCAATACTCAAGGGTTATTACCTGGATAGACAGGAATAATTATTTAATGTATAAGGCCGAAATGTTTAATCGCAGAAACGAGCTGATAAAGAGTATGGAGATGTCAGACTTTAGGGATGTGCAGGGGAGGATAACCCCAATGCAAACAAGCATGGCAACAGTGAGCGCAGGGACTTCGACTACAATTTACATGGAAATTGTTAGATATGATGATAATATTCCGGAAGGAGTATTTACTACGGCATTTTTAGAAACAGGGAGACCATAATGAAAATATTAATTATTTTTCTGCTGCTCGCTGGGTTCATATCAGCCCAAGATTTTGGTTTTGGCGATTTTGAAAGCGGGCCTGCATTAAATGTTTCGATTAATGGTGAAGTTACTGCATCCGCTATAGGTTATTTCGATGAATTCTCAACAGAATACGATCAAATGAGTCTTGGAGATTTTTTTTCAGGCAGACTTAACTTTTCTGCAAGGACTTCCCTTGCAGATGCTATCATAAACTTAAACCTAAACCCCGGTGCATCCCCTGTCAGCATTGATGAGGCCTACCTTCATGTATATTTTTCGAGCTTTGATATTGCGGCAGGGCTTAGAAAAGTTACCTGGGGCAGGGCCGATGCTCTTGGCCCCCTTGATGTGATTAATCCCCTTAATGCATCGGAAATATATACCCTAATGTCAGACAGCCAAAATCTCAATACTATAAAAATCGCCCGTCCAATGCTTCATGCTTCCTATCGCTTTGGGCAATTTTCGAGGATTGAAGGGCTCTTTATCCCTTCCTTCGTCCCGCATAATTTTGCAAGGGAAGGCAGGTGGATAGATTCGAGAATGGAAATGCTTAACTTGGCTGCAGGGGGGGTAATTGAGCCGGATACAAGTACCATCGATTATTTACAAATGGGCCTAAGATTTACCACCACCATTGCCGGTTCCGATCTTGGAATTCAGTATTTTTACGGTCTGCTTCGGGAGCCTGCAGTAAAGATATCATTTGATCCGATGTTTATGACTCCCAATGTGGACATCTTATACAATCGATTTCATCAGATAGGCCTTGACTATGCCCAAGACCTCTTCGGTTTTAATACAAGGGCAGAGCTCTCTGCAAATATAACCGAAGACCTTGAAGGCGATGACGGAGCCGTGTATAACCCCTTTATCGCCTGGTCCCTTGGCTTTGACAGGGATTTAATTATGGGGATAAACCTTAATTTTCAGGCAGACCAAAGCATACGCCTTTTCCATGACATGCTTGGGAGTGATGATTTCCTTAGCGGCAACTTCGACATAGAGGGAGGGAGGCCCTTAACCAATACCCGTCTAAGTGCTTCCCTTTCAAGGAAATTTATGCGTGATGAACTTGAGCTCAGGGCTTCAGCTATAATCGGAATAGAAGACAGGGATTTTATTATTATGCCCGCCCTTATCTGGTCAAGAGAGGCCCTGAAATTTGCCCTTTCAGGCGGCTTCTTTGGAGGGGAGAGGGACGGTCTTCTCGGACAATACCTCGATAATAATTTCCTTAAAGTATCTTTATCCTATAGTTTTTAGAAAAAAAGTACTTGACAAATTGTACTAGTGCATTTATTATTGTACTAGATGAATAGTACAATTCTGAAATCGGTAAAAAACAAGGCCTCTAAGGATGAGGGAGCATCAACATTGATAAACTTTTCCCTTGATACTTCCGACGGGGCACCGATTTACCGTCAGATAATCAGACAGATAGAATATGCAATTCTCTCAGGCAGGCTCAAAAGCGGGGATAAACTGCCCACTATCCGTTCCCTCGCCGTTGAGCTAAAAACTAACCCGAACACTATAGCAAAAGCCTATGGCGAACTTGAAATTCGTGGTATCCTCGCTACACAGGTTGGGAATGGCACCTTCATTTCCGATAAGAGCCCTGAACCAAAGGACGATGGCCCTGCAGAGAAGATCAAGGAACTCCTTGGTCGTTTTATACGAGATATGCGTTCTTTAGGTGTAGAAAAAAATGAAATATATGCTCTGATTGCTGAGTATAATGATAAGGAGGATCATGATGATCTCTAATTTGAAGGGTAACGGAGAAGCAAAGGCCCATACTGCAACAACAAGGCTAAAGCCTGTGGCAAAAAAAGCAGTGCGCCGCCGTAAAATCGACTATACCCTTGCTCTTATGCGACTTTTCTTTTTGGTGATTGTCATGGCGGGGATTTTTGCCCTTACAGCGGAATTTGAAGAGGAAGATTTCTGGGTTGCCCTGTCTATAGGTTTCATTATCACTTTAATTCTTATTTTTTGCCTGCGTAAGGCCTATGAATGGGAGAGGGTGATAGTACTCCGTCTGGGTAAATTCCATAAAGTTAAGGGGCCCGGACTCTATTTCCTGGTTCCGTTGATAGACCATGTTTATAAAACCCTCGATATTAGAATTCGTGTTCTTGATTTTTATGCCCAGGAAACCCTTACAGGGGACTCAGTCCCTGTAAACGTGGATGCCTTCTGCTTCTGGCTGGTCTGGGACCCGCAGAAAGCTGCACTTGAAGTGGAAGATTACCGCGAGGCAGTACCCCTTGCAGCAAAGGCAGCCCTTAGAAATATCATTTCCAAGAATAATCTTACGACCTTTCTTGCAAGAGGGGATTTAATCGAAAAACAGATTCAGGAAGAGGTTGAAAGGCAGACAACAGAGTGGGGCATTACTGTGCAGTACGTGGAAATCACCGACATACAGGTGCCAAAGGAGCTGCAGGATTCTCTTTCAAGGGTTGCACAGGCCGAGCGTGAGAAGGAGGGCCGTACCCTGCTTGCAGAAGCGGAAATCGCCATTGCAAAGAAACTTGAAGAGGCAATTGCAATTTATGCCAAGGATGAAGGCGCTCTTAAACTCAGGATACTTTCCATCCTTAATGAGGGCCTAAAAACAGGAAATTCCATGATGCTTGTGCCAAACTCAATAACAGATGAGCTAAAAACAAGGGATATTTTTGGTTTACAGGCATTAAACGAGATTAAGAAAAGTAAAGAAAACCCTGAAGGAGTCGATGAATGAGCGTAATAGACAATTTTTCCGGAATGCTTGAGAAAGTTAACGAAGGTTTTATACGGAGCAATATCCATATGGTAAGCAATTCCCTCCTCGCAAAGGCCTTATTTGAAGTAAAACCCGATCTGCAAGAGAAGGTTATAAGGAATATGTCCATAGACGGAGCCGAAGAAGTAAAACACCTTCTTGAGCAGGGAGGTATTACATTGGAAATTGCGGATTCTGCCAGACAGGAAATCATGTCAATGGCAGGCGGGTATATCTAGAAGAGTTATTAGCTTACTTTTTGGATTTTACGTAATCGTCATAGGACTTTAACTCAGGTTTCCCTCCCGGCTTTGCTGCCGGTTTGTGAACATGGTGACCGTCTCTTTCTTTCTGATCACGCACCTCCTGCATTACCCCAAGCTCCATGCTCATATGAGAGAGTTTCATGAGATCTTTTTCATTGTGCATCTTTCTTTTTTGCTCTACGATCATGGCCTCGAGATCAATGAGTGATTTCTTTTTGTAAAGTTCTTTTAATATTTCTTTATCGTTTGACATTCTTTCCCCCAAGCATTTTTATTGTCTTTAATAATAAGGTACATAGCCGCTTTCGGCAATCACCTTCTGCCCTTCCTCTGTCTGTAGCCATTGATAAAGCATATAAGCAGGTGAAGTTTCTTCCAAATCCGAGCGAATTACTGCATAGACTTCAGCCGTATACGGATAGGCCCTGTTTGCTATTGTATTTCTGTTCGGCATTATAGTGTTAACAGGCACGCTTTTTACATTTACCCCTGTCACCATATATTCCTTATAATAGTATACGGTATAAGAAATCGCATCCCAATCATATAAAACTGCATCAAAGGCGCCTGACATCGTAAAAACTATTAGCTCGTCCCAGGAAACGGGCAGATTCGCAGAATTAAAACCGGGTAAAACCAGACTTTCAAAGAGTTCTTGGCTCCCTGAGTTTGGATTTCTTATATATGGTTTGATTAAAGGCTCCCAATTGATGTCGGAGCTGTCTTCCTGCCATAATTGCCGCCAATCTGTGATTCTAAGCGAATATATGTCCTGAATTTGCCTGTGGGTAAGGGAAACAACCGGGTTAAATTGATTTACGATAAAAACTAGGGCGTCAAGTGCGATCGGCGTTTCGATAAAGGATAATCCTGCTGCCTGAGCCTGTCTTCTCTCATCCGCTGATGACTTCCTTGCAGTCAGGATCAGGTCTGCATCCCCGCTAATAAGGTCAACAAAGGCCCCGTGAGTATCGGGCATACCAAAGAGAGTATTAAACCTTTCTATATCAGTACTACTTAATTTTGGCTCAATATAGAGCAGGTTTGCGTGGGAGGGAGCCCATTCATAGGGTATGCCAAACAATTTTAAGGCAATAATCCTTCTTAGGGGATCGGTCGAGGTCGAGCTCTGTATTTTCGGAAAATTATCGATTGTCAGAGTCAGCCCTTCAATTTTAGAGCTCTCAAGGTCACCGAGGCTTATATTATCCGGCCCGTTAAGATTGCATCCTATTAAGATAATGGTAAAAAATAATAATTTTTTCATGATTTCCTTATTATGGCTAATATATAGAAATTTTTTTAATTTGTCAAAAAAATAGAAAAAAGTGCTTGACACATTGTACTAGTACATGTATGATTGTACTAGATAAATAATACAATTTGGCAAGGCGCAGGAAGCGCATAGCCTAAAGGAGTTAATATGACGGTAGTTAAAGCAGAAAACGTGATTAAGGATTACGGCCTTAATGGACAGACGGTACATGCCCTTAGGGGGGTAAATCTGGAATTCCAAACAGGGGAATTTGCTGCAATAGCAGGCCCCTCGGGAAGCGGTAAATCCACCTTCCTGCACCTGGTAGGCTGCCTTGACATACTCACCGGCGGCTCCATGATTGTTGGCGGCTCGGATACAAGCAAAATGAAAAGAAATGAGCTTGCCATCCTTCGAAGACAAAAAATCGGCTTTATCTTCCAGGCTTATAACCTTATTCCGGTTCTTTCGGTCGAAGAAAATATATCCTTCCCCCTAAGCCTTCTTGGTTTCCCGCCAAGGGAAATAAGGGAGAGGACAGATAGGGTGCTTGCAGAAGTAGGCCTTGAGGGTATGGCAAAGAGGAGACCCAAGGAAATGTCAGGGGGCCAGCAGCAGCGAGTTGCCATTGCAAGGGCCCTTGTAAAAAGGCCTGCCCTCATCCTCGCAGATGAGCCGACTGCAAACCTTGACTCGAAAATTGGCAAGGAGATTCTTGAACTCATGCTTGCAATGAATAAGTCTGCAGGAACCACCTTTATTTTTTCCACCCACGATCAGATGGTCATGGACTATGCCCGGCGCCTTGTCCGCATCAGGGACGGGCAGATTGATAGTGATGAAACAAAGGGAGGCGCTAAATGACCATAAGAGGGATTTGGGAACTTAAAAAGATTGCAATGCGCAATCTTGCAAGACATAAAATGAAGACCCTGCTTACCTCCCTCGCAATTATGGTAAGCGTCGCGGTCTATATCTTCTTAAACAGTTGGCTTGGGGGCATGCAGATTGAGTCTCGCCGCAATATCGTAAACTACGAGATTGGCGCTGCAAAATTGCAAACCAATCTCTATTTTGACCGCTTTGATGAAATGCCAAGTTACGAGACCTTCCAAAATTGGGAAGTATATAGGGATGCCCTTGCTCGAGAAGGATACAATTCTGCTCCGCGCTTTGTCTTTAGCGGTACAATGTTTTCGCATTCGGGATCTTTACCAATGATTATCCACGGAATAGACCCTGCCGCAGAAGCTCTTACCATGCGATACATAGGTGATAATGAGCGTTATATTGAATTCGGCCGATTTGTTCGGGACAATGGGAATTATGAAATAGCCATGGGGCTTTTATCCGCAGAAAGGCTGAGAGTTGGAATTCCCACACGTCCCTTTAGGTTGGAACTGGAAGCTCTTATTTCTGATGTAATAAGGGTAAGCAATAATCCGCAAGATGCCGGCTTTATACGTTCGCTCTATGAGCAGGCTCCTACTGTGACAGGTATGTTTACTGTGGAAGAAAGGATAACAGAGGGTAATGAGCGCATGATCCTTAGACGTGATGCCTCCCAAAACGATCTTGATCGTTTCTGGAATTTGGTTGCCGCAACAGATCGCAATAATATCCAGATAAGCACCATGATCGAAATGAAGGCAGCGCCCCAGACAATCAGCGCTATACGCTGGGAAGTAGACCTTTGGCCTAGTCTGCGGATTGAAGACAGGGCCTTGGTGAGTGCTGCTTACGAGTATCTGGATTTTATGGATGCCTGGGATCTTATTGAAGAAGACCCGAGGCAATTAGAGCTCGTCCTTGATGCCATGATACGCGCGGATTATACCGGTGCTGTGCGCAGGGTTAATCAATTAATTTCTTTGATAGTTGTGGGAATCGTTAATTCACCTGCTCCTCTGCCAAACAGCACCGCCTTTATCCCCTTAAATGTTTTACAGGGAGAAACAGGTATGATGCTGGAAGGAGCAGTCACCGAATTGATAATTAGAGATTCAAGGGTTCCTGATCATCAGCTTCCCGGAGCAAGTGAAAGGTCTCCTGCGATCACCGCTGCATTGGAGAGGGGCCTTTCTTCCATGGGCATGAGCTTAAGCGGAGACCTTGGGGTTTTCACCTGGGACGAGTACATGGCGGATTACCTTGGTTACGAAGCATTGCAGGTGGGAGCGCCTAATGTCCTTGTATTTATTTTATTGATCCTTGCATTCCTTGGGATATCGAATACCATACTCCTTGCAATAATGGAAAGGACAAAGGAAACCGGCATGATGCGGGCCTTAGGTATGACAGACAGACAAATGGTCATGACATATATGCTTGAAGCAGGTTTCATTGGATTTATCGGCTCAATACTGGGAATAATCCTGGGATGTGCCCTTAATTACCCGATGGTTGTCTACGGCTGGGATCTGGTTGCCATGGGCGATGCCCTTGGTGGAGATGGAAGCATGGGTTTCCGGACAGTCGGTATGTTCCGCAGTGTATGGGATGTGGGAGTGATAATCAGCTCAGGCATTATGGCAACGGTATTATCATCATTAATAGCCATTTTACCGACAAGAAGGGCGCTTAAAATGCGTATAACCGACAGTCTGCGCTTTGAATAGGAGGAAATTAATGAGTGACGAAATGAAAAAAGGCGGCTCCGGTACGCTTATCAAGATAGCCTTTCGTAATATAGGGCGGAACAGGAGGAGAACTGTCTTCTGTATTTCTGCAGTAGGAATTGCCGTATTCTTCGTGGTTTTCTACGGGGGCTTTATTGGCGGCATGACCCAATCAATTAATGAGCTGGTGCAAATTTTTGAACTTGGCCATGTCAGGGTTGTGACAGAGGAATATGAGGCGGAGCAGGAGTTTATGCCTGTAATGTATCCGGTTGCAGACGGAAGAAGCTGGAGGGAGTTAGCCGCAGATATTGAGAGGATCCCGGGTGTTAAAGCTGTAATGCCTCGTATAAATACATTGGCAACCTTGCAGGATAGTACATTAAGACATGCCACCTTATGGGGCCTTGATATTGCAAGAGAGACGGAAATTAACAATTTTAATATGACCGACAGGAACGACGGCCTTATACAGGGTCGCTGGCCGACACCCGGCTCAAATGAAGCTGCAATAGGTCTTGCACTTTCGGAGAAAACCGGCTTTGTTATTGGCGACAGAATTACACTAAGAACCACATCGGCTCAGTTTGCCGACCGGTTTTGGAGTCCTGAAGTTGTCGGGATTTTCCTCTTTGATTATATCAGGTTTGATGAGAGGTATATCATAGTTGATATTGAAAGGCTTCAGCGACTTTTAACCCTGGATGAGGGAACCCAGCAGCTTGTTATTTTTGCTGAAGATGAAAAGCAGAGCCCGTTTATTACTGCATCTGTGCAGAACATGCTTGGCCCGGGCAACCTGGTTACGGACTGGGAAGATCATTATTGGGTTGCCATAATGAGGCAGATTGTACCGCTCTATACACTTATGTTTATAGTATTTTTAAGTGTTGCAAGTTTCCTTATCGTTAATACTGTGGTAATGATTATCCACGAGCGGATTAAGGAAATCGGAATGATGGGCTGTCTTGGTATGACGCGGGGAGAGATAGTAAAGGTATTCTTCTTTGAATCAATTTTTCTGTCTATCTTTGGTGCAACAGCCGGGGTGCTTGTGGGCGGAACCTTAGTCGGGCTCCTTTCCAACTTCCCTGTACGCATCGGAGACCTTTACGGAAACACCTTTGCCGACATGCCCCTTGCAAATGCAATATTCACTCAGTTCAGTGTAACTTCACTGGTACAGGCTTTTTTAATGGGCATAGTTATTGCGGCGGTTTTCACATTGATTCCGTCTCTTAGAAGTGTTCGTGTCGAGCCTGTAGAGGCTTTAAGAAGGTGAGTGGAATTTTTTACACTGTGTTTTATATAGCACAGAGCTCACAGAGAACACAGAGTTCACAGAGAGTTATTAGAGTTTGGTCAATATCCAATCTACTCTCTGTGTGCTCCGTGCCTCCGTGTCCTCTGTGAGAAATAATGTGAGTTGTTCTTTATTCGGAGGTATATAATGAAAAGGATTTTGATTTTATTTGTGTTGGTTATTTTCGTTGGCGGGCTTGCGTATTCCCAGACAGCTATGGAGATTCTGCAGAGGGTCGATAATAATGACGTTTTTGATACCATTCAATATGAAGGGGAGATGATAATAGAGCATAATAATAGGCGAGTGGTTCGTACCATGAATGCCTGGGCCAGAGGAAATGCAGACAGCTTTATGGAGTTTACTAACTCTGAAGACAGGGATACCAGATATCTTAAAACAAGGGGCCGCCTCATGGTCTATTCACCCGATGTTGAGGGGGTGGTGCTCATTTCAGGACATATGCTGCGTGAATCCATGATGGGCTCAGACATGTCCTACGAAGATGCAATGGACAATGCACCTCTTTCTACCCGTTATACGCCGGTCCTGCTTGGAACTGAAACAGTTAATGGCAGATCAACCTGGGCGCTTGAGTTGACTGCTCTGTCCCGTACTGAAAGTTATCCTACAAGAAGGCTCTACATCGACAGGGAGAATAATGATCTATTGAAGCAGGAGCTCTTTGCCCTATCCGGTGCATTACTAAAAGAGTTCAATATGCTGCGCGTTGAAGTAATAGACGGGAGGCGCTTCCCTGTAGAAATGGAAGTCCGTGATCATTTGCGCAGGGGCTCAAGGACAGTCTTCACGATGAACAACGTGATTCTCGACAGGCCCATCGCAGACTCTGTTTTTAGCGAGAGAAATTTGAGAAGATAACTTTAGAATTTTTTATCACTGTGTTTTTTATAGCACAGAGCTCACAGAGGACACGGAGCTCACAGAGGATTATTAGGGTTTGGCAAAACTCTAGAAACTCTCCGTGCTCTCTGTGCTCTCCGTGAGCTCCGTGTGAAAAAATTTAAGTTGTATTTATATGAGGTGAATTATGAAAAAAAGTCTTTTGATTATTATAGTGTTTGTTATTTCAGGGGGACTGTTTGCCCAGGATTGGTCAGGGGTTTCAGAGAGTTCTTTTAACTATGTTCTTAGCGAAGCGAACCCCGAGCATAGCTTTGGCTTTGAGCAGTTTACCAATTTGAGACTAAGGGTAAGGACCAGGGACAGTGTTACTTTCAACGGAGCCTTTAACCTGATAGCCATGTCCGGGAACTATGCCCTTGGCCCTATTATGACAGGCCTTGCAATAAGCGGGGAAAACTATGCCGCCGCAATGGAACTTGAGCGCCTCTTTATAAGAATTGCCGGGGAACATATCGACACAGAGGCAGGGCTCCTGCGCATGAACTTTGGCTATGGCCAGGTCTGGGGCTCTTCGGATTTCCTTAATCCGAGGAATCCCCTAGCCATTAATGCAAGACCAAGGGGAGTACTCGGTATAAACTCTGCCTTTTACCCCACAGATACCCTTAGGCTAATGGCCTTTGCCGCAGCCCCGAAAAACCCCTTAGAGTTTCAGGGCGGGGGCATAATCCCCGGGATTGTTCTTGACCAACATTGGTGGAATGCAAGCCTTCAGGCAATTTATGCCTATGAAACCGTGGGCTTTGCAGATGATAGCCCTGAATTAGGGCTCCACCGCTTCGGCCTTTCCCTTAAGCTAGACCTAGTACTCGGCTTTGTAGCCGATGCCCTTTATGTCCTTGACCCCGATAGAAACGACGGAATAGACGCACTTTCTGCAGGCCTTGGCTTTGATTATAGCTTTCTTGGAGGGGATTTATATGTCCTTGCAGAGTATTTATATAACGGCTCATCATCTATAAGTGCCCTTGGATTCGGGGGGTATTGGATGAATAATCATTATCTTTATGCAAGTGCAATGTATCGTTTTAACGATTTTTTCACCATGAGCCTTTCCACTCTAATGTGCTTCGACGATTTCGCCTTCCAGCCAATTATCAGCGCGGACTATGAGCTTTTTCAGGGGTTTTCCCTTAACCTCACCGCACGCATTCCTAACAGCATGGAAGGAACAGGGGATACAAGGTTCATTTTGAATACGGGGGCTAGACTAAGGTTTTAATTTTGTGTAGAATACAGAGTGAGGTAGTCTTCTCCGGAGGTTAATTGTGGCGGATCTTGTTTATATTAACGCAGAAGAAGGAAAGAAACGAGTAATGAATAACGGTAAGCTATATGCCAAACTGCTTACCAAGTTTAAGACGGATACCAAACTGGACAGCCTTTTAAGCACCTGTGACAGTGAGGACTGGGAAGCTGCCCAGGCTGCTGCCCATACGATTAAGGGTCTTGCGGCAAATCTCTCGCTGACTGAGCTTTTTAACCAATCCTTGGATATAGAAACCCAGCTTAAGGGCAGTTCTATAAAAGCCGAAAGCCTTGAGGGTATTAAGGTCTGTTTTGAAGAAACCCTTAAGGCCGTAGAAAAGGTGATAGCCGAAAATGCTTAATCTAGAGTCCACGGTTCTTGCCGTAGATGACATTGACGTAAATGTCATGATTCTCGAAGAGATTCTCAAAGACGATTATAATGTGCTTACAGCATATAACGGCAAAGAGGCTCTGGATGTACTTCGCAGTGCAAAGACCCTGCCAAAGATCATCCTTTTGGACGTGCAGATGCCTGTTATGGACGGCAGGGAGATGTTTGAAGTCTTAAAGCATGATGATGCATTTAAAAGAATCCCGGTAATTTTTATTACGGCAGAAAATGACTCTGAAAGCGAACTTCTTGCGGCAGGTGCAGTTGATTTTATCAATAAGCCCTTTACCCCCGAAATCGTAAAACTGCGGGTAAAGAACCAGATTGAACTGAAAAATTACAGTGACTCCCTCGAAGAAATGGTAGCCGAGAAGACAAAAGAGGTTATCCGTAAAACAGAAGAGGCAAATAGGACCCTCGATAATGCACTTCAGGGACTTGCAAGCGTTATTGAGCATAGGGACATGGAATCCGGCGAGCATGTAAAGCGAACCCAGCTCTACGTTGGCACATTGGCAAAGCACCTTATCCTTTCAAAGTCAAAGTACGCTGATGAGGTTCTTAAGATGCAGCCCGAGGTTATTGTGAAATCCATGGCCCTCCATGATGTGGGTAAAATTGCCATCCCTGACCGCATACTATTAAAGCCGGGCCGCCTTGACCCCGATGAATATGATATTATGAAAACCCATACAACAAGGGGCAAGGAGATTATTGCCGAGCTTGGGGATGTAAATGCCTCCCTCTATTTAAAGCACTGCGAAGATATCTGCTATGGTCATCATGAGAGATGGGATGGCAAGGGATATCCTCAAGGGTTAAAAGAGGATGATATACCCCTTGCGGCAAGATTTGCCGCAGTTGCCGATGTTTATGATGCCCTTGTATGTTCCCGTGTTTATAAGGCTGCAATCCCTTATACTGAATCAGTAAATATTATTCTTGAAGGCAAGGGAACCCAGTTTGATCCGATTTTATGTGAAGCACTTGTTGAACTTCAAGATGAATTTAAGAAAATAGCATTACAGCACTCATAGGGAGAAAAAAATGATATTTCCTTTGGAAAAGTTAATTCAATATGAAAAAAATATGTATGAAGTAACTGTCGCATCTTCCCGGCGCTCCTATCAGCTTTCAATGCTCTACGCAGCCCAGGACGGTCAAGCAAGATACCACATTGACACAAATGACGGCAAGGTAGTGTCCCTTGCAGCAAAAGAGATCTTCACAAAGGAAATCGATTTTATTCTTGAGAAAGAATAAACTTTTTTTACTCTGTGTTTTAGTTCACACGGAGCTCACAGAGACCACTGAGCTCACAAAGGGTCTCTAGAGTGGGCCAATATCAAATCTTCCTCTGTGAACTCCGTGTCTCCGTGCCCTCTGTGTGAATTAAATTTAAGTAGATGAAAAATATGAAAGTAAATGTCTTAGTATTATTTGGCCCTACAGCGATTGGTAAGACTGACTTTTTAAACAGACTATGTGAAAGAGGTGAAATCCCGTTAGAAATTATCTCCGCAGATTCAATGCAGGTCTATAAGGGAATGGATATTGGGACAGCTAAACCTTCCCTAAAAGAGCGGGAGAGGATACCTCATCACTTAATCGATATAAGAGACCCGGATGAGCAGTTTAATGCAGGGGATTTTGTACGCCTTGCAGAAGAAGCCTGCATTTCTGCAGCAGGGAGGTCTAGTTTACCTGTGGTTTCGGGGGGGACGGGTTTCTATTTAAAGAACCTGATACATGGCCTTGGTGATGCACCGCCTTCGGACTTGGAGATTCGTGCATCCCTCAAAAAAGACTTCGCAGAAAAAGGCCCCGCAGTTCTAATGGAAGAGCTTGCACGCCTGGACCCTATTAGCGCAGAGCGCATACATATAAATGATGAATACAGGCTATTAAGGGCCTTGGAGGTATGCCGCCTAACGGGGCAGCCCCTAAGCGCCTTTGCTTCTCCATGGACCGGGGGAAGGCTCGAGCCGCCGCTCTCCAAAGAACGCCCCTTTAGTTTTACGGTTTTGAGCTTAAACCGGAATAGGGAAGAGTTATACGATAGAATTAATGCCCGCACTGACAAAATGTTTAAGGCTGGGCTCCCGGATGAAGTGCAGGGCCTTTTTAACAGGGGTTATACCCCGGATGCCCCGGGCCTAAGGGCAATAGGATACAGGGAGTTCTTTGTCTTAAAGGACTCGAAGTGGGCCCTTTCAGAGGATATCGAAGGGGTAAAGGCCCTTGTTGCCAAAAACAGTCGACGCTATGCGAAGAGGCAGATAACCTTCTTCAAGTCTATCCCCGGTGTAAAGCGGATAGACTGTGAAGACGGGGAAAAAGCATTAAGAGAAATAATTGAAGTCCTAAGGCAATTTAAACCGGCATATTCCCATGCTTCTTCTTAGGATGCTCATCACTCTTATCTTTAAACATATAGAGGGCAGAAGCTAGCCTATACCTGGACATTGAAGGGTCAATTACATCATCAATATATCCCCTTGCCGCTGCAATATAGGGGTTACCGAATTTGGTTTTATACTCTTCGATTTTCTCCATTCTCATTGCCCCGGGGTCGGCAGCCTCATCAATTTCTTTCTTATAGATGATATTGGCCGCACCTTCGGGCCCCATAACAGCAATCTCTGCGCAGGGGTATGCAAAAACCTGATCTGCCCCAAGATGCCTTGAGCACATTGCAATATATGCGCCGCCATAAGCCTTGCGTACTATAATGGTGAGCTTTGGCACTGTTGCCTCTGAATAGGCATAGAGCAATTTTGCGCCGTGGCGAATTATTCCGCCATGCTCCTGTGAAGTACCGGGGAGGTAGCCTGAAGTATCGGTAAAAGTGACAATGGGAATATTAAAGGAGTCGCAGAACCGAATGAAGCGGCTTGCCTTATCCGAGGCATTAATGTCAAGAACGCCTGCCATTGCCTGGGGCTGATTCGCTATAATTCCAACAGAGTGCCCGTCAAGATGAGCAAAGCAGGTGACTATATTCGTTGCATAAAAGGGCTGTATCTCAAAATAATCCCCGTTATCGAAAATACTCTGAATAATATGTCTTATATCATAGGGCTTTTTGGGAGAATCCGGTATTATTTGGACGATTTCCGGGCATAGACGATTTGCAGGGTCCCTATTTTCCATTCTTGGAGCTTTATCCTTATAGTTCAAAGGAAGATAGGAAAGGAGTTTTCTGATCCCTGCAAATGTGGATGCTTCATCAGCGTACATAAGGGATGCACAGCCGGATGTGGTGCTGTGAACTGCCGCACCTCCAAGGGCCTCAGAGCTAACGTCTTCGCCCGTTACGGCTTTTATCACCTGAGGACCCGTAATGAACATGTTTGCAGTCTTATCCACCATTATCGTGAAGTCTGTAAGGGCAGGTGAGTATACGGCGCCTCCTGCACAGGGGCCCATGATCACGGAGATCTGGGGGATTACACCCGATGCAAGGGTATTCCTATAGAAGATATCGCCGTAACCGCAAAGGGCATCCACACCTTCTTGAATGCGGGCTCCGCCTGAGTCATTAATGCCGATGAAGGGGCAGCCTGCCTTTACAGCCATGTCCATTGCCTTACAGATCTTGGCTGCATGCATTTCCCCAAGAGAGCCGCCAACCACAGTAAAATCCTGTGCGAAAAGGTAAACAGGCCTTCCGTCAATGGTGCCGTAGCCGGTTACCACCCCTTCCCCCGGGACTTCCTGTCCTGCCATTCCTAAGGCCCTGTGTTCAACAAAGGTGTCAAGCTCTGTGAAGCTCCCCGGGTCAAGGAGGCTTTCTATGCGTTCCCTTGCCGTCATCTTGCCCTTTTCATGCTGGGCTGCAATACGTTTTGGGCCGCCTCCTGCTGTCACTTTAGCATAACGATCCTGCAAATCTCTTAGTTTATCATCCATTTTAGACTCCTCCTGATTAATCCCTTTGACAAAGCTCGATAAGGACGCCGTTTGTTCCCTTTGGATGCAGGAATGCGATTTTCGCTCCGCCTGCCCCGTAGCGCGGCTTCTCGTCAATGAGCCTAAGACCCCTTTCCTTACAATGGGCCAGTGCCGCTTCTATATCATCAACCCTGAAGGCAAGATGCTGAATGCCCTGTCCCTTATTTTCGATGAACTTCGCAACAGGCCCCTCGGCATCGGTGGACTCAAGCAGTTCAACTTCCGTATCTCCTACAGGGAGGAATGCCACCTTAACCTTCTGCTCTTCGACGGTTTCTGTTCCCTCAAGTTTCATTCCAAGAATTTCGGTATACAATTTAAGGGATTCTTCCATATTTGAAACCGCAATACCAATATGATCCAGTTTTACTATCATTTCCTGTCCTCCGGTTTATATTGCTTCCGATAACCTTTCCAAGGCATCATAAAAACTTATATTTTTATCGTTTATGGCTCCTGCCAAATCGATGAGCAGTGCTCTATTATTTTCCCTTTCAAGCTTCCTTACTAACTGTCCTTTTAGGGCATCCTTTAACTCCCATTCAAGATTTTCATTTCTTCTTAAGGGGAGTATATTCTTTTCTCTTAGATCAGTCCCGTGCTTAATAATTTCCTTAACAAGAGCTTTTACACCTTCCCCTGTTTCTGCAATTGTTGCAAGTACAGGCGGGAGCAGGGGGTGAAAATTATCCGCCCCTGCGTTATGCACAATATGATGATGTGCAGAGCCGGACATCACACTAAAACGCGTTTCGGCGCCGCTTGAAAGAGCCATTTCCAGCATCACCCTTATTTCCTTTATAACCCTTTCCGAGCCCTCCCTGTCGGCCTTATTCACGACAAAAATATCGCCGATTTCCATTATTCCGGCCTTCATGGTCTGAATATCATCTCCAAGGCCCGGAACCGAAACAAGAATCACCGTATCTGCACATCGTGCAATATCCACTTCCGACTGGCCGACCCCGACTGTTTCAACGATAATAACATCAAAGCCGTACCCTTCAAATACTCGAATTGTCTCACGAACTGCCCTTGATAAACCTCCAAGATGGCCCCTGGTTGCAAGGCTCCGGATAAAAACACCCGGGTCATCAGCATGACGCTGCATCCTTATGCGATCCCCAAGGATTGCCCCGCCCGAAAAGGGGCTTGAAGGATCAACAGCGATAACTGCAACGGTTTTGCCTAAGGCCCGAAACTCAAGGACTAATTTATCGGTAAGGGTACTCTTTCCTGCCCCGGGGGGGCCTGTAATGCCGATTATATGCCCAAGGTTCGGCTTAAGAGAGAGACTACTTAACAGTTCTATACGCTCTTCTCTTTCCTCCTCGACCATGCTGATGAGCCTTGCTATGCCGCGTATGTCGGGTATTTCGTCCACACTTAAGCCTTGCGTTTTAAATTATTCTTTATAAACTCAATTGTCTCTGTTGTAGGAGTACCCGGTGTAAATATTGCGGCTATTCCTGCATTCTTTAGGGCAGGGATATCCTCATCGGGGATTACCCCGCCGCCAATTACAAGTACATCATCAATCTTCTTTTCTTTTAGAAGCTCCATTACCCTCGGGAATAGATGATTATGGGCTCCTGAGAGTATGCTCATTGCAATGACATCAGCATCTTCCTGAATCCCGGCCTGAACAATCTGTTCGGGTGTCTGCCTAAGGCCTGTATAAATAACTTCCATGCCCGCATCACGCAGGGCCCTTGCTATCACTTTTGCCCCGCGATCATGACCATCGAGACCGGGTTTTGCAACTAATACGCGTATTTTCTTTTCCATAGTTACCTCACAGAACCACTTTCTGCTGATACTCGCCAAATTCTCCTCGGAGTACATCGCAAATTTCACCAAGGGTTGCATAATAGCGCACAGCGTCCAAGATGAGCGGCATTAGATTATCATTTCCTGCGGCTGCCTTTTTAAGGGCATCGAGAGCGGCATTAACCTTATTATTGTCCCTTTTATTTTTGAGCTCTTTTAGTTTTGCCATCTGCTGTTCGCCGACTATGGGGTCAACCTTTAAGAGTCCCCCCGGAGGCGCTTCTTCAATCTGGAACTTGTTCATGCCGACTATCAGCCTCTCTCCTGATTCAACTTCCATTTGATAGGCATAAGCTGCATCCTGGATCTCCTGCTGAATATAGCCGCGCTCGATTGCCTTAACAGCTCCGCCCATTGAATCTATTGTTTCAATGTACTTCTCTGCTTCCTTCTGAATCCTGTCTGTAAGACTTTCAACATAGTAGGAGCCTGCAAGGGGGTCTACTGTTTCGGTGGCCCCTGATTCATAACCGATTATCTGCTGGGTGCGCAGGGCGATACGAACAGAATCCTCTGTGGGCAGGGCTAGGGCCTCGTCTTTTGAGTTTGTATGAAGAGACTGGGTTCCCCCAAGGACTGCTGCGAGGGCTTGAATAGCCACAAGGACGATATTGTTATCGGGCTGCTGGGCTGTCAGGGTCGAGCCGCCTGTCTGGGTATGGAAGCGGAGCATGTGACTCTTTGGGTTTTTAGCCCCGAAGCGTTCCTTCATTATTTTTGCCCAAAGCCTCCTTGCTGCGCGGAACTTTGCAACTTCCTCAAAGAGGTCATTATGTGCATTAAAAAAGAATGATAGGCGGGGTGCGAAGGCGTCCACATCAAGACCCGCCTTGATTGCAGCATCAACGTAGGCAATGCCGTCTGCAATCGTAAAGGCAACTTCCTGTGAGGCAGTAGAGCCTGCCTCGCGGATATGATAACCGGAAATTGAAATGGTATTCCAGTTCGGTACATGCTCTGAGCAATAGGCAAAGATGTCTGTAATAAGCCTCATTGAAGGCTCAGGGGGGAAGATATATGTGCCTCGGGCAACATATTCTTTTAGGATATCATTCTGGATTGTTCCCTCGAGTTTATCGGCACTTATGCCCTGTTTCTCGGCAACTGCAATATACATTGCAAGGAGGACCGCTGCAGGGGCATTTGTTGTCATTGAAGTTGAAACCTTATCCAGGGGAATGCTGTTAAAAAGAATCTCCATGTCGGCAAGAGAGTCAATTGCGACGCCGACCTTTCCTATTTCACCCTGGGACAGGGGGTGGTCTGAATCATAGCCAATCTGTGTCGGCAGATCAAAGGCCACTGATAAACCGGTGGTTCCCTGTTCCAAAAGATACTTATACCTTTTATTGGATTCCTCTGCTGTTGAAAACCCTGCATACTGCCTCATGGTCCACAGCCGCCCGCGATACATAGTGTTCTGAACTCCCCTTGTATACGGGTATGCACCCGGGAATCCTATTGAAGAATAGGGGCGGTTTGAGTCGTCAAGGGGTGTATAAAGACGGTTTGCAGGGAATTTTTTCTTTCTTTCGGGGAATTTTGCAAGGGCCTTTTCGACTCCTGCATTATACTCGTCGAATCCTGCTTTAATTTCGTCGCTCATCCATCTCTCCTTAGATTAGAAGCGATCTCAAAACCTGCTTTTAGAGCGGTGATATTCAGCTCTTCTGTTCCCTTAGGAACACGGCCAAGTACAGCTTTTTCAAGGGTTTCCTGTTTTACTATCCCCGAAAGGCCTCCGATAACCCCGAGGGCTACTATATTTGTAACAATCATCCTTCCGATTTTTTGGGTTGTTTCTATGATTGGAACAGGAACTGTCTTTGCCTTAATTGCCGGATCGAGGGTTACGGATGAATCAACAATGATAGTCCCCTTTCCCATTTCAGGCCCATAAGCCCTATAGCTTTCTGCTGTAAGTGCAAGGAGATAATCCGGATCCGTGTTCTTGGGGTAATCTATATCTGCATCGGATATTACAACTTCGGCCTTGCTTGAGCCGCCCCTTGCTTCAGGGCCATAGCTCTGGGTTTGTGATACATTCAGGTCTTCGAGTATTGCTGCCTCGGAGAGCACAATGCCCGCAAGTAGGATCCCCTGGCCGCCTGAACCGCTAAGTCTGAACTCTGTCCTCATCACTGCCCTCCTTTGTTTAGGTTTCTTTTTATTTCTTCAACCTGCTTCCTGTATTCCTCTGTAAACTCAGGTGCAATCTCGTGGTATAGCTCGCCTATAAGGAATTTTCCTTCGAGCTTATCTGCACTCATTGCTGCTGCAGCCTTTACGTTTACCGCTCTTTCCTTATACCAGTTAAGCATATTTACTGCAGAGCCAATCTTATTTTTCCTTCCGTAATAGGTGGGGCATTGGGTTACAGCTTCAATTACCGAGAAGCCCTTATGCTGGAGGGCCTTTTCGATTAACTGGGTGAGTAATTGCACATGATACGCAGTTGCTCTGCCGACGAATGTTGCACCTGCTGCAATCGAGAGCTTAGTTAAATCAAAGGAGCGTTCGACATTTCCGTAGGGTGCGGTGGTTCCGAGCCTGCCCTTATCGGTCATTGGAGAGAACTGGCCGCTTGTCATACCGTAAATGCTGTTGTTCATGACTATTGTTGTAATGTCAATGTTTCGCCTTGCTGCATGGATAAAGTGATTCCCGCCGATTGCGGCACAGTCACCATCCCCTGTTATAACGATTACCTTCAGTTCAGGTCTTGCATGTTTCACACCGGTCGCAAAGGCGAGGGCCCTTCCGTGGGCGGTATGCAGGGTATCGAAGTCAAGATAACCGGGTGCACGGCTTGAGCAGCCTATGCCCGATACAATGACTGTTTTATTTTTATCAAGACCGATCTTGGCAGCGGCTGCAACAAGAGCGTTGGTCGTTGTTCCATGTCCGCAGCCTGCACACCAGATATGCGGCAGCTTATGCTGTCTAAAGTAATGTAACTTTTCGCTCATTTTGCTCCCTCCATTATTACCGAAAGAATGTCATCCGGCATGAATAACTCTCCGTTTACCTTGCAAACCCTCTTAACCGCCGCCTTTCCCGCAACTCGCTCAACTTCTCGTGCGAGCTGTCCAAGGTTCATCTCCGCCACAATTATCTTTTTAACCTTGCCGGAGAGAGCTGTCAAAGGCTCTTCGGGGAAGGGCCAGATGGTCCTTGGCCTAAAGAGACCTGCCTTGATTCCCTTCGCCCTTGCCTGACGAACCGCCGAAAGGGAGGACATCGCAGAAGAGCCGAAGGCCACTACAAGGATGTCACAGTCATCGGTAGATTCAGTCACAAAGTCGCGAATCTGCGGCTCTGCCTTTTCGATTTTACGGTTAAGCCTCCTCACAAGAGCTTCGTTTAACTCACCCTTGTTTGTGGGGAAACCTGCCTCATCATGGGTAAGGCCGGTTACATGGAAGCGGAAGCCGTCTCCGTATGCCGCCATGGGGGGAACACCGCCGTCAGGGTCTGCCTTAAAGGGCATATAGCCTTCCGGTTTCTCAGGTTTTTTGCGATTAATAAGTTTGATGGTAGAAGGATCGGGAAGAACCACCTTCTCCCTCATATGCCCGATTACTTCGTCTGAAAGAACAATGACAGGTACACGGTATTCTTCGGAAATATTAAAGGCCTTTACTGTAAGCTCAAAGCATTCTCTTACATTTCCCGGTGCAAGAACGACCACTGCAGCATCACCGTGGGTACCCCAGCGGGCCTGCATTACCTCCCCCTGTGCAGGAGAAGTGGGCATTCCTGTCGAAGGGCCAACACGCTGTACGTTAACAATGACCAGGGGCACTTCGGTAAAGGAGGCGTAGCCTAAACATTCCATCATAAGAGAAAAACCGGGGCCGCTTGTTGCGGTCATGGATTTTTTCCCCGTTAGGGATGCTCCAATTACGGCTGCTATAGCCCCAATTTCGTCTTCCATCTGTATGAATTTTCCGCCTTTTTTCGGCAGTTCTTCGGAACAGTATTCAGCAATTTCGGTTGAAGGTGTAATGGGATAACAAGCATAGAATTCAAGTCCTGCCTGAATGGCACCAAGGGTACAAGCTTCATTGCCCTGTAATAATTTTGCGTTACTCATCATGCCTCCACTTCAGGCGGAACTGAAAAGAACTTCTCTTTCAGATCAGAGCCGCTATTGTTTTTTTCTATTCCATGCACTTCAATTGCGAAATCCGGACATCGCATTTCGCAGAGAAGGCAGCCTATGCAGTCGCCCGGTTTTTCTGCAATTGCCTTGCCGCCGGATAATGCGAGCACAGACTTAGGGCAAAGGGCAACGCAGATTTCACAGCCCTTACACCATTTTTCTTGAATTACATGTTCAAATTTATTAGTTTTAACCATGAATACCTCCTGCTCATTATAAAAATAATATATCTTGTTAGTAGCAAGTTGTCAAAGCCATTTTCCTCTTTTTGTTTGGGAAGGTATTGACCTTATGTCTTTTTTTATAGATACTGACAGTGCTATCCCATTTTTCGGCTTTGAGCCTAAGGAGTCCTATGCCCTGCGGAAGAAAACGCAAACTACGGAAGATTGCGACACATAAACGCAAAAAGAAGCTTAGAAAGAATAGACACAAGAATAAATAAGCTTATCGATTCTGATATGCAGGAGCAAAAACCACTTCTGTCAAATATCCATTTACCCGAGGATATCAAAAATCTCGATTTCCCTGCCCTAGATCGCCTCTCTCTTGAGATGCGTGATCTAATAATCTCCACAGTGAGCAGGAACGGAGGTCACCTTGCTTCCAATCTGGGCATTATTGAATTAAGCATAGTCCTGCATCGTGTATTTGATTCACCTGTCGATAAAATTGTCTGGGATGTCGGGCATCAATGCTATGCCCATAAAATTCTTACAGGAAGATCTGCAGATTTCCCGGGGTTAAGGCGTTCGGGAGGCATTGCAGGCTTTCCAAAGACGAATGAAAGTGTTCATGACAGCTTCAATACGGGGCATGCATCAACTTCAATTTCAGCGGCTCTGGGCATTTTGACAGGCAGGAAGAGTTTAGGGATTCCGGGGAGGGTTATTGCAGTGATTGGGGATGGTGCACTTTCAGGGGGTCTTGCCTACGAGGCACTCTCCCATGCAGGTGAGTCAAACTACCCCCTTATAGTGGTGCTTAACGACAATAAAATGTCCATTGGCCCGAATGTAGGTGCCTTTTCCAAGTATCTTTCAAAGCTTTCCATGAAGGAGAAATATCAAAAATTTCGCAGAGCTATAGACAATTTTATAAGAAGTATTCCCGGTATAGGATTCGCCCTCTTTAAAATAATTAACAGGTTAAAAAGAGCAATAAAGGCAGTTTTCTATACCGATAATTTTTTCGTTGACCTTGGCTTTGAATATGTCGGCCCCATAGACGGGCATAAGATACCTCAATTAATTAAAGTGATAGAAGATGCCAAGAATCTTAATAAGGCCGTTGTAATTCATGTAATGACAAAGAAGGGCAGGGGATATGCCCCGGCCGAAGCAAACCCCGGGATTTATCACGGAGTTCCTTCATTTGATATTACAAAAGGTTATTCCCCCGATCTTGAGCAAAATACATTTACAAGGGCCTTTTCAAAGTCAATCCTTGCTTTAGGCAGTGAAAATAAGAAAATTGCTGTAATAACTGCGGCAATGGCAGACGGATGCGGAGTGGTACCATTTAAGGAAGCATATCCTGACAGGTTTTTTGATGTTGATATTGCCGAGGCTCATGCAGTTACCTTTGCGGCAGGCCTTGCGATGGGGGGCTTAAAGCCGGTTGTGGCAATATATTCCACGTTTATTCAGCGGGCAGTTGATCAGATTATTCATGATGTATGCCTTCAGAATCTTGGAGTCACCTTTGTCCTTGACCGTTCGGGACTCGTTAGCGATGACGGGGAAACTCACCAGGGCATATTTGACATAAGTATTTTCCGCTCGGCACCTAATCTAACAATTCTTAGCCCCGCGGGCGAAGAAGAGCTCAACGGAATGTTAAACCTTGCCGCAACCTCTTCCTCCCCCGTGATGATTCGCTACCCGAAGGCAATCTGCCCCTCATCCGATCCTGCCTTTTCCCTTCCTCTTGAAGAGGGCAGGGGGGTCTTTATAAAGAAGCAACCGGGGAACAGCATCTGCATACTTTTTACAGGGAGCCTTTATAGGGAAGTCCTTGATGCAGGAAAGATTCTTGATTCCGCCGGTATCGGGGCAGACCTTTATAATATTAGGTATATTAAACCTATAGACGAGGACTTCCTAAAATCTAGTCTTAGAAATTATAAGAAAATTGTCGTTGCTGAAGAGGGCAGTATTCGGGGCGGCTTTGGAGAATATCTTTGCAGCCTTGCAGAGATTGGTAACTCAGGCAAGGAGATTCGGCTTTTGGGGGTAAGGGAAGGTTTTGACGCCCTCGGAAAGCGGGAAGATTTGCTTGAAAGAACCTGCCTTGATGGTAAAGGCATAGCAACGGCTGTAATGGAGCTTGCGAAAACTTAAAGGAATGATTATTCTTTACTTGCATGGAACTGATCCAAGGTATTGTTTCGGGTTACGAAGTAGTCAGGCCCGTACTTGATATACTTTTTCTCGCAATACTAATCTATAAATGCTATGACCTTTTGCAGAAGACCCAGGCAGCACAATTGGTTAAGGGAATTGGGTTTCTGGTTCTCGTTTACGGATTTTCCGCCCTCTTTAGGCTTTCCACCCTTCAATGGCTATTAACCATACTCGCCCCCGGGGTTTTTGTTGCAATTGCCATAGTTTTCCAGCCTGAACTGCGCAAAATAATCATCCGTCTCGGTCAAAGGGACCTTTTTAGGCCTGACAGTAAGCCGCGGCTTGGCCTTATGGAAGCGGTTGTTACTGCCGCAGAAATTCTATCCCAGAAAAGACGCGGAATGCTTGTTGTATTTGCAAGGCGTACAAATATAAGAAACATAATAGAGAGCGGAACAAGGTTAAATTCTGATATTTCTTCGAGTTTGATTGTTACCGTTTTTGAGTTTGACACCCCCCTTCATGACGGTGCAATGGTAATTCAGAATAACCGCATTGCCGCAGCAGGCTGTCTTTTGCCTCTTTCAGAGCAGGAGAATATTAAGAAAAGCTTTGGGACCCGTCACAGGGCTGCTCTTGGTATATCAGAGCAATCGGATGTTGTTGTGCTTGTTGTTTCGGAGGAAAGCGGAGCCCTAAGTCTTGCCTTTGACGGCAAGATTCTTTACGGTTTATCGTCAATTGAAATTACAAGAAAACTCAAAGACCTTATGGATCAGGGCCTGCGCAAGGGAGATGACGAAGCAGAACATAGAATCCTCGAAGATCTGTCAATGGAAGATAATGCGATTCCCATGAAGGCCGAAGGAGGTGATGCTTGAACATTAACCTTCTTTTCAAAAAGTTTATAAATAATTGGCCTGCAAAAATTCTATCTCTTACCCTTGCAATAATTATTTTCGTTTTCCATCGCATGGTAACCCTCGAAGAAAGGTTTTTCTCTTCGCCCCTTATTATTGAAAACTTGGATGGCATGATTCCATCGAGTTATTATCCCAGGATGATAAGGGTCACATTAAGGGGAGAAACACATGGCATTTATTCGATAATGGAAGAAGACATTGAAGTGTTCATAGACATGGAGGATTTTATTATTCCTGGCACCTATCGTGTGCCCGTCCAATGGCGAAAAAAAGGTACAGCTATTGGAGTGGATCCCCTTCAGGTGAGCATAGACCCTGCAGAGATAATTTTCTCCCTGGATACCAGAATCTCAAGACTTGTGCCTGTTATTGCCAGGTTCCGCGGACAGGTGGAACCCGGCTTTATTATGACTTCCTTCTCTCTAAATCCCAATCAGATTATTATTGACGGGCCTGCGGGGCTAATGGGTGCAATCTCCGAGCTCCCCACAGAGCTTATTGATCTTGACGGAAGGCAGGGCAATTTCAGTTTGACTTCGAATATTATTATTGATGATCCCTTAATATTGTTTCGAGGAAGGGGAACCACGGAGTTTAACGGTATAATTAGTCAGGTTATCCCTGTTCAGAATATTTCCAATCTTCCGATCATTATAACAGGAATAAGAGAGGACTTTGAAGCCGAGCTGGAAGTTAATACAGGCAATCTTCATATCGAAGGAGAGAATCAGGAAGATTTAGTGGCCTTTGTACCGCCTCCCGATTTCCTTAGAGTGGACTGTTCGGGGATAAGTGAGCCGGGAATCTATATTCTTAGGGTTCTTACCGGCTATGCACCGAATATGAGCCTTAGGGTTGAGCCTGCTGAAGTAAGCATCAGAATCACTTTAGCAGAACAGGACTGACGATGATTGCAGGTATAGGCATTGATATGGTAGATGTAAGGCGCATGACCAAATGGATGCATAAGCCTGCCCTTATGGAGAGATATTTTAACCCTTCAGAAATTGCCGATATAAAGGCAAAGGGTGAAGGAGCAAGTGCAGGCCTTGCAGCAAGATTTGCTGCAAAAGAGGCCTACGGTAAAGCCCTTGGCAGCGGCCTTGCGGGTATCACCTTAAAAGATATAACGGTAAAATCAGGGCTTAACGGTGAGCCCCGGCTTTTACTTACAGGTACGGCCCTTGCAGCTTTTGAGCGGAAGGGAGCGTCTTTCATACATCTGTCCCTTAGTCATGAAAAGGACAATGCTATTGCAATAGTGGTATTGGAATATGAAAACAGAAACTAAACAAAGAGAATTAAAGATTTCCTTTCAGTCAAAGGAAGAACAGCGCTGCCCTGTCTGCGAGACAAGCTTTTTTAGGGAAGAACTTCTTTCGGGCTCAGGCAGATTAATTGCAGGCCCCCTTACCGATGAACTGCATCGCCTCTATGAGCCTTCCGCAAAGTACGGGGATGTTTATCCCCTTGCATATCAGGCCACTGTATGCCCTGAATGCTGGTTCACTTCCATGGATAAGGACTTTGATAGTTTGCCCGCCTCTTGCAAGGATATTGCCTTTGCAGACAGGGATCAACGGGTAAACGATGCCATGAGCATACTTGGAGATGTAGACTTCCGCGAGTCAAGGGATTTAAGAAGCGGGACTGCCTCCAACTATCTTCTTGTGCGCTGTTATGAATATTATCCGAAAGAGTTTTCTCCCACGATTAAACAGGGGGTTGCTTCTCTTAGGACCGGCTGGCTCTTTGACGAAATGGAAAAGAAGTACCCGGGCCAGCATTATGACTGGCTTTCAACCCTGTTTAAGAAAAAGGCCTGCTATTTTTATAATGAGGCTGTAAGACGTGAGCAGAGCGGAAAGGAAACCCTTTCGGGAATGAAAAACTTCGGCCCCGATACCGATAAAAACTACGGCTATGACGGTGCTCTATACCTTACAGCCCTTCTAAGGTTCAAGTATAGCTTTCATGAGAATCAGGATCTTAGGGAAAATACCCTTGGAGAAGCAAAGAGGACCATTGCGAGGATCTTTGGTCTTGGAAAGTCTTCAAAAAACAAACCGGGCCCCCTTCTTGAGCATGCAAAGGAATTATATCACACAATAAATAAAGAACTTAATGTAGTTGACGATGCCTAATGATGAAAAAGAATCTAGAAATATAAAACTGCTATTGTCTTATGACGGAACAGACTTTTTCGGATGGCAAAGACAGGAAGAGGGGAGAAGAACTGTCCAGGCTGCAATAGAAGAGGCCCTTGAGAAATTGCATAAAAGGCCCGTTACTATTACCGGTTCCGGTCGTACAGACACAGGCGTCCATGCAGCAGCTCAAGTCGCGAACTTTTATACCTGCATAGAGAACATGGAAGCATCTCGTTTTGTGCCTGCCCTAAACTCAATTCTGCCAAAGGATGTCAGGATTCTTGATGCAATAGAAACCCGGAAAGATTTCCACTCACGCTTTGATGCAAGGATTAGGACTTACAGGTATTTTTTTTTAACGGGTAAAAAGGCCCTCCCCTGGGAGCTGCGCTATGCACTGCATCTAAGAAGGATGCCCTGTATTAAAACCCTTAATAGTTATGCAGAGCTCCTTTCGGGTGAAATGGATTGTACCGCCTTTGCAGTGCCGGGGGATAAAAGCAAATCAAGACATAGATATATTTATAATGCTAAATTTTTTATTGATGATGAAAAGTTAATTTTTGAAATTTCTGCTAATGCATTCCTCTGGAAAATGGTTCGCTCCATTGCAGGCACTCTTATCCGATTTGAAGAAAAGGGCCTTGGTAAAGATTATCTTCTTGATATAATAAGGAGGGGAGACAGGAGTCTTACAGGACCGACAGCCCCGCCCCGGGGACTTTTTTTATGGAGTATAGAGTTTGATTAATCATACAAAACAGGTAACAGTATTATTGCTTGTTTTATTTTGCCTTTCATCCTGCATGCCCCGCTCCTCCTCAGCTCAAGACGAAGTTCCGCAGAGAATAGTCAGCTTAATTCCTGCTGTTACAGAGATACTTTTTGCAATTGGGGCAGGAGAGAAGGTGGTCGGTGTTACAGAGTACTGTGATTACCCCCCTATAGTAAAATCAATAACTTCGGTTGGAGGCTTTGCAGGTGCCACAATGAGCATGGAACAGATTTGGGCATTAAGACCCGATCTTGTTTTTATTTCAAGGGACATGCACGGCCGTATACTTTCCCTCCTTGATGAACTTAATATTAAATCGTATGAGGTTGAACCAAGAAACTTCAACGAAGTTTATGATACAATTCTTGCAATCGGAGATCTGACAGGCTGCTTAACCGGGGCTAAAGAGATTGTCGGGGAGATGCAGGCAAAGATAGCCCTTGTAGGGGAGAGGGTAGGCAACAGAGAAAGGCCTTCTGTTTTCTGGCTTCTTTCGGATAATCCCTTAATGAGTGCAGGCTCAGGGACCTTTATAACAGAGGCGATCAGCCTTGGGGGAGGGCGTAATATTTTTTCTGATGTGCAAGAGAGTTGGCCCCTTGTCAGCCCTGAGCAGGTTTTGCTTAGAAGTCCTGATTGGGTTCTGATTGGAGATGATATGAGTGATATTCGTCAATTTATAAACAGTCCCCTCTGGCAGACCATCCCCGCCGTAAGGAATGGCCGCGTAGAAATAATTAACGCAGATATTCTTTATCGTTATGGCCCAAGACTCGCAGATGCAGTTTACAACTTAGCAGAAATATTCCACGGCCGGGATTAATATGCCTGCAAAGCGTAAATATATTCTGTTTATTATTTTAATTGCCGCAGCAATCATTCCCGCCCTATTTTGGGGACTGCTCTCAGGCTCGGTTTATACATCTCCTGCGACCATAATCCAAGGCCTTCTTTTTATGACAGGGAGGGGAGGAGATGAGACCGCCGCTGCCCTTATTTTTCAGATACGGCTCCCGAGATTACTTTTGGCACTTTTTGTAGGCGCATCTTTGGGATCTGCAGGGGCATGCTTCCAGGGGCTCTTTAGAAACTCCCTTGCAGACCCGTATATCATCGGTGCATCATCCGGGGCAGCTCTCGGTGCAGCCCTTGCAATGAGCATAGGCGGGGGCCTTGGTCTCGGCTTTTCTTCGGTGCTTGGCCTTCCGGGGATCTTTGCCTTCATAGGAAGTCTTGGAGCAGTGCTTCTTGCCTTTATTATTTCAAGGTCGGGGGGAAATACTCCTTCTCCCTTAACCCTTATACTTGCAGGAACCAGTGTAAGTGCATTCTGCTCTGCTCTTCTTTCACTTGTCCTAGTACTAAGGGACAGGAACCTTGCGCAAGTATACTATTGGCTCCTTGGGAGCCTTACAGGGACTACCTGGCCGAGATTCCTTTCGGTCTTACCCTTCATGGTAATTGGTATTACTGCTATTTTTCTTTCGATTAGGCCTCTAGACCTTTTATTACAGGGTGATGAAGAGGCAGAAAGCCTTGGCCTTGATGTTTTAAAAACCCGTTTTCTCCTTGCCCTTGCAGCCACCTTTCCTGTTGCCGCAGCAGTATCAGTTTCGGGGATCATCGGCTTTGTCGGATTAATCGCACCGCATGGCGCAAGATTCTTCACAGGGCCTGCACATAAGCGCCTGCTTCCTGCCGCAGCGCTGACAGGTGCTTTAATCACTCTTATTGCAGACAATATTGCAAGAAGTATAGTCCCTCCGATTGAGCTGCCCCTTGGGGTTATCACATCCCTTGGAGGTGCACCTTTCTTTCTCTTTTTACTGTCCCGTCATAAGCATAGGGGCGGTTTCTTATGAGCAATTTTCTAGAGCTAAGGGGACTATCAATCGGCTATGATAATAAAAAAGAAGTACTTAGCGGCATTGATCTAAAAGTCAGTTCAGGGGAAATCCTCGTTCTTGCAGGTCCAAACGGTTCGGGAAAAACAACGCTCTTAAAAACCATGGGAGGACTGCTTCAGCCCCTGGAGGGAAAGGTTTACATCAACGGAAGGGATATCGGCTCTCTTAAGCCGGGGGACAGGGCCGCTCTAAGCGCCTTCCTCTTTCAGGTCAGGGAAAGTCCCTGGCCCTTTACAGTAAGAGAAACCGTGAGTCAGGGCTCCTTTGCCCGGAGGGGATGGCTCGGAAGGGAGAAGGAGAGCGACAGGGAAGCCGTAAATATGGCAATAGAGAAGGCAGGCCTTGGAGACTATTCTGAGCGCAGGATCACCGAGCTTTCGGGTGGTGAATTACAGAGGGTCTTTATTGCCCGCTGCATAGCTCAAGGGGCGCTCTTTCTTTTGCTTGATGAGCCGGGGAATAATCTTGACCCAAAGTATGCCTTTATAATCCTGACCCTTTTAAGTGATCTCGTAAAAGAGGGCAGGGGAGCCATTATCAGCCTTCATGACCTTCGCCTTGCATCTCGTTTCGCAAACCGTGTGGCCCTTCTTTCACCTGTGTCAAAGGAAAAGAGCGGAAGCATCTGTGCCCTCGGTACCCCTGAGGAAGTACTCACTGAAGAAAACTTGAGCAAGGTTTTTGACTTAAAAAAAGAACTTGTAAGGGAGCTTGTTTTATAGTTTCCAAAAACGTGCAATATACATTGGCCCTATCCCCCCTGAAGTATCGGGCAGGATTATCCTTCCGTATTTTGTGACCTCCCCTTCAACAAAATCGGGCATATCAAGTTCAATTTCACCTGCGTATTTAGAAAGGAGCCTTGAAACAGGACCGTCATTTTCTTCAGGGGACAATGCACAGGTGGAATAAACTAACGAACGTTCGTTAGCCAAAAGCAGAAAAGCTGCAGAAAGCAGAGACCACTGTCTCTGTGCCAAGTATCGGGGTCTTCCCCCCTGCCATTTTGCATAAAGATTAGGGTTATTTATGATATGGCGTTCACTTGAGCAGGGACTATCAAGGAGTATTGCATCAAAACGCTTCTGCTCACTCTTTTTGCCTCCCATAGAAGCGGCATTAAAGCCTGATACATTTATTTGTGATCTTTTTTCTGCATCCAAATGTTCATCAAGGACATTTATTAAACGCCGCCTTCTGTTTGAAGAAACTTCATTGCAGAGTAGTTTTGTATCATTATTCATTAGGGATGCAAGGACCAGGCTTTTACCTCCGGGGGCGGCACAGGCATCAAGGATAAGCCCTGAGGTGGGAAGACGAAGGGAAGAAGCAGCGAGAATCGAGGCCCTGTCCATTATATAAGGTTTTAAAAGGCCGGTATTATAAGGAACATGTTCCGGTGGCAATAAAAGGCTTTCCCTTAATGCCTCCCAGCGCGGGCCAAAAACCTTATAATAATATTCCTCAAAACCCTCATTTCTTTTCACGTCTATAGTAATGTTCTTGCCTTTGGATAGTTTTTTTGTCATAGTATTATAATGGCAGAACAAAGTGTAGTACCCATAGATCAGATTCTTCCCAATAAGCTACCCTTAGTGGCACTTATGGGAAGGCCAATATTCCCCGGCATTTTTACCCCGATAATGATTGGGAACCCTGTAGATATAAAGGTGATAGACCAGGCTGTAAGCGGAGATGCCCTAATCGGCCTTATAATGTTGCAGAATGAAACAGAAACCCCTTCAATTACGGATCTTTATAAAGTGGGAACAGCCGCAAAAATCGTAAAAAAAATTAACTTGCCGGACGGCGGTATGAATATCTTTATATCCACTTTAAAACGATTTAAAGTAAAGAAAACCCTGCATCCGAGTGACCCGATAATTGCGGCAATCGAGTATCTTGAAGATGAAGAGGATAATACCGATGAAGTAAAGGCGCTTACAAGGGCATTGGTAAGCGAAATGAAGCAGATTTCTGAAAACAATCCCCTGTTCTCCGAAGAGATGCGCCTAAACATGATCAATATAGACCATCCCGGGAAAATTGCTGACTTTATCGCAAGTATTCTTAATATTGACAAGAACGAGCAGCAGAAGATCCTTGAAATAATTAATGTAAGAAAGAGGATGGAACAGGTTCTTGTTTTTATAAGAAAGGAGCAGGAACTTTTAAAAATTCAAAAAAAGATTCAAAAAGAAATTAACGAAAAAATAGAGAAATCCCAAAGGGACTATTTCCTTAAAGAAGAGTTAAAGGCAATTAAGAATGAGCTTGGTATGACAACTGACGCGAAAAGCTCAGAGTACCAGCGCTTTAAGGAAAAGCTCGATGCCTTTAAGTTTGAAGGCGAGATAAAGGAGACAGTAGATCAGGAGCTTGAAAAGTTCAGCCTTATGGATCCAAACTCGGCCGAGTTTATCGTTAGTCGAAATTACCTTGATGTAATTTCAAGCCTCCCCTGGGGTGATCCTGCGCCTGAAAACCTCGAGCTTAAAAAAGCTCAAGATATCCTTGAAACCGATCATTATGGCTTAAAGGATGTTAAGAGCCGTATTGTTGAGTATCTTGCAGTAAGGAAACTACGCAGAGATACAAAGGGGTCGATTGTCTGTCTGGTCGGTCCTCCGGGTGTCGGAAAAACCTCTGTCGGGCGTTCTATAGCACGCTCCCTGGGCAAGGCCTTCTTTCGTTTTTCAGTCGGCGGCATGAGGGACGAGGCAGAAATCAAAGGCCATCGCAGGACTTATATAGGTGCATTGCCGGGGAAGATCATTCAGGGTTTAAAAATAGTAAAAACTAAAGATCCTGTTTTTATGATCGACGAGATTGATAAGATGGGACAGAGCTTTCAAGGTGATCCTGCAAGTGCCCTTTTGGAAGTTCTTGACCCTGAGCAGAATACTAACTTTAGGGATCATTATCTTGACATACCCTTTGATGTATCGAATGTATTCTTTATTGTCACTGCAAATACCCTTGATACAATACCGAATCCATTAATTGACAGGATGGAGATTATTCAACTCCCCGGTTATATAGACACAGAAAAACTTGAAATTGCAAAACGCTATCTTGTTCCAAAGAGCTTGGAGAAAAACGGGCTTAAAAAACAGAAGGTTAAGTATTCCCGCGAGTCCCTGCTCTATATTGCAAACGGCTATGCAAGGGAAGCGGGAGTCAGAAACCTTGAAAAGAATCTTGATAAAATTCACAGAAAGCTCGCAAAGCAGATTGTGGATGCGGAAGAGCAGGAACAGGTAAAAGATAAAAAAATCCAAATGAATTTCCAAATTGATAAAACATTGATTGAAGAGCATCTTGGTAAACCCATATTCCCTGAAGGTGATGTAAAGCGTGCAGATCGCCCCGGGATGTCTGTGGGCATTGCATGGACCAGCCTTGGCGGAGATACCCTTGTTATCGAAGCAACATCTGTGCCGGGTAAGGACGGCCTAACCCTGACAGGGAAGATGGGTGAAACAATGAAGGAAAGTGCTGCAATCGCAAAAACCCTTGCCCAGAAAATAGGGACAGAGACATATGGGGTTGATCCTTCCTGGTTTGAAAAAAATCATATCCACCTCCATATCCCTGAAGGTGCAACACCAAAGGACGGCCCTTCTGCAGGCATTACAATGGCTACGGCTCTATTATCGCTAATACTAAATAGAAAAGTAACAGATCATATGGTGATGACAGGAGAGCTGAGTTTAACGGGGCAGGTACTGCCAATCGGTGGTCTAAAAGAGAAGACAATTGCAGCACAGAGGAATAAGGCAAAGCATATAATTATACCGAGGCAGAATCTGAGAGATTTGGATGAGATCCCTGATAATGTTAAAAAGGGACTTAAGTTCCATCCGGTTGATCGTTTTGAAGAAGTCCTTGCACTTACATTGCCCTAAGGAGATAAAATTGAGTTCCTTTTTTAATGCGGTAAAGGCAGAAGAAAAATATATTATTGAGCTTCGCCGTCACTTCCACAGATACCCTGAGATAAGCTTAAACGAGTTTAACACAGCTAAAAAAATCGAAGAAGAGTTAGGCGGTATGGGTATTGAGTTTAAGAGGGTGGGGGAGACCGGAGTTCTTGGGATTTTGAGAGGGGAGAAGGAAGGTAAGACTATTTTACTTAGGGCCGATACAGATGCCCTCCCGATGCAGCAGGAAAATGATGTCCCTTACCGCTCTGTAAATGAAGGTGTAATGCATGCCTGCGGACACGATGGTCATACTGCTGCCCTTCTTGGGGCTGCAAAGGTTTTGAACTCGAATAAAGATAAATTGCGCGGGGAAGTACGCTTGGTTTTCCAGCAGGCAGAGGAGTTTGGTTCAGGGGCAAGGAAGTTTATAAAGGCAGGTATTCTTGAAGGAGTCGACAGGGTTTTTGCCCTGCACTTAAGCTCAGAGCTCGATGTCGGAAAGATAGAGCTTAGTAAGGGGCCAAGGAGCGCTTCTACGGATAATTTTTTGATAACAGTTAAAGGAAAAAGCGCCCATGTATCTGCCCCGCAGAAAGGTGTCGATGCACTTTATGCCGGCTGTCAAATCGTAAACGCACTTCAGGGACTTGTCTCACGCAGGGTATCTCCCCTTGATACAGTAATCGTGGGGGTGGGAAAGTTTAACGCAGGAACGGCTTATAATATAATTGCTGAGCAGGCAGTAATGGAGGGGACGATTAGGACATATAAGCCGGAATTGCGAGACCAATTAAAGAGCCGTATAAATGAGTTATGTTCCTGTATTGCAGCCTCTTCAGGTGCCTCTTCCGATGTCCTATGGTATGATGATACTCCTGTTTTAATAAATGACCCTATTGTATGTGATGAAATTATTGAAGTTGCGCGAGAAATAGCCGGGGAAGAAAATATTATTCGGGATCATCCCATTTCACTTGGAGGAGATGATTTTGCAGACTTCCTTGAGCTCATTCCCGGTGCTTATGCAAGAATAGGCTGCGGGAGCCCCGGGAAACCCCGTATTCCCCTGCATAACTGTCTCTTTGACATGGACGAGGGCTGCCTTGTATATAGTGCTGCAATGTATGCCGATGTTGCCGCTTTTTACTCAAGGTAAGTTTTATTTGTTCTTTTTGGAAAAAATAAATACCTTGGAAAAAAAATAATTTGAAACAAGGACTATAATACTAATAGATATCTTTGCCATAAAACCTTCAATTCCAAAGAGGGGCCTATTAATTCCAAGATGAAAAAGAAGAGGTACCCCTACCATGTCAAAAATACCCGATAAGATCCTTGCCCCAAGAAATGAAAAACTTTCGCGCAGAACAATGGGGAGATGCCAATCGGTGCTTCTAAAAACCCAGAGTTTATTTGCAAAAAAAGCAAAGGCTACTGAAATAAACCAGGCAATACTGTTTCCAATAGGTATGGAAAAAGAAGCGAAATATATTAAAAGGATGTATAATAACCAATTTGTAAAAGTGGTAGCTGTGCCGACAATGACATAAGTTATAGGCTCTCTGAATTTTTTGTATAAATCTATTATTAATTTAAGCGTATTAATCTCCTACGCCTATATCTATCAAGTAAAATAAGCAAAACGAAAATTACAAGGGAGGCAAGACTTATAAGAGAACCAAGGGTGAGCAAGTTATTATGATACCTAAACTCAATATGATGTGATCCGGGTTCCAGGCGAAGGCCGGCCATAGCGCCTCCAATCGTGATAATTTCACTCTCCCTTCCGTTTACAAATGCACGCCAATTACCGTCTGTTGGTATTGAAGTATAAAGCAGGCCGCCTTCTCTGCTTGTAATATTTCCTGCAACTCTGGTAGAAGAAAATTCTGTAAGTACTAAGGGTTCACGAGCTAAAATATTGAAACCTTGCCTGAATACTTCATGATTAAAATGTGCTATTTGAATATCGGGGTCGGACATTTCACTCACCCTCTCAATTACTTCAGGAAGTTCCATTGATGCACCTACATCGATTGGAACACCATGGGAAGCAAGAAGTGTTATCACTTCGCCGCCTTCAAAATTACCAAGAGCTATTGTATATGGAATCCTTATATCGGCACTGCGTATTAAATTAGTATCAACTGAAATTTCCACCGTATCTGTATTTTGCCTCGAGAAATAAGTGTAAAGAGCTCCTCTTTCGCTCATCTCATAACTCCATTCAAGAAAGAGAGGGAAGTTACCTTCACTGTCTTCTCTTAACACATAAATAAAACTGTCCAAAGTACTCACGCTAAAGAGACTTTCAGAAATACCTGTAGCACGTCTAAAGAGATCGTTTTTTGAAAGGAAGGGGTTTGTTAAAGGAATATAGGAAGCTAAATCCTCATTAACCATAAATCCAAGCGGCAGATAATGAGTATTTTCAAGAAGAAGGGAGTCACCTTCCCTGCCTATGGTCTCCCAGTAAATTTCAGTATCGGCGGCATTGCCATCCCTGCTTATAAGATAGCGCAAATTCAGAAAGGCATTTGTTAAGGGACTGCTTTCCATATAAAGAATTCTATTATTCCCTTCAGAGCTTGGTAATCCGAGTCCGACCATGAATCTTGTCGTGCTTACATTTATCGTAGAAGAGAAAAAAGATAATCCGTCAAATCTATAAAGAGAGGGGTCATTCATGGTAAATCTTTCTGCAAACTCTGTTCTGTAAAAGTTAGCACCGGGTCTCTCTCTCATTGCAAGAAGAGTTTGGATGTCCCTGTGACGATCGGGGTATTCGTTCCTGATACTTGTATGAGCAGTCTGAATGCCTATATAAGAACTGCCTGAAAGCTCTGCGGTTATTATAAGTAGAAAGATAATATTTAATGCTAAGGGCATTTTTCCTGTTTTAAAGATATTAGTAAAATATAGAATAAGGAGATATGCTGCACTAAGGACTACACTTGCAAATATATAACTCCCCTGCTGGGTGCCAAAAATAGCAGAAAGTAAGAATATTCCTGCACTTATTCCCATTATTAAGAGTGTTGTCTTATCGAATTTTTTTGTAACAGTATATGCTCTAAAGGCTCCTGCAATAAGAGTAAAGGAAATAAGAAATGAAAAACGGAAGGGTATCTGGTTTGTATAGCGAAAGCCGTTCCATGCATAGTGCAGTACATTCAAATTGGCACTTAAGATCATTATTATCATGGTGCCTGTGAAAATTAGCTTCTCTCTAAAAGAAATTTCTTTTGAAAAGTAAAGAAGACCTGCAAACATTAGGCTTATCATTCCGCTGTAAATATTCGGAAGACCTTCAAGCGTGGTTGGCGGCGTAAATGCGATGAAATTACCAAATACATTCTGGAAATAATAATGGATGGCAATCATCTCGTCCGTGAATCTATTTCCTGCAGTAAAGGTTTTTTGAAGGGCAAAGAATGTCGGGACTAGAATTATGGCAGTAAGTCCGATGGCAATCCCTGAGAAAAGAGCGACAAGGCCAAATCTTTGCAAGAGCTTCTTAATTCCTCCGCCTAGCCTTATGCAATTATTCACGAATGATATTGCAACAAAGATACAGATATAAAAACCAATATAAAAGTTTGCGAAGACTGCAAGAGCAAGTGATATGACATAGAGGGTATACTTACCCTTCTCCATTAAATCCTCAAGACCAAGTATTACAAGGGGCAGAAGGGCGAAACTGTCAAACCAAATTATATTCCAGTAAAACCCTAGAGTAAATGCACACAGTGCATATAACGAAGAGAAAAAGGGAAGCGCAAGCCCAATGGATCCGTGGTTCCTTTGAAGATACATTGCCATGAATAATCCTGCAAAGCCGATCTTAAAAACTAGGATTAAGGTAGTCATCTCCCTTAGAGCGGAGTATGGGGTAAGTAGTGTAAGCAAGTTAAGAGGGCTTGCAAGATAATAGGCATAAAAAGCAATATATTCACTTCCGCCTGCTACAGACCATGACCAAGGAGCAAGGGTCCCTGACCTGATTTTATGCCAGAAATTGCTTAAGTACGGATAATAGGCCTGGAAAAAGTCTATGGTAAGGGCCTGTCTGTTTCCGAAGGGGAATACCCTATGCAGGGCAAACATGGCTCCCTGAATGAATACGGGGAGGAAGAAGGAAAGTATTAAGTAACGATGCCTATAAATAAAGGAGTCCGGTCTTTCTTCAAGGATTTGGACATGGGTCTGTACATGGGCCTGTGCCGACGCTTCCTTGAGTATTTCTATTCTCTCACGCTTATTTTTTGAGTCCTTTTTCTTCTTTTTTGCCTTCATTCAAGTATAGATTTGCATATTAACGGCGTTTTAGCAAGACTTATGCTTTGTCATTCGTTATATGGGCTACATAAAAAAGATTAAAATCAAGTGACTTGAAAGGAAAAGGCCAAAAATATTCATTTTTCTTCTCAAAAAAGTATTGAAGCAGGGCATGAAGATTGTAAATTGAGTTTACATGCTCCAAAGCCATGAATAAGTCGTATTCCTTCAGCCCTCCGGCCTGTGCCTTCTTCCTTGAGGACACTTTTCTGCCAAAACGCCAAGCAAAGCCGGGGTCACAGGGCAATCCGATGGAAATAATACCGTTTTTCTTTACGACGCGGCTCCACTCAGATAGAGCTGTATGGGGATAGGATATATGTTCGAGGGCATGGTTTGCTATTAACCTATCGAAGGAATTATCGGGGTAGGGCAGGCTGCCTGCATCAATTCTTTTTATTGAAATATTAGGGGGAAACTCCATGGAGGCGAGTTTTTCGATAACGTCCTCATTGCTGTCGGTAAGTTCATAATGTGTAAATTTATGGCGGACATGCTTTAAATGGAATGCCATACCGCTTCCAACTTCCAGCACCCTCTCAAAATGATCCTTTTCCGAGAACTGCCTTTCAAGAAGAATATGGGTCTTCTTCATGCAATAGGGTATAAAACCCTTCCCGTATAAAAAATTCTCATACTCCTTTGCATAATAGGAAGAAAAATCAGGTATCTGCTTCATTTGCCCATCCTTACCTTGAAAATATAGAACCTAAATGATAAATAATACAATAGGGGGAAATCTTTGAAACCGATTATATCCTTAATTATCCCTTGCTTTAATGAAGAAGAATCTCTTTTACCTCTTTATAAAGAAATCTGTTCAGTCAGCGCATCCATGGAGGAGAAATACGGAGTTGACTTTGAGTTCCTATTGGTAAATGACGGCTCCACCGATAAGACCCTGGAAATCCTAAGAGAGCTCTCCTGTAAAGATGATCGCCTGCACTATATCTCCCTTTCGAGAAATTTCGGGAAGGAGTCATGCATTTTTGCCGGCTTTGAAAACTGTGCAGGTGACTATATTGCCGTCCTCGATGCTGATTTACAGCATCCCCCTTCAATGCTTGCTCAAATGTATGAGGGAATTGCAAACGAGGGCTATGATTGCGTCTCTGCAAGGAGATCTTCAAGGGCCGGAGAACCCATTATCCGGTCATTCTTTGCACGCAGCTTTTACCGCATGATAAACAAAATCTCACGGACTAAAATGGTAAATGGTGCAACGGATTTCTCTATGATGACCCGTCAGGTTGTTGATGCAATTCTAACAATGCCTGAGTATAACCGCTTTTCCAAGGGCATTTACTCCTGGGTTGGATTCAACACTAAATGGCTTCACTATAAGAATGTGGAGAGGGCTCACGGAAGCACCAAATGGTCATTTTCCAAGCTCTTCATTTATTCTCTTGAAGGTATAATTTCCTTCTCGACAGCGCCCCTTATTATTGCATCTGTGCTTGGAATACTCTTTTTCCTTATCTCTCTTATTATTATTATTTATATAGTGATAGAAACCTTTTTTTACGGCACACCCGGCTCAGGATATGCGACCATTGTGTGTGCGATCTTTTTCATTGGAGGTATACAGCTATTCTGTACCGGCATTCTTGGGCAGTATCTTGCAAAGACCTACCTTGAAGTAAAGAGACGCCCAATTTACCTTATAAAAGAAAGTAAATTGAGCGAGAAACAAAAGTCCTAACCTGCTATTTCCTTTAGCCTCATGATTATATCTATGTGCTGGGTACATGCCCTTTCGCATTGACCGCAGGCATTACATTTACCTGCCACAGAGCGCTCTATATCCCAATGCCATTTTAGTCTTGAGCCAATCGGGTCATTGCCCTCTTTCGAGAGAAGTATCTTTTGGTTATATGCATCCATGAACTGGGGAATCGGAATGTCTTGGGGGCAGCCTTCGCAGTAATTACAGCCGGTGCATATTCCTTCAAGTGAGGAAAGGGAGCCGTTTTTAACCTCAGCAAGCTCAGAGGCTGACCTTGGCTTGTATCCTTCCATCGCCGCAAGGGCTTCTTTCACTTGGGCTTCGGTTTGGAATCCGACAAGGGTATTTGTTATTTCCGGGTGATCCCAGAGGAAGCGCAGGGAGGCATCTACGGCACTTTCACCTTCGCGCATTATAAACTTAAAGCGTTCTGGGTGTTGGGGAATTACACCGCCGCCCAGAGGGTTCATTACCACAGCACCTAGCTTATTCTTTAGGATTGCATCAAATGCAGCCTGCCTTGTCTTAAAATTATAAGCAGAAAAGCCGAATAATACACCCTCAAAACTGTCTTCCATGAGCAGCTCTTTAATTTCATCATCAATCAGATGGCTCGATATGCAGATATGGTTTATTAAACCCTCATCCTTTAGCTTTCTGAATGTACTTACAACCTTATTATCCTTGCGTTCCTTCCAATCTTCGAGGCTTGTTATACACCAAATATGGTAAAAATCTATTGTTTGCAAATTTAGACGTTTTAATTGGGCTTCAATTTCCTTTCTTATTTCGCTATCAGTGGATTTAAAGGTTTTTGTTGCCGAGTAAAATTGGATTCCCTTCTTCTTAAACTCAGTAAAAGCCTTGCCGAATACCGTTTCGCTCTTTGTTTCAAAGTATCCCGGTGCAGTATCAAAATAATTTACTCCGCCTTCAGCAGCAGTAAGCATTGTTTTTACACATTCATCATGATTGTCCACATTGGCAAAACGCATTCCTCCAAAGCCTAAAAGAGATACTTTTTTCCCTGTTTGACCATACTCTCTATAAATCATATAAGCCTCCGTTTATTTATTGAACTCTTTTAAGTAATGCTTTGCAAGAGGATCATTCGGATCCAGTTCGATTACTGTTCTAAAAAAGGCAAGGGCCTCTTCTTTTTTATTTTGTTTTAAAGCAAGGACACCAAGATTGGAAATAATTTTGATATTTTCCGGCTCCCTCTGCAAGGCCAGCGCCAGCTCTTTTCCCGCTGCAACACTGTCTCCTTTTTCCATATAACAAATGGCCATTTCGTTCTGAACGTCGCTGTTCCGGCCCCCAAGCGAATGAGCCTGTTTTAAGGACTCAAGGCCATCATCGTAGCGGCCAAGTTTTCTTAATACCCATCCAAGTACAAACCAGCCGTTCCAATCTTTAGGGAACTTTTCAATATAGTCCCTGATCTTTAAAAGCCCCTTTTCATTTTCACCCCTGCTTATCATATCGTAGGCATCTCTGAAATTGCTGTCACTTAGGTCCTGGCTTTCAAGCTCATTCTTTATTCTTAATGCCTCTTTCTTTTTCTCACTCTCTTCTCCGCTCTCAATATACTTTATAAAACATTCCTTTGCCCTGGAAAAATCCCTTGTCCTAATAAAGAAAAAGCCTGCATTAAAGAAGGCATCGGGCAAGAGGGGCTCTGCCGAAAGAGCCGCCTCAAAGGCTTCGAGCACTCTATTATTTTCCCCTTCATCTGCTTCAGGGTTTGCGCGGGCTCTGTCTTCAAGAATAAGGGCCTTGCTTAAAAGTATCCCCGGTGAAGCAGGAAATAGCCCTTCCAAAATGGCATTTATCTCAAGGGCCATTTCAAACTCGCCGTTTTTAGCTTTTACAATGGCAGCACTGCTGAACTCATGGTAAATTTCAGGTTTTACTGTAAGCACAAAGTTCCTGTAATAATCCACCCATTGCGGCGGGATATTTGCGAAGGCAGGGTTTGAAATAACACGCAGCATCCCTGAAAGAATTGTTTCTTTATTCAGCATTTCAATAAGCTTTTCGCTTGAAAAGCTTTCTTCACTTCCCTCGTATTCAATGGGCAGAGGAATTGAAAGGTCAAGTTTGTCCGGGAATTTTTCCTTTAATTGAGGAGGAACGGTAACGAAAATAATCGAATTATCTTTCATTAATTATCTAAGTTGAGGATTTTCCTTCGGGCCTGGCTATAGAGAGGTAATCATTTACTCGAACCTTATATCCCATTGGAACCAGGCTTTCATCAAAATGAAATTCCAGAGAAACAAGCTCCTTACGCCCTTCTATTGTTTCTGCATTTACAAATCTACCCTTTATCGTAAAGCTTTCCCTCGGGTCATCAAAATCCAATTTTACTATTGCTTCCTTGTCTGCAAGGAACTTCGCAACCCCCATAATGATAACCTTGACCCCCATAAAAGAAAGCTCTCTTAAAATACAGTGTCTTGGCACTCCCTGAATCAAGATAGCACTTTCCTTAATCAGGCTCATTTTCCTAATGGAGTCGGGGGAGACAAGAATTCTTTCATCCTTGCGCTTCTTTGAATTGATATTTGCATCAAGAATACGTCCCATTATCTCGATTAAATCATCCGGGGGGCGCTGGGTATACTGCAGAGTAAAAACAGCCACATCCGGGGAGCCCCCGTAAGGCGAGTACCCTGAGGACCTTGTATTTACAAAGAAGGTCACCGGGTTTCCTTTTTCTTCGGTTTTAAAGCAGAACCTAAGGCTGACCGTATTATTTGCCTGCTCCAGTTTTCTTAAGATGCCCGACTTGATGTTTACAATTACCTTTGCACCCTGGAACGAAGAAGAATGAATCACACAGGGCCAGAAATCCCCAACGCATTTCAGATGTACCTGGTTGGTCACAAGGCCTGTAATCTGAATAATTTCCTTGCTGAAAGATACATCTATTGACTTGAAGAGTTCATAGTAATTTGCAATCTTCTGCTTAGTAAGAATGGCCATTATCTAAATCATATAGTTCTTTATGCCTCAAGTCAATTAAGAAAAGCAGTATTCGGAAATAAGGGTTAAATAAGTACTATAAATGTGCATCATCAATAATGATGATATCTACCCTGCGGTTATTTGCCCTTCCCTCATCGGTATCATTAGAGCTCATGGGCATGGTGTCGGCAAAGCCTGCAATCTGCATCCGAGATTCACTGACCCCCAAATTTGCGAGGAAGTAAAGCACACTCAAAGCCCGTTCAGTGGAGAGCTGCCAGTTCGATTCCCAGCGCCCTCCCGGGTCAACCGCAGAATCGTCTGTATGCCCCTCTATACGGAAGCGCCTCCCTGCTACCTCCTCGGAGGTTAAGAGGATGGCCAGGTTCATTAGAACGGAACGGGAGGCCTCTACATTTATATTTGCACTGGCCTGGTTAAAGAATATATCCGAGGCGAAACTTATCACCACCCCCCTCTCATCATGGGTGATCCTTACCCTGTTTGACTGAACTTCCGGGTGGAATATGCTTACCGCCCTGATCATTGCATCTGCGAGTTGCCTGCCCCGGGTCTGAGAGGGCATTTCTGCTATAACATTGCCCGAATCGGCCATCCTTCCTACAGTAAGTGAATGACCCCAGCCCATATTAGTAAAATATTCAGAAACGGCATGGAGGATCTCCTCCCTTGTTTCAACCGGGTTGAACAGAATGGCAAAGAAGCAGAGCAGGAGTGTGACCATGTCACCATAGGTCATCATCCAGCCTAAGGGATTAGCTCCGCTTCCCTCGTCTTGGCTTTTCTTTTTTCTTTTTGCCATCCTACTCTTTAACCTCTCGTTCTAAGACTTTGCGATCTTCGGGGGAAAGGAAGGCAAGGAGTTTTTGACCAAGGATACGCGGATTATCACCTGCCTGGATTGAAAGTACACCTTCGATTATCATTTCTCTGCAATTTGCTTCTTCTGCACTGTATGTTCGGAGTTTCATACCCCAAGGAATTATGAAGGCATTGGCTAATATTGAGCCGTAAAGAGTTGTAATAAGAGCGATGGCCATATTGGGACCTACAAGGGATGGATCGTCAAGGTTTCTCATCATACCTACAAGACCCATAATTGTTCCCCACATCCCTGCAGCAGGGGCAACTGTTGACCATAGGTCGAAAACTTTGTGTTTTCTTCCATGTCTTTCCTGCATTTTATTAATTTCAGACTCCAAAAGGGTAAGGATGATGTCATGGTCTGTTCCATCGATAGAAAGGCGAAGGCCTGTTCTAAGGAAGTCATTATCAAGGTCCTGGATTTCGTCTTCAAGGGATAAAAGACCCTCGCGGCGGGCTTTTTCAGAGAAGGACATCAATTTTCTGGCAATTTCCTGCTCTCCAAAAGTTGGAGTTTTAAAAGTCATTGCAATCATGCTCCATGTGCCCAAACTGTCGCCGAATTTGGCTCCTGCTGTTAAAAGACAACAAAAAGAAGCAACCATAACTATGAAAACAGACGGGAGATCGGCAAATGCGGCAAGAGGGTTACCTCCCCAAATAATACCGATGACCAACGCTGCAAATGTTCCTGCTATTCCAGCAATAGAAAAAATATTCACAAGACCCTCCAAAATTTCCTGTGGGTACACATAATGCTATTATTATTTTCGGCTTTTTATGCCCAAAAATAGAGAGAACTTTACTAATATTGATAAGGAGTCTATTATATATTATGACCTTTCAAGGTTTCCCCGGGATTTTAATAATAGGCCCTGCATTTCTCCTTTTTATTCTCCTTGCATTTATTGCAATACTAAGAATTAGGGAAGTAATATTGGAAGGAAAAGAACTCCGTCTGGGTGCTGCCGCCCTTCTTAGGGGGGGGGTATTATCACCCGAAAAGAAAAAAGGCATAGGTAAAATCAAGAAACGCGGTATCGGACTCAGGCTTAAGCTTGCCTTTTATACGATTCTGCTCGTCCTTGCAGTTCAATTGATGGTCATAATTCCGCTTTACCGCATAGTAATGTCAGAGAATAGGATAAACCAAATCGATGTAATGCTCTATAGCGTGCTTCTTTCCATGGCTGCTCAGACCATCGGGATAATCGGCGCAATAATTCTTTCTACGCTTTTGATTCGCCCGATAAAAAAACTTGTAAAACATGTGGAAAATATCAGGGATACAGCCGATATGACCAAGTTAAAGGGCGTTGAAATAAAGTTTAAATCAAAGGACGAGTTGGCAATTTTAGGTGAAACAATCAACGAGATGACCCAAAGCCTTGCCACTGCCGCGGTTGCGGCTTCCGACCTTTCAATCGGCAAGGAAATCCAGAAGAAGTTCATCCCCTTAGACTTGGATTATAGCGGAAATAAACTAAGCTCAGGGTTTGAAGATACCAAATTCCTTTCGATATTCGGGTATTATGAAGGTGCAAAGGGTGTTTCAGGGGATTATTTTGATCATGTGGACCTTGATGGCCGCTATTATGCCATTATTAAATGTGATGTTTCGGGAAAGGGAATTCCTGCCGCCTTTATAATGATTCAAGTTGCCACAATGTTCTTAAATTATTTTAAACATTGGAAGGCTAACGAAAAAGGCATGCAAATTCAAGAACTTGTGTATCAAATAAACGAATTTATTGAAATACTGGCCTTTAAAGGGAGATTCGCAGCCTTTACCCTCTGCCTTTATGATTCCGAGACCGGAATAGCCAGGTTTTGCAATGCAGGGGACAATATAGTTCGTATTTTTGATGCCTCGGAGCATAGGGTTAAGACCTTCCGCCTGCCTTCAAGCCCTGCCGCAGGGGTGCTTACCAATTTCCAGGTGGAATCCAAGGGCGGTTACAGTGTCCAAACACTGGTTTTGGCCCCGGGTGACATACTGCTGCTTTATACCGATGGCATTGAAGAGGCCAAAAGAAAGTTCCGAAATTCCAAATTCGAAGAGATACTGTGCACAGAAGGGGTTAGGGATACTCCCCATGCCAACCATATTGTCGGTCAGGGCCTTGAAGAGTTTGGGAATGACAGGGTAATGGATATTATCAATGCAATTATGAATAAAAAGGTATATTCATTAAAAAAATGGCATAATCCTGAAGGGGAAGAAAAGATACTGGATTTTGATTTTTCAGCTTGCGAAGGCACTCTCTCTGAGCTTATTTTGGCAATGGTTTCTGTAGAGAAGATCTTCCGTATTTATAAAGACAAAGGGGCCCGGGATACAGATCAAGTCCTTGTGGATAAGGCAATAGACAGCTTCCTGAAAGACCACTTTATTCAATACCGGGATTACTGTTATTATACAGAAGAGAATACCTTGAATTCGGCTTATCTATACTATACTCATCTAAAAGAAGATGAGCAGTATGATGATTTGACTATTTTAGGATTAATGAGAAAGTAACGGAGGATAGTATGGCATTTGTAGACAGGATGAAAGAGCTCTTGGATCAGGGGGTTACTGCTTCAAAGGAATTTGCTGTTAAGGCTGGAGCAAAGGCCCAAGACCTTGGCGAGAGAGGTGTTTTAATGGTGGAAATAAGACAGCTCGAAAACCAGGCTCAAAAATTAATCGGACGCCTTGGCGCAGAGGCCTATCAGGCCTTCACGGAAAGGGGAGAAACCAGTATTTCGGTGAAAAATGCTCCAATTAAAGCCCTTCTCGATGATATCGCCGCCGCAAGGGAGGCAATTGAAAAAAAAGAAGCCGAGCTTGACAGCAGGAAAGGCAAGTAGGAATAAATCTCATTGACATGGCTATTGTCTATGTTATACTCGATATAATGGTCATGGGGGTTCGATGTATAAGTATGTTATTAAGCGGCTATTGATTGCCTTACCAACCATATTTGGTGTAATGATTCTGGTGTTTACTATTCTGAATTTTATGCCCGGGGATCCCGGCCGTATAATTCTGGGAGCAGAGGCAACCCCTGAGTCAGTTGCAATGTTTAATGCCGAGTTTGGCCTTGATCAGCCTTTTTTTACTAGACTTAGTGACTTTTTAGTCGGCGTTTTCACCAGATTTGACTTCGGTGTCTCATTCAGGACCCGCCAACCGGTCATTGACGAACTGGTTATTCGATTGCCTATAACAGCCCGCATTGCCGCCTTTGCCGTTCTGGTGTCTGTCCTAATCGGAGTACCCCTTGGCGTTCTCTCGGCTGTGAGGCGCTCGACCGTCACAGACAGGTCCCTTACTGTCATTGCAATGTTCTTGACCTCAATCCCGGGCTTCGTTTTCGGCCTTCTGCTCATCTATGTTTTTGCCCTGCGCCTCGGGTGGCTTCCCACCTTCGGCTCCCGTACCTGGCAGCACTATATACTCCCTGTGGCCACACTTGGAGTACTGAGCGCAGGCGGCTTTCTCAGATTTACCCGTGTCATCATGCTTGAAACCGTGAATCAGGAGTATATTAAGACTGCAAGGGCTAAGGGTGCAGCCGAGCCCCGGGTTATCTGGAAGCATGCCTTTAAAAATGCCTGCCTTCCCTTAATTAACAGCACAATGCTAATGTTTTCAGGTCTTCTTGGCGGAGCAATCATTACAGAAACCATTTTTTCGATTAACGGTATAGGACTTACAATACTCAGGGCAGTGCAGAATCGCGATCTGCCTGTAGTCACGGCAGGAGCCATCCTTCTTGCAACATTCTTTTTGATTATAGTTCTAGTCATTGATTTACTTTACGCCTATATTGACCCCAAAATTAGGGCAAGATTCTCATCATCTTAAGGAGAAGCATGAATGGTAAACAGACCTGATTATAAACCGGATGAGATCGCAGCAAGACTTCCAAGCAAACAGGCAATATGGAAGGAAAGCTGGAGAATGTTTAGATCCAATAGACCTGCCCTTGTATCACTTATAGTCGTAATTATTCTTTTTTCCGTTGCATTTTTAGGCCCCCTCGTATGGCCCTTTGAATCAGCAGTAAGGCAGACAATTTCCGACAGACTCCAGCCGCCTTCAAGCCAGTACTGGTTTGGCACAGATAATCTTGGAAGGGATTTATTTTCTCGCATTGTTAACGGCGCAAGAACTTCTCTTACCCTGGGTTTTGCTCCGACTTCAATCTCCATGTTTTTTGGAATGCTCCTTGGCTCAGCCGCCGCCTTCTTTGGGAAATGGGTTGAGAATTTAATTATGCGCTTAGTGGACATGATTCAATGTATTCCATCAGTTCTATTGATGCTTATGATTGTCGCAATAACAGGACCGGGTTTAAGAAACGCAATTATAGCACTTTCCATAACAGGCATACCCGGTTCAATACGTTATGTGCGAGCTCTGGTCCTTGACATATCGGAGAGGGATTTTATTGAAGCAGCCAAGGCCTGCGGTACAAAGAGTATCGTTATTATGTATAAGCATATTCTAAAGAATGCCGTTGGACCCCTTGTGCTTGGTTTTGTTTCAAGCATTTCCGGCATGATAATGGCAGGTGCAGCCCTTAGCTTCCTTGGTGTAGGTGTTCAACCTCCATATCCCGAATGGGGTTTCATGATTGCAGGAGCAAGAGAATTTCTTCAGAGGGCTCCGCATCTGCTTTTTGTTCCGGGTATTATGATAGTTATAGCCGCCCTCTGTTTTAACCTCGTTGGAGACGGCTTACGCGACGTACTTGATCCCCGCCTAAGGCGATAAATATATAGATTCTTATAAGGAGAGAAGGAATGTTTAGAAGAGTTGTTTTTTTAGTTTTGGTTGCAACACTTACTGTGTTTGCCCTTACCGGTTGTAACCGCGAATCCCGTCAAGCTGACGGGCCTCGTACGGTGTTAAGGCTTGCGACAATTGAGCCTTTTACAATGATTGACCCGCATTATAATACAAGAGCTGTAGATAATGCCCTTGCCTGGCAGGTATTTGAAGGATTCTACTATGTTACACCCTTTGGTGATCTGGAACCCCGTCTTGCTACCCGCTTTGAAATTAGCCCGGATAACCTGACTTATACCTATTACCTGAAACGGGGTGTGCAATTCCAGAACGGTAATCCCATGACTGCAGCAGACGTAGTATTCTCTTTCGAGCGCGCTTTAGCTGCTCCTCCGATGCAGGCTGCCATTGGAATGGTGACTAACGTCGAAGCTTTGGATGATTATACTGTCCGTGTCACCTTAAGTGATGTTAACCCGATGTTCCACGCAAATGGTAATATCGCAATCATGTGCCGCATAGATGGCGCAAACGTTCAGCCCGGCTTCTTCCAGCCGAATATCGGAACAGGCCCCTACTTCGTAAGTGATTGGGGTGACGGAATGAGGGTTGTTAAAGACAGAAACCCGACCTGGCATATGCAGAGTGAAGTAGGACTTCCGCAAATCGAGAGACAGGTAAGGTATGTTGTTACAGATAATACCACAGCCCTTATGGCACTTGAAGCCGACGATATCGATTATTTTGGTATCCCTGCTCCGGACTGGGTACGCATCAGGGACTCAGGCAATTTCACGACCCTTCTTCAGCAATCCTGGCATACCACCTACATGGTATTTAATACCACAAGGGCGCCATTTGATGATGTAAGAGTACGTCAAGCCTTTAACTATGCCGTTAACCGCTACGATGTTGCTGCTGCTGCAATGGAAGGTCTTGCCGATGTTGCTTACTTCATGGGTAACCCCTACTATATTACTCATTTGCAGAACTTAACTCAAGATCCAAACTTTGAAAGGTATGACCATAACCCCGCAAGGGCAAGGCAATTGCTTGCCGAAGCAGGTTATCCTAACGGAATGACACTGAATGCTCCAATAGTAATGCGAACCCTCGCAGGAAGCCACTTTACAACAGCCGCCGAAGTAATTCAGCAGCAGCTCGCCCAAGTCGGTGTAAACATAGCAATTGAAATTGGAGACCCTGCAACTTACTTCCAGGACATAACCAATGGTAATTATTATTTTGACGTTGCAGGATGGAGCTGGACCACCTTCGATGCCTTCTGGATTGAGCGCCGCTTCTCTTCGTATCACATTGACGATGCGAATACTTCCCGTATGGTGAACCCCGAAGTGGATCGCCTCTTTAGGGTTGCAGGTACTACGGCAAACCAGGATGTCCGCCGTCAGGCCTTCCGCGATGCAATGATTATCGTACAGCGTGAAGCTCCGATCATTCCTCTATACTATCAGATGAACCGTATTGCCTGGCATCCGAAGCTTATTGCAGATCCTAACCGCCCGATTTTTGAGTGGTATTGGGTTGAATAAGCCGATTGAAATGTTCTTGGTAGAGTAAATTTTGATAGAGGCAGGTATACTTTGAGCGAAGCGCCATTGATTGAGGTTAAAAACCTAAAGACATACTTTCATACACCCGGAGGTCTTCTGCGTGCCGTGGACGATGTTTCGTTTCATGTAAAGCGCGGTGAGACCCTTGGAATAGTCGGCGAGTCCGGCTGCGGTAAATCGGTAACCTGCCTTTCTATTTTACGCTTAGTGCAAACACCCCCCGGAAAATACGAGGGGGGTGAAATTGTATTCGACGGGCATGATATTTTAAAAATGAATCAGGGACAGTTGCAGGAACTTCGAGGCGGTCGTATCGCCATGATTTTCCAGGAACCAATGGTAGCCCTAAATCCTGCTTATACAATAGGCAATCAGATTAGGGAGGCCTTAAGGCTTCATAATATAGTCCCCAAGAGTGAGGCTCATGCAAAGGCCTTAGAGCTGATGTACCAGGTTCGTATACCAAATGCAGATAAGGTCCTTAACAGTTATCCCTTTATGTTATCGGGAGGCATGAGGCAGAGGGCCATGATTGCAATGGCTCTTTCTTGTCAGCCCGATGTACTAATCTGTGATGAGCCGACAACTGCATTGGATGTTACAATTCAAGCGCAGATTCTAAATCTTGTTAATCAATTAAAAAATGAAACAGGTTCTGCTATCATTTTTATTACACACGACCTTGGGGTAATTTCTGAAATTGCAGATAGGGTAATGGTAATGTATGCGGGAAAAATATGTGAATCTGCAACAACTGAGGAAATTATTTTTTCTCCGCATCATCCGTATACTCAAGGGTTAATTGCTTCAAAGCCCTCAGGGCTTACGACTGAAGGAAATCGCCTAAAAGTCATCCCGGGTAATGTGCCATCCCTGCTTAATAAGCCGAGCGGATGCCCCTTTCATCCCCGCTGTCCTGTATTGAAGGATATCTGTAAAGAGAAATTCCCTGAAACTGTTGAGGTTAAGCCGGGACATACTGTAGCTTGCTGGAACATGACGGGAGGTAAATCGTGAGCGATTTTTTATTAAGAGCTAAGGGCGTAAAAAAACACTTCCCAATTCGCGAAGGCATTTTACAGAGGATAGTCGGCTATGTCAGGGCTGTTGACGGTGTTGATATCAATGTTAGGCGCGGCTCTGTTCTCGGCATAGTAGGCGAGTCAGGCTGCGGAAAGTCTACCATAGGAAGGGTGCTCTGCAATTTAATTCCAAAGACTGAAGGCACCATAGAGTTTGACGGACAGGATATACATACAAAGGATTCCCAAAAGGCAAAGGAATTTAGAAGGCGGGTAAATTTTGTTTTCCAAGATCCCTTTAGCTCCCTTAATCCCCGATTGACAGTGGCCCAGATAATTGGCGAGCCGCTTCTTGCACATAAGCTTGTTAAAAATAAAAAAGAGATGACAATACGCGCCGTATATTTTCTTGAAAAATGCGGCATGTTCGCAGACCAGGTCTATAGATACCCGCACCAATTCTCCGGCGGACAGCGTCAGAGAATTTGCGTTGCAAGGGCCCTTGCAGCAGAATCAGAGTTTATTGTCTGCGATGAAGCTGTTTCTGCCTTGGATGTTTCAATTCAGGCTCAAGTTATAAATCTCTTAATGGATTTAAGAGAAAGCTATAATTTAACCTATATTTTTATCTCCCACGATTTAAATGTTGTACGGTTTATAAGTGATTATGTCTCTGTAATGTATCTTGGTCAGATAGTAGAGTCTGCTCCAAAGGATGAACTTTTTGATAACCCAACCCATCCCTATACAAAGGCTCTTCTTTCTGCAGTGCCCACTTTCGATAAGGCAAGCAGGCAGGGCAGGATTATCCTTGAAGGAGACATTCCTTCCCCGTCAAATCCGCCTCCGGGCTGCCGCTTCCATACCCGATGTAAGGAAGTTCTCCCTAAATGCTCTATGGATTCTCCTCCTCTTTATGAGGTTTCCCCGGGGCATACCGTACAGTGTCACAGGTGCACTCCATAATGTTAAAAAAAGAATCAATTGACAGAATCATTGACATTGCATTGGAAGCAGGTGATTTCGCTGAAGTTTTTTGCGAGCATAATTACATGAGCCTAATTACTGCAAACAGTGAAAAAATAGAAAGTAGTTCCATGGGCTTTGAAGCAGGTGTGGGAGTAAGAATATTTAAGGGTACTGATTCAACTTATGTCTATTCAAGCGGACATACAGAAGAAAAAATTATTAAACTATTAAAAGAAACGATAGTAAATAATAAACAGGGTAAGGCACAAAAAAAAGCATTCAATCCGCAAGACTTTGGAAAGATGCAGAAAATTGATCAGAACCCGGGTGATGTATCATATAAAAAGAAGCTGGAAATAATAAATAAGGCGCTTTCTTCGGGAAAAGAGTATTCGCCCGAAATCGGACAAATGTTCACAAGATATACCGACATGTGTCAGGATGTTATAATTGCTAACAGCGAAGGCGTATTTGCAGAAGACAGACGGGTAAAAACCCGCATGATGATTATTGCCTATGCCCAAAAAGACGGTAAGCTTAGCAGCGGTTGGCAGGGGCCCGGAGCAATGCGCGGCTTTGAGTTTTACGATACCCTTGATATTCCGGCTCACTCAAGGGAGGCAGCGCGAATTGCCGTGACCATGCTGCATGCTGAAAAATGCAAGGGCGGACAGATGCCCGTAGTCGTAGCAAATGGCTTTGGCGGACTTATTTTCCATGAAGCCTGCGGGCATAGCCTTGAAGCAAGCTCAGTTGCAAGAGGTGCATCGGAGTTTACTGGAAAAATCGGTGAGCAAATTGCAAGCCCGATTTTAACCCTTATTGATGACGGAAGCATTAAAAATGCCTGGGGCTCATTATCTGTTGATGATGAAGGCACACCGACTCGTAAAAATATTTTGATCGAAAATGGCATTCTTAGATCATATATGGTTGATACTCTTAACGGAAAGAGGATGGGAGCCGAAGTAACCGGCTCTGCAAGAAGGCAGAATTACCGTTTTGCTCCGACTTCCCGTATGACAAATACCTATATTGCAAGCGGGGAGAGTAGTGAGGATGAAATAATTTCGGCAACAGAGAGGGGTTTATATGTAAAGTATATAAACGGAGGCTCTGTAAATCCTGCTACAGGAGATTTTAATTTTGCATCATCGGAAAGTTATATGATTGAAAACGGAAAAATCGCCTACCCTGTAAGCGGAGCCACCTTAATCGGCAACGGCGGTCAGGTTTTAAAAAATGTTGATATGGTGGGCAATAACTTAAAAATAAGCGAGGGCTTTTGCTTTGCAGGCAGCGGTGCCTTGTTTATTGGAGCAGGGCAGCCCTGCATTCGTGTTTCGAAAATGACGGTCGGGGGGGTAAGATGATTTTCTGCACTGAGACCTTCACCAAGAAAGCCCGCCAAAGCGGAATAGGAAAGCTCCGGTTCCATATCGAAGAAATTGAAAAGCAGGATATAAGTGTTTTTAACGGAGCAGTTGAGAATAAGGGAGCATCGAGCGAAACCCTCATTTTTGTAGAAGCCGAATATTCCGGGTTTATTGGCAGCTCTTATACCGAAACAGGTGATGAAAGCGTCTTCCCATCCATGATTGAAAATATTATAAGGACAGCAGAGTTAAATGCTATTCCCTTTATAGAGAAGCCTATTCATGATTTACCGGGCCGGAATCCTTTATCAATTAATTTTGATGTAGCAGGTATCTGTGAAGAGCTGCTTAAAGCAGAAAAGACAGCAAAAAGTGCAAATGAAAAGCTTAAATCCATATTTTTAAACACTTCGATTTTTAAGAAAAATGTTACCCTTTTAAACGGAGAAGGCAGCAAAATGACAGATGAAAGCCGCTTTCTTTCTGTTTCGATTAACGCAATAGCAAAGGCAGGTGAGCAGGTACAAACTGCCTATATTCGAAGACTATTAAAAGAGAAACCTGACTATAGCGAGTTAGCATTAAGTGTAGCCTCAGAGGCCTCTAAGATGCTAAATAGCGAGCCCTGCTTTAGCGGAACTTATAAGGCTGTATTCAGGAATAACGCATTTGCAGAAGTTTTCGGCGCTTTCTTGCCTGCTTTTTATGCAGAAAAATGCCAAAATAATATGAGTTTTATGGCAGGCAAAATTGCTGCAAAAATAGGAAGCTCTTCTTTTACTGCCTTTGAAGCCCCTGATTTTCCAATAAACCGCCGTTTCGATGATGAGGGAACCCTTACATCAAAAAAGACAATAGTAGATAAGGGTACCCTGTCAGCTTATTTTCATAATACAAGCACTGCCGCTAAGGAAAAAGACGGAAAATCGACAGGTAATGGCTATCGACAGGATTATAAGGAGAGCATTTCCACTTCCTATACGAACGTATTTATAGAACCCGGTAGTAGAAATCTTGATGAACTCCTTAAAGAAATGAACGAGGGCATTTTAATAACAGCCTGTGACGGTGTTTTTGCAGGAGTGAATCCGGTTTCAGGAGATTTTTCGGTAATTTCTAAAGGATATATGGTACGGAGAGGGGAGCTTTGTGAGCCGGTCAGCGGCATTACTGTTGGCGGCAATCTCCTTGGCTTACTTGCTTCCGTTGAAGAAGCCGGGAACGATACCGCTATCGTCCGCGCAAATACAGGGATTGTCGGCTCACCCTCTGTAAGGCTGTCGGGTTTACTTGTTTCGGGGAAAACACCTGTCACCAAATAAGCATCATATAAGCACCATATACGGTGATAAGATAGGTTTCACTATAATCATATTAATTTTATAAATAGAGACGCAATATTTCTATAAAAGCTATCAATATTTGTATAGAATAGTTTTGTAAAGTAATTAAAATTAAGCCATAGGGGTTTCCTATTAAAGAAATTATTAAGTGGGCTCCTAACCGGATGCCAAAAACTGATTGCTCGAGAAGCCTGTCCTTGCTGATCCGGGCCGAAACCGAGGCAGCACTGAGCTTTCATAAAAATTTTCCCCAATATACAGAAACCCCCCTCATTAGTTTATCGAACCTTGCTGCATTTCTGGGAATAAAAAGTATTTATATAAAAGATGAATCTTTTCGCTTTGGTCTAAATGCATTTAAGGTTCTGGGCAGCTCATATGCAATTGCGAACTATATTGCAGAGCAGTCAGGACATAAATTAGCAGAACTTGACTTTAGAATGCCGTTATCACCTGAAATCAAGGAAAAAACAGGTGATATTACTTTTTATACTGCAACAGACGGTAACCACGGGAGGGGTGTCGCATGGGCAGCAAATATACTTAAGCAAAAATCTATAGTGTTAATGCCAAAAGGCTCATCACCTAATAGATTAAACATTATTCAGAATGAGGGAGCAGAAGCATATATTACAGAGCTCAATTATGATGACACTGTAAGGCTTGCGGTAAAGAAGGCCTCTGAGGATCCCAATGGGGTTGTTATACAGGATACGGCATGGGCAGGGTATGAGGAGATCCCCGGCCGGATTATGCAAGGTTATAGTACTCTGGTCTGCGAGGCTCATGCACAGCTAAAATGTGCGGGAATAGAACGTCCGACTCATGTATTTATACAGGCAGGTGTCGGTTCTTTTGCAGGAACAGTTATAGGAATTTTCAAGAACCAATTTCCCGATAATCCACCCATAACAGTAGTTATAGAAGCTTCTGCTGCTGATAACCTCTATAATTCCTGTGTTTTAGGGGAACTTGTAGTTAAAAAGGGAGATCTTTTAACCATTATGGCAGGTCTTTCCTGTGGAGAAGGTAACATTATTTCCTGGGAGATTTTAAAGAATCATGCAGATTTCTTTGTGTCTGCTCCTGACCGGGTGGCTGCAAAGGGAATGAGGCTGCTCTCTGCGCCGTTTACAGGTGATGAAAGGGTTATCTCAGGAGAATCAGGAGCAGTTAGTTCAGGCTTATTATACGCCTTGTTAAAAGATAATGAATACAGAGACTTCGCCGATGCTTTAGGATTAAACTCTGATTCAGTAGTTTTATTGTTTAGTACTGAAGGGGATACTGATCCTGATATGTACAGGAGTATAGTTTGGGACGGCAAGTATTAATTTTTTAATAAAAAAAGCTGACAAAATGGCTGAAACAGCCCTAGTTACTTTTGGCTCTACAAGCATTCAATATACACTCATGCATGGAGAAAATATAATTTTGTCCGGTACTAAGGGTGTGTATGACAGAAGCGAAAACAGTGTGCCGGACAGGAACACTATGTATGGAATCGGTTCCGTAAGTAAGCTTTTTGTGACTGCCGCAGGAATGCTGCTTGCAGATAAGGGTATACTGGATATTGACAGACCTATAATTTACTATTTACCGGACTTTAAAATGGCTGACAGGCGCTATGTAAAAATAGCTTCCAAGCATCTAATGAATCATTCGTCGGGGATTTACGGTACTCATTTTAGGAATAGCTTATTGTTTGAAGACTCCGATACATATGCGCATGATTCTTTACTTAACAATTTAGAAAGCTGTAGTTTAAAGTATGACCCAGGATCATTTTCCGAATACTGTAACGACGGTTTTTCACTATTGGAAATACTTGTCGAAAGATTAAGTGGGATGAGGTATAACGAATTCCTTAAAAAATTCTTCTTCACTCCTCTTGATATGAAGAGTACAAAAACCCCTCTGGATAATTTTGATAGAACTCTGTTGGCAAGAGCATGCCTTTCTGTATATGACGGTACCCTGCCTTATGAAACAACGAATATTATTGGTACAGGAGGGCTTTACTCTACAACAGAGGATTTGTGCAAGTTTGGTAAAGCATTATCCGGAGGAGAAATTTTATCAAAGGTCACCGCCGGCGCAATGGGTGAAAATGAATATCAGAAAGGAATTTGGCCGGAAGATGAGGAAAATGAAAGTATCTATGCTTATGGTTTAGGCTGGGATAATGTTCATCTCCCTCCATTTAATAAATATGGGATTAAGGCATTATTTAAAGACGGCAATACTATTCAATATCATTCATCACTAGTTTGTATACCGGAATATGATATGACAGCGGCTGTGATTTCGGCAGGTAACCGTGCTATTTATCATACATCATTTGCATCTACCCTTTCATTGGAAGTACTTAAGGAACTAAAGATAATTAAGAAAATAATACCGGAAAAGGCTTTTTCTATCCCCATTAAAACTGAAATACCGGATGAAATTACCTCTTTCTCAGGATTTTATGCTGAAAACGGGAAAATAATTAACATAAATATTAAAAATGGCGAATTTATACTGCCTACACTTCTGCCTGAACATGTTCCTGAACAAAAATATATATACTCAGGTAAGGGTATTTTTAATAGCCTTGACGGTAAGGTTTCGGTACATTTTGTAAAAGTAAACCGAGATTTAGCCTTTATGCAGGCAAATATAGCTATTTCCTTTAATGAAATTGGCAATATTATCTGGAAATGTTTTAAATTTCAAAGATTGGCAGAGAATAAGATCGATAATGAGTCTGCCGCTGTAAGAATTGCATGGGAAAACAGAAAAAATGCTAAATATCTTATACTTGATGAAAAGTTTTCTTCTCAAAGATATTTATCTCTAAAATCTCCAACAACAATTGACCTTCAAGTTAATTTACAGATAGGCTATGCTTTTGGTGGCTGCAGAATTATTAATGAGAATTTTGCTAAAAATGAACTGTACTTTAGAGATGCTACTGACCTGCGTTTCTTTAAAAAAAATGGCATTGAATATCTGCACGCTAAAGGTAATGCTTTTATCCGCTACGACTGCATTCCAAGCTTTGATATTACGAAGAAAGATATTATAATTTTAGATGATGGATATGTAAGATACTTTCGGATACAAACACTTGATGAAGGGGTCACAATCCATGTTAATCATCCTAAGGGGTCAGCTTTAGCAGTTTATGATGGTAATTTTGAAATGAAGAATTTAACCACTATATCGAAAAATAAAAATTGCCTGATAGTGAAGGGTGATTTAATTGCCTTTATCGGAAGTCCGGGAGACAAGTTTGAAATAACGTAATGGATTATAATATGAAAACAAAAAATATGGAAAAAAATATAATTCCAATTGATAGTACAAAGAAAGAGCTAACTGTTCATGGGAAGATAGGTTTTCCGATTGATGTCCATGTTAATTTTCCTAGTAATTTTGGTCTTGGCCTTGTAAATTGGCATTGGCATAACGAGATGCAGTTTTGCATTGTTAATTCAGGCTCAGTCTCCATTCAAGTAAACTCCAATGTTTATATTTTAAAAGAAGGGCAGGGAGTCTTCATTAATAGTGGTTGTCTGCACATGGTAAAATCAATTAAATCAAATAGTGATAGCTATATTTGCATAAATTTTCACAGTAAGCTTATCTCACTATTTCAAAATAGCGAAATTGAGCAAAAATATGTTTTGCCTTATTTATCATCATACAAAAATTCATCTATTCCAATTTATGGCAAAACCGATGAAGAAAATGCTATTCTAATGGATTTTTCTAGTATTTGCAATTTATATAGTAAAGCGAACTATGGTCATGAACTGGATATTGTCTCGTGCTTGCTTCAGGTCTGGAAAAAATTGATAAAATTATTTGATTCCATTGTTACTGATAAAACTCAACCCAATACAGATCCACTAAGAATAAAAGCGATATTACAGTATATTAATGATAATTTTGAAGAAAAAATACTGCTAAAAGATATTGCAAATGCTGTAAACTTGAGCAGGGAAGAGTGCTGCAGGTATTTTAAACGGGTGACGAAATATACTATATTGGACTATATAACAGACTGTCGAATTAATAAGAGTATTGAACTTATGCAATTTTCAAACCTGTCAATGAGTCAAATTGCTATGACGGTAGGATTTAGTGGCATCAGTTATTTTAGTTCATGTTTTAAGAACAGACTGAAATGCACCCCAAGCGAGTATAAAAAAAGAATCTCTTAAAATATCAATATCTTTACAATCTCAATCAATATAAAGATAGATTTCCCTTCTTAT
>WRKT01000009.1 GCA_009777995.1 Treponema sp. | reverse complement strand
AAGACTGCCAATCCAGGAGCAAGCGATTTCAGTGCCTTTAAAACCCTATCTGTCTTCAAGAAACCGATTGGAACGGGAGCGGTTATTTGTCTTTACAATAAGACTATGTCCATAGGAAATGATGTGATTTCGATGCCGGTTTGGGAGATTTAACGAATGTACATACCGTGACTAGTACATCCTTGAATTTACCGCTATGCTTATAAAGTAATGGAAAAGAAAATTACCATTTGCCGGCAGAATGACCCCAAAAACTCATCTTATGTGCCTGGCACCATGGCTGAACGGATCGCCCTTGTATGGCCTTTAACCTGTGAGGCAGTATCTTTAGGGAAAAAATACGATGCTGAACAACGACTACAGAGACATATTACTCGCTTTGTCAGCCAGAAAGGTTGTCAGACCAAGGATCTAGCTGATGTGGAATATTTAACTGCGGATAAAGAGAATGTAGATAAGGAAAATTTTACCCGGTTGAAATAAATTAGTTATTTTTTCCAAGTACTTGGAAAAAATGGTCGAATTACATATGCAAAATAAAGCGTAAATCTAAACTAACACTTTAGAATTACGCTTTTTTCTGGACAAGAAAAACTATCTGGCTTTTGCAGCAGCCAGAGCCGGCAGCAAAAAATGTTCTTTTCACTTGACAAAATGTAATACATTATGTAACATATATTGAAGGGTAAAAAATGAATTTTGAATGGGATCCTAAAAAGGACAGGATAAACAAGAAAATTCATGGGATATCTTTTTCTACTGCAAAATTTGTCTTCAATGATACAGAACGCTGGGAAAGATACGACTCTTCTCATAGTGAAGAAGAGGACAGGTGGCAAACAATAGGTTTAGTTGATAAGGTTCTTTTTGTTGTATATACAGAACAAGGAGATAATATTAGGATTATTTCTGCTCGAATGGCAGATGAGAAAGAACTAAGGGTATATGATGGTAAAAGAAACATTGCAGGCTGGACAAAAGCCAACTAAAGCACAAATCAATGAGGTTAGAAACGCAGCAAAAAGAGTGATAAGTTACACTGATATTGCTCCACAGCTTAGCGATGAAGAGTTGGCAGAATTTAAACAGGTCAATGCAGAAAGCCGAAAAAAGATACCTTGTACGTTACGTATATCTAAGAAATCTCTTGATTGGTGGAAATCTCTTGGTGATGGGTACACTGCTGCTATGGCTCGGATGCTGGAAGACGCTCACAACCATCCGGATATTTTAAAGAAAATTATTTAGCCGTTTTTTTCAAGTGCTTGTGAAAAAGCATACTTGTGAAGAAATGCATACTTGGTAAAGATGGGCGAAATGGTATATACATAATAAAGCGTAAAACTAAACCGGCACTTTAGAATTACGCTTTTTTTGTCTCATGACGCGGCGGCTATTTCTGTGTGGGATATTTAAAACCTACTCTCACCCGGCCATAAAATTCTCTATATCCTCAGCTTTCTTAATTATGCCTTCTGAAAGATTAACCACACCGGTTTTTGTAATAATCACATTGTCCTCTATCCTTATGCCAATACCCTCTTCGGGGATGTATAATGCAGGTTCTACTGTATACACGGCATTCTCTAGAAATGTTCTTTCGGGCATTACGGCGAAGTCGTGGAGGTCAAGGCCAATTGGATGTCCTATTCCATGCCAGATATATTTTACTGCTTCTGCTTCATCCTGAATAAGCTTAATGGATTTCAGAGCTTTTCCCAAAAACTTATGGTAAATTTCGTTCATCATTTTTTCAGTATAGCCTGCTTTTATTTCGGATAGTACAAGTTCAAGGCCCTCAAGAACAATGTTGTACAGCTCTTTCTGGCGGGGGGTATACTTGCCGTTTACAGGGTAGGTTCTTGTGATATCAGAGCAGTACCAGGCAGACCATGATCCAAGATCCATTAGGAGCAGATCTCCGCTTTGGAGCTGATAGGTATAAGCATTGTAATGGAGTATTAGAGCGTTATGCGCTCCTGCAATTACTGAGCGGTGGCGGGGACGGCTGTTTTTGAGGGTGAGAATATGTTGGTAATGGGAGGCGACTTCGTACTCAAACATGCCCGGCTTTAGAATGCGCATGACATGATTTAAAGCTTCACCTGTATAATCGACTGCCTGTTTAATTTCAGCATGCTCTTCGGGTTGCTTTACATTCCTTAGTCTGCTTAAAATTTCAAGTGAGTTGATTATATTCACTGCCGGGTATTGAGCTCTGATTCTTTGCGTAAAATGTCGGGAAGGAGTTTCACTTTCGTTTAGCTCAGCATAATGGGAAAAAATATAAATATTTTTCACACAGCCGCCATAAAACATTTTTTTTGCAAAGTCTCCTTCGAAGGAATGAGTAAAACCAACTGCATCAATGCCGGAGATCTCCCTGGCCTTAAAATCTCGCATGAAAAGAGCGTTCCATCTTTCGTACATCTCATCCACCGGAGGTATGTAAAGATCCTCCCTAGTCTGACCGTTTATTTTGGCAATGGTAAGAACCATGTTTTCGCGGTCAATTCCGGTTAGATAATAAAAATTTCTTTCGACTGAAAAGGGATAATAAAATTGGTCGTTGGTATCACGAATGAAAGTCCCTGAAAAAAAGACAGCTATTGAGTTGTCCTCCATTTCTTCAGCAAACCGCTTTCTATTGGTAATAAATACTTCACTTTTCATTTATAAACCTCTCTCTCCGACCAGAGGCCCAGTGCGGGGTTTGGCACGTAGAAGAAGCGGGTAGCACTGCCCTCCCAGGAACCGTCCCCAAGCCGGTTCCAGCCAAGGGAGAGGCGTTCGATTTCATACCTTTTCATCTCTTTTTCAAGATCGCCCCATTGGTAGCCTACTGACTCAATTTCTTCGCGAGTAATACCGGGGCCGGGGCAGTAACGAACGGTGAACCTTCCCTCACTTGAGCCGTGAATAAGGTGTGCTGCAACGCTAAGGTTTTCTGCGAGCTCCTGTTCCCTGCCAACGAGATCGAGAATTTCATCTGACGGTCTATAACCATACTTTCTAATTATCTTATCAACTTCCTTATCCTCACCGAAATGTTCAAGACCGGGGGCCAGAATCAAAAGCTCACCTCCGTCTGACATTGCCATACGGGTACGATAGATTGCCTTATTCCCGACCCAGGTACTGCGAAACTCACTAGGGTCAAGATATACGACAGTTCTATATAGAGGCCTTTCTAAAAGATTGACATTCACTTCCCGGGAAAGAGCTGCAGCTTCTTCAAAGCATTCTCTGTCAAAGCCTGCGAAAACGCCCCGTGTTGCAAGAGTACCGTCGCTGCGGGGGCTCACGACTGTCTGCACGAAAAACACGGGGGGAAGCGACTTACTAAAGCGCGCAAAGCCTTCATCAAAAAGCGCTCTTACGGGATTATCAGTCTTACCCATTATCCTCTCCATGCCGTAAGAAGCACCAAGGAAATGGCTTTTATCTATTGCCTCCTTGCCTCCTATGCCCACGAAGATATTTTTCGTATGATTCGCCATTCCTGCAACTTCATGCGGCACAACCTGTCCTACTGAAATTATCAAAGAAAAGCCGCCCTCCAAAAGGAGCTTATTGACCTGCACAGGCCAATCATAATCTACCCTGCCCTCACTTGCCTTATTAACCCACTCCCTTTCAATGCGCCCGAGGGTTGCAACATCATTTCGCCAGTCGTGAACACGGAATAGACCCGCGGATTTTTTTAGTGAGCTTTGCGGGAACATGCGGCGCAGTTCCGGGTCAGTCATTGGCATGTGGGTGCCAAGGGCAGGCATTATTACACAGGGGCGATCATTAAGTTCTCTTACGGCTATGTCCGTTAAAAAGCCGGCCCCTGAGAAAAAGCGGGTAATATCGGGGGGGAGAATCAGTACGGGTCCCTTACCGGCAGTCTGCGCCAGTGCTTTTGAAAGAGTCTCAGAGAAAAAGCTGTCAATTTCATTCGGTGAAAGATCTGCCTCAGGGCCGCTGCCCTGAGCCTTAGTTGTTAAAGCAGGCATCTCGATCACTTCTTAAAGCCGTCTGCGAACTGATTAACCATCAGAGCAGGCTGGTGAGTAGCATCAAGAGTATCCCGCCAGAGATTTCCTTCGGGGTCTACATGGTTGCGGTTTGCAATGACAGCTTTTATCGGTAAATGTACGAATTCATTGTTGACAAGGCCGACAATAATTTTTGTCTTTCCTGCCATTGCAGCATGTGCTGCAGCATTTCCAAGGCGTTCACAGTAAATTGAATCTGAAGAATTTGCCTTTGCAGAACGAATTGCATAACTTGGGTCAATATACTTTAGACTATACTCAAGATTCTTTTCATCAAAATACTTTGTTATCCTGCCGCGTAAGTAAGTCCCGACATCAGCCATTTTTACGTTTCCGCCTGCATCCAGCTCTTTTTTCGTAATAAGCTGATCCTGCATTGCACCTTCGGCGACAATAATAACTGCATGGCCTCTCTTTGCAAGACGCTGCTCAAGATGTGAAAGGAAGCCGTTATACCCCTCAAGATTAAAGGGCACTTCGGGAATTAAAACAAAGTTAACTTCATGGCTTGCAAGGGCCGTATGCGCTGCAATAAAACCTGATTCCCTTCCCATTAACTTTACAAGACCTATGCCGTTAATTGCAGAAACGGCTTCCATGTGGGCTGCATTCACCACTTCAGCGGCCTTATCTACGGCTGTATCAAAACCGAAAGATTTTTGAATAATCGAATAATCGTTATCCACGGTTTTTGGGATGCCAACCATTGCGACTTTCAGCTTTCTCTTATCAACTTCCTCTGCTATTGCAAGGGCACCTTTCTGGGTTCCGTCCCCGCCTATCGTAAAGAGCATGTTAAGATTCAACTGCTCCATTGCATCAACAATCTTGCTGACTTCCTTTCCCCCTCCCCTGGCGCTTCCAAGGAAGGTACCGCCCAGCTTATGAATATCATCAATTACATCGGGAGTAAGATTTTTAACACCATATTGGTACTCAGGCAGGAAGCCCTTATATCCGTACTGAATGCCCGAAATCCGAGTAACACCGTAGCGGTGCCAAAGACAACGCACTAATGCCCTAATTACATCGTTAATACCCGGGCAGAGGCCGCCGCAGGTGACAATGCCTGCATGCACATGGGCAGGGGTAAAATAGATCATTTCCCTTGGTCCTGCACATTCAAGCAATTGGGATTTTTTCATCGGCGGCTGCGGGCCCGGTTTTACTTCCACATCAAGGCGGATAAACTCATTATCTGTTACATAATTTGCAATCTTCTCCCCTCTGGTGGTGGACATTGCAATGGGCGACTTTACGCCTCGCTTCCCAAGTTCTTCTATCGTAAAATCAAGGTTATCACTCATACTTCACTCCTAGCTTCCATTTTAACACAGATATTCGTTAAATCAATGCTTATAACTTTAATATAACTCCCACAAAGCCCGCAGCAAAAATATAGAGGATGGGGTGTTTATTAAATTTAAAGATAAGAAAAAAGATGATGATAAAAATCAAAGCTTCTTTCCACTGTATGAACATATACCAAACCGGAGCGGCGCTGTTCCAAAGGGCCATTGCAATTACCCCAAAGCCCGCGGCGGAAATAAGGCCTGTCGCTGCGGGCCGAAAGCCGGAAAAGAGATTCTTTACTGTAATATTTTCCTTAAAGGCATCAAGGGTCCTTGCAATAAACATGATCATTATTATCGCAGGGATTGTAAGACTAATTGCCGCAATATAGGCCCCTCCCACACCTGCATTTGCAAAGCCCACATAGGCCGATAAATTTGCCCCAATGGCACCGGGGAGGGATTGGGCCACAGCAAGCATGTTTACAACCATTTCTCTGGATAACCATCCCCCTGAATTGTCGGCCATCTCATTAATAAAGGGGATTATAGCAAGACCGCCCCCTACAGAAAAAAGGCCTATCCTAAAAAATGAAGTAAGAAGATAAAACAGGTTCATGATTTTTCCTTTGGGGGCCCTGCAGGGGGTTTTTTGCTTCTGAAGAGTAAAATGCCTATAAGCCCTGAGGCGATAATAAGGAATACCGGCGATTTTATGAAACCGAAGACTATGAGCCCCGCAGGCAAAATCGAAACAGCAAAGACGGTTAAAAAGATGCCCCAGGTTTTGCCGCCCTTAAGGACCCCTTTGGCGAGCTTTATTACCGTATCCAGGATAAGTGCACCCACGGCAATGCGAATCCCCGCGAAGGCGTGCCCGACTACAGGAATCTCTGCAAAGTTTCCAAGGAAAAGCGCAAGGATGACGATAAAGGTGATCCCGGGGAGGATAAAACCGATTGGTGCAAGGATGCCGCCAAGCACACCTTTTCGTTTATAACCTACAAAGGCAGAGAGATTCACTCCGATAATCCCCGGGATTATCTGGCTCACTGTATAGTAATTCATCACTTCTTCTATTGGAATCCAGCCCTTCCTTTTGATGAGTTCCCTTTCTACTACAGGAATCATGGCGTAACCGCCCCCGAAGGTCATGACACCCACCCGCATGAATGTAAGCAAAATATCAAAATATTCTTTCATTATTTTTCCCGGGTTTTTTCTTGGTCAACTATATTAAGATGAAGTTCTTTTAACTGTTCCTCGCTGACTTCGTTGGGGCCATTATCAAGGAGGCTCCTTCCAAATGAATTTTTAGGGAAGGCGATAACTTCTTTGATCGAAGTCTCCCCTGCCATGAGCATCACAAGCCGGTCAAGACCGGGTGCAATGCCGCCGTGGGGAGGCGGGCCATATTTAAAGGCCTCGGTCAGGAAGCCGAACTTTGCCTCTGCCTCGGCGGGGTCAAAACCGACTATGTTAAAGATTCGCTTTTGCAAATCCGCTTCGTGAATCCTGATGGAACCTGAGGCGAGCTCAAAGCCGTTTAATACAAGGTCGTAAAGATCGCCCTTTACCGTTCCCGGGTCCTTTTCAAGAGTTTCGTGATATTGGGTTTGAGGATAACTGAACATATGATGAGCCGCTTCCCAGCGGTTTTCATCATCATTAAATTCAAATAACGGGAAATCAACTATCCATGCAAACTCAAAACGCGGATTTTCGGTGGGGCCTGTCTCGTATAAACCAAGATCGCGGCCAAGTTTGCTTCTTACAGCTCCAAGGGAGATATTTGCAACTTTACGGCTCTTATCCGCAACAATAAGGATCAGGTCCCCCGGCTTCGCTCCAAGACCTTCGATAATTTCTTTCTCTTGGGAAGCAAAGAACTTGGACACCCCGCCTTCAAGGGCCGCATCGGAGCGAGCACCGTCGGAGCCGGCTATCACCTTCATCCATGCAAGACCCTTGGCTTTATAAATCTTCGCATGGGCTTCAAGGTCTTCAATTTGCTTCCTCGAAAAATCCGATTTACCTTTTACCAAAAGGGCCTTAACAGCGCCGCCCATAAGACTATCTTTAAAAGCCTGGAAATCACTTTTTTCTGCGAAGGGGCTAAAGTCCTGAAGCAGCATTTCAAAACGAAGATCGGGCTTATCGGTGCCGTAATTCTCCATAGCCTCCTCATGAGTCAGGCGCCTAAACTCTTTCGGCAGCTCATGGTTTAAAACTTTTTTGAATACATGACCAAAGAGACCTTCTACGAGAGTAAGGACATCGTCCCTTTGAACAAAGGACATCTCAATGTCTATCTGTGTATGCTCAGGCTGCCTGTCACCTCTTGAGTCCTCGTCCCTATAACAGCGTGCAAGCTGAAAGTACTTGTCAAACCCTGAGACCATTAGAATCTGCTTATAGAGCTGGGGGCTTTGAGGCAGAGCATAGAATTGCCCCGGATGCAGGCGGGATGGAACAAGAAAATCCCTTGCGCCTTCGGGAGTGGATCTTATAAAGGTTGGGGTTTCGATTTCATAGAAACCAAGATTGATAAGGTACTCCCTTATTGCAAAGGCGGTATCGTTTCGAAGTTTCATCTTCTTCTGCATTGCAGAGGAGCGGAGATCAAGGTAGCGATATTTTAATCGCAGCTCTTCCCTTGCCTCAGTATCATCATCGATTTGGAATGGAAGCACATCACTCCTGCTCAAGATTAATATTTTCTCTGCCGCAACTTCGACTTCACCTGTGGGCATATCCGGGTTAACCATATTATCCGGGCGGGGGCGAACTGTCCCTTCAACAGCTAGGCAAAACTCGTTCCGGAGCTCTGTGCAAATGGCGGCAAGCTCATGCGGGACTTCACCCCCTGGAAAGCTACCCGGGTCAACCACCACCTGCGTTATTCCGTAACGATCACGCAGATTAATAAAGGAAATCCCTCCGTGGTCCCGCTTCCTGTGAACCCATCCGTTAAGGATGACCTTCCTGTCCTTGTCAGCCTTTCTTAGTGTGCCGCAATCAATTGTTCTTTTCATTTCTTGCATAATAGCAAATAGTAGCCGGCTTGAGGCAGGAGGCGCAAGTGGGTATCACTGTGAATTTAAACTATATTTATCTTCGCAGATATTCTTGTAAATGCTTTAAAACATCCTCAAAGTCGATTGGTTTACCGATATGTCCGTTCATTCCTGCCTGCAGACATCGATCGACGTCTTCTTTAAAAACATTTGCAGTCATTGCGATAATGGGAATCTCCCTTAGAGGTTCAACCATCGTTCTTTCGCGCATTTCTTCGAAGGCACGGATTCTCCTTGTAGCCTCAAAGCCGTCCATTTCGGGCATCTGCAGATCCATGAAAATCATGTCATAGCTGTCAGGTGCATTGCTGAACTTGCGGAAGGCCTCTTCACCGTTTTCTGCACAGTCTATTTCAAGCTCTGTCGGCTCAAGGAGTGCAAGGACAATTTCACGGTTAATTTCCACATCCTCGGCGAGCAGAATACGGTGGCCTTTCAGGTTTAAAATTTCGTCCTTACTTTCAGAAATTTCTTCTTCTTTTGGCTGTTGATCATTTCCAAGGACCTCGGTAATCATGTCCATTATTGAAGATGCAAATAGGGGCTTTGAGAGGAACTTGTCCACACCTGCCTGCTTCGCATCTACTTCAATCGTGACCCATTCTACGGACGAGATCATAATTACAAAACTGCCTGCATTTGCATCTCTTGATTTAATGGCTTTGGTCAACTGTATTCCGTCCATGCCCGGCATCTTCCAGTCTACAAAGTAAATGTGATAATCTCCTCTGCTCTCAACAAGGGCAAGCGCTTCTTCACCGTTTAGAGCTGTATCACAACAGGCTCCCCATGCTTGGGTAATATCTTCAAAGTATTTTAGTATGTCGGGATCATCATCAACAGCAAGTATACGAAGGCTGTCCCAATTGATGTTTGTAGGACGGCTGACAGCTTTCTCTGTGCCGCGCATTGCCTTGAATGTAAAACTGAAAGTAGAGCCCTTTTCCAGTTCGGACTTAATCCAGATATTCCCGCCCATCAGCTCTACAATGCTTTTGGAAATAACAAGGCCAAGACCTGTTCCGCCAAACTTCCGTGTTGTGCCGCTTTCAGCCTGCTGGAAGGGAATGAAAAGGCTTGCCTGCTGCTCAGGGCTGATTCCTATCCCCGTATCAGTAATATCAACCTGTATAATACATGCGCCGTCTTCTTCACTTATTAAACGTGCATCCAGGCTTATTGAACCGCCCATGGGAGTAAACTTTACAGCGTTACCCGCAATGTTTGTTATTACCTGTGCTAAGCGCTGATCATCTCCGAGAAGGTACTTCGGAATTTCTTTGTCGATATTCACGGTAAACTTTTGCTGCCTCTCATCAAGACGAAAGATTACGACATTAACAACCCGCCTGAGCATTTCTTCAAAGCTAAACTCAACTAAAGAGAGCTCGAGCTTATTAGCTTCAATTTTAGACATGTCAAGAATATCGTTAATTATTCCGAGCAGATGGGTTGATGCACTTTCAATTTTACCGAAGCAATAATTCATCCTTTCCATATCCGCAGAAGATTTACCGATTACTGTCATGCCAATTATAGCATTCATTGGCGTGCGAATTTCATGGCTCATATTTGAAAGGAAATCAGACTTTGCAGCGCTTGCCTTCTCGGCATCTTCACGCGCCTGCACAATTTCTGTAACATCATTAAAAATAGCAATTGCGCCTTCATTACCTGTATCGCCTGAACTCATTGGTATAAAATTAATAAGTAATTTTCTTATTATATTATTACCGAGTATACTTGCTTCGACAGGAATATAGCGGGGTTCATTGCTTTCAAGGACGGCTGAAAGGTCATTTGAAAAACTTTCTATGAATTTTTCATCCCAAACATCTTTTAAAAATTCTTCAACTGTTTTACCGCTTTCATAATCCTCTTCCTTGCTGACAAGCTCTGCAAGAGCTCTCGAGCAAAAAACAATACGTTTTGATTTATCAAAGCAGATAATTAAATCAAGGCTATTATCCAAGAGCAATTGCAGATAACGATCCCGTACACGCTGGACTATTGTTTGGGCAGCAAGTAAATTCGCCCTTGCATTGGCGTATACCTTTTCCTGCTCAATCGCAGAAAGAAGACGGCTTATTTCCCTATCCTTCTTCCGAACTGCCTTTTCAAGCTCCGAGATTTGCGCTTTATAATCTTCCGGCGATTGTACTTCCGACTGCATCTGCTTTTCTGTTAACCCCTAAAAAACACAAGCTGTAAAGGTATAATTATGGAAGCGGTTTCTTAGTATCCCTTTCTCATCCGGAACGGGGCAAAGCTCCCCGCCCGAATAACCAATCATAAAGGGCATAATATTTCCGTTCTCCATTTTCCTAATCATAAGTGCCAACTCATCTGTTTGATTTGGCGCTAGCATCAGATAACGGCTGATACAGGGTAAAAACAATACCCCGTTCCTCTTACCCGAATTTAAGATCTTGTCTATACCTTCTTCGGTGGAGGAAAGGATGCCGTCACCTGTAATTTCACCGATGGCGATGAAGGCTCCAACAGGCATTTCGCCTCCGCATAGGAAGCTGCCGTCCTTATTTACTGCATACATTCCAAGGGCAACAGGCTCGGCACTTCCCTCGTAATAGACCATAAGCGGGGTAATTATTGGAGCGCCCTCACTTACGATAATTCCAAGAGTCTCAAGGTACTTCTGTGCAGGAATACCGTTTATCTCCATAAGTATACTGCCTTCGGACTTGGTTATCTGCCCGCGGGTTTTCCCTATCTTTTCGGAAGGCAGTGATACATCAACAAAGACAGGTTCTATAGGTCCATGGACAAGTATCATTGCAAGCCCTGCCTTATTCACTTTGCCTGTGTGGAAAATTGCGCAGTTCTCAAAGCTCCCATCCACATTGCATCCAAGACTTCCCCAAAAAGGAATACCGCCGCAAATTTCATCAAGGCTCTTATGCATAAGAGCGCCATCAACCTCCTTAATAAAAGGAAAGAACGATAAAATCATTGAGGGCTCAGAAGGGAGTTTCTTTGCAGAATTTGAATAAGCAGCTTTTATTTCTTCCTTATAATTTGTGGCATTCAAGGCATTACTTATACAAGTTTCAAAAGTGATATCATCACTTGTTAGGACAGTAAGAGACAGGGCATACATGCTCTGTCCGTATTTATTCGCACTTGCAAGGGTAGTCATACCAATAAAGGGGAAGGGAAGCTTACTCGAAAGTGCTTCGACAAACCCGGAATTAACGAAATCGAGATGACAGGTTACCATACCCACACTATTTTTCTTAAGCGCACTTGTATCTAACTGCCCAAGAAGTTCGGCTATGCCGTCTTCAATCTCATCAACTTCTTCTGTATAAGCGGTTATCATTTTAATCATGATATTATCTCCTATATAAGAATATACCCTCTATATTAGAAAACAACAAGATTATAGCTTGGTGGTTTTTAAATGCAACATCATGTATACTGTTCTAATGGAAAAGAAGATTGAATGCATAGTTGTCGGGCCCATAGAAACAAACTGTTGGTTGTATGCTCCCGGCCCCGTGGGAACCGGAGCCCGGCCCTGCTTCGTAATTGACCCGGGTGACAGAGTCGACTTGATTATTGCTCGTTTAAAGGAGCTGAACCTGGTTCCTGAGTACATTTTCGCGACCCACGGGCATTATGATCATATTACGGCACTCCCTGAGCTGCTAAAAGCAGTAAAAAGCGGTATTTTCGGCCCTGCTGAGCCTAAAGTTGGCATTCATAAGGGTGATGTTCACCATCTAAAGGGAGTTAAACCGGATATTCTTTTTGATGAGGGCGATGTTTTTGGCCCCTTAAAGGTAATGCATATCCCGGGACATACTCAGGGCTGTGTTGCCTTTTTCGACGAGGAAGCAGGGGCTCTTTTCACCGGGGACACAATGTTCAAGGGCGACTATGGCCGCACTGACCTTCCCGGCGGGAATGAGGAGCAGATCTTTGAAAGCCTAAAGCAGCTCCTTTCAATGAACGAAGATATTATTGTTTTGCCGGGCCATGGGCCTCCGTCAACAATTAGGGAAGAAATCTTGAGTAACCCGGAGCTTTCTCCAAGAGGAGCACCGAAATGAAAATATCATCAAAGCAAATAAAGGAAAAAGCGAATGAACTCGGATTTCTAGCATGCGGGGTAATAAAGGCAAATATATTCGATGATTATAAGGAAAATCTGGATAAAAGGATAAAATCCTTCCCCAATTCTGCAAAATTGCATGAGTCTTTATTCAATATTGTTAAACAAGGTGATGATGCAAAGTCTATTATTGTCTTCACTCAGCGCCATAATATGTATAAGGTGCCTGCTTCCTTGAATAATGTGATAGGAAAGGTATATCAAATGGATCCAAGGGTTTCTTATAGCCGGGAGCAGCAGAAAAATGCGTTATTTGAAGACTGGCTAAAACTCAAGGGGATCAAAATCCTCCCCAGTGGCGTTCCCGTAAGACTTGCTGCTGCAAAGGCAGGCCTCGGTAAAATTGGCCGTAATAATTTTTTCTATGATTTAAAGCACGGCTCCTATGTCTGGATTAATGCCCGAGTTGTAGATAAAGAGCTTGAATACGATAGTATTGAAGAGGACATTGCACTGTCTTCCTGTAATGATGAATGTCAAAACTGCGTTTCTTCATGCCCCACAAATGCCCTGTCGAACGCTTTTTCAATGGATAGGAGCAGATGTATTACCCATCTTACATGCTTTGAACAAACTAGTATTAATAAAGATACTCTTTCCCGGATGGGATCATGGCTTTACGGCTGCGATGTATGCCAGGATAGTTGTCCATTTAATAAGGACAAGTTTAACGGGTCTGAAGATTACCCCCTATTAAGTGAGTTTGAAGAATACCTGACACCGGATCGCATAATCGGAATGGATGAGGAAACATATCAGAATACTGTGAACCCCCGGTTCTGGTATATGGGTAAGGATAATTTATGGCAATGGAAGCGTAATGCTCTTAGAGCCATGATTAACTCAAGTGATAAAAAATATCACTCTATTATTAAAGAACATGCAAATCATGGGGATCAGAGGATACGGGAAATCGCCCAATGGGGCATTGAAAAACTTTTAATTTAAGTTAAACGGAGTTAAAAATTATGGAGAAAGCCACAGGTATTAAAAAGCATTTACCGAATATAGCTTCGATTATTCGTCTTATAGGTTCTTTCTCGCTGCTTTTATTAATGCACTATGAAAGAGATATTGGAAGCTTTGAGCGGGTTCCCTGGATTTGGTTAATAGTTTACCTGTTTTTGGTTTTTACTGATTCACTTGACGGGACCCTTGCCCGCAGACTTAATGCAAAGAGTGAGCTTGGGGCTTTTCTTGACGCCTTTAGCGACACTGTGCTTCTTGTAATAGGAGCTGCGACAGTCTTCACTGTCTTTGCAAGTGACAACCTCACCGATGTCATAACAAGGGTCTATGTCGGTTTATTGATTTTTTGCGCAGCAAATAAGCTAAGCATGAATCTTTATGCAAAAATATTCCATGGCATACCAAACATGCTTCACTCATATCCGCAAAAGACCTTTGCAGTCGGCTGTTATATTGGTGTCGGATTCTGGGCTTTCATGCGCGATGTGCCATTGTGGTCAATCGTTTTACTCGTTTCCATAAGCATTTACGGAGCTGTTGACGAAATAATTTACTGCGCTCGTGCCGCCAAATATGATGTTGACTTTAAGGGCCACGGGTTTCAAAAGTACGAACTTAAGAAACCCGCGAATAACAAGTAGTCGTCGCTATCCCTTTCCCTTATCATAGGGCTGACCAACCGCCTTTGGTGCATAGTCCTTTCCGCTGAAGATGACAAGTGTTAACAGGGTAATCAAAAAAGGCATCATGCTGAAAAACTCTGAAGGCAGAACCCTAAGCCTTTCGATGTTAACGATGTTAACAGCAAGGGCTGAAGAGAAGCCGAAGAGTAATGACGAACCTAAAATGCCAAGGGGCAGCCACCTTCCAAAAGAGACGGCTGCAAGTGCGATAAAGCCCTTGCCGTTTATCGTTGTAACAGTGAACTGAATGTCCTGGGTAAGGACGACACAGGCACCCGCAAGCCCTGCAAGAGCTCCTGAAATTAATACTGCCGTATAACGAATCTTAATAACATCAACACCTGCCGAAGCAAGGGCCTGTGGATGCTCCCCTGCTGCCCTAAGTCTAAGGCCCCAAGGACGCTTATAGAGCAGGAATGTGAAGAGGCCAAGGAGACCCATGGCAATCCATGCTGAGGGGTGAACCCTGCCAAACCCAATCGTCATTCCCATGCGGAAGTTTAAGCTGCGGTCAGACTGCCAAAGGAGCTGGCAGAAAAAGACTGTGATCCCGAGGGAGAGAAGGTTTATGCCCGTACCCGATATTATCTGATCTGCCCTGAGTGTAATTGAAGCAAAGGCGTGGATAAGGGAAAAAAGGCAGCCGAGGGCGGCGGAAATAATGAGCGCTAAGGGTATGGATAGGGCAATGCTGTTTTCAAGAAGCACCTGCGTAGTGGCAGCAGCCATTGCACCGATCACCATCAGCCCTTCGAGGGCTATGTTTACAACACCTGCCCTCTCACAGATAAGACCGCCGAGGGCCGCAAGAAGGATGGGGGCTGTCATCATTACGGTTGAGGGAATCATGCGATAAAGAGTTTCTAATACATCAAGCATTACCTGTTCCTCCTTTGCGTGCCTTCTCTTTCATCTGCCATTCGATTAATAACTTAACTCCCGCTCTAAGAGAAATAAAGACGACAATTAATCCCATAATAATGACAGTAATCTCTCTGGGAATATTTCTTGCCTGCATAAGCGGCTGGGCCGATCTGAGCATTCCGAAAAGAAGGCCGGCTAACGCGATGCCAAAGGCATTGCTGTTGCCTACAAGGGCAACAGCAATGCCGTCGAAGCCGAAGCCGTCCTGCCCCGCTAAAACCCTGCCGTGGGTAAAGCTGCCCAGCGCAACAACTGCACCTGCAAGACCCGCGAAAGCCCCTGCAATGGCCATCGCCGTGGTGATGTTCTTATTAACACCAATGCCGCCGTAGCGTGCCGCTTCCCTATTGAAGCCTGTGGCACGAAGAGAATAGCCAAGACTTGTTTTCTCCATGACTATCCAATAGAAGAGAATTGCGCCAATAACAAGGAATAATCCGTGGTTTAGGCGGGAATGGTTCGTGATGGTTTCCATGAAGGTGCTGGTGAGCCTTGCACTTTCGGGAAAATCCGGTGTTCTAAAGGTGCTAGTCCCGGGTATTCTCACCGTTAAAATACGCGAGAGGAAAAGGGCGATATAGTTCATCATTATCGTAGCCACAACTTCAGAAACCTTATACCTTGCCTTGAGGAAGCCGACAATGCCGCCCCAGATTGCACCTGCAAGAACTGCAAGGAAGACTGCATAAATGGCGTGAAGGCCCGGAATATGCGGGAAGTAAAATGCTGCAAACTGGGCTGCAGTAAGGCCCATCACATATTGACCTTCTGCTCCGATATTAAAGAGCCCTGTCCTTGCAGCGAAGCCCATGGAAAGACCGCAGAGGATTAGGGGCAGGGAGGAAGTTATCCATTCGCCTATATGCCTGACATTCCAGACCCAAAGGCCGGTTCTCGGATGAATCGAAAAGCCCGACACACTTTGTAAAATTGCCGAGTACATGCCCCCGGGGTCTCGCCCGACTATTACGACGAGCAAGGTGCCGACAAGAAAGCCTAAAAGTACAACGACAGCAGATACAAGCCCTCCGGATTTGGTAAAAACTTCAAGTATTTTATCTTTCATGCGCTTGCTACCCCTCCCATCATTGCGCCAATCTTGCGCTCGTCGGCATTTTCCGCATCGACAATGCCCACGATCTGGCCCTTGGAAATTGCGGCAATCCTGTCGCAAAGACCAAGTATCTCGTCAAGCTCGAACGAAACAAGGAGTACTGCCCTTCCCTTATCCCTTTCACGGACAATCCTGCTGTGAATATATTCGATTGCCCCGACATCAAGGCCCCTCGTTGGCTGGGCAACAATGAGCAGATCAGGTGAGAGGTCAATCTCGCGGGCAATGACCACCTTCTGCTGATTTCCCCCCGACATCGATCTTGCAAGGGTGGCAGGTCCGTTTCCTGCCCTAATGTCAAAGTCTTTAATTAATTCTTCTGCATGCTTTCGTATAATCGGGAACTGGAGAAAACCGGTTTTATTTGTATATGGTTCATTATGATACTTTTTTAAGATCAGGTTTTCGTCAACACGGAAGTCAAGAACAAGGCCGTGCTTGTGCCGATCTTCAGGGACTAATCCCATGCCGCTCTCATTGCGGACCCTTATGCTGTCCGGGGTTATATCCCTGTTTTTAAGAAGAATCTTTCCTGCCTTTGCAGGCATCAACCCCGAAATTGCTGCAATAAGTTCTGACTGACCGTTACCGTCAATCCCTGCAACACCCACAATCTCACCTGAATAAACATCAAGCGAAAGGTCCTTTACTGCAGGGAGCCCGCGGGAATCTATTACCGTAAGATCTTGAATACTTAAAACAAGTTCACCCTTTTGAGCAGGTTTTTTATCAATCTTAAAATTAACTGTACGGCCTACCATTTTCTCGGCAAGGTCTCTTTCGCTGCATTTTGCAACATCAACAGTATCGATATATTTACCTCGCCTAAGAACAGTACAACGATCTGCAACAGCCTTTATTTCCCTTAGCTTATGGGTGATAAAAACTATTGTTTTTCCCTCTGCCTTAAGGCGTCTGAATATCGAAAGAAGCTCATCGATTTCCTGGGGTGTAAGAACAGCAGTCGGCTCATCAAAAATAAGAATGTCCGCATCGCGGTAAAGTATCTTTAAAATTTCAACCCTCTGCTGCATACCGACTGTTATATTTTCTACCACTGCCTTCGGGTCTACACTAAGCCCGTAGGTGGCAGAAAGCTCTGCAACCCTTTTTTCGGCTATCTTTAGATCAAGATTGCCAAGATTTTTAGAAGGCTCAAGACCAAGTACGATGTTCTCGGTTACTGTAAAGCTGTGTACCAATTTAAAATGCTGATGAACCATTCCTATCTTCAAGGCTGTGGCATCATTCGGATTATTTATCTTCACTTCTTTTCCATGGATCTTGATGATCCCCCCATCAGCCTCGTAGAGACCGAAGAGGATGGACATAAGTGTTGATTTACCTGCACCGTTTTCACCCAAAAGTGCGTGTATTTCGCCTTCTTCAACAAGTAAATTAACCTTGTCATTGGCGATGATGCCCGGGAAAACCTTGGTGATTTCCAGCATCTCTATTGCAGTTTTTGACATAAGAACTCCATTAAAAAAGCGCCCAAGCCCTCGATGGGGCAAAAGGGCGCTTTGAAAATCACGAGCTATGCATTTTTAATTGCTCACAATTAATCATCTCTTGCCTGAAGATTCTGTGGGAAGCCCGGCAATTGTCTTGCCTGTGCATAAGTGGGGGCAACCCTAATCTGGCCGGAAATAATCCTGTCCCTATACTGATTCACCTGAGTGACGATAGCAGGGGTCAGTGCCGAGTTGGTTGTTGCAAAACCTACGCCTTCATCTGCAAGACCAAAGGTGATATGCCTGCCGGAGAAATTATTACTTTCAAGAGCCCTTAGGGCATAGAGCACGCTGGCTTCTACACGCTTTAGCATTGAGGTGAGAACCGCAGAATTTGTGCCTGAGTAAATCCCTTCTTCATGCTGATCAGAATCTACCCCGATGGCCCATACATTCCTGCCTGCAAGACGATATTCTCTTGCCTGGGCGATGGTACCATTTCCGGTTCCGCCTGCTGCCGAGAATATGGCATAGACACCTGCATCATACCAGTTCATTGCCTGGGCCCTTGCAAGGTCAGGTCTTCCCCAGTCGTTCGCGTAATAGTCAACGAATTGGGCATTCGGTAGGACTGCGAGGACTCCCTGGACATAGCCTACGTGGAACCTCGTGATAACCGAGCCGGGCACCCCACCGATAAAGCCGAAGCGGGGGTTGGCAATACCATCAGCCTGGGCCTTAAGGGCAGCGGCAACTCCCACAAGGAAGGAGCCTTCATGCTCTGCAAAGGTTGCCTGCATTACGTTCGGGTGGACTACCCAGTCAACGTCTACGATCATATAGTTCTGACGCGGATTCTGTGCAGCTACTGTCCCAAGAGCATCGGCCCAGGTGAAGCCGGTTGTGACGATTAAGTCGTGGGCTTCATCAGTTGCCTGACGCAGGTTGGGGATATACATGTCCTGGGTCTGAGCGGTAACGACCTGATAATAGGTGCCCCTTCCCCTCTGGTTTGCCCAAGTGTCGCCGTAGAATTCGAGGATCCCGCGCCAAGCGGCGGCGTTAAAGGACCTGTCATCAATACCTGTGGCATCGGTCAAGAGCATGACCGTGGGTCTGTCGGCTGCGCCGGGGGTGGCCTGCCTGCCCCCGCCCGCAAAAGCTGAAACGGCAATTATACCGCACAACACAAGACAAAATACGAGTTTTCTCATTAAAATTCCTCCTGGAATGGTTTGTAATTTCACTGTTCATAATACAGAGTTTTGGTCTACTGTGCAAGGTGCCTTATTATGCTAATATAAAATTATGAAACCTATGCGAAGAAAAGACAGGGAAATACCTCGAGATGAGGCCCTTGCAGTCGTGGATAAGTGCGCATTTTCAATAATGGCTACAATAAATCCCGACGGGAGCCCCTATTGTATACCCCTTTCCATTGCCCGTGATGGAGATCACCTCTACTTCCACTGCGCTTATGAGGGACATAAGGTTGATAACCTGAACCATTCAAACCGTGTCTGCATCTCCTGTGTGGGGGAGGTAAAACCTTACCCCGGAGATTTCTCTCTTTTTTATGAGTCGGCTGTGATAAACGGCACTGCCACAGAGGTCACAGACAGGGAAGAGAAGTTACGCGCACTAAGGCTGATAAGCGAGCGCTTTACCCCTGATCATATGAGTGCATTTGATGAATATGTCGGGGGGATGATTGAGAAAACGATGGTTTATAGGGTTCATATTGATGAGATAAGCGGGAAAGCGAGGCGAGCGTGAAGAAGTACTTTTTTATTATTATGATGGTGGTTTTGTTTCTTTCTGCCTTTACAGCTTGTGCCGGAGCACAACCGGAACCTGAAATTGGTGATGTTCTGGAGATATACCCGGGACCCGGCACTGAGTTATACCGCTCGCCTTTATACTCTGTAGAGATATGGGATGGCAAAGAGTGGGTAAATGCATACACTTACCATGTATCGCGTACCAGCCATACGATTTGGCATTGGGAGAGTAACACAAGCATCTCTTTTTTAACCTTTGGAACTACAGTTGATACACAAATACGTATTAGGGGTTTGCGTAACAATATTAATTCAGTGCAGATTAGCCCAAAATCAAGGAATTTTCCTGTATCTATTACCAATGGTATAGCTTCACTTCAACTTTCACAACTCGACAAAGTTTGGATAACAATCAACAATGATGACGCAAACCCCTTGTTTATTTTTGCAGACCCACCTAAACCAAGAATTCCTCAAAATGCCGTATACTTCGGACCCGGAGTTCATGAGATTGGTCATCTATACAGACCGCGAGGCGGCCAAACAGTTTATTTGGACGGCGGGGCTTGGCTGAAAGGCAATATTGATATTCGCGGACTAAACAATATCAAGATAATTGGACCCGGAGTGCTATCCGGGGAAATTTGGCAGAACCTAAACTTGTCGGCAATGGAATGGGAAACAGCGCAAACTTATTTTATGATATTAGGTGATTATGGCTCACAAAACACCGGCAATCATTTGGAAGGCATTACAATAGCAAATACGCCCGGTTATTCCACATTTGGCGGAATGAATTTAATGCGTAATATTAAATTAATTTCACCTTGGCGGTACGAAACAGATGGTTTCTATGTAATGCCTGATAGGGTAACACGCCAAGGTCTTATAGAGGAGTGCTTTGCTTTCATAGGGGACGATATATTTTTTCCCAGGGAAAATAGGTTTGGGAATATTACTATACGGAATTGTTTTGTAGGCTCTTCGAATACAGGTGTTTTTCAATTGAGTTATTGGCCCGGTTCACTGAATCATAATTTCTATTCAAGGGTAGAGAATATTGATGTCAAAATGTATTGGGATTATAGTTGGGATCCAAATTGGGATTATCCGGATGATAAATCCGCTGCTTCCATTTTCCGCAGTATTTTGGATGGAGACGCAAGCAGTGCCGGGATGGGAATTAAGAACTATATTTTCAAGGATATCCGTATTGAAGGACCTGTCACCAGATTAATACAACTTGAGAACCGCTATTATCCCTGGGGCGGTGATCGCAATAGCCCTGCATTAGGCAGCAGCAATAATATTCAATTCATTAATATTACAACTGAGAGTTCACAGCTCGGCAGAAGCAGAATTTTAGGCAAAGACACTGAAAATGGACACAGTGGTATATTATTTGAAAATGTGCGAATAGGAGGCACATTGCTCACAACAAGCAATTTCGACAATTTCTTTTCAACAAACCAGTTTGTTAACGATATAACCGTACGTTGATATTAGATTACCTTAGGAGTTAAATTAAAAAAATATATTTTTAGAATAGTATTGAATTAATGGAGAAATTGGCGATGAGGTTATATTATTTTCCAAGCTTTTTTCACAAGTATGCATTCTAATAAGAGTATATTTTCAATTTACTATTGTTCTCCATTTGGCTAAAATCTGAGTCATTATGTAAAAGAAAAATATCTTCAAGTATGGCATAAGAAGCTATTAAGCAGTCATACGGTTTGCGTATGGTTTTCCCCTTTTTCCTTAGGCTTCGGTATAAATCAATTGCATGTTCTGCAACAATCATTATAGGTGTATTTATCATTGTAGCGTTTTGTAAAATATTTTTTACTTCATTGAATTCATTATCTTCCTTAATACCTTGTAAAACTTCTTGGTAAATAATAGGGCAAATGCAAATATCAATTTCATCATCCTCAATTAATTCTTGTAGTATATCCGCTTGTTTTGATTTTTCTTTATAACGGAAAAAATCTACCCAAATAGTGGTATCTACAAGTATGGATTTCATCTGGGGCTTCTCATTTCTTCGATATCGCCTTCCCAAATATCCTGCCCCCTGTATTTCAGAATCTGTTTTAGGTCGTTCTTTTGTTTCTGTTCAATCGTAGAAACATCAGGGAAATTCACAACTACTTTACATTCTTTAATTGGTGGATTTTTTTCTAAAATGACCACTGACCCATTATATATACCGTTCACTACAAGCATTATAGCCTCCTGTACATAATATTGCACTATTTATAACTATTTTATACCATTTTTTGTAGAATTACAAAGGGGTGAAAAGGGAGGGTCGTGAGTTAATAGAGGGTGTCAGGCACCTGATTTGCATGGCATCATGGCAGAGCCGGTGCTCTACAGGTAGTGTGCATACTTGCGAAATAATACTATAATCCCAAACATGAGACCCGGAGATCAACGGGAAAGCGAGGCGAGCGTGAAAGCAGGAGGTTTTCGATTTTGAACAGAATATTTACCTTAAAATTAGACACCCCACTTGGTAAAATACAGGCTAGTGCCTGTGATGATAAACTCTGCGGGCTATGGTTCATCGGGCAGAAGTATTTCCCTGAGAATACGGCAGGTTGGCAGGAGGAGCCGAGCTATCCGGTTTTTAGTGCACTTAAATCCTGGCTGGAAGACTATTTCGCAGGGAAGCAGCCTAAGGTGAAGATTCCCCTATGCCTTTGCGGTACAGATTTTCAACAGGCGGTGTGGAAGCTCATTTCCGAGATTCCTTACGGGGAAACTTCGAGTTATGGGGCAATGACTTCAAAACTTATCTCTAGCGGGAAGAAGGCATCGGCCCAGGCAGTTGGAGGAGCAGTCGGGCACAACCCTATTTCGCTGATTATCCCCTGCCACCGTGTACTTGGCTCTGACGGGAGTCTTACAGGATACGCAGGGGGCATTGAGAAGAAACGTGCATTATTAGAACTGGAAAAAGTGATCTAATGCCGAAAATTTTCAAGAACTTCATCAACGGCCTTGTCTTTGGCATAACGCAAGTGATACCCGGGGTGAGTGTCGGAACCATCGCATTAATCTTAGGGTTTTACTTCGATTTAATTGAAAGCATAAACAATTTTTTTAAAGACATACGAAAAAGCTTAAAATTCCTTTTGCCGCTTGCTATTGGTATTGTAATTGGAATGCTACTTTTTAGCTCGATAATTGACTTTCTTCTGACATCGTACTCATTTCCAACCATGATGTTTTTTATCGGGCTTATCGCAGGAATTATTCCGCGTGTTTATTCAATGGTCAAAGGGGATAGAAAGAAACTTGATATTAAAGACTTCTTGTTTATCGTAATTCCTTTCATAATACTTTCCGGAACTACATTCCTCAATACGGGAGGCTCTGCACCAAGAGAAGTTTCGGAAGTTTTTAGCAACATAAGCTTTCCCTATATGGTTTTCTTGTTCATAGCCGGAATTCTTGCAGCATCTGCATTGGTAGTTCCCGGTTTTAGCGGCTCTGTTGTACTATTGCTTTTAGGTGTCTATCACCTTGCTATTTATTCAATATCATCCATAAGATTCTTGCTGTTGGATTTATCAAACATTACCCTTATGATAAACATAATAAAAGTTATTATACCGCTCGGTATAGGGACAATAATCGGAATCGTTTTCATGGCAAATATAATTGAAAGAATGTTTAAGAATCATAGGAGAGAAGTTTTTCTTGTGGTTCTTGGCCTTCTTCTTGGTTCGGTTTTCAATTTATTCGGACAGCCCATACTCTATGCAAGCGGTATTACGCCGGTAATCTTGGTTATCGGAGTCGCGACCTTTTTATCGGGATGTCTTGTTTCGTTTAAGCTCGGGAAGGATCGATTATAAGATACGTTATGAAATACGCTTCTCGTATTTCTCGAATCCATGCCCTTTAAAGTTTATATCGTAATTTTTAACACGGGCACAGTAAACCCCCTCATCAATTGTTGCATAAATACTGAGTGCAATCAGTGCATAAATTGACCATGCGGGAATTGTACGCAGGAAGGCCCAGAAAAATATGGCAATATAACAACTGATGGCAAAGCCTTTCTGAAAATATGAATGAGTTGCGTTTGCCTTGCCGTGGTAGATATGGGCAAGCAGAAAAACTATAAGTCTATTAAAGACTGCATAGAGCATAATTCCGATATAAAACTTGAACCGCCAGTCTTCTAAGCTGTCACGGACAAAGTGGGTAAAGCAAAGGGTGGCCCCGATGGCCAGGACCAGTACATCGGCAATAGAATCCAGAGCAGCGCCCAATGCGCTTTCAGCCTTTAACTTGCGCGCAATGGTTCCATCGAGCTTATCGGTACTCAATATCAACAAATAAAAGATAAGCCAGACCACAGGCACATTTGGGAAACTCCTGCTAATAAAAGGTAAGTTGATAGTCCTTTCCCAGTTATTCCGAATTAAAAATGGAAGAGCCAATGCCCCTGCAATGCGAAAACCGGATAAAATATTTGGCAGATGCCTAACAGGACCCAATGCCTTTGCTGTTTCCATAGACCAACCCCTTGATTTGTATAACCGATCTTAAGATAATATACAATTTTCGCATTTTTGTCAACGTCAAAGACGTTGGTTACCGGGAGACTGCGCGGAGTTTTGTCATCCCAAGAAGATTATGGCTGCCCATGATTCCGTGAATTTCGATAATCAGAGAGCCGTCTTCTTTAATACTTCTGGCAAAACCGCCGGTGACACGCTCTATATCTGACAGTTTCCCTATCACCCTATCCATTGGCGGAAGGTCAATCGTCGCGTTGCTGTTACCTGTCGAGATAATCGCATCTGCGCTTTCACAGCCATCCGGCAGGGGCTCACTCTTCCCGTCAACTCCTGCATCTTCATTGCTGATAAGTACTGTGCGAATTCCCTTTTTCTCAAGCGCCTCGCAGATCATCATCAAATCCGTTGTAGGATTACCGAAGCCTTCCTGCGATTGAACCGCCCCCTCTGCGCCAAGCATTTCTGCAAGGTGGGCAACATGCGCGCTGTTTCTGTATTTGTCGCTTAAGGTAGTCATAAGAGGACAAATGATAACGCCGATGAAATTAAGCTCCTTCCCATTACGCTTAAAAAGTTCTTTTATAACAGCATTATTTTGATGATGATAGGTCGTGGACTTTGACCCCGGAGACACACAGTTGCCGCTGACAATGGCCCCGTCAAATACTGAAAGAGGTGATATAAGGGTGGGCATCATCTTCTTGGAATCCTTGCCAAAAATGTAAGTGTCATGGAGCAGGCCCTGGCTCATGCATTGATAAACGTAAACGACTTTAGGCAATCCGGGATACATACGAGCCTTCTCTGTTAAGCTCATCCATTCATAATGATGCACTTCGCAAGGCTCAACGCTGTCGGACTCCATGGCCTTCTTCGCAATAAAATGCGCCGCCTTAATGCCGCCAACTCGCACAGTTTCCTCGTGCTCATAAGGGTCAAGCCCGGGAGCTCTTTCGATTTGAATGACCACATTATTCAACCGTGAAAAAGGCGTGTACTCTGTAAGAGGGCCGCTCATATCGATTATACCCTCCTGAAACCCCACTATGGGGCCGGTTGTAACCACAGCGGCACCCGAGAGCCTGTACGTAATACTCAAACCTTCCTTACCGGAACGGCATTCCCCGGTCACTCCGGGGAATGCCTCCCCGCCTTTGAGCTTCGCCCTCGGCTCGATAACATCTTTCACCGGGACTATCCTCACCGATTCCCCGGGCCTTGCAATATCGATTTTTACATCTGCGATTCGAGGGTCCGATAATAAAAGCTCTTTTAATTCATCAGGAGCAATATATAGCACATTATCTTTTACTTTAGTTGTATCGCCAAATTCAATATTATTAATTTTTATTTCACGAAGTTCCAAACACAAGTGATCCTCCTAATAATTAATTTGAAGCAGCTCAAATGCTTTATCAATAATACTAACCCTAAGCTCATCTTCCTTCTCTTTTGACAGCTCAGGATTACCAATGGGGTATGGTATTGCCACCGCATCTACGATCCTTATAGCTCCAACCTTCTTTGATATGGGAGTGATAGTACAAATGTGCACAGCAGGGATACCAATTCTTTCGATTTCTTTTACAATCGTTGCACCGCAACGTGTACAGGTGCCTCAGGTGCTTGTTAGAATTGCAGCCTGTATTCCTGCCTGTTTGAGCAACTCGGCAATCTCGCGCCCCATGCGTGTTGCATCAGAGACTGAGGTGGAGTTTCCTGTTGTTACGGTAAGGTATTCGTATAGTTCCGCAATGCGGCCTTGGGTCGTGATTCTTTTCATAAGATCAACAGGTGCAACACGGTTAGGATTTTCGTTGGCATAAACCGGGTCGTAGCCCGCATGCACCGAGATGAAGTCCCCTGTGGTAAGTGCATCAATTTCTTTGATGCTGTACTGTTTGAAAAACTTCGCAGTGGCCGCGGGTAGCCTATCGGGATTTCCTTTGGGGACTATACCCCCTGAAGTTAAAAGCGCTACTTTTGCGGTTTTTAAATCTTTAACACCGGGCGCAGGTGTGACAGTATCGTATACAGGCAGGGGGATTTCGGTTTGATAGGGCTCACCTTTTAGCTTTGCAATGAGCATATCAACAGCTCTAACAGCAGCGGTTTTATCGCTGAAGATATTTATTCGTATACCGCTCGGTATATAACCTTCGGTTTCCGGATCGTCTAATGCTTCGCCGGAATTTAGCTTATTTGCAATACGCGCCATATAAGCCGCTGCATCCTTCATGCCTTGGGCAGAATTTTTAGTTTCAACAATGATGGTGCCTGCCTTGTATAATTCCACAGCCGGATTTTCATGATACATACCCGTCACAGTTGGTATACCGAACCGCTCTCCTATAGTGGCGCAAATATCACCACAGGCAATACCAAACCTGCCCGCATTGAAAGCAGGCCCTGCGATAAGCATGTCAGGTTTTAGTCTTTCGATTTCTGCAACGATAAACTCGCGGGACTTTTCCATGTTTTCAGCGTAGTAATTATCCCCGCAGATAATGGTTGCGATAATTTCAGAGGATTCCAAAAGCTCACAGAAGGCCCTTGCACTGCCCACAGGCCCTGTTTTAACCTGCGGCGGTAAGCCGGCAGCCTCTTCACCGCCAATCTGACCGAAGAACTGATTAGTGTAAAAGACGATTTTTTTCATCATAACTCGGTTATTATATACTTAAAAGAAATATTTCAATAGCAATGGAATAATCGTCATAAATACTATATTTGTCATAAAAAGCTAAAATGTCCAATATCTCCATTGGTAGCTAAAATACATCAATAACGGCTTCATTCACCCGGTCATGTTCAACTTCCACTGCAGGCTCATTGTCAAATTGAACTATACCGGGCAATGTGAACTCTGGAATCCATACGCCGGCAGCATTGCCATAAATTGATTCATGCAAGGCTATGATATTTTCTTCAAAATCAATTACAAAAATATTGGCACCATTATACCGAGCGGGAAGGAAACTCCCGTCAATTGGTATTCGCAACTCCTCCACAATAGGCCTGCTGCCTGAAAAAAGTTCAAAGCCTATAGCGATAATTTCATCAAGTGAGACATTAGTCTGGAGTCGACCCAGGGCGAAGGTCGCTATGGCCAAAATATCGCCGATATTGTTTGTGTCCAAGATTTTGTTTAAAATGCTTCTTAAGACATTCCTCTGTCTTTGAGTTCGAGCCAGGTCATGATCGATAACCCTCATGCGAGAGTATGCAAGGACTTGCCGCCCATTCAATAAATTAACGCCTTCAGAGACCTGATCAAATTCAGGAAAGATTCTATTGAGCACTATGGCCTCATCGGCCCTAAGATACATTTCAAGGCCACCCAATGCATCTACGAGTGCAAATACCCCGGTAAACCTGACGACTGCATATCGTTGAATGTCCAACGAAAAAAGATTGTTAATTAAATTGATGGTTCTGCCGGGGCCGCCTATTGCATACATTGTGTTGATGCGGTTCCAGTAAGTACTTGTAAGGCTGATTGGAACGAGAGTGTCACGCATAAATGAAGTAAGGTTGATAACTTTAGTATCACGGTTATAAGAAATCAATATGATAGTATCAGATCGTCCGCGGTTTTGATGAAGACGTGCATCGTCACCAAGAAACAGAATATTGATAATCCTATCGGAAATTTCCTCCCTCTCGTATATAAAATCATTGTGCATGAGGGCCGCAAGAATATCTAACATATTGCCCGAAATAAATTCGTCCTGTACATTATTGCCGATGAAATCCATCTCAATGGCCTGTCTCATTTCCTCGTCGGTTAAATCTTCAGCCTCTTCTTCCATTAGCCTTAAAAACTCTTCTTCCGTGATTATCTCAATCCCTTCCGGTAAAGCTACCGGACTGCGGTTGAAAATACCCTCTTCCGGCCTCACAATCTCTACGCTGTTTCTTGTCAGCCTTTTATTCAAGTAGCTATAGGCCAAAACAAAGACAGTGATAATAAGGAGAGGAACTATAAAAACAGAAAAAATAGCTTTATTAAATGGCTTCAATTTAACTCCAAGGAAATTTCATTTTAGCTTAAGAAATTGATAAATTCAATGTAAGAAAGCACACTCAAAACAAAAAACCTTATAAGCGTCAATTGACGAAGGCCTTTCCAGGGCATAGATTATGGAATCAGGAGTTGTTTATGAAAAAGCGGTTTTTAATCGTGTGCATTATTATGATTTTATCATTTTCCGGCTGTGACGATCTTCATTTTACAGAAGGTAATCGTGGTGGTTTTACAGGTCCAAATGCAAACATCACGACCGTTGCCCAAGCCTTGAATCTTCCCGATGATACCCCTGTAATAATGCAGGGGAGAATTACCAAGTTTCTGGGTAATGAAAGGTATACATTCACCGACAGCACAGGGTCAATAACCGTAGAGATAGAAAGACGGGTATGGGGTTCGCTTACAGTGGGCCCTGATGACCTTGTAGAAATATTCGGGGAAATCGACAGGGATAGGAACAGGATCGAAGTTGAGGTAGATCGCATAAGAAAATTGTAAGAGTAAATTATATAACTTGTATTATAGGAGTCGTATATGACAAAGACAAAATTATTTTTAATTCCTGTTCTATTTGCACTTATCACTTTATCTTTAAGCGCACAGCAGGGCGGTTTTAGAGGACCTTCAGTCGGACCTATAACAGTTGCGGAGGCTCTAAATCTTAGAGATGACGCTCCTGTTATTCTAAGAGGTAGAGTGCTAAGATTTTTAGGAAACGAAAGATATCTATTCGCAGATGATACAGGAACGATAACCGTCGAAATAAAAAGACGGATATGGGGCACTCTTTCAATCGACGAAAATGACATTGTAGAAATCTCAGGGGAAATTGAGCGCAACCGGAACAGGGTTGAAGTGGAAGTGGATTCAATAAGAAAAATCTAGGCCTTCGCTATTTCCAAAGCTGCTCGGGGTAGACACCACTTGAAGTCAGGGAAGTAAGGCTCTTAACTGCAAGTTCCCTGTCCTCTTTATATGTTATACCAAACCACCTTGAATTTGCCTTAAGCACACGCATCTTTATGAAACCGGTCTTTATAAACAAATCCGATGCCTTGGGAAGATAATATTCGGCATTATGTTCCATACCTTGGCTTGCAATAAACTCTTCGAAGTGCTGAATAAACTTCTGCATAATTTCGGAAGGAAACCCGAAGAAATTCATTGAGACAGGGCAATTCGGTTCTAGCTCTCGCTTTATGCCATCGGGACCTGTATTAAAAATTACACCGTCCTTCTTTTCAATTGCCTTAAGCTCTTCAATCGAAACAAGATAATCTCCCGCTATTTCACAAACACCTCTTGAAACAGTGCCTGTATCACTTAAAGTCGGCTCAAGCTTATAAGGCACCATTGCACCTTCCTTAAGACCGGGGTTTGAAAGAAACTCACCCATTACAGAGAGAGCTTCCCTTCCATAAAAGTCGTCTGCATTTATAACAGCAAAAGGTGCATCGACCTTATCTGCCGCACAAATTAGGGCATGGGCTGTTCCCCAAGGCTTTGTCCTGCCGGTTTCTTTTACATGCTCAAGAATAGCAGGCGGTATAAAACTATCTAATCCTTGGAAGGCAAGCTCGTAATTAACCTTACCTTCCATACGGGCAAGCACTGTCTCCCTGAAGTCCTTTTCAAGATCGCCTCGGATAACAAAGACAATTTTACCAAAACCGCCTCTAAGGGCATCGAATACTGAATAATCCAAAAGCATTTCCCCGTGTTTTCCGAATGCTTCCATCTGTTTGACTCCGCCATAGCGGCTTCCCATACCTGCAGCAAGAACCACCAATATCGGTTTCTTCATTTAATACCTCGCCTTTTGATCATGCCTTTTTTCTATACCAGTATCTATAAACTTCTCTATAGCCCATTTTATCGTAAAGTTTTATCGCAGGTGAATTTTTTATGACAACCTGCAAGTAACTTTTTCTGATTCCCTTCTTAAATGCTTCAGAGAGGATCGCCTGTATGATCTGCCTTCCATAGCTCTTGCCTCTAAACTCTTCCTTTACAATCATGTCAAATACACCGACATAGCCATTCTCTATTGCACCAAATCCACAGCCTATTATTTGCCCGTCTACTTCCTTGCTTACAACAATTTTCTCAACCGGAATTTTATCAAGCATCGCTTTAAATGTCGGCCAATGCCTTTCCTGTATTTTGTTATGCACTATAACACTATTTTTCCAATTATCATAAAAATCACTTTTAACAATTATTCCTTCCATGCAAGCATTAGACTGCTCAAGGTTATCACAAATACGAATCGAAGTTTCATCATATAACACATAATTCAAGTTAATTAATTTTTCGTTTATAGCTTCCTGCTCATTGCAGGGCTTATCATTTGAAATACCTACAATCTTAAAAATGGGAGTCTGGTCATATCGCGAGTAAATTTCCTCACAGTATCTTAACTTTTCTTCAAGATTAATCTTACCCGGGTATATGGGATTAACAGAGTTGGCCCTATTCGTATAACCATTCGAGAATCTTAAAACCCAGCCATCGTAAAGGACCGTCTTTAAAGACGGCCAGGCATTCAATGACATCTCTTCTATAGTAAAGTCCAATTAAAGCTGCCTTCCCTGCTTTAACTTTTCCTCAAAGCGCTCTAAAGCTTTCCCCGAAAGCCCACCCGTACCACCGCCACCGCCGGCCGCACCACCGAGGCGCCTCCTAATCTCCGCCAGCTCTTCGCCTGAGAAACGCACTCCCCCAAGAACATGCCTTTCAAAAGACTCACAGCAACGCGGGGCAACCTTTTTTGTTATCTCCAGCATTACTTCAGAGTAAAGGCGAATTTCCTTTTGAGCATGGGCATCCATTCTAAGTCTTAAAAAGTGAAAGAGATTGTGTAAATCAATTTGCCAATACCATTCGGTATAAAGGGAGAGGGGCAGGTTTATGCGAGCAAGCTCCCTTGCAATTCCTGCCTCCACAAACCCTGTGTATTCATCATAGGCCTGCTTCTGACCTTCCTCGAAAGCAAGTCGGATTTTTTCTGCCTCCCCTGCATCCATGGCTTCATCTGAGCGGCCCTGCTTATTATCAGTACTCTGCAAAGACACGTCCTCAAGCGCAGGTACATAGAACTCACTTGCCATAACAGAGTAGCGGCCTGAAATTTCGTTAAGCCTTGCAGTTCGATGGCGGACCCACTGGCGGGCGACAAAAATTGGAAGCTTTACATGAAAGGTAAGCACCACCTGTTCAAAGGGGCTTGTATGAGAATTTCGCAGGAGGTAATCAATTAACCCTGCATCCTCCCTATAGCTCTTTGTCCCCTCACCATAAGAAACCCTTGCGGACTGAACGACCCTCTCATCACTTCCCATATAATCCACAAGCCTGATAAAACCTTTATCCAAAACAGGAAATTCCTTATCCAGAATAGCTTCAGCCTCGCTCACAATACAGTGTGCCATATCTCCCCCTATATTCAAGTCATTCTATGATATATCCCGAGAATCGAAAAGGGGGATAAACTTAAGTTTTTGATTCTTCCTTCTTTTTCCTTACTACTGCATCCAATTTTAACGACATGGAATCAAACTTTTTCTTTATGGCATCAGCTTCTTTCGGCTCACTAAGAACAATATGAATCCTGCGCAGGGAGCCAAGAAAGCGCAGGGCCTCTTTTAGATCATCCGGGTTTTTTGTTGATAATTCAAATCTGTCTCGGTAGCGAGATGCAGTTTTATTAAGAAGTTTTTTTATCAACCTTAAATGAAGAATGCTTGGTTCATAATCAGGGGAGCGCGGATCCCTATTTGCAGATGCGTTCTTTAAGTCAAGGATATTCTTCGCCACTGCCGCATAACGGCCCTCAAGTTCCACAAAGGCCCATTTCCATTTTGTATTAATGCCGCAGGCATTCTGCAAAAGCTCCAAGGTAAGCCCCAGCTTCCTTGCGATCAGATAGCGCCTAATGGCATTCACATCGGCAATCTCAGCCAGTTTCCCCTCATACTCTGAATAAGGCACATCAACCATGGGACTAACAAGTTCTTCCATATATATAATGGCTCTTATATAAGACTTCCTAGCATCATTTAATGCATTCTCATTTCTTTGTTTTATCATTGCAAGAGACACATTACTCAGCAAAATATAATGGGTGGACAGGGTAATCATATCTTCAACAAGGGCGAGGCGAAGATGCCCGCTCATTATACTATCCTCTTTAATCTCACTCAAAAGATCAGCTTCATGGTTTAGCAGCAACTGTATCACTTCATTATAGGGTTTTATCCTGTCAAGATATTCAAGGCGATCCCTGGTTGATACCCTCATTGCTGCTGCCATACCTGAATAAATTGCAAAGCGTATTGCTGAATACCATCAAAATAATTATCAATAAAAGAGGTGATATCCCTGCCCATATACCTATAATGCCAGCTCTCCCAGCGATAACCGGTAACATGCTCATAACCATCCGGATAAGAAAGAGACCAGCCGAAGCGGCTTGCATTTTCGACAAGCCAGGCGGAGGCAGGCGTTTGGGCAAAGCTATCCTCTATGGGAGAGAAGTCTACAACAAGGCCAAGCTGGTGCTGGCTCATCCCGGGCCTGGCCGAATGACGGTCTGCAGCTTCCTGCCCGTAAGTTCTTACATTCCAGTCATAGATCTCCGCTTGCCTTGGCCCTGAACGATAAGCCGAGCCGACAGTCAGAACGACCCCGTCTGCCCTTGCTGCCCGGGCCATCTCCTCAAGAGAGCGGGCAGGGATCGTGCGCAGGGTCAGGTCATTGCGGGTGATACGGAATGATCCGCCGGCAGTAAGGGCAATAAGATCATCCGGTTCATAATCCATTGGCAGAGGATTTTGCTTATCAACAAGCAGATATAAATAGGGGTCTCCCTCCAAAATACCAAGAAGTTCCATAACAAACTCAGGGCTATCCAAAACTGAAATAATTATACTCCTTGCAAACCTGTCAGGTAAGCCTGCCTGCTCAAAAATAAACCGCCAATAATCTTCCACAAAAGCTTCCCTGGCATGACGGTCAATAGTATCGGAGAGATCAGGAGGGGCATTACTTTGACCTGTACTCCTATTGCAGGAAAACAATAGGAGAGCTATCAGCAGAACTAATGGAAGCTTTGTACTATTCATAATATATATGATACAATAAATTTCAAAAAACTCTAGGAGGGTACGATGAATAATTCGATGGACAGCACATTCTTTTCGGAAAATAGGCAGGCCCTGTATAATCGGCTGGAAAAGGGCTCCATTGCCCTTACCTTCAGCGGAAAGGCTCCAAGGAAAACAAACGATCAGTATTACCCCTATTTTACCGAAAGGAACTTTCTATATCTTACAGGAGTGGAGCAGACTGACAGCACTCTTATGCTTGCAGCAGGAGACAGCCTTAATGAGACCCTCTTTATCCCCCCGCCTGACTCAATGATTGAAAGGTGGCAGGGTACAAGGGTAAAGGCAAATGAGGCAACGGATATTTCAGGGATAAAGGACATTCTCCACACAAAGGACTTCGATATGCGCTTTAATAGGGCAATAATGTCGGGGAATTATCACACTGTATACCTGCCTCTATTTAAGTATACAGCTGATGAAAATGACGGCCCCGAATACCGCTTTGTCCGCTATATCCGCGAGCGCTTCCCCCATGTGGTCATCAAAGACCTGATTCCCCACATGAAGGCCCTGCGGCTCATAAAAAAGCCCTGTGAAATCGAGGCCCTGCGCGAAGCCACCGAGGACACGCGGGAGGGTATCCTCGCAATGATGCGCGCATCGAAGCCCGGCATGTACGAGTATCAGTATAAGGCAATTTACGACTCTACCCTGATGAATCGGGGCATCCTGACCCCATCCTCGGGGCCAATAATCTGCGCAGGAAAAAACATCTTCCTGATTCATTATGATGCCTATACGGGTCAGGCCCTTGACGGCGACATGGTACTTAATGACGTTGGCGCAAGGCGCAGCCACTGTGTGACGGATGTTTCACGAGCATGGCCCTGTAACGGCCGCTTCACCGAGAAGCAGAAACTTATCTACAATGCGGCTAACGATGCCTGCAACCATGCTTATACGATTATAAAGCCCGGTCTTCCGATGGGTGAAGTTGATGCGACGATCAAGAAATTCTGCTTCGAGCGTTTAAAGGAGCTTGGCATTTGTAAATCGTTTGAGGAAGTTGGGACTTATATCTGGCACGGCGGCGCTCACCATATTGGCTTCGATGTCCACGATGTCGTGGCTGTAAACCAGACCACCCCCCTTGCCCCGGGCATGGTCTTCTGCGTAGATGCCGGGATTTACCACGAGGAATGGGGGATAGGTCTCCGCCTTGAGGATAATTGCCTTGTTACAGAAACAGGCTGCGAAAACCTCTCGGCAAGTATACCGAGAGGTATCGCTGAGGTTGAAGATATTATGTCTTCTGCCCGCTAGTAAAGTGGAAGTCTTCGATTATAACCGAAGGCAGCAGGGCAGGACCTGTAAACATCGGGACTATTGTAAGGTCTTTTGAGAGAGCCTTAATATTCGAAAAGGCATTCAAAAGGCCTTCCGTAAAGCGCATATTGCGAAGCGGCTTTGAAATTTTCCCGTCTTCGATCAAGAAGGTGCCATCCCTTGTAAGACCTGTAAGCTGAGCTGTCTTCGGATTCACAAAGTTGCAGTAATGGAAATGAGTTACAAGTATGCCTTTCTTAAGCGATGATATCATTTCGGGCATTGAACTGTCTCCGCCTGACATTATAACGTTTAATGGCATGCCTCCATCACCGCTCACCCCCGTTGCATGCCCCGTAGGTTTCACGCCGGCCTTTTGGGCAGTCCTTGCACAGTGAAGCACATTCTTTAAAACGCCTTTTTCTATTAGGGTGATAGCCTGTCTGCGGTTTCCTTCCCCGTCAAATAGGCGCTGCATGGTTGCAGGATTGGTCACATCGTCGTTAACTGTAAAATTATCGCCGAATAATTTTTCACCAAGCTTACCGCTTGCGAAGCTCAAACCCTTCTGATACCTTGCTCCGTTAAGACTCATAAGGAGGAACATAAGCAAGTTCCCGACTGCTGCAGGCTCGAGGATTACGGTATATGCACCGAGGTCTGTAAACTCAGGATTAATAGCTGCCTTGGCCTTATCGTAGGCAATACCGAAGGCCTTATCTATCGTACAGTTCTCTAAGCTATTCGCCTGTACTGCACCATACCCGGTTGCCTCGTCCTTATGTGTTACAACTGCGCTAAACCTTACACTGTCAAACATTCCGTAACAGAATGCTCCGCTAGAACTTGCAAATACATTCATTTGGCTGTCAAGGGAGATGGCTCCTGCTGTAGTATAATCTTTGTCAAGAGATGCAACACAGCGTTTTAATGCTGCTGTACGGCCTTTAATATCGTAAGTTTCTGCAAGCCTTGAGTCATTCTTTGTTTCGGGAATGTCTTGGACTTCGGTTGGGATAAGGTCAAACTCTCCGTCTTGTGCAAACGCGAGCATTGTATCCGCATCGGAGGCAAGCTTTTTTAGACTTTCATCATCGAATACATTAGACTGGCATGATGCCTGCTTCTTCCCTGCACTGACAGTAAGTGAGACAATAGTATTCTCAATTTCCACATTCTGATGAATTTCTGAATTCGCAAAACGGGTGAGCTTTTGCCCTGCGTTATACATTGCCACATCGGCATGGTTTTTCGTATACGAGATTAATTTTTGCGTTATTTCCCGCGCTTTTTCTTTATTTAACATCTGCTACTCCTACTTTCACTTTTCTAAACCTTGTGGGTGCAGAACCATGACCAACTCGCGCCACTTGTCCGGGCTGACCCTTACCGCAGTTGGGTGTACCGTACAACTTCCAGTGTTTTTCATTTGCAACACCATCGCAATTATTCCAGAACTCGGTGGTTACGCCGCTGTAAATCGGGTTCTTGAATATTTTTCCTGTGAGTTTTCCGTTTTTGATCTCATACGCAATTTCGCAGGCAAACTGAAAGTTGATGCGTTTATCATCTATACTCCAGCTCTTATTTACGTCAAGCATAAACCCGTCCTCGATACCTGCAATTAATTCGTCAAGTTCAAAATTACCCGGCAGCAGGTTAATGTTCGTCATGCGAACCATGGGCAGATTAAACCAGCCGTCTGCGAGGGAACATCCGTTTGATACCTGTTTTACTTTTGATGCGTAGTCCCTTGATGTGGTAAAGTTCTTGAAAATACCCTTATCGATAAGAACAGTACGCGTTGCAGCAACTCCCTCATCATCATAACCGTAAGTGCCAAGAGCTCCCGCACAGGTTGCATCAGCTACAACCGTAACATGCTCTGAGCCGTATTTAAGCCGTCCGTCTAAATCATCGGGGCTAACAAAACTGGCTCCTGCAAATGCAGCCTCACTTCCGAAAACCCTGTCAAGTTCGGTGGGATGACCTATACTCTCGTGAATCTGGAGGGTCATCTGCGAGGGATTGATAAGCAAGTCGTAAACGCCTGAGGGGCAGTCGGGAGCATTTAGGAGTTCCACACATTCCTTTGCACAGGACTCTGCATGCTCAAGCAATTTCAGTTCATTAATATACTCATAGCCGGCGCGAGAATAATTACCCCTAAAACTGTTTGGATAGCTCCTTGTCTGCGCATCGCCGCCGCCTATCGCCGTTGCAGATATGCCGCCTCCGGTTTGGCAGAAGCTCTGTGTGATATAGCTTCCGTCAGTGTCACAGTATATGACATCCTCTTTACGGAAGTTCATACTTGAGGCTGTCCTGTTTACTCCGGGAACTGCTTGCATGATCTTCTCGCACTTTAATAGCAGCTCGATTTTTTCTGCTGCGGGAATCTTCTCGGGGTCGATTTTTACAGGGGTTTTAAACGAGTCAACGACAACCGGTTTTTTTGACAGCTCAATTTTCTCGCTTTGAAGCTCCTTACTCACACAGGCAATTTCAAAGGCCTTTTTCGCGGTTTCTTCAAGATTGTTTAGATCGTTTGTTGCAGCGAAGCCTAGAGAGCCTCCCGAATATACACGGATACCGCAGCCAAAACTGCGGCTTGAGCTTAAAGTTTTAACCTTTCCGTCCTCTGCGTGAACGTTTTCTATCCAAATATCCTTAACCCTGATATCGGCATAGTCCGCTCCAAGCTTCGTACAAAAAGCCATTAATGCGTTTAGCTTTTCCTTCATACTGCCTCCTTCCTTGCTCTTCATTATACCATTAGGTTTTTATTTAGCAATTAGGGCCCCGCTCCTTTCGTCCACCCTCCCTGTAAGGGACACCTCCGTAAGCACACCAGAAGAAAGGCACTCGATACTTTCCCTATTGCCCACTACAAGAACAAGACCCCTCTCGCAGCAACCGTAACGGCCAAAGTCCCTGCCCACAGGAAAGCTGTCGGAGATTATGCGGACTTGTAGGCGCGCCGCGGGTGCAGGTCTCACCGTGGAGCCTTGCGCCGCAGGGCCTCTCGCCGGAGCAGGCGCAGGTCTCACCGTGGAGCCTTGCGCCGCGGGGCCTGCGAGCAGGAAACTCAACACGGCTCTTTCCTTTGGGAGTTTTGCCATTACAGAAAGTCTGTGCAAATCCTTCGGCGCATCGGAAGTGTCAAAGGCAAAATGACACCATTTTGCCTTTCCCTTTGAATGTCCGCCGGAAAGGGGACATGGCCCGCGGTGGGTACACGGTGCAATCGGTGCCCTACCCTCCTCTATTAGAGAGGCCCGCAGCAGGGAAATAAACTCACCCGAACGGGGAACCCCTGGTTCCACCACAAGGATTTTCCCTGAGCCGGCTGTAAGAGAAGAAAGCAGGCCTGCCTGTCCGGCTGCCATCCGGGCAAACCCGACCCTGTCTCGAGGAGAAATCCCTGAAAAAAACTCATTATAGACATTTCCAATTACTGTTAAACTTGCAGGCTTCCCCCTAATCTCGACAGAGAGACCTGCCTTTTTCACGGAGGCATACAGTTCTCCACGGATTGTTTTCACTTTCCATGGGCAAGTTGTTTCAGAAGTCATTGCGGCAAAGAGCTTTTTCCCTGCATCGAGGGCGGCAGGGGTTTTATCAAGGCAGCGGATTTCAAGGGGGATGGCCCTGAGGTCGGGCCTGCTTATCCAAAGGGAAAGTGCGAAGGTGAGGGGGCCTGCTCCAAGGTCATTTATTGCGTCCCCTTCCTTTAAGTCCAGGGGTAAGGAGGGGAGCAGTTTGGAGAGGCGGTATATATTCCATGGCAGAAAATACCTGAGATAGGCTGATAGCAGGCCCGACTTCCCAAGGTAGGAGCTGCTGCGCTCAGATCGTGCAGAAGTCAATAGACGGGAAAGCTCATTTACATCACAGGAAAGCCCCGCACGAAAGCGTGCAGGCAGTGGGAAAACTTTATCGATTAATGATAAAAGCTCCGTCAAGGAGTTTCCTCATCATTTTTATGCACCATGAAAAAAAGGGTCATAAGCTCTGAACGAAGGGCGGAGATTTGCGCTCGCAGATCCTGGTCTTCCCCTGCAAGCTCCCTGTAAAGCTGTGTTTTTGCACCTTCTATCGTAAAGCGTCTATCATATAGCAAATATTTAAGCCTATAGAGAATTTGAAGATCCCTATCTGAGTATTCCCTTCTTCCGTATCTGTCCTTTACCGGCTGAATAAGGGGGATTTCCTTCTCCCAATAGCGTATAACGTGTACCTTTACTTTCAATAGTCGTTCTACTTCACCGGGGCCATAAACAGCCATTTTACTTCCTCTCTTTTGATGAAGACCTTATTTCAATTGTAACCGGAATAAGGGAGAAACCAAGATCGCGGCGTATACGGTTACGAAGATATGCAATATAAGTCTCCGAAACTGCATGGGAGCGAGATGCAAAAAAAACAAATTTTACGGGATTTGCTTTTACCTGTACAGCATAACGGAGTTTGAAACGGGACTGCTTGCCTGAAGGCGGAGGATTCTCTATAAGCCATCTTTGCAATGCCTCATTCAGGGTGGAAGTTTCTATCTGCCTGTTTAATTGACGGTGCATGCGAAGACAGGTATTAAGAAGCTCATCAAGGCCGTTTCCGTTAAGTGCGCATAACGGGACTATCGGAGCATACTCCATTTGACCAAAAAGAAAATGTATCCTGTCCTTTACCGCAATAAATGCATTTGGAGTTACAGGCATTGTATCCCATTTATTTAAAACCATAATAAGGCCGCGGCCCCTGTCATGCGCAAGACCTGCAATTTTCTTATCCTGATCGGTTAGGCCTTCTACTGCATCGATTATCAAAAAAACAATATCAGCACTGTCAATTGTTTTTATCGCACGATTTACTGAATAGTACTCGATGTTCTCGTGAACCTTCGCCTTCCTCCTAATCCCCGCAGTATCCAGAACTTCAAACTCCTTATCCTTCCATACGAACCTTCCTTCGACCACATCCCTTGTGGTTCCCGGAATATTACTTACGATGGAGGCTGACGATGAAGTTAAGAGATTTGACAAAGTGGATTTTCCTGTATTCGGCTTACCCAGCAAAGCAATGCGAATGATGGAATCCGAGACAGTCAGCCTTTCATTAGATTCAGGTTTAGCCTTCCAATCGGAAAGGCGTTCGATGATCGCACTTTGCAAATCTCCGACATTATCACCATGCTCCGCTGAAATCATGTAAACCTTTTCAAAGCCGTAAGAAAGCAGATTCCAGGCCTCTGCCTCCCTCCTTCCTCCTTCGGTTTTGTTTACTGCGGCAATCAACTTTCCCTGATACGGCCTGAGTAAATCAATAAACTCTTCATCTTCAAGGGTGAGTTCCCCTGCTTCAAAAAGTAAAACTATAATGTCCGCTTTTTCAAGAATCTCAAGTGTCTTCTCGACAACAAGACCATCAATTTCCCCCTCAGGGGTTCCCTTCTTGCGTTCGAGCTTAAAACCTCCTGTATCAACGAGGTTCACAGTCTTCCCAAGCATCACCGTATTCTCAATCACGGGGTCCCTTGTAACACCGGGAGTCGGGTCAGTAATTGCCCGCTTCTTCCTGAGGATTCTATTAAAGAGGGTTGACTTGCCAACATTAGGCCGGCCTGCCAGAGCTATAAGGGGGAATCGATTATCCATTTTCTTTCGGGAACTTTTCTGTCATCCATTTCTTTAAAATGACATCATTGCCAATATATGAAATACCGCCTAATAACTCTTCTGCAAGTTTCCTGCATTCATCCAGAGTAACATTGCGAATAATCCTTTTTACCCTTGGAATTGAAGAGGCAGCCATACTAAACTCATCAAGTCCGAGCCCAAGCAGTAATGCCGTCATGGAAGGATCGCCTGCCATCTCTCCGCACATTGCAGCCTTTATTCCCTTATCATGAGCTGCTTGTATTGCAGACTTTAGGAAGCGAAGTATGCCCGGGTGGCTTGATTGTGCAAGATAACTCACCTTCTCGTTTCCCCTGTCAACTGCGAGGCTATATTGCAGAAGATCATTTGTCCCGATAGAAAAAAAGTCGGCTCGCTGTGCAAGAATATCTGCAGTCATTGCTGCTGAAGGAACTTCTATCATCACGCCAACTTCGATATTTTCTGCAAATGGCTGTTTCATTCTGCGGCATTCGTTCTTTGCCTCTTCAAGGAAGACAAGGGCCTCTTCCAGCTCTTCAATACCTGAAATAAGGGGGAACATGATCTTCACATTCCCGTTAACACTTGAGCGGAGTATTGCCTTTAGCTGAGCTAAAAAGAATTCCGGCATTGCAAGAGAGAGCCTTATTGCTCTCCAGCCAAGAAGAGGATTTATCTCCTTCGAAGAAAATAGCTCAGGTAAAATTTTATCTCCGCCGATGTCTGCGGTGCGAATTGTAACAGGCAGCTTCCCCATTGCCGCGAGGACCTTATTATAGGATTTTAATTGCTGCTCTTCCCCTGCTACTTGACCTGAATCAAGGAATAAAAATTCAGAGCGAAAAAGCCCTATCCCTTCTGCCCCATATCGCTGCAGCGATTCTGCTTCCTCGGGGATTCCAATATTTGCCTTGAGTAAAACCTTATGTCCATCCTTTGTTACGGCAGGCAGATCTCTTGTTTGCATGTCTTCATTTAGTTTTAGTAAATAGTCCACCTCTAAATGTTCCCATTTAGAGAGCTCATCCCGCGGCGGATTAATTACAACTTCCCCAATATTCGCATCCAGTACAAGAGTATCGCCGTCAAGTATCTCGCTTGTTGCAGTTGAAAGACCAAGAACAGCAGGGATATTAAAGGCCCTTGCCAGAATGGCAGTATGCGAAGTTGCACCCCCAATATCCATGACTATTCCTTTGACATGCTTCCGGTTCATGGTAAGCACCTGTGAAGGCATGAGATCCTGGGCAACAAGTATCACATCATGATCCAGGTCAGCCAAGGAGGTTTGCTTTACCGAAAGCAGATGATCCAAGACCCTGCTTGAAACATCCTTTATGTCAACAGCCCTTTCCCGAAAAATCGGGTCAGGGGAAGCGAGCATCACCTGCATTAATTGCCTTGATGCATTAAAAAAGGCCCATTCTGCATTAACCAAATCCGTTTTAATTTTAGAGAATATATTGTCATGGAAGTCCACATCTTCAAGCATCAATAAATGAGCAAGGAAAATATCTGCTCCGTCTTTGCTCATTTCATTTGCAGCTTTCTCGCTTAGGGCCTTAACTTCCTTTATAGCTTTATCAAGAGCAATTTTAAGTCTTGCAAGTTCGGCATCAACCTGATCCTCGGGGATACTAAACCTTGTAATTTCAGGAACTTCTTTTTCCAGGTACAAAAAGGCCTTTCCTGTAACTATCCCGCTTGAACCCGAAACTCCAATAAGTTTTTTCATCGCTTTCTATTATCCCCGATTGGCAGTATACTGTCAAATACCGATGATTAACGATTCGAACACGGATTCAATAGACCGCGCACCTGATTGCTTCCGCTGCATACACTTTAAGATCACATGGGAAGCTTCTTTCCCTAGAGCCTGCGTGCTCTTTGGAATTAAATGCAGGAACCTTCCGTCAATGGAAGTTTTCCTTTCAACCGGAAAGCACTGCTTTTCATTTATAAACAAAGTCGAACATGAAGAGCCGAAGCTCTGATCCTTAAACTATCTTTCTAATTGCATCAAGCAGCTCATTTCCTTGAGCCGGTTTATCAATAAAATTAGAAACCCCCATCTTTCTCCCCTTGTCCATGCTGTTTTCATCATCTTTAGCTATATAAAATGCTATCGCAACTTTATGGATAGTACATAGAGCTTTTATTCTGTCGTATGCTTCCCATCCGCCTTTACCGGGATTTGCAGGATCGATTAGAACCAAGTTTGGCACAAGACCCTGGAACAAGAGTGTCAGAGCTTCTTGGCCTGACCCTGCAATTTCCGGATCAAACTCACCTTCCGGCATTGAAAAAGTCGCTGCAAGACTTAATGCATCGCCATCCACTAAAAGTATCTTTTTCTTTTCATCCCCTGCAGAGACTTTAAACCTATCCGATTCAGTTTTTAGCTCTGTGAAATTCTTGCTGTTTTCAGCATTCATTTCATCCACATGCTTTACCGCAAGCTGTATCTCGTTCATCGCACCTGAGATTATCTCGTTCATTCCGGTTACAACCTGATTACTTATTTTGATGAACTCGTTTATTTCTTCGATTAACTCATCACCTGAATGAGACATATTTTCTGCACCGCTCTTAACCGATACTGTAATGCTTTTTAAGCGGCCTATTGATTCAAGAATCTGCCTTCCTCCAATCTCCTGCTCTTCCATAGCATTGCGGACACTATGCTCGTGAGTTGAAACAGTTTTTACACCGGTATCAATTATCTCAAAACGATCAAGAACTTCATTTGAGGCCTTGGTAATACTGTCTATAGAAGTCTTTATCTTCTTTAGCATGACGGCGGTAGTTTTTGATTGCTTCTCCGATGACTCGGCGAGCTTTCTAATTTCCGCAGCCACAACAGCGAAACCCTTCCCTGACTCTCCCGCATGGGCAGCTTCAATTGCCGCATTCATTGAAAGTAGATTTGTCTGGCTTGCAATGTTTTCCATTACAGAGTTAATTTCAAGCAGCCCTTCAGAATCGCTCGCAATCTCCTGAATTGCCTGGGCCACTTTTTGAAGCCCTATTCTTCCTGTCTCCGAAGCGTCTGCAAGGGCATCAACGTTTTTACTGTTTTCCACCAAGGTCCTAGTAACAGACTGAATGTTCGCAGTCATCTCTTCAACTGCAGAAGATGATGTATTGATGTTCTCTGCCTGATCAACTACGAGCTTGCTCAAGTTTGCGATACTCACCTTTATCTCTTCAAGCGCAACATTAGCCTTGTCTGCTTCTTCTTCCTGCTTTACTTCCAGGTTTTTAAGGGTGTGGAAATTATTGGAAATAAAGTCAACTGCTTTCAGGGTCTTTTCCATATTTGATGATAATTCAAAGCCGGTATTTGTAAGGGCATTGATCTTAATTTTTATCACCTTAACAAGATTCTTAATTTTACCAATGGCAGTATTAAAGTTACCCGACAACTCCCCAATTTCATCATCTTTATCAATTTTGATCTGCCTTGTAAGATCGCCTTCACCCTCTGAAATCTCAATAAGCAATGAATTGATGTTACCAAGCCTTGAGAAAATCATTCGAAGGAAGATTAAAAGCATGATAAGACCGATGACCACCGCAGCAGTTCCAATAATTGCCTTCTGCCTGCGCTCTTCCAGTATGGATTCACGGAGATAAGTTCCGTCAAAATCGCAGGCGGCAATTCCTATGATTTGCCCTCTGGAATTTCTAATGGGAGAATAGACCGAAACAAGCCAGCCCCAGCCCTCCTGATAGACAAGTCGGGAAGCCTCGGTAACACCGGAAACAAGCAGTCTCTGGAAGGCATCATCGTATTCAGTGACATCTTCCTCCTCCCCAAGGGCGTAGAAATCTTCCGGGTCATCCGGCTCGGCACTGCCGTCTATCACAAAGAACCAGGTATCATTATTCAAGTCGCCGCCAAGGGGTGCCATGGTATAAAGGTACATGCTTCCTGTTGCATCTTTTAAATCCCGGAGTTTAAGCCTGATATCCTCATAAAAAGGGTCATTGATGTTCCGTGATCGCACAAGTGCTTCAAAGGAATCACCGTCAATAAGGGCCACTGCCCTCTCCACAAGGTGAATGCCCTGGGTGGCAAAGGTCTGCTCAACAACGGTTGATAACTGCCTTAGGCCCAATATCGAGAGGACCAAAACCAGGGCAATTATAAAAATAGAAAATAAGATGATAAAACGGAATTTCAGAGAGTCAAACAATTTCATACTTGCAATAATACCTTATTTTTGCTACATTTTCAATGGATAAATTTTCCAAATCAATTGATACAATATATCTTCGCAAGGAGCAGCAAAATGGCGCAACACAAATTTCAAACAGAGGTAAGTCAACTTCTCCACCTCATCATCCATTCCCTTTATTCAAATAGGGAGATATTTTTAAGAGAACTGGTTTCAAATGCCTCAGATGCCCTTGATAAGTTAAAATATCTTACTGTTGCTGATGATAATTATAAGCACCTGAGCTTCGAGCCGAGGATTGATATTTCCTTCGATAAGGATGGCAAAACCTTGACGGTTTCGGACAACGGCATAGGCATGAACGAAGCCGACTTGGCAGAATCCCTTGGAACAATTGCCCGCTCAGGCACAAAGGCCTTTTTAGAACAGCTTTCGGCAGATGCAAAGAAGGACTCAAACCTGATTGGCCAGTTCGGCGTGGGCTTTTACTCGGCCTTTATGGTGGCAGAGAAGATCGAAGTCATAAGCAGGAAGGCCGGCGAGGACAGCGCCTGGAAGTGGACAAGTGACGGCAAGGACGGTTTTGACATGGAATCCTACGGCAGGGACAGCCAGGGCACCACGGTGATTCTCTGTTTAAGCGAAGAGGGCTTGGAATTCGCAAACCGCTGGTCAATCGAAGATATCATAAAACGCTATTCGAACCATGTGGCCTTCCCAATCTACCTGACCTACGATGAAAAAGAGTGGGATAAAGACGGCAAGGAAAAGGGCAGCATAACAAAATGCGAGCAGATCAATTCGGGCACAGCCCTTTGGCGCAGGTCCAAGTCTGACCTTAAAGAAGAGGATTATAAGGAGTTTTATAAGCAGATAAGCAATGACTCTGAAGAGCCCCTTTTCCATGTCCACACAAGGGCCGAAGGAACCCTCGAGTATTCCACCTTGTTTTACGTTCCCAAAAAGGCACCCTTTGATTTATTCCATGTTGATTATCGCCCCGGGGTGAAGCTCTATGTCAGGCGGGTATTTATTACTGATGATGATAAGGAACTGATGCCCACCTGGCTGCGCTTTGTCCGTGGTGTCATTGACTCTGAAGACCTGCCCTTGAACGTGAGCCGTGAAATTTTACAGCAGAACAAGATCCTCGTGAACATCAAAAATGCCTCGGTAAAGAAGCTCCTTTCAGAATTCAAGACCCTCGCAGACAAGGCCGCAGTTGGCGATTCTGAAGCCGAAGGCAACTGGGAGACCTTCATCGAGAACTTTAACAAACCCCTAAAGGAAGGCCTTTACCAGGACTTTGCAAACCGTGAGGCAATTCAAGAGCTGGTTAGGTTTAAGAGCACAAAGGTTGACGGTTGGACCGGCTTTGCTGACTATGTTTCCCGCATGCAGAGCGACCAGAAAAGTATCTACTATATAACAGGAGGCGGTGCAGCAGGGGGCAGCGATGAGAAAACCCTCAGGGCCTCTCCCCTCCTTGAAGCATATACAGCCAAGGACATTGAAGTGCTTATCATGACAGACGAGATTGACGAGATTGTTATTCCGACCCTGCACAGCTATAGGCAGGAAGGCTCTGAAATTGACGGGAAGACCGAGAGCCAAAGTTGGGAACTTAAGTCGGTGAACCGTGCAGGAGCAGATGAAGAGCTTGGGGAAAAGGCAGATAAAAATCGCCATAAGGCGGCCGAAAAGGAAATTAAGCCCGTAATCGAAAAAATTAAGAAAGCCCTCGGAGACCGCGTAAAAGACGTAAAACTCTCCCGCCGCCTCCACGACTCCCCTTCCTGCATAGTCGCCGACGAGAACGACCCGACAATGCAGATGCAGCAGATGCTAAAGGCAATGGGCCAAAATGCAATGACAGACATAAAGCCCATCCTCGAAGTCAACGGCGAGCATCCGATTCTAAATAAGCTTAAAGAGACCGATGATGAAGAGCGCATCGCCAACATCGCAGGAGTTTTACTGGATCAGGCCCTTCTTGTAGAGGGCATAAAGCTAAAAGACCCCGCGGACTTTGTTAAGAGGCTCAACCAGTTACTTGTGTGATGGGAAGTGGAAATTATTATGATTATCGATAATAATATACCCGGGTTACAAGCCATACGTCAATTGGTTCGACCAAAAATAAAATTGTATAAATGTGGAGGGGGAAGGGTATAAAAATTACGCTTATATCCTGAATACTGTTTTTGATTGTAATGAAGTTTGGCGGAAGCTCCCTTGCAAATACCGGGAGATTCCACAGTGTAGCAGAAATTGTAAGAACTCAACTCCATCACAGACCCGTTCTGGTGCTTTCTGCGATAGGTGATACAACAGATCTTCTCCTTGAAGCAGGGGAAGAAGCAATCAAAAATGGCGTGGTTGACATAGAAAGAATTGAAAAGCTTCATCTTGGTATTATTGCAGAAATGAAGCTCAACGATGCGGTGTCGACTGAAATTAAGCCGCTGCTTGAAGAACTAAAAAGTCTTCTTACAGGCATCTCCTTAATAAAAGAACTAACAGCAAGAACCAGGGCTTATCTTGTATCTTTTGGAGAGAGGCTTTCTGTGCGCATTGCCGCAGCTTATTTTTCTTCCATTGGAATTAAGGCGCAGGCGGCGGATGCATGGGACATGGGTTTTCTTTCAGATTCAAATTTTACTTATGCAGAACTTAAAGATGAAAGCTGGGAACTAATTCCCAATAAATTCTTAAGTCTTGGAGACAACATCTTACAAATCGTAACAGGTTTTATTGCCAAAGATGAAAACGGAAATATCACCACCTTGGGCCGCGGAGGCTCTGACCTTACAGCCACCATGCTTGCAGCTGCCTGCGGTGCCAGAGAAGTACAGGTCTGGAAGGATGTGGATGGAATTCTAAGTGCAGATCCAAGAATTGTAAAGAACGCATTACCGGTAAAGATAATTACTTACGAGGAAGCCATAGCTCTTGCCTACTTTAGCGATCAGGTTCTGCATCCAAGGGCCATACAACCTTGCAGAAAAGCCAAAATACCTATACTGGTTAAAAATTCCTATAATCCGCAGGCATCCGGCACCCGTATAGTAATGACAGCAGATGGAAAAACAAATCCAATAAAGGCAATAGCCTTCCGGAAAAATGCAACACTTGTTGATATGGTATCCTATCGCATGCATGGTCAGTATGGTTTTTTAGCTGAGCTTTTTTCCTATTTTGCAAGGCATTGTATGTCGATTGACATGGTAGCTACGAGTGAAGTATCGGTATCGATACTACTTGACATGAACTACGACCTAAGTGTGATTAAAGAGGAGCTTTCCCGGATTGCCAGCGTGAGTATAAGTCCGGGGAAAGCCATAGTTGCCATTATAGGAGACATAGGACGTTCATCGGAAATTCTTTCCCATTCACTTAGAATCTGCGAACACCTTGGTGTGCAGATTCAAATGATATCCCAGGGGGGAAGCAAGGTGAACCTTAACTTTATAATGGATGTGGATAAAGTCGAGGAAGTAGTGGAAAAGCTCCACAGAGATTTTTTTGAGGATTCCAAATGAAAAAGATTCCAGTTGGCATACTTGGCGCAACCGGCATGGTGGGGCAGCAGTATATTGCACTTTTAAAAGATCATCCATGGTTCTGTTTAAGCTTTGTTGCGGCATCTGCGGGCAGCGCAGGAAAAAATTATAGGGATGCCATAGCCGGGAGGGTTCGATTTCCTGACATACTTAATACTACCGGAGAACTCATGGTAGCCGATGCCCGGGATGTTTCCGGGGCTAAAGACTGCGCCTTTGTTTTTTCTGCCCTAGAGATGGACAAGGATGAAACCTGCTCCCTTGAGGATTCCTACGCGGCTACGGGGATTCCGGTAGTTTCAAATGCATCGGCCCATCGTTGGACTCCTGATGTGCCTGTGATCATTGCCGAGGTGAACCATCACCATATACAGATCATCCCTGCACAGCAGAAGGCACGGGGCTGGGAGAAGGGCTTTATCGTGGTCAAGCCCAATTGCTCAGTTCAAAGTTACACTACCCCGCTTTACGCCCTGCAGGTGGCAGGTTATGAAATAAGGCGGCTTATTGTATCCACCCTGCAGGCTGTTTCAGGCGCAGGTTATCCCGGTGTCGCAAGTCTGGACATTATTGACAATATAATCCCGTACATAGGCGGAGAAGAGGAAAAGTCCGAAGAGGAGCCTTTGAAAATACTTGGCACCATTGAAGGGGGCCATATTAAAAACGCTGCCTTCCCGAAAATATCAGCCCACTGCAATAGGGTCCCTGTAAGTGACGGACACACAGCCTGTGTGAGTGTGGAGTTTGGTAAAAAAAAGCCTTCGATTAAAGAAGTCAAGAAAATCTGGACAGAGTTTAAAGGTCTTCCTCAAAAATTAAAGCTCCCCTCGGCTCCGCAGCAGCCCATTGTCATTATGGAAGAAAATGACCGTCCCCAGCCCAAGAAAGACCGGAATACAGACAAGGCCATGGCTGTTTGCGTAGGCCGCATCCGGCCCTGCAATGTCTTTGACCTTCGCTTTGCAGGCCTTTCCCATAACACCATCCGCGGAGCTGCCGGCGGTGGCATTCTTAATGCAGAGCTATTGTATAAACAGGGCTATCTATAAAAAGAGATAATAAACCATGGCAGCGTAAAGATTAAAGTTAATTACCGGGGATAATACGCCACTTGTACATTCGTAATCATGGATCTGTAACTACTGTCCGGGATGCTATATACTGGGATGGGCCTTTCATTCCAGGTATCCTCGCCAAGTGAAATTATTCCTGAATACACCGCATTATCCCCGTTATTCATGGTTGCTTCCATAAAAAATCGATATTGAGTACCTGTTACCCGGTTGCCGTTTCTGTCTGTCAAATCCCAGCTAACTTTATAATCCCCGGGGCTTGGAGTTGCCCCCGATATTGTGTCAATTTCTACCTGCGGCATGGACGCAGGTTGGGCAATGCGAACCCATTGCGGCAGTGAATTTGGCCTATTACGGTGACCCCTTCTTGCGGTGTAACCTGTCACATAAAGGGTATCGACATAATTTCCATTAGTGTCCTCGATCCAAATTGCATACTGGCTGGAAGCTATAGTCCTCACCTTTTCATACGAAAATGAAACAACAAAACGCTGCCCGGCCGGCTCCTGTTCGCCGGCAATGCGCAAGGGGCTGATAGATGAACCGGAACTTGCACATGATATTATAAAGCCTATGGCTGTGCCTAATACCAAAATAACAGTAAGAATGGTCAAATAAAGTCTTTTCTTCATATATAAAGCTCCTTAGTAAATCTGCTAATTATTCCTCATAATCTTATCAGCAACAGATGAAACATTGTTAAAGTTACCGCTTAGCAAGTGCTCGTGCATTATAGTCAAAAGCTCATTTACTTCATCAGGCCATTTGCCTTGCCTTAATTCAATTATTGCTTCCTTTACAGCTTTCCTGTCGATTGTACGGCAACTATTCTTAATCTCATTTAACTTTTCATGCAGATGCTTGATATCCCCCTCTGCAGCTTCGTTGCCTTCATCATTTATTGGCCTTAGTTTTTCAACTACCTCTTTCAATTCGGTAATAAAACCACCGGTTTCAGCAGATATAACAGCAATTTCCCTATTAATCCCCGCTTCTTCGAGTTTGCCGGCAAATGCGGAAAGCTTATTTTCTCCGACATTTCCAAGCGCGCTCTTTAATGCATGTACACTTGTTGTATACATATACATATCTTCATCACTATAACTTTCTTTTTCATGCAATTCCTCAAGCACCGATATTGCAAGCAATGCGTCTCGAACAAAAAACTCTGCAAGCTGTGGTTTAACTGTCTGCTCATCATCGGCTGTATATCCTATTTCCCTATTGTCATAGCGCAGGCGGACATCTTCAAGGACTTCAGCAGGCTGCTTGTCTCGAACATACTTCTTTAAAACCGTATTAAGGCGGCGTATGTCAATTGGCTTTGAAATAAAATCATCAAATCCGTTTGCTAAAAACATTTCCTGCTGCTCTTTTACTGCATTTGCAGTCAGAGTAACAATCGGATGTGTATATCCCATGTTGCGGATTTTCTTAACTGCTTCTACTCCATCCATTTTCGGCATCATATGATCCATAAAAATAATGTCATATACTTTGCCGGTCTTTATTTTATCAATCGCTTCAAAACCGCTTCTTACAGTGTCGATTGAAAGCTCCCAAGGCATAAGCAAGCCTTTGGCAACAAATAAATTTGATTCTACATCATCAACAATTAAAACACTTCCATAAGGCATTGGCTCATATACAATTTGCGCCTTCCTTATTTGAGTAATTCCGCCAAGACGGAAGGCCTCAAGGTTTTCTGCTAACTCTTTTCCAAGGATTTCATCACTTATAAAACCTTGAGGCAGGCGTACAGTAAATACCGAGCCCTTACCGCTCTCACTTTCAACAATGATCTTACCATCCATTAAACTAATTAAATTATGCGTAATACTCATGCCAAGCCCTGTTCCTTCGACAGAACGGTTTGCTTCAAGATTAAAACGTGAATACTGGTTAAAAAGACTACTCACCTGATCAGGTGTCATCCCCTGCCCCGTATCGCTTACGCAAAGGACCAGAATCATCTCGTTCTTCTTTTCCCTTATTTCTCTTTCGATTGCAAAGGAAAGCTTAACTTCTCCCTTATCAGTATACTTAAAAGCATTCGATAGTAAGTTATTTAGAATTTGCTTAATGCGAATCTCATCTCCAAATAGGACTTGGGGGATATTTTCATCAACTTCAATTTTGAACTCTATTTCCTTACTTCCAAGCCTTACCATATTAAGTGTCGCAGTATCGTTTATCAAACTTGCAGATTCATAAATATAGGGAGTCAAATCAAGCTTACCTGCTTCTATTTTGGACATGTCAAGAATATCATTAATAATATTTAGCAATAGATCACCTGAACTGTAAATCCTGTTTAACCCGTCTCTCGTATTTTTCGATATGGTATCATCGCGCATTATAATTTCTGCAACCCCGATTATCGTATTCATCGGCGTTCTAATCTCATGGCTCATATTTGCAAGGAAATCACTCTTAAACCTTGAGTTTGCCTCCGCTTCTTCCTTCAATGCTGCAATCTTTTCAAAAGGCTTCTTAATAAAACCCGATGCAGCAATCGCTGCGATTAAGCTAAGAAAGAGACTAACAAGGCCAACCACGATAAGGCCGCGATCTATATAAAGGAACGGGCTTTCAGGAAGCGGTGCTACAGCACCCAAGAGCCAGCCCTCATCAGAGCCGCTTATAGGCCTGTAAACGGTTAGGCGCGGAACACCTCCAATGGAGTATGTAATCGTCCTCGCTTCACTATCAAATGCCTGCCTTAAATTATTAACAATTGTCCTGTTTGCCAAATCCATTTCTGCCATATTCACAAAATCAATTCTATTTTCTACCCATTCACGAACAGGATCTGCAATAAGATGCCCATTAGAATTATCCATGAATATATGGCCTGTTCTCCAAATCCTAAAATTGATTAATATATCCGAGAAGTAAGTGATAGGAAGCGTAAGTGTCAGTATGGCATCGTGTTCGGGGTCAAGGAGGGCAGCAAGGTGAAAAGCAAGACCGGTCGGGGCTTCAGCAGTGGATGTAATTATGACATTTCCCTTAAGCACCTCTTGCAGATGCCTATCTCCCAACGATCGAGGCACCGCCGTCATCATTCCCGCCGAAGCAATCAGCCTCTGTTCATTATCCCAAACCGACATCCCTGTAAAGTCGGGATACTGATTTCGAAGGTCAATTAAGGCATTATCCCAATCATGCTCTCCATAAGAGGATAATACTTGAGATGCAACAGAAACCTTTAATTTAAGAGCTTTAACTTCACTGCTTATAAAATGATCTGCAATTTCTGAAATTAGTATTAAATCAGTTTCCTGGGATCTTTCAATGCCGCTTCTTACAGTGAAAACACCAACAAGAATACTGAAAGTAATTATAACAAGCGTAGTTAAGAAAATTACGAGGATGACTCTGATTCTAATAGGCATTCAACAAAATCTCCCCTTAAATCTTTTAGCTTAAATACTTCCGCAACATCTCCAATACCTTGTCTATATCAAGCGGCTTCCCGAGATGGGCATCCATGCCTGCACTCAGGCAGGCCTCAATGTCTTCTTTAAAGACATTCGCGGTCATTGCTACAATCGGCACGGCTTTTGATGTTTTCAGCCCTGCTTCAAAGGCACGGATTTGGCGTGTGGCTTCATGACCGTCCATTTTTGGCATGTGGACATCCATAAAAACAATATCATACTTACCCGGAGAAGTCCTTATCATGTCCAGGGCCTCAACACCGTTTTCTGCACATTCAATTAAGAGTCCCGAACTCTCAAGAAGAGTTATAAGAATTTCACGGTTTATCTCTATGTCTTCGGCAAGCAGCATCTTCTTCCCTGCAAACTCATTTGTAATATCCTTTAAATGCCTTTCGCGCTCTGAACCCGAATCATCATCTAAACCATGATCATCCTTACCACTCTGCACAATTATCGTAAAAATAAACTTTGAACCCTTTCCCTGCTCCGACTCGATCCATATCCTTCCGCCCATAAGCTCGATAATGCGCTTTGAAATAATAAGCCCGAGCCCTGTTCCGCCGTACTTGCCTGAGGTTTCCTTTTCAGCCTGTCCGAATGGCTTGAATAATTTTTCTTGCTGCTCCTTCGATATGCCTATCCCATTGTCAGCAACTTCGATACGCAATTCAAAGTTACCTTCTTTCTCTTCGACTAAAGATGCATCAATTGAAATTTTTCCTGCAATGGGAGTAAACTTGGCAGCATTTGCCATAAGATTTACAAGCACCTGCGTTAATCGCTGCTCGTCCCCAATAATAAAATATGGAATTTTTTTATCAATATTAACAGTAAGAACCTGCTGTTTCTCCTCGATGCGGAAAGTAACGAAGGTCATTACCTTCTGTAACATTCTTTCAAAGCAATATTCACTTGGAGAGAGTTCCAGCTTATTTGCTTCTATTTTAGCAAGGTCAAGTACATCGTTAATTACATTTAATAGATGTGATGATGCATCTCCTATCTTGTTTAGGGCACGATTTTTGCCTTCTATCTCCGATGCCATTTTGCCGATTGTCGTCATGCCAATAATCGCATTTAAAGGAGTGCGCATCTCATGGCTCATATTCGACAGAAACTCACTCTTCGCCCTATTCGCAGCGTTTGCCTGCTCTAGCCTTTCAGTCCTCTCCTTTATAAGCTGATCGATATCCAATTGAAGCTTAATACGATGCTGTAATACAAGCTCTGAAAATGGCTTTGTAATAAAATCGACAGCCCCAAGCTCTATACCATAAGCCTCACTATAGGAATCTGTAAGGGCGGTCAGAAAGATAACAGGAATTTCAGCATATTTTTCGTTGGATTTTAATTGCTTAATCGCATCATACCCGGTCACTTCAGGCATTGCGATATCGAGCAGGATCAAATCGGGCCTTACCTTTTCAAGAATAGAGAACATATTTGCTGCGGATGTCATTGTCATAACATCGTATTGCGTTTCAAGAACCTCTTCAGCCATTGAAAGATTTGCAATACTGTCATCGACAATGAAAATTGATTTTTTCATGAATCAGCCTTTATTGAGCTCAAATACTAGACAATGGTAACATAAACAAGAGTCTGATTCACAAGCTGATACGCAATCTCTCCAAAAGTGATTGGGCCTGAAAATGCCTCCAGTTTTTTATTCTCAAGTTCGCCGTAAAGGAAGTTCAAAATACAGTTACAGGCAAAAACAGCCGTTGAATCCTTATGCTCAGAAATATGACTGTTAAATAAACTCTCATAATCCGATACAGCCTTTGCAATTCTATACTCGATTCCCTTGAATACAGGAGCATATAAATTTACGACCCCATTCTCAATAGATTTGATAGAAATATTGACATCATTCCCCGAATAGTCTCCGACAAGGGGGAGCTTCGTGTCTATGGCTTTTTCTGCAATATAGTCAGCAAATACGACTTCCTTGCCGTCAACCTTGCACTTCTTAATAGAGAACCCTTCTTCAGTAAACTCGATTAAAGGCGAGCTCGCATCCTGTTCAAAAATATTTATTATATTGACAGATACGGTTTCATCATCGGGGGTAAGAATATGAAGGGCAACAGCTTTATCCGTAAATGACTCCGCCTCAGATCCGTTTACGGCTATCGGGGTCTGGCCTTGAGCACCCAGATTTAAACCTGAAATCCAGCCGACAATATTTCGCAAAAACATCATATTATAACCTGCAGCATTCTGTGCATATTCCTTATGTACATCGCTGTCAAAGGGTACGATTAAAATCGTAAAACCGTTCTCGAAGGAGTCATCGGTTACCTTGCTTATATTCTGTGCATTATACGTCTTAATAAAGTAATTTTTGAACGGGAATTCCGTAACGAACAATAAATCACCTGAAACCTTTCCTCCCTCATTTGCCATGAAGTACTCGGTTGACCCGCCTATCCATTTTCCTTTCGGTAATTTCTTCAAAAGGGCTTCTGTTCCTGCAATATGCAGCAGTTTACCTTCCTCAATCAATTTTGATGTTGCGTCAAATTTCATTAACATGCAGGTCCCCCTTAAAGACTCTTAATTATAACGTAGTCAGCTGCCATGATTTTCCTGTTTTTCCCAAGAAAGGCATTTATCACTTGTACACAATTATTTATGGTAATTTCTGACGAATCTTTGGCATACATTTCCTTTAAATGCGTTAACAACATGGAAAAGGCAAGAAGTTTGAACTTTTTGACTCCGCTCAAAAGTTTTTGCATTTGCTGCGCAGTAATTTTCATTTCATCGATCTTTTCAGCATAGTATATTCCGAATTTCTTGTCTTCCAATGCAATATGGCTGGAAACCCATTCTCCTAAATAACGTACAAAGGCGTTTGGGACAAACCTTGCACCTGAGCTGAGTTTTTGCCCATGTTCCAGTATCGCCTTTATAAACTCTTTATGCTGCAACTTATGCGTAGCTGCATCCGGATATGCTGTAAGGTCAAATAAATCCTCTTCGTGTGCAAAGATTTCTTTGGTATGATTCACCATCATTTGAATTGTTTTCTTAAAACAGACAAGGGCCTCGTCAGGACCCCTCGTGCATGCATCGTACAATTCATTAGTTGCCTGAACCATCTCCTTATGCTGGTCGTCAATCAGCTTTATACCCGTGATATAGCCGTCATTCCAGGTTACCATCTTTGAACCAAGAGATTGTGGATCACGATTTATCATCCTATTTCTCCTTTCTATTAATTATATCTTACTTTTTCGATATTTCAACATACTCACCCCTGCTTCTTCTCCCCCGGCAGCCTCATCATAAATTGCCTCTCCTCCCTCAGTAAAGGCCCCGCATCGCCAAGGGTCACAACCGGGTACTCATCCCCAGCCATTTTCAGAATACCCTCGTCAATTAGGGAATCAAGGATGGTGCGAATCCTCTGAGCGCCGGTATCCTGCATAATGCCCCAGGTACTCAGGCTGTCAAGGCCTGCATCAAGGAGTTTCTTGCCCCTGCCGCCCTTAAGTATATCGATGATCATGGTCTTCCCGAAACTTCTATTCCGCTCCTTAAGCCTAAAGACACAGGACACGATCATACGCCCCTCTAAGCTCACATCAACTTCCTTAAACTCCGTAAGGCAATTGGAACAATTCCCGCAAAAGGCAGGGGAGGACTCACCGAAATAGGCAAGCAGGCGGCGGCGCAGGCAGTCACTGCTTGTAGAATAAAAGGTCATCTGTTTAAGAAGTTCCAAATTATGAAGCTCAATCTCCGGGTCAGAGGCCGCATCATCATCACTTTGGGTAATCAGGTACTTATTTATCTGCACATCCCTGCCCGAATAGAGGAGCAGGCAATTTGCGGGAGAGCCGTCCCTGCCCGCACGGCCCGCCTCCTGATAATAATATTCAATATTCTTTGGCATATTATAGTGGATAACGAAAGACACATTCGGCTTATCAATCCCCATGCCAAATGCGTTGGTTGCCACCATTACAGTACTCCTGTCAGAAAGAAAATCATCCTGATTCCCCCTCCGTTCAGAATCTTCAAGACCCGCATGATACCTGGTAGCAGCAAAGCCGTTCCCGCGAAGAAGGGTGCAGACTTCCTCCGTTATTTTCCTAGTTGAGCAATAAACAATGCCGCTCTTTTCCTTCCTGCCCTTTAGAAAGTCAAGCAGAACAGTTTTCTTTTCATTTTTCTTTGCCGCAGTACATTTATGCACCGCAAAAAAAAGATTCGGCCTATTAAAGCCCGTATTTATATAAAAAGGCTTTTTTAGGGCAAGCAGCTTCCGTATATCCTCCTGCACCCTTATAGTTGCCGTTGCAGTAAAGGCCGCCGTAATTGGCTTACCCTTAATACTCTTAATAAAACTTGCAATATCCAGATAACTTGTCCTAAAGTCATGCCCCCACTGTGAAACACAATGGGCCTCATCAATTACAATAAGGGGGATATCACCGTCAATCGCAAGGGCTAATAACTCATGCCTCTGCAGGCCTTCGGGCGAGACATAAAGCAGCTTTATTTCACCGCTCATTATCTCATTTATTATCTTATTATACTCCGCCGCATTTAAAGAGCTATTAAAGAAGGCCGCAGGACAGCCGCTATCCCGCAAACTCTGCACCTGATCCTTCATAAGAGAAATAAGGGGGGAGATTACGAGCGTCATACCCGGGAGCATCAGGGCAGGAATCTGATAACAGAGAGACTTCCCCGCCCCTGTCGGCATTACAGCAAGCACATCCTTCTTTGAAAGAATGGCATCAATAACTTCCTGCTGCCCCGGACGGAAATCCTTAAACCCGAACTGTTTCTTTAAAATATCAAACTTTGTCATTAATGAACAAAACGTCTTGAATGCCGAAGGGGAATACCTTCAAGGGACCCTGAACTTCTGAAGAAGTCCGATAACCCTGCCGGGATTACTTCGTCAGGGACGGTGCCGGAAATTGTAAGACGCCCCGGATCTGCCTTCTTTGTCCCAAGGTGAAAAATAAAATTTAAAGACTCTGAAATAATATCGCCTGTTTTCCCCGGCGCCCTGAATACAGTCTCCCCATAATGCATGGCAAAGACAAAATCTATAGGAATCGTCAAACCAAGGTTTTCTATCCCAATAAGCCTGCTGTTTAGAATGATCTTCAGAGCCTTCTCAATACTCGCCTTTCCGTTATCCGCCCTTGGGGGAATCAAAAACAGGCTCGATTCCTCTGTTTCCATCCAAAAGAGGGCATCAAATTCCTTCAGATTCTGCCCAAGGAAATCGCGAAGACGGCTCCTTAAAACACCAAAGGCCTTCTCCCCAATCATGGTGCGTAAATGGGACTTCCCCGATACAGAGACAAAGAAAAAGAGGAAGGAGCCTGTCGAACCTGCGCGAATGCTTTTCCAGCCCGGGAACTTCCCGGCAGGAAGAGTATGACCCTTCTTCTTTTCTGCAGCCTCATCCTCTTCCCTGACTGTCTTCCTTACGCCCCTTCTCTCTGCAGCAAAGGCTTGAGCCGCTGCAAAACGCTTCTTATCAAGGCCCTTACTTATAAGAGCCTTCCCTATATAATCCCCTGCTCCCATAAAGAAAAATGATGCAGGGTCCGTTGCAATACCCTTCGGATCGATAATACCCCAGAAGGCTCTGCTTTCTTTAAGCAGGGCAATGCTCTTTTTCAAACTTGCAGGGGAAAGCCCTGCAATATCAAGGTATACCTGATCCCAGGAAACAATCTCCTGCTTCGCAATATCACCCTTAATAATTATTGCCCAAGGATTTTTCTTGGCGCTGCCGAGAGCCTTTTTTAAGACAGCTTCATTTTCGGAAGAAAAAATATATATCATTTTTCTATCCCAATTTTATATAGACGATACTTACAACCCTTCCCTGTCTTTTCATCGCCAAAAAGTTCAAGGACAATTTTATCCATTGTAATATAAAGGTTATACGAAACGCATAGTGCATTACTTGCAGCAAGGGATTCATAAACAAAGGCCTGCTTCACAGTATCGTTTTTTAAACGTTCCACTTCATTTTCCGAATAGCTTACCTGCCCGATATGTGCGCCAAGCCTAATATTAATCGGAGTATCAAGGGGATTCTGCAAACGATTATAGAAAAACATCTCCTGTAAAATCTCAATCCCCGCATAAACCGCCATCTTTTCTATCGAACCAAAAAGGAAGGCCGCAACAGCTCCATCTCCTTCCCTCGACCAGATCCTCCCAAGACGGCTTATCACCGCCTTATTAATAATATTCCGAATATCATTATACGCCTTTTCAATTTTGGGGCGCGGATTACTCCTTACCAGCTCGGAGTTCCCCGCAATATCCAGCCTAAGGAGGGCAATCCTCTGCTCATCACCCTCTTTCAACCTGCCCCAACTCGGACTTATACTCTCCTCTTGGTTCTCGTAAAAAAGCCCTGACACATTATCATAGCTATAGCCCTCATTAATTAGGCCGTCCACCACAATATCAAGACCCTTGAACTCATAACTCCGGCCCATCAGGCCTTCCCTGTCTATCCTTACCAGGTTTTCAACAAAATCAATGTAAAACCCGCCCTTAATCATATCCGTAACAATTTGCTCCGCCACATTCTGATAAAATATACTTGTGCCTTCCTTTAGCCCGAGCCTCTCATAAATATCGTATTTGGGAATCACCATTTGGGCGAAGCGAAGCATATTATCAACCGAGAGGGATGACTGGAGACATAAACTGCAGCTGTTGGCGTTTGCATACTTTATCTTCATAGACATTATTATTATAGTAGCTAAACGCTCAATTTACCATATCTGAATGAAAACCGGGGTTCGTATGCGGATAGTTTTAAGGAATTTCCTTTTGGTTGATGAAGAAATCGAGAAAAAGGGGACGGTTATAATCGAGAATGGCCATATTTCCTCCATATTATGTAATGATGATGATAATACTACGGGCGAAATAATAATTAAGGGTGATAACCTGACTCTTATGCCGGCCTTTGTTGACCTGCACGCCCATTTCCGTGACAGGGGCCCCGGGGCCCCATACCCCTCGGAGTTAATCGAATCAGCATCTCTTTCAGCCGCTGCAGGGGGCTTTGGCACCCTGGTCTGCCCGGCAAATACAAAACCGGTGACAGACACAATTTCGGGCGCCGCTGAAGTAAAAAAAATCGCAGATAATCTTGGCATTATAGACCTTTACCCTGTTCTCTCCCTTACAAGGGGGATGGAAGGAAGGGAATTATCCGAAATAGTTAAAATAGAAAAGGGTGATACTCAAATGCTCATGCTTTCGGAGGACGGCAAGGATATTATAAATGATGATATTTTCCTTGCAGCAATGAAGGAAGCGGGGCGAATCGGTGTCCCTGTTTCCTGCCACTGCGAGCTTCCCGGGAAGGATGAAGAGTATAGTGTGAGGCGGGTCATCGAGCTTGGTCGGAGGGCAGGCTGTCATGTCCATATAGCACATGTCTCTACGATGGGGGCTCTGGGTGCGATCGCCGAGGCTAAAGCAGCGGGCGGACCCGGGCTCACCTGCGAAGTAAGTCCCCACCACCTCTGCCTCACAAAGGAGGACGCAGAGAAGCTCGGAATAACCACATTCGGAAGAGTTAACCCTCCCCTTGCATCCGAAGAAGACAGGCAGGCATTGATTAGCGCAGTAACCGGCGAAGGCCACCACTCCGATCTACCCAACTTAATAGAAGCTATCGCAACCGATCATGCACCCCATAGCAAAACGGATAAGGAAAACGGCTCGCCGGGTTTCTCCTGCCTTGAAACCGCCTTCTCTTCCGTCTATACAGAACTCGTCTTGAGCAAAAAGATGGGCCTTTCGCGGCTCTCAGCCCTAATGAGTGCAAACCCTGCAAGACTCCTTGGCCTTAATGACAGGGGACGCATCCTCCCGGGGCATAGGGCAGACCTTGTAATCGTGGACACCAATGCAGAGGAAATCGTGAACCCCGAAAACTTCCTTTCAAGGGGGAAGAACTCTCCCTTCACGGGCAGGAAATTATACGGGAAAATCATCATGACCTTTCATAAGGGACGGATAGCTTTTTCAAGGTAAAACGGCTATACTTTCCCCATGCATAATATGGATAAACTTTACGAGTCAGTTGCAAAGAGGGGACATGTCTGCGTAGGTCTTGATACAAGTCCTGAATATATCCCCGAAGCGGAGCGAAGCAGGGCAGCAACAGATGCCGATGCGGTATTCGCCTTCAATAAGGCGATAATCGATTCGACAATCGACATTGCAGCTTGCTTCAAGGTTCAAATTGCCTACTACGAGGAATTGGGCCTAAGCGGATTACAGACATTTTCAAAGACTCTAAAATATATCAGAGAGAGGGGCGCCCTCGTCATCTCAGATATAAAACGCGGAGATATTGCCGACACGGCAAGCCGTTATGCGAAAGCTCACTTCGAGGGCGACTTCGAGACGGACTTTGTCACCCTTTCTCCCTTCCTTGGTATGGACTCGCTTGAGCCTTGGCTTAACCGGGCTGATAATAAGGGGAAGGGCGCATTCGTGCTTTTAAGAACAAGTAATACCGGCAGGGAAGACTTTCAATGTCTTAAAACGGCAGAAGGAAGGCAGGTTTATAATTTAATAGGTGATAAAATGAGCGCTCTTGCAAGTGCAAAGCCCGGGAAAACCGGCTACGGCGCCTTCGGTGTGGTCGTAGGAATAGACTCAAAGTCTGAAGAGGAGCGCAGGGAGGCGATGGCCATCCGTTCCGAAAGGCCAAACCTTTTCTTTCTGATCCCGGGCTACGGAGCCCAGGGAGGAGCTGCTGCGGATGTCAGCCTGCTTTTAAGGGAAGGCAATGGTGGGGTGGTAAATGCCTCACGGTCTATTTTAAGGGCATGGCAGGCAAGCGGGAAAACAGACAATGCAGATAATTCAATTGCAGCAAAGCATGCAAGAGATGCAGCAATAGCAATGCGTGATGAAATACTCGATAATCTACGCTGATCCTCCCTGGAAGTACCTCTGGGGAGAGGGCAAGACAGGGGGCAATTTCGCCCCCGAAAAGCATTATCTTACAATGAGCACAGATGAAATCTGCGCCCTAAATGTCCGTGCCTTAAGGGACAGAAACTGCGCCCTCTTTCTCTGGGCAACAATGCCCGCCCTCCCCGATGCCTTTAAAGTAATGGATGCCTGGGGCTTTAAGTATAAGACCTGCGCCTTCACCTGGATCAAAACCCGCTCGGACGGGCAGCCTATCAGAGGAATGGGAAGCTATACAAAGTCAAACGCAGAACTCTGTCTCCTGGGGATGAGGGGCCATATTAAGGCCCTGGATAAAACAGTCCCCCAGGTAATAATGCACCCGAGGCTCGGGCATTCGGTAAAACCGCCCGATGTACGGGAGCGCATAGTCCGCCTTTTCGGAGAGATCCCCAGAATCGAACTTTTCGCAAGGCAGAGTGTGCCGGGCTGGGACGCCGCAGGCTTTGACATTGACGGTATCAGCCTTGAAGAAAAATTAAAAAATCAAAACAAAGGTTCCGATTGTAATTAACGCTCCGCCAATCACAGCTTTTAATGTTAAGGTCTCCTGCAAAATAATAAAGGCTAAAATCATACCAAAGACAACGCTCGACTTATCAATAGGAATCACCCTTGAAGCAGGCCCCATCTGTAATGCCCTGAAATAACAGAGCCAGGAAAGGCCTGTTGCGATACCTGAAAATATCAAGAAAACATAGTTCCTGCGTGTAATTGCTGCAATACCCTCATGGGCTCCTGTAATAAATACCATGCCCCAAGCCATCGCAAGAACAACAACGGTGCGGATTGCAACTGCGAGATTTGAGTTAACATTCTCAAGACCAATTTTTGCAAGTATCGAAGTAGCGGCCGCGAAAATAGCTGAAAAGAGAGCAAAGACTGCCCACATGGTTTCCTCCTTGTAAAGAGTGATTTCTTGCCTTATAGTATAACCTATGCCTGTGAGAAAATCTCTTCTATGCCTGATTCTGCTCCTTCCCTTGGTTTCCGGTTTCCCCCAGGAAAATAGGACAGCACTCTGGAACTACAATACAGGCAGAGCCCTGGAAGCCCGGGATCAAATGGGCGAAGCAGTTGTTTATTATAATGAATCAATACGCATAGCAACCGACGAAATTAACAGAAATTTAGCCGACAGGGACAGCTATACTGCCCTCACTTGGTCTCTGCGCAGACTCGGAAGACATTCCGATGTAATCATCTGGGGCGAACGCGGCTTAAGGCTTTATCCCGACGATTACCGCATCATTGAAACCATGGGGGAATCCTATTTTTACATGAACAACTTCGACGAATCTCTGCGTTTTATGCAGCGATATGTTAATGCAATACCCCAGGGAGGACGATCCTCTGTGGCGTATTTTTTCATAGGCGAAATTTATAGATTCAGAAGAATGTTCCACCATGCCGACATTGCCTATACAACAGCAGTAAGACTTGAGCCGGGACTTGCACTCTGGTGGTTCCGTCTTGCAACAGTGCGTGAAGCATCAGGTGACTTCTTCCATGCAGTCACAGCCTACGAAGAGGTTTTAAGGATAAACCCAAACCACGGTGAAGCAAGAAACGGCCTCGCCCGCTCAAGCAGATAAATCATGTATGATATTGCAATAATTGGAGCAGGGGTCATAGGCGCAGCAATAGCGAGAGAACTTTCAAGATATGAGCTAAAAATAGCAATACTCGAAAAAGAAAATGATGTCTGCTCGGGAACATCGAAGGCAAACTCGGGCATAATCCATGCAGGTTATGACCCCGATGAAAATACCCTTATGGCAAAGCTCAATGCCGAAGGGAATAAGATGTTTGATACCATCTGCGAAGAATTAAGCGTGCCGTTTATAAGAAACGGTTCTTTGGTTATAGCATTTGATGATGAACAGCTAAAAGACATCGAAAAACTAAATCAAAGGGGAATAAATAACGGCATACCGGGTTTAAGCATTTTATCTCGCAATGATCTTCTTAAAAAGGAAAAAAGAATAAACCCTGATGCAAGGGGAGCTCTATTCGCAGAAACTGCAGGGATTATAGACCCAATGTTACTTACTGTATCGCTTATGGAAAGTGCCGTAATGAACAGTGCAGAATGTTTTTTGGATTTTAACGTTAATTCAATAGAAAGAGAAAATAATTATTATTTAATTACATCGCAAAATAGTTCAATAATGGCAAACTATATAATTAATGCCGCAGGTGTTTTTACAGATAAGATACATAATCTGGCAGCAGAGCCGGAATTTATTATAACCCCGAGGAGGGGGCAGTACTTTTTACTTGATAAGGTTGAAGGGAATATCGTTGATGCAACGATATTCCCCTGCCCTGCCAAAATGGGAAAGGGTGTTCTTGTAACACCCACTGTCCATGGTAACATAATGCTGGGGCCCGGCTCCGATGAGTTCGAAGACAGGGAAGACCTTGGTACAACAGAGGAAATGCTTGAAGAGGCAAGGAGCGGCGCAAAGCTTTTAATACCGGATATTTCAACAAGAAATACAATAAGGACTTTTTCGGGATTAAGGGCAAGGTCTAATACAAGGGATTTTATTATTAAGGAAGCTACCGGTGCTCCAAATTTTATTGATGTTGCAGGAATTAAATCACCGGGTTTAAGTGCTGCACCTGCGATAGCTTTATATGTGGTTTCAATGCTGAAAGAGAGAGGCCTTTCATTAAATCCAAAGAAGTCTTTTAACCCGATTGTAAAAAGAAAGCTCTTTATTGAAATGCCGGAGGCAGAACAGCAGGCACTAATAAAAACAAACCCTCTTTACGGCAGAATTATCTGCAGATGCGAAAATATAACTGAGGGAGACATTATTGATTCAATTAGGCGAAACCCCGGTGCCAAGTCCCTCGATGCGGTAAAGCGCAGATGCCGCGCGGGAATGGGAAGATGTCAGGGCGGCTTTTGCGGGCCGAGAGTACAGCAAATTCTTGCAAGAGAGCTTGGTGTACCTGTGCAAGAGATTGTTCTTGAAAAAAAGAATTCATTTTTGCTTACGGGGAAGACGAAGTGAAGGATGCAGGGAGTATAATGCACTTTGACATTGTCATTATTGGAGGAGGACCCGGGGGCCTTGGAGCCGCAGTTGAAGCAAGGAAGCAGGGTATTCCCAAAGTACTTATAATAGAAAGAGATATTGAAGCAGGCGGTATTTTACAGCAGTGCATTCATAACGGTTTTGGCATTCATTATTTTAAAGAAGAACTTACAGGGCCTGAGTATACACAACGTTTTATCAATATGGCAAGGGAAGAAGGCGTAGAAATTCTTTTTGACACAATGGTAACTTCAATTTCAAAAGACAGGGAAATAAAGGCAATAAACTCTACCGGCATTTTAAACATAAATGCAAAGGCAATTATCCTTGCAATGGGATGCAGGGAAAGGACGAGATCAGCTATCGCAATACCCGGAGAACGTCCTGCCGGAATATTCACAGCAGGGGCTGCTCAAAGATATATAAACATCGAAGGCTATATGGTCGGGAAAAAGGCGATAGTACTGGGGGCAGGGGACATCGGGATGATAATGGCAAGGAGAATGGTTCTTGAAGGGGCAGAAGTCATTGCAGTTCTTGCCCGAGGTTCCCATGCAAAGGGATTAACACGCAATATAGTACAGTGCCTTGAACATTATAACATTCCTCTTCTATATAATCACAATATAATTAAAATCTCAGGGAAAGAGCGCGTAGAATATGTGACAATTGCCCAAACCGATGAAAATAAAAACCCGATAGCGGGCACAGAGAGGGAATACGAATGTGATACTGTGCTGCTGTCTGTAGGGCTAATCCCTGAAAATGAGCTGTCAAGAAGTGCAGGAGTGGAAATCGACAGAAGAACAGGGGGCCCCATTGTAAACGAAAGCATGGAGACATCAATCCCGGGCATTTTCGCCTGCGGTAATGTGGTACATGTGCACGATATCGTAGACTTCGTAACCGAAGAGAGCATTAGAGCTGCAAAGAGTGCAGCCCGTTATGTAAAGGGCGAAACAGAAGAGACAACTGAATACATGAATACCATTGTATCCGGTGGCTTAACCTACTGCGTTCCGCAAAAATTAAGGTATTCTGCAATGCAGGACAAACTCGATCTGTTTATGAGGGTTGATGAAGTATATAGAGAAGCAGAAATTATTATAAAGAACAGGGGGGTTGAGCTTAATAGATATAAAAAGAGAAACCTGACCCCCGGCGAAATGATTAAACAGACTGTAAATAAATCCATTTTTGAAAATACAAGGGGGGATATCGAAATTATACTTACACCGAAAACAGGGGAAGAGAATTAATCGTGAAAAAGAATCTAATTTGTATAGTCTGCCCCATGGGTTGCAGACTTACTGTTACAGAAAGCCAAGCTAATCTCATAGTCAGCGGAGGGAAATGCCTAAAGGGAGAGGCCTATGCACAAAATGAAATAAATAATCCTTTGCGCATGGTTTGCACAACCGCAAAAATTACAGGGGGAATACATGGTGTCATTCCTGTAAAAACAGACAGGGCAATCCCTGAAAAATATAAACTCGAAGTTGTAAAGGCTATTAATGCCATTGAACTTAAATCGCCGGTTAAGATGGGAGACATAATTATTCCCGATTTATTTGGAACCGGTGTTAATATTATTGCAGAGAGGGATATGTAATATGTCAAAATATCTTATTGCAATCGATCAGGGAACAACCAGCTCCCGCTCAATAGTTTTTGACAAGCAGGGAAATATCATTCAAGTCGCACAAAAGGAATTTACCCAGATCTTCCCAAAGCCAAGCTGGGTGGAGCATGACCCTATGGAAATCTGGTCATCGCAGCTGGGAGTACTTGCCGAAGTAAAGGCCCGCTCAGGAATTTCAGGAGGCGATATTGCAGCTATAGGAATTACAAATCAAAGGGAAACTACTATTGTATGGGATAAAAATACGGGCCTTCCTGTTTATAACGCAATAGTATGGCAGTGCCGCAGAACAGCCGATTACTGCGAGAGCTTAAAAAACAAGGGCTTTGATAAAGTAATTCGAGAAAAAACAGGTCTTGTAGTAGACGCATACTTTTCCGCAACAAAAATACGCTGGATACTTGAGAATGTAAGCGGTGCAAGGGAGAGGGCCGAAAGAGGCGACCTTCTTTTCGGAACTGTAGATACCTGGCTTGTATGGAAGCTTACCAAAGGAAAGGTCCATATCACAGATTACAGCAATGCGTCGCGTACAATGTTATACAATATACATAAGCTCGAATGGGATAAGGACATTTTAAAAGAAATGAATATCCCTATACAAATGCTGCCCGAAGTAAAACCTTCAAGCTGTAAATACGGAACAAGTAATACCGAATTCCTTGGAGGAGAGGTACCAATTGCAGGCATTGCAGGGGATCAGCAGGCAGCCCTCTTCGGGCAATGCTGCTTCGAGCCGGGAATGGTAAAGAATACCTACGGGACAGGTTGTTTTATTTTGATGAATACTGGTGTTAAGGCTGTTGAATCAAAAAATAATTTATTAACAACGATTGCGTGGGGACTTGACGGGAAAGTTGAGTACGCCCTTGAAGGAAGCGTTTTTATTGCAGGCGCAGCAATACAATGGCTGCGTGACGGCCTGCATTTAATAGAAGAAGCCGCAATCTCAGAGCAGCATGCAATGCGGGTTCCCGACTCAGGGGGAGTTTATGTTGTCCCTGCCTTTGTAGGCCTTGGCGCACCCTATTGGGATCAGTTTGCAAGAGGAACCATTGTGGGCATTACACGCGGAACTACAAGGGATCACTTAATAAGAGCAACACTGGAATCAATTGCATTCCAGAGCCACGACGTAATAAAAGCAATGGAAGCTGATGCAGGTGTACCGATAAAAAGCATCCGTGTTGACGGCGGTGCAACACCGAATAACTTCCTTATGCAGTTCCAGGCTGATATCCTCAACACCGATGTCATCCGTCCGAAGATGATCGAAAGCACGGCCCTTGGCGCAGTCTATCTTGCAGGTCTTGCTGTTGGTTTTTATGCAGACAAGGATGACATAATAAAAAATATGGCACAAGACAGAGAGTTTCTGCCGGCGATTAAAGAAGAAGAAAGAATAAGACTTATCGCAGGCTGGAAAGAAGCGGTTAAACGCTCCCTTGGGTGGGAGAAAAAATAAATTTTTATGGAAAGGAGAGTTTATGGAAAGGATTCTTGATTTTTTTAGGAACCCAAAGGGAGTATTAATTCTGGCCCTTGGGTTAATCATCGTAAGCAGCTTTTTAGGAGGCATGTTCAACTCATCTTTTTTCTCGGTGAATGTTTCAAAGGTTGAGTTTGAGACCGAGAGAGGAACTCTTACAGGCCTTCTCTATATGCCGCGAGGCGCAGGGCCGAATGACCCAAGACCTGTAATCGTTACAACCCACGGGTACCTGAACACAAAGGAAATGCAGGATGCACCGGCCATCGAAATGGCTCGCAGGGGTTATATCGTACTTGCACTTGATATGTACGACCACGGAAATTCCCGTTGGAGTGCCGACATTCCGGTCGGCGGACAGTTCAGCACCTTCTGGATTCACTCGCAGTTTGATGCTGCAGCTTGGGTATACCAACAGCCCTTCAGCAGAAAAGATGCAAACAGAAACGGTTTAATTGCAGTAAGCGGCCACTCGATGGGCGGCTTTTCCACTTTCATTGCAATGTTCTTCGATGAAATGCAGGCCCTCCAATCGGGCTTTCGCATGATCCATGCAGGAATTGCAGTCGGCTCGGATTTCTCTTTCTCTGCCGCAGTTGCGCCGCAGCCCCTAATGCAGGCAGCCTTCGGAAGCCGTACAGTGGGTATTATTTCAGGAAATTATGATGAGTTTTTTTATAATCACCCCGATGCACCACCGGGAGAAACAGTCAGAAGGAAAGACTATCCTGCAACACCATCAGGCAGAATGTTCCTAGGGCTTGATGCCGGAGGCGGAACGGTTGCACAGGCAAATACCTTCCGCACCGTTGACTCAGGAGTTGTAGAACTTGGCGGAAATCCTGTGCGCGGATCTCAGCGCGGTTCAAGGATAATCTACACTCCAAACGAGATACACCCCTGGAACCATTTCTCCACAGCAACAACAAGCCACCTTATTGATTTCTATGAAGAAGCCTTTAAAGGCGTTCATAGCTCCGATCTTCCTTCAAGCAGTCAAATTTGGCAGCTCAAAGTCTTATTTAACTTCATCGGCCTAATCGGCTTCTTCCTATTAATCGTTCCCGTAATGTCATTACTCCTTAAGCTCCCCGTCTTTAATAAGGCAATCACCGAAGAAACCGAACCTGTGCCAATCCCTGACATGCCTGTTTCAAAGATCATATTCTGGGTCTTTATAGCAATCGGCGCCTTATTCCCTGCCTTCCTCTTCCACACCCTTATGACAAAAACCGTGGGAGAGCTTGCTCTTCTTGGTAATGTGTCCCTTATAGCCTGTGCAGTGTTTATAATTATCGGAATTGCAGCCCTTGCAAGGAACCAGGATAATAACTATGTCAAGGGCGGACTTGTCGGAGCCGGAATGAGCATTGTCGTATACCTGTTAGCCGCTACCGCTTCCACTACCTTTGCACTCAGTTACTTCTTTGTTGCACCTACAGTCAATCAAATCGTTTACTGGGCAGTTGTAACAGGAAGCATCTCGGCTCTTATTACATTTGGTTTCTACTATTTTAGCAGGAAGGCGATAGGAGCAGGAAAGGCAAACTACGGCCTTGAAGTAAATGCTGAAGCAATTGTCGCCAGCTTAATCACGGCAGTATCCGGCATAGTACTTGCATACATCGTTCTGTTCTTAATGGATTTAATCTTCAAAGTAGACTTCCGTATTTGGACACTTGCAATAAGAGTCTTTAAATGGGAGCATGTGCTTGCAGCATTACGCTTTATGCCATTCTTCTTCCTTTTCTATTTTATTAATACGATAAGCCTAAACGCAAATACAAGGGGAAGAAAATTCGGAGGCCTTATTGCTGTTTGCCTGAACATTGGAGGCCTTGTATTATGGATGTGCATCCACTACGGCATGCTGTTTAGTACAGGGGTTGCATGGTATCCGACTATGGCACTCAATGCGATCTTGCTTTTTGCGCTCATTCCCTGTTTAGGCATTGTAGCAATTTATGCCCGCAGCCTTTATAGGAAGACAAACAATGTTTATCTTGCAGCATTTACAAACACTATTCTATTCACAATGATAACAGTGGCAAATACTGCTGTTTTCTGGAACATGGTATAAGAGAAAGCTCAACTTGTATACTAGTATACTAGTATACAAGTTGAGCAAGTATACAAGGCCATTTTTTCTTAATTTCAATATGCAAAATGTCCGAAAATGTTCATTTTCTATTCTAATTTTCTGATAGATTTTCAATGAGGAGAATGGACATTGAGTGTAAGCATAATAAAGCGAATAGGACATGGACGCATTGCTGTTTTATTTTTAAGCATGCTGTGTTGCTTCGTCACAGCACTTCCCGGCCAAGATTCAGAATCATTTAAAAATCCTTTTGTTCTATTTCTCCCGATTGGTTATGATTATTTCAAACTAGAAAATCAAACAATACACAGCCCTGCCGCCGGGATAGGGTTTATGTATGGAGAACAAGATCTTCCCTTTAACAGGATTGAACAGCGCATTTTATTCATGGCAATGTATCTGCCGTCAATATTTACTGATATACCGCTGCTCGGTATTCCTAAAACTTATCACGAAATAGGCGGTATTTTTGACGGCCGTCTTGGAAGGCATCAGATTTTGGCGATTTTCCAATCCAATTCTGACAGGCCTTTATCAGGATTGAATACTTTCCAGCTCGGTGCCGGCTGGGGTTATGAAATAGTTCGGCAGCCTAATGTTTCACTGATTCTGGGGGTCATTATGGCTATAGGAGACTTCAGTGATATGCTTCCTGTCGAAATTTCGACGCCTGTAATGCCTTTTCCATTAATACGTTTTGGTATTGACACAGAATGGTTCGCGTCATCAATGGATTTTATAACAGGTCCCAATTTAGAGTTTACAATAGCACCCAAAGAAAGGCTGCGTTTTACCGGAGATATGCGGATAGAAACATATAGAAGCATCGCAGACCTAAATTGTGAATTTATCTTATGGTATCGCCTCTTTAATCCGGATCATAGATTGGGAGATTTTGCCGGAGTTGGGCTTGGCTATAAAAATGAGTTAGTCGGTTTTTACTTATCGAATAACATACAAGGAGATACCTTTGAACTGCAGCAAAGCTCTATCTTTGCTGCTATCGATTTATCTATTTTAAAAATTCAGGCCGGTTGGGTTATTAGCAGCAACTATTTGGCGGATGGTGAAAGGAATGGAAGCCCGGGCAATGGGTTTACACTTTCAGTTCAGGGCATGATACCTATTATAAACAGGCAATGATACAGGAGAACTTTTGCAAATAATATTTAAGAATCGTTTTGGTGAGCTGCGTTCAGGATGGTCAATTGCCGCAGCCATCGCGCTTGTCATGACCGGGCAAATGATAGCCCGTGCATTGATTACTGATGATAATGCAGAAAGTATTGGCGGGAAAATACTAATTACCGTTATTTACGGTATTATAGCCGTTATGGGTGGCTTGTTTCTTTTTAAACTGGTTTATAAACGCAGTGTAAGAGAGATGGGAGTTATTAAGGAAGGATGGTTTTCATCACTTCTGCATGGCCTGGCGATGGGCTCTGTCACAATGATTCTGGTTTTTGCCGCCATGATTCTAAGCGGCCAAAGGCAAGTGTTAAGTTTTAATCCTCAAAGGCTGTTTACGATAGGTCTTATAGTGGAATTTTTGAGTGTCTGCGTATTTATGTTTTCCGAGGAACTTTACTGCCGTGGTTATATAATGACAGCTCTTAAAACAACACGTAACAAATGGGTCATTATCTTTTCATCATCGGTTATTTTTGGAGTAGCACACTTTTTAAACCCCGGGATGAGTTTCTTATCTCTCTTTAATACATGTTTAGCCGGCTTACTTTGGGCCTTTATGTTTATTAAAACAGGAAAACTATGGCTTTCCACAGGGTATCACATAGGACATAATTTTCTCGCAGGCGATATTTTAGGAATACCTACAAGCGGAGGTGTAAGTGCAAGTGAAGGGGTATTTACAACAAGTCATGGAAACATTGAATTTCTTGCAGGCGGAATAAATGGCTCAGGCGGCAGTATCTTTATGACTATTTTACTATTATTGGGCTTTCTTTATGTTCGTATCGTAGTCAAAAAACCTGACGGTCCTGTTTGGACTATGGACAGTGATATGCCATTAATACGCAGAAAATAATACCATTAAAAATGAGAGGAACGGTAAGATGAAAAAAATAATATCGGACGTCGTAAATTTTCCGAACGGATGCGAAACGGTGCGTTTTACGGCTTGCCTTGTGTCTATGCTCATGCGCGCAGAAGGAATAACGGACAAGAATTGTGATTTTTTCTGCGGTAAACAACAGGGGAATTGTGTTAGGTGTGGACAATGCAAGGATTTAGTGCCAATCAATAAAAAGCATGAGGAACTTTACAACTTATATACCGCTGTAACAGGGTTCGGTTTTTTACAGATTGATTTATCAAACGATAAGCACATGAAGAACGATTGGAATCAAACTTGTAATATAATGCTCAGGGAGTTCGACTGGTACATAGGTTTTGCTTTTGACTACGCCGGATACGACTTTGAAGAATTGATGCCTCATTTTGATACCGGGCATAGCAAAGAAATGGTTACTAGTAAAATTAAAAATTCCATCGATGAAAATATTCCGATTTTAGCGTTGTTCGCAGAAACATATCAATGGGTTTTGGTGACGGGTTATGATGACAATGGCGTTTTGTATGGACTTGACGGTTCACAGGGTTATTGGGGGAAAACGCCGGAACCGGGACCTGCAGGATATGACGAAAACGGGTTGTTTATTTTACCGGATTTTTACGAAAAATTGACCCACGCGTTTGTTATTAACGGCAAAAAAGATATTACCATAACCATCCAAGATATATTCAGGCGCGGAATAAAAATCATGGAAAGCATGAAAGAAAAGAAGTATTACAGCAATTCTGTAGATTTTATGCTTAACGACGAGAATTTTGATAACTTAACCGATGATGAATTACTTACAATACGTGACCGTATTTCTAGGTGGATAGGACAGCCGATAGACCAGCGGGCAATTCTTGGAAGCGCCATGAATCCGTTGAGAGTCGGCAAAGAGCCGAGTAAAGAAGTTGCAGCATTCAATGCGATAAATAGATTGTGTTGGACGATGCACGATGTTTTATGGATTGCATGGCGCGGCGTTGGCGAGTACATGAGCGGCGATAGGCTTGATTGGGCAAGAGGGCTAAAAAATAAAACTATTCGCCGTATGATAGCGGATTGCTTTGCGTTTGTTCGTGACCAGGATGAATATATTCTTGAAGAATTGAAAAGTGGCTTTGGAGATTAGTTATATGAATATTATTAATTATTTTGTGTTAGGATTGTTATTTATTCCAACAGCATTTTTTTGCTTAATCGTCCATGAATTAGGTCATTGGTCGACAGGAAAAATACTGGGATATAAAATGAGATTTGGACTTAATATTGTTAAAACTATAGATGTAGATAAAAAGAGTATTCTGTTTACTATAGGAGGGCTTTTTTTTACAATTTTATTGTCTTTGGGTTCATGGGTAATTATTGAAATATACAAAATTAATTTTGTATATATGTTTATTTTTTTCAATTTTATTATGAGGCTTGGTGCACAAATTATTAATTTTAAATTACAAGACGAATCAATAATATCTGCTCATTTTAATCTTAAGAAATATACTATTGCAATTATCGTTAATATTATTTTATTGGCATTTACCTTAAGAAGTGGTTTTATACTTGGGTATAATTTTATATACCATACGGTGTGTTTAATTGGTTCCTTAATCGGCATGATTTCTGTAATTTATATCGATCAGTATTTGTGGAAAATTAGATAAATAACACCGCAAAAAGCAAAAATGATAAACATGTATAGAATTTAGCTGACAACTTTTACAAGAAGCCATCGTGAGCAGCCTCTTGTAAAAGTTTTACCTTAGTTCCTGTCAGAAAACCCCGCCATTCTCCATGGTGCACTTATTCAAAAAATCCATGTGGTACAATTTTTCCCAGTGGTTTATATTCAAGGTTCCTTTTGTTAAATGAATGGCCAGAATACAGCAGTTCTCGTCCTTTTCGTTGTTTGCCTTATCGTACCATACAGCAAATGCTGAGCGAAGCTTCTCCCTTAACTCGGAATTTTTCGGGTCCAGTACCCAACCAAGGTTTTCACCTATTCCGATTGCTGTAAACCATTCCTGGCTGACTGCTATTGAAACCGCTGGATTTATGGCAACCTGCCGCATTTTGTTGGATTTTGCGTGCGTTGTGATAAAAAAAGAACCGTTCTCATATAATGCATCAACTTCTCTTACAACTGGCTGCAATTTTCCATCGGCATTTGGTTCCCTGGCAATAGTAGCAAGAGAGATAACATTGTCTTTTCCATTACCAAACTTCTCTTCAAGTAATTTTAACCCTTCTTCGTACATACTCATCAGAAATCCCCTAAATAACTAAAAATGGAATGCCTAAAGGCATTGTTCCCATTATACCCAAACTTAAAGCCACATTTTTTGATATTTTGGGACATTCCTAAATTTCAGAAACAGGGAAAAGCAGGGTATATCCGATTTCTTTGTCTTCTGCTTCAAAATAGGGTATTTTATCAATAGCCCATTTCAAACCGTGGGAAACAGTATCATAATCTTTTTGTGCACTCCATGTACTGTTAATTACTTCATCGTGGGTATTATCTGAATTTTGCCTGCAATTAAATACAATATACCTGGATTGAGGGATCTTGATGATCTCAAGTCCTTTTAAACCATCCAAAGGATAATTTTCTTCAACCTCAAAACCATAGCTTAGTTCCCATTTTCTGAACCATCTATATGAATTTGATTTATTTCCATCAATTTTGGCCTGTAAATACTCCTGCCACTTATTATTATTAAAAATCTCTGTCGGCAGGTAAGCACCGCCTTCCATAATCACATCGGGATATGACGATACCTTTTCGGTAACTCCTTC
>WRKT01000008.1 GCA_009777995.1 Treponema sp. | reverse complement strand
TCAGGGCAAGATAAATTACACTGTCAAAGGCCTCTTCCGGCGCACGGTCGAATATGGTCATGCAGTACTTTGCAATATCGTAGGGCATCTGGGCAGGCAGTTCATATAAAATCGAAATGATGGTTTTATAATCACCAATCTTCTCGTAATACGAAAGCGCATCGATTTTAAAACCGTTTTTATTGCACCACTCACCTGCAATCTCATAGGTCTCGCGAGTATGCTCATCAAGCAAATGCTTCTGCTTTGTTGTAAGGAATTCGAGGAATAGGGGATGAATAAGATAGGCGTTAATATAATTATCCCTGCGCAGATATGCATTCTGTCTTTCCATCTCTTCGATTAAGTCCTCGTACTCTCCTGCAAGTAATTCGATTAATTCAAATGATAAATGATGTATAAGTGATAGCCTGACCATAAAGGACTGTACCCTTTGGGAAATCCCGTCCCAGACTTCGCTCTCCATCAATTGAAAAATATTTGTCTTCATTGCATTCCGTATATATCCGCCGTAGCCCGGGGCCTTCCTAAAGAATCTCGCAATCAAGTTAAGCGCAAAGGCCCAGCCCCCTGTATCCTGCATAATTTCCCTAAGGCCCCCATTTTGGGGAGTTATCTCAAGGCGGCGAAAATAAATAGCTATCTCGTTTTCGGTAAAGCAAAGATCACTTTCGCTGATATTGAAGACCCTGCCCTTGCTTACCATTGCCGCAAGGTTCAAGCGGGGTGTCGAGCGCGATATCAGAATGATTGATGTATCTTGGGCGAAACCAAGGATTATGCGCTCCATAAAACGTATAACGGTGGGGTCATCAAGAATATGAACATCATCAAAAACAAGAACACGCTTTTCAGTTGCAGGAAGGTACTTCTGCACAATCGATTTAAAGGTATTGAACTTCTCTTCGGAATCGGGAAAGGCGAGAGTGCCTGCGGCTTTAGAAAACCCGGAATTAACAAGGGAAACCGTATGGATAAAGTTCTCCCAAAAACGCACTCCGACATTGTCGGAAGCAGAGAGCTGCATCCATGCAGTAGTTCCTTCGAAGCTCGAAAGGAAATCCTGGACCGCACTTGTTTTACCGTAACCTGCACCTGCGCAGATCAAGACAAGGGGGTACCCTGCAGCTTCGGTAAACAATTGATTAAGTCGAGGTCGCTCAAGATGAAATATGGTTTGGACATCATGGTTAGTATTAATTGCTATATTCATACTCATTCTCCATGGTTTACAAACTAACTAACGTTTGCTAGCTTAGCTCATTTTAACTAACTAACGTTAGTTTGTCAATATAAATCTTAAAATAAGCCGGGAAAAGAGATAAAAATACCATGATATTTATCATTTTTAGTAATATTTTTAGAAAATTGTGATATGCTTATAATTAATTGATATGGAAAACGATTCGGATGGAAGAACGACCAGGCAGAAGATTTTGGACAGCGCTATCCGGCTTTTTGCCGAAAAAGGCTATACAGAGACCTCTGTCCGAGAGCTTGCGGCTGCTGCCGGGATAAAAGAGGCCTCGGTTTACAATCATTTTCCCTCAAAAAACATAATTCTTGAAGAAATCCTGGAAGAATACTCCCAATTTACCAATACTGTACTAAATAAGGATAAACTTACTGCAATAAAGAAGAATCCGAGCGCAGAAGGCATACTTTCGTCAATGACATTGGTATTTCCCGAGGGCAAGGAAAGATACTATCTAAAAATGCTCTATGTAATTCTGCAAGAACAGCATAGAAACCCGGTAGTCAAGAAGTTTGTGGCAGAACACTATATCCTTGCAAACGAGATGGTCGTAAGAAATATGATTGAAGACCTAAAAGAGCTTGGCATTCTACGAAAGGACACGGACCCGGATTTCTGGGTAAAAGTGCACTCAAGCCTTTTATACGCCTTTGCAGGCCGTCACATGCTAGGCATCGGCGATAATGCGCAGGACTATTCCGGCATGGACATGCCGGAAATCCTGCGTAATTTATACGATATGCTGCTTAAAACACACGGTGCTTAAATATCATCCGAATAGAAAATCGAATTATTGGCCCCTGAATAAAGGTTAGTAATATTTGTTAATTCCTTCATCTCGTCCAACTTTTGCTCGTTAAGCTTAATAATAAATGAAGGGGAAGACCAATGCGCATCAAGGGTAGGAATCCTGAACGAAAGTACCTTTGGATCTGCGACCCTATCCACAACATCATCTTCACCTTTAACGTATTCAAACCCGCTCTCAATTATTGTATTGGACTTATTTGCAATATATGGAGGCACAGGGGTAATGCTGAACCACTGGAAAAGCTTATTCTTCGCTTCAGTATTTCCTTCGCCAAGGGGGTAGGAAAAACTGTCCCAGCTCCCGTCAGACAGGGTAAGCATAACGATAATATCGGGGCCGTATACCGGACTATTTTCTTCTTCTTCCTCCTCTTCTTCAAATAAAGAGGGAGGGCCTGCTATCACACTTATCGAGACGCTGGCTGTTATTTCCACCTTGGTGAAAACGCCCGAAAGCTCTGCAGTCTTTGTCCCTGCTGCAAGTTCTACATATTCCAGATCGGTTACCTTCATTATATCTTCAAGTTTTTCCTCGTTAAGGGTAACGGTAAAGGGACTTTTAGTCCAATTGTCTATATCCGTAGGGATTCTAAACGCTATAACTTTTGGGTTTACCGACAGATTTGAGCCGAAATCGTGGCCTTCCACCCTTGTATACTCATACCTGCTCTGAATGGAAATTGTGGCATTATCGGCAAGGTATGGGGGTGCAGGGCTTATGCTGAACCATTCGAGAAGCCTTGTCTTATACTCGGCATTCGGATTGCCTTCTTCCCAGAGATAAGAAAAGCTATTAAATGAGCCCTCCGAAAGGGTGAGCATCACGATAATGTCAGGGCCATAGACTGCAGGCCTCTGTATTCCTTCGGGAAGAGATGCATACCCTGTGGTTACGCTGATTGAAACGGTTACGTTTTCATCTTCGCCCGGGGTTTCCTCGCCGTTACCGCCGCTGCCGCCGTTGGGATCCCCTCCTCCGCCGATTGCAGCAAGATCTTCACATCCAATGAAAAGAACTGCACCTATAAGTAGGGTGATAAGTATAAACCATAATTTTCTCATTGATTTCTCCCTGATTTTTAGTTTCTTCCATATAGAACATATCATACTTTTATATAAAATTCAATATTTAATCACCAAGATCCAGTTCTAATTGCCCGTCACGGAAAAAGTCCTGCCCCGGAGTATGGAAATCAGCATTCCAGCCTGCGGCTGAGGCAATTGAGCGGGCCATCGGAAGTAATTGAGATTCCGCATAATGATCATAGTCGAGGGGAGTTTTATATATTGATGCCGGTTCAGGTCCTGTAATGGTCCAAACAAATTCCACGATGCCCCTCCGATTTTTCCAACCAAGGGCCCTTGCTGCCTTAACCTGCGGCGGGGTGGAAGCAGTATAGGTTTCAGGAGCACGGGAGAGACGCTTGCGGTAAATCAACTCTGCATCGTACTTCCCCTGCCTAAGATCACCTAGAATCTCATAAACCCCTGCCTTAAAATCCTCCTCGCTCCCTCCCTTAAAAACTAACTCCAAAAGCTCTACCTGCACACGTCTTGCAAGGGCCGTATAGTCGCTTCTGACTGCCTCCATACCCTTAACTTCCACTAAAAGCTCTCCGCTTGAACCGAGGAGATATCCCCCATAGCCCTTTGCCCTTCCCCTGCTCTCCCCCCCGGAACCAAAGCCCGCTCTTAAAGGGGGAATTAAAAACCTGCGATAGGGTTTTTCAAAGCGCATCTCAAGATAACTTTCAAGGCCGTACTCTTCTTTTATTTTATCTTTAATGGAAGAATTCAGCTGCTCAGTGCATTTTTTCCCAAGGGCAAGAAAGTCCATATAGCCTGCATCATCGCCGAGGCCTGTCTCCACAAAGAGGGAGTCGGTATCACCGTAGAGCACATTGAATCCGTTTTGGTTAAACCAGTCCCTTGAAAAATAAAGCCATTTTCTTGCAAAGGAGGTGATGGCCCCTGCAAGGGCACTGAGACCGTAGCGGCATGCCGAAGTCCCCATAACACCGTAAAAGCTATTCATTAAAATTTTATAGACAAAGCTCGCCTCTTCGTCCCCCGAATCGAGGGCCCTTTGGCGGGCGGCAAAATACTCGGCAATAAGGCCGGGGAGTATGCCCTTCTCCCTGCTGAAGAGGGCTCCGTTAGGCGCTGTGATTACGCCTGCCGGTTCGCTCGTTGTGCCGGCTTCCGTGCGCGTCTCACCGCGAGCCCTGCTGCCGGCCTCCTCTACCGCGCGGCCATTGGCCAGGGGGTCAATATTAAAGGTAAGCATGATGGTCGGATAAAGGCTTCTAAAATCGAAAACCGCAACATTGGAGAATAGGCCCGGTGAAGGCTCAAGAACAGTCCCGCCTGCCGCGCCCGAGACATCACGGTTGGTATCCACTGTCTTGGGAGCAATGCCTCTTCGGTGAAGCTCCATTCCGTAAATACGCTCGAAACTTACGACATTTGTCCATGCCTTATCCAGGGACACCCCAGTAAGGCTTGCCCTCTCCACCGTGAGTCTAAAGAGGCCGGTCTTTTCAAGGATATCCTGCACAAGTTCCGCATCCCTAAGGCAGTACTCCCCAAAGCGTACCTTGTCCTTTTCGTAAAGCTCCTTTAACTCGGCAATTTTATCGCCTCCGGTTGAACTAATCAGCTTCCCCTCCCCAAGGACCGTATCTGCAACTGCCTGCAGACTAAAGGAAGAACCGTCAGTGTGGCCTCCTACTCGGGGGCCTCCGCGATAAATCCTAAGAGCATCGAGCACCTGCCGCCCCTGAACAAGGGCCGCGGCAGAGAGCCTCCTTCTTGAGCGGGCCGTTTCATTATTCGAATCGGTTGAAGTTGATGGAGGAAAGTACTTTGATTCCTCCTCCGAGCGCCCGAGATTGAAGGGTATTTTATTAGCGGCACAGCGCTCGGCAAGGCGGGGGAAATCGAAGTCAAGAAAGTTCCACCCTGTAAGGACATCCGGGTCTGCCTTTCGGATATCTTCAAGGAAGGCTGAAAGCAGGGAGGCTTCGGTTGGATGAAACAGGGGGCTCGCACCGCCTGCCGGGCCGCCCGTGCCGTCGCCCGTGTCGTTGCCCGCAGAGCGGCCACCTGTCGCCTCGGGCCCGAGCACTCTCACAAGCCCCGCCGTACCGGGCCGGACGCTCATGCCCGCAGCGAGGATCGTCCCTGTATCAACATCGGTCTCAATATCTATTGAGGCAATCTTAAATTGCACATTGCATGATTCTGCCGGGATTATCTTTGGCGAAGGGAAAACAAGGTCTACGAGATGGCCCTTCCTTGCAGAGCCGACAAGCTCCACAGGGCCCTTTAGCCCTGTCTTTATACAGTAGCTATCATGTATCTTTAGATCACCATCAGGGCTTATAATCCCTGCATTCTCAAACTGCTTCCCTGCTGCAATATAATCCCTAAAGGAATTGAACTTGAGCATGACTAAACTTTCATTCCCTGCGAAAGGCTCAAGCTCAGGCGCACAAATCCTGTGCATAATCGAAGACAGGGCCCTCTCCGCACTATCCCTGTCCCTCTCAAGAATATGAGCTGAGGGCCGGAAGTCCGCCACCACTGCCGCAAAGGAGCGCCCGTCTTCAAGGCGGCCTATTAGGAAGAGCCTATTCTTCCCGTGGTCGGCATAGCAATGCAGTACAAATCCCCTCATACAAATATGCATATTGCATTATTCAATATTTCCAACATAAAATAAAGAAGAAGAGGTATGTATGAATAATTTAAAATTTGCTATTTCAAAAGTTGACACTGCAACAGGTGTAAAATTTATACTGCAGGGTCATGTAAACTCGATTAATGCAGAGGATCTTGAAAAGAGTCTTGAAGAGACAATTAAGAGCGAGGTATATGATATAGTTCTAAATATGCTAAGGGTTGATTACTTAAGTTCGGCCGGGATTAAGGTAATCCTAAAGGCATATAAGGATGCTTCGAGAGCAGGAGGCAGGCTTGGAATTGAAGGACCGTCAGAAAATGTCAGGAATGTACTTGGCATGACGGCATTAGATAAGCTGCTCATAAAATAACTGTATGTTTTTGTATATATTGTTGATAATATTACTATGCTTGGTATGTTTCCTGGGGTTTAAAGTTATCTTTAAACCAAAGAAATGCCTATCTCCTGAACATATTGCAGGAGAACGCATCGATATGGAGCTAAGTATTGCAGCAGAAATCCAGGCGAGCATGCTTCCATATAAATTCCCTGCATTTCCCCATAGGACAGAATTTGAAATATATGCAACAATGCTGCCTGCAAAGGAGATAGGCGGAGACTTTTACGATTTCTTCTTAATTGATGATGAAAACCTTGCAATAGTTATTGCTGATATTTCAGGCAAGGGAATCCCCGCGGCAATGTATATGTCTATCACAAAAACCCTAATAAAAAATAATGCACGTTCAGGTAAAAGCCCCGGCGAAGTTTTTGAAACAGTGAACAATACCCTCTGCGAAAATAACGATACAGGAATGTTTGTTACAGCCTTTATGGCTTACTATAATACAATAAGCGGAACTCTTCTTTTTTCCAATGCAGGGCATAATCCGCCGTTCCTAAAGAAAAAGGGAAAGAGTTACGAAATAATAAAAATCGACCCCTGCCTTGTTCTCGGATGCATGGAAGACATTGCGTATAACGAAGAAGTTATCAATCTTGAAAGCGGCGATGCAATTTATCTATATACTGACGGCATAACAGAGGCTATGAACAAGAGCAGGGAGCTTTTTACGACAGAACGCCTTCATAAAACACTTTGCAAATTAAATGAACATAAACCAAAGGATCTTATAAACGAAGTGAAACACGAAATAGACCGCTTTGTAGACGGAGAAGAGCAGGCAGATGATATTACAATGCTCTCCCTTGCAATAAATCATTTTACCGAACCCAAGCCAAAGGAAATTATTTTAGAAGCAGGTGTCGAATACTTAGGGGAGGTGCTTTCTTTCATAGGCACGGAGCTTAAAAGACATAATTGCCCCCTTGTCTTGCAAAATAATATAAACCTTGCAGTGGAAGAGGTTTTCATTAATATCGTGAACTACGCATACCCCGAGAGTAAGGGCAAGGCCAAGATAAGCATCTTTATTGAAGAGGATGCCGTTATCAGGTTTGAAGATTCGGGACTTCCATATAACCCGATTGAACAGGAAGAGCCGGATCTAAATATTTCACCTGAAGATCGTGAAATTGGCGGCTTCGGGGTTTTCCTTGTAAAACAGCTCATGGATAAGGTTGAATATGAAAGGGTTGATGATAAGAATATCCTTATAATCACAAAAAAAATAAAGAATTTGCAATAAAATCCCCAAAAATTTAAAGCGTCCTGCATTTCCGCGCAGTATAGGGATGTGAAAAAATTAATCTTTCTTTTCCTCCTTCTCGGCCCCCTCTCCAACATTTTTGGAGACAGCCTACCCTTCTTCAATTGGACCCTCCTTTGGACAGGCTCCTTTTCAAACAGCCTTAGAACGGAGGAGGCGGAAACCGTAGGCCTTGAAGAACTTTTCGAAGAGGCAACCCTTTATAATAGGGGGGATCTCCGCCTTAACTTCCCGCGTCAGGATTTCTCCGTGCGCCTTCTTGCAACAGACAAGCGGGACTTACCCCTAACTGAAGATGACGGAAGGGCAGGATTTAATCCCGGCCTCGGTCTCTACCATAGGGGAAGCGGCTCCAGGGTTCTTTACGGAGTCCTTAACGAGTACGGTCTTCCTGCAAGGGTTAGCAATATCTGGGCAAGGGGCCTCCCCTTTACGGATTCCCGAAGTCCTTCCTCTTCCGATCTCAAAGTTGAGCCAAGTGCAAGGGACACTCCCGCCACCTATCTCTACCTTGGCCTTCCGCAAAATTGGCGGCCCTTTGGCATCGATGCATTTTTCTCGGGCAGCCTTGACGAAGAGCTTAATGCAAGTTTTGGAGGAGGCCTTGGTCTTGAGAGCAGTACCTCGCATCTAAGACTTGAAACTTTTTATACGAGAAGGGAACTCCCTGAAAGAAGGGCCTCTGCCTGGTTTTCTTCATCTCCCTCCCTTCCCGAAAGAGACTCAAGTATTTTCGCCCTTGCCCTTATGTATAATTCTCCGATTCTGGGACTTGCAACAGACCTTGCATTTTCAGAAACCTTCGCCTACGGCCGGGGCACCTACGGCAGTGCAGCCCTTCGTCTCGGCCATAGGCCCTGGCGCCTCTCTCTCTCGGCTGACACCGGCACGGGCCGCTTTGTGGATCGTAACGGGGCCGCTATTGCAGAGGGCCTTAGGCTCGGCCTCAGGCTTGAGCACTTTTTACCGCGGTCAGGTCTCCTGCGGATTAGGGGGAGTCTCCGCGGGGAAAGTCCTAAAGAGATTTTTGAGCGGATAAATTTCTCGGCATACTACCGCCACCCCGGTCTGACCGCCGCCCAAAGGAGGGCACTCGACGGAAACTTTTCCTTTCGTTTTTCGCGTGCATCAATTTCCTTTAACAGAGACGCAAGGAATCCCGAAAAGATATCCGACAGCTTTAGCGGAATGACGGCATTTCAATTAGGTCCAATTAATACCGTATTTAACTGCACATTAAGCAATACTTCTATGAACTTCGACTCTCTAAGGTTTACCTGCGAAATCGGAATAAGACCTATTACCCGCCTTGGTACTATCGACTTAGGAACAAGAGTTGGTTATACTTTCCGTGCGGAGCGGGACCCGGTATTCGAGTTTTCGGCAAACTGCTCAGTCAGACCCGGCAGATGGGGCAGAATAGGCATAAGGATTGCATCACCGGATTTCCCGGGACGCTGGAATTACAGTTTAAGCTGGAGATTAATAATATAAGGATAATACAATGGCAGAATCACAAATCGTAAAAAACACAGTAAAAACAGGGATTTCTTTCGGATCATGTTTAGCAATAGTCATTTCGTATAATGCATGGGGATCAATTTTGTGGGCAATTTTCCACGGCCTTTTAAGCTGGATCTATGTCATATATTATTTTATAAGGCATTATTAAGGTTTCTTTCTATTTTTTAGAAACAAAAAGGTATCTCTAAAAGTCTCATGTTTTACAGAAGTAACATCAAAACGCAGTACCTTGAAAGTAATTTGAATGCAAAAGCCTATTGCGACTACGGAAATTACAGTTCCAATTCCAACCATGCCGCCTAAAAACCAGCCGATTACTGTAGCGGTTAACTCTAATGCACCACGGCAAATACCTACAGGGATCTTTGTCTTTCTTGTGAGCAGAACCATTAAACTGTCTCTAGGGCCTGCGCCAAACCCTGATCTAATGTAGAAACATGAACCGATAGAAATAAGGAAGAGTCCTGCTATCAGCATTATTATGCCGGGGATTAAACTCGTTTGTAATTTAATTATACCAATAAATAATAGAAGGTCGATGAAGACGCCTATTAGAATAATATTTAAAACCGTCCCGATTCCGTTTTTTTCACCCGATATGGTTGTTATAATTAACAGCAAAAAACCTACGAGTATCGAAGCAAAACCTATGCTTATGCCGAAGGTAAGCGAAAGACCAACATGGAAAACTTCCCAGGGAGCGTATCCGATATTCGCCTGAATTGCCATTACGATGCCAAAGGCAAAAATAAAAAGCCCGATTATCATAATGGATAAACGGCTAAGGAATTGCTTCATAAACGGGGACTATACATCCGCAAGTTCTGAAAGAGGAATTGGTTTCGGTGAACTATTCTCACCCTCTGCCCTACTAAGCTCTTCCATAAGCTCCCTGCCGCGTCTTGAAAGCTTTTGCGGCACCTGCACCATTATTTTTATATAAAGATTTCCCCTGCCCCTTGATGCAGGAACACCCTCATCTCGGATGCGTAACATTCGCCCGTTCTGGATTCCCGCAGGAACCTTCACCTTTATGGTCTTGCCTTCCAGTGTTGAAACCTGGATATCTGCGCCAAGACTTGCCTGTGTTATGGAAATAGGAATTGCACAGTATAGATCATCTGCCTGACGCTCAAAAAATTCGTGGGGCTTCACCCGAATGAAAACGTAGAGATCACCCGATGAACCGCCTGCGGGCCCCGAGTCTCCCTGTCCTGAAATGACCACCCGCCTTCCGTTTTCAACTCCCGGCGGAATTGTCACCATGATCTTCTGCCGCTTTTTCTGGGTGCCCTGCCCTCCGCATTCACGGCAGGGTTTTTCTATGATCTCCCCCTGGCCGTTACACGAATGACAGGTGGAAGCCATCGAGAAGAAGCCGGCGCTCTGGCGAATCTGGCCTGTCCCCTTACAGGTGGGGCAGACCTTCCTGCTCGTCCCCTGTGCGGCACCCGAGCCCTTGCACTCCTGACATCTGTCATTCCTGTTAAACTGAATTTCGACCTTAGTGCCGAAGACGGCATCCTTAAAAGGAATCTCAATGTCATAGCGAAGATTTGCTCCGCCTCTCGCCCCTCCGGGGCCTCTCCTTGAGCTGCTTCCGAAAATCGTGTCGAATATGCCTGAGAAATCCCCGAAGATATCTTCAAAGCCGCGGAAAGCCTGGGAGAAGTCATGCGGAGAGGGCCCGCCCATACCCTCGATACCTGCAAACCCGAACTGATCGTAAGCCTGCTTTTTCTTGTCGTCAGCAAGGACCTCGTAGGCCTCGGTTGCTTCCTTGAACTTTTCCTCCGCCTTTTTATCCCCGGGGTTCTTATCCGGATGATACTGTATAGCCAGCTTTCTATAAGCCTTCTTTATATCATCCTTCGAGGCATTTTTCTGAACACCGAGAACCTCATAAAAGTCGCGCTTAGCCATTAGTTATCATCGTTCCCTTCGGGGTTATCGTCGACCACTTCATAGTCGGCATCTTCTGCTGTCTTCGTATTATCATCACCTTGAGAGGCATCGCCCTGCGGGCCTCCCTGTTGTTCACCGGGTTGTGCGCCGGTCTGCTTATAAACTTCTTCGGCAATCTTATAGGAAATCTGCTGAAGGGCCTCGGTCTTTGCCTTAATGGTTTCGGTATCATCCCCTTCAAGGGCCCTCTTTAATTCTGCAACAGCTTCTTCAGCCTTTGATTTATCTTCGGGGCTAACCTTATCGCCAAGGTCTTTCAGGTTTTTCTCCGTTGAATAAACCATATTATCAGCATCATTACGAACTTCAGCCCTCTCTCTTTCTTTTTTATCATCCTCAGCATGAAGCTCCGCTTCCTTAACCATGCGGTCAATTTCGCTGTCAGAAAGCCCGGATGAGCTCTCGATTCGTATCTTCTGCTCCTTGCCCGTTCCCATGTCCTTTGCGGTAACATGGACTATGCCGTTCGCATCTATGTCAAAAGTCACCTCGATCTGGGGGACCCCCCTCGGAGCAGGAGGAATACCGACAAGGTCAAAGCGGCCAAGCACGCGGTTCTGCGCAGACATCTCCCTTTCACCCTGAAGAACGTGAATGGAAACTGCCGTCTGCCCGTCCGCCGCCGTCGAGAATATCTGACTCTTCCTGGTCGGAATAGTCGTATTCCTTGTGATAAGCCTGGTCATTACGCCGCCAAGGGTCTCGATACCGAGAGAAAGGGGAGTAACATCAAGAAGGAGGACATCCTTTACATCCCCTCCAAGAATTCCGCCCTGAATTGCCGCACCCGATGCAACTGCCTCATCCGGGTTTACACCCTTATTCGGTTCCTTTTTAAAGAGGTCCTTTACAACCTGCTGAACTGCGGGAATCCTGGTTGAGCCGCCGACGAGAATTACTTCATCAATCTGCTCAGCGGTCAGCTGTGCATCTTCAAGGGCCTTCCTGCAGGGAGCCTTGGATCGCTCAAGAAGGTCCGAAACCATCTGCTCGAACTTAGCTCTTGTAAGGCTCTTTTGTAAGTGTTTGGGCCCGTTCTGGTCGGCTGTAATAAATGAAAGATTAATATCTGTAGCCTGCATGTTTGAAAGTTCAATCTTGGCCCTCTCTGAAGCCTCGCGAAGCCTCTGCAATGCCATGCGATCATTACCAAGGTCTATGCCGGTATCTCTCTTAAACTCCTCGATAAGCCATTCAAGGATTTTAAGGTCAAAGTCATCGCCGCCAAGATGGGTATCGCCGTTTGTGGACTTAACCTCAAAGACCCCCTCCCCAAGCTCAAGGATGGAGATATCGAATGTGCCTCCGCCAAGGTCGTAAACCGCAATGGTCTTCTCTTTTTTCTGATCTTTATTGAAGCCAAAGGCAAGGGACGCTGCCGTCGGTTCATTGATGATTCGTTTTACATCAAGCCCCGCTATCTTCCCCGCATCCTTTGTCGCCTGCCTCTGGGCATCGTTAAAATATGCAGGAACAGTGATAACAGCCTCCGACACGGTTTCGCCAAGATAATCCTCTGCCGTTTGCTTCATTTTTTGCAAGATAAACGCAGAAAGCTCCTGTGGGGAATATTTCTTTCCGTCAAGCTCCACACGAACATCATCAGCCTGCTCTGTCACATGGTATGGAACCCGCTTCATCTCGCTCGTTACTTCAGAATAACGCCGGCCCATGAACCTTTTAATGGAGTAAACAGTATTTTCCGGGTTTGTGATCATTTGATTTTTGGCAGTAGCCCCCACAACCCTGTCTCCCTTGCTCGTAAAGCCAACGATAGACGGAGTGGTACGCCCCCCTTCGGAATTCTGGATGATCACCGGCTCGCCTCCCTCAAGGACGGCCACGCATGAATTTGTTGTTCCTAAATCAATGCCTATAATCTTACCCATTTTCAAACTCCTTCATAATAAATAATAGATAATAATTTAAAAAGAATATAGCTCATTACTCTTTGACTTCTTCCGGCATAAGAACCTTAACCTTTGCAAAACGAATGACCTTTTCGTTAAGTAAATACCCCTTAAGATAATCTTCTACAACCACTGCCTCTGTAACTTCAGGCGACTTATCCATTTGGATGGCCTCGTGAAGGCTCGGATCAAAGACCTGCCCCGCAGATTCAAAGCGTTTTAGCTTCCATTTGCTCTCAAGCTGGGAGGAAAGACGCTTTTCAATCATGATAATACCCTCGTAGAAACCTGCGAATTCATTACATGTTTTAAGTGATGAGCAGACCTCAGCGGACTTTATGGCCCTCTCAAAGTCGTCAATTATGGGGAGCAGGTCTAAAATAAGGTTCTGATTGGCAAATTCGGTTAGTTCCAGCTTCTCTCTATTCATTCGTTTGCGAAAATTCTCAAAATCAGCAGCCTTTCGCAGGAATTGATCGTGGGATTCGGCAAGCTTCGCCTGCAAATCAGCGATAATCTGCTCCGGATCGGTCGATTCTTCTGCAATTGGGGCCTCCGATTCACCGGGAACCTCCCGTTTTTCGAGAATTTCAGGATTTATTTCAAGACCCGCCTGCTCCGCCTCCGGATTTTCGCCGACTATATCTTCTGCGTGTTTCTTATTCTGACTGTGTTTTGACATGATAACCTCAAAGACAGAGTATTTAGATATATTTTCTTAAGTCTTCTTAAAAAATACTAAAATAAGGCACAAAGGTCAATATGCCCCTTGTTTCATTTTCAGCCCCACTGTGGAATCTGACAGCATATATGCGTCATATAAGACGCATATATGCTGTCAGGAGATACATACGAGGGACTATTTTGCATGTTCCAGTAAACTTGATAATTTATAATTATATACAAGTTAAACCTTTACAGTTACATTTTCTCTGATGAGCCGGGTAACAAACTCAGAAGGGGTCTGATGAACAGCCTTAGCCTGTTCGTCCAGAATGCGGATAGTCGCTTCATCAAGTAGGAGCATCCGGGAGCGATTTTCAGTGAAAATTCCACCTGTGCCTTTCTTTATTCTAGGTGTAGTTTTTGTCAAGAGTTCATCTAGAGCATCGTACTCATCATCTGTCATATCAGTATATTTTTTCATGAATCACTCCTGTCCTATCATATTCCGGAAAACTTTTCTGCAGGGCATAGCGTGAAAAACCTTAATAGCTTCATCACTAATCCTATTATACATCACTTCAATCAAATTTCCATTCATATTGAAGCCCAGTAAAAGGTGTTTATTATCGAAATCCTCCAGCATTTCCTCAAAAATGAAGGTTTCGAAGGCTCGAACAATATCATCTCTTGATAATTTATGCTTAAACGCAGAAGACACATATATTATTTCAGGCATAATGCGTCCTCCGTAAGCATATTATAAGGAAAAAATACCATAATTTCAAGGAAAATTTGCCCGGAATCCGATATGTCCATTGATTATACTCCTTACCGCAGCACCTGTTTATAGGGGAGCATGAGGTTGACAGCATATATGCGTCATATAAGACGCATATATGCTGTCAGGCCGGTCTTTGTGTTTTTCCGCTTTATCTGAGCGGACTGATGGTAGAATTGTAAAAAATTCTAAACCTTTTATTTTTTCTTGCCAAAATTAAGGTAGATTGAAGAAAACGAGCCTCCTGTTTAACAAAGGATGAAAAAATGACGCGTACAGAACAAGCCCATAGCAAAGCAACTATCAAACAGAATAAAGAAACAGAGAATATAGATGCCTATGCTGTCTTTACTATGAGTTTGAACCAACTTTTAGCTGAAATGAAAGATTTTGAAAAAGTAGCAGGAATTTACTTAAAGCAAACAAGCGTCTACGAGAATCAGGAGAAACCCGATATAAAAAGGGAGATATTGTAACTTTTAAAGATAATTTTCTGTTGGAGATTTCTAAACAACGGATTCCAATATATTAAGGACATTTTAGGATTAGCAATATTGACATTTTAGAGAAATTTGTCAATATCTCAATATTGATTACCTTTTCAATCTATGGTACAATTTGCTTATGCCAACTATTTCTATGTTTTATGGTATCCTGATAAGGATGTATTTAGGTAATAAAGAACATAACCCTCCCCATATTCATGCAATATATCAAAATAATGAGGCAATTTTTAATATTAAGACAGGAGATAAAACTGATGGAAAATTACCGGTTGATAAAGAAAAACTGGTTTCCGCGTGGATAGTAGTACATAAAGAAGAGTTACTGGCAAACTGGACCTTAGCTCAAAATGGTGAGCTTCCATTCAATATCGAACCTTTGCGGTAAAAGAGGAACTTATGTATTTTTCAGTTAAGAAGGCCAAAGTTTTAGAAGACTATAAATTAGAATTAATTTTTGAAAACAAAGAAAAGAAAGTATTTGATGTAAAACCATATCTGGATACAGGTGTTTTTCGATCTTTGAAAGATGAAAGGTTATTCTCTATGGTTAAAGTATCTTATGGTACTGTTGAGTGGCCAAATGGAATAGATTTAGATCCTGAAGTATTATATGAGAAAAGTAAAAAATATGATAAAGAGATTGCTTAGGAATAAAATGATATGTCCGGGCAGGCAGATTCAGACGAAAATCAGGACTTTTTAACACAGCAAATAATAACGTATATCGGAAATAAGCGTTCTCTTTTGGAATTTATAACGAAGGGCATCGAAATCGTTCAGAATCGGCTTGGCAAGGAGAAATTGGACATTTTTGATGTTTTTACAGGGTCAGGTATTGTAGCCCGCCAATTTAAGCAATTTTCTAATTATCTTCTTGTAAATGACTTGGAAAAATATGCCACTGTTACGGGTGAATGTTATTTATCAAATAAAGACGATATAGACCTGCCTGCCTTAAGAGATATGCATAGTAATCTTCTTTCAGACATGGAAACAATGCCCTTAAAAGAAGGAATAATTACCAAACTGTATTCTCCAAAGAACGATAACTATATAGAAAAAGACGATCGGGTTTTTTATACAAGAAGAAACGCTATGTATATAGACACAGCCCGTGACTATATACAATCTATTCCAACGGAATACCAAAAATATTTCCTGGCTCCCTTAATCGCAAAGGCTTCGGTTCATGCAAATACTTCAGGCATTTTTAAGGGGTTTCATAAAAATAAGGAAACAGGTCTCGGGCAATTTGGAGGAAGTAACAACGATGCTCTTTTTCGGATCAAGGGTGATATCACATTGCCATTCCCTGTATTCAGTAATTTTAACTGCAATTTTACTGTATATGCAGGGGACTCTAATCAGATAATAAATGAAGTGCAGAAAGTAGATTTAGCTTATATTGATCCTCCTTATAATCAGCATCCATATGGGTCAAATTATTTTATGCTTAACCTTATACTCGAAAACGAATACCCGGAAAATATAAGTCCGGTTTCAGGTATTCCTAACAACTGGAATCGCTCTGCTTATAACAAAAGACAGCATGCTTTTTCTGCTTTATCCGAGTTAGTTAATAATATAAAGGCAAAATTTGTCTTAATTTCTTTTAATTCTGAAGGGTTTATTACTCTTGAACAGATGAAGGGTATGTTGGAAAAAATCGGGAGGGTTCAGGTCTTGGAAACATCATATAATACATTCCGCGGCTCTCGTAATCTTGATGAGCGTGAGATTCACGTTACAGAATACTTATATTTATTGGAGAAATAGCATGGGTGTGGAAATAATTAAGACTTATAAACAAGAGATTCCTGCATTGCGCTTCATTGGGAAGAAAGGAGCAAACTGGGGTGAATGGTGGCAAAATGGATGGTTTGATCTTTTGGAAAAAAATATTGACGATAAATTTAAAGCCGAATACGAAGACTGGAATGCATATCTTGGACTTATGAAGGTTGATAAATCCGGCTCTTTGGATTATTGGATTGGTATGCTACTGCCAAAAGAAACTACTGTTCCTGAAAGGTTTTTTCATTTTGATTTTCCAAAAGGATCACTTGCTGTTTGCTGGGTATACGGCAATGAAAAAGATGTGATGGAATATCATGGGCATAGTTTAGGGTGTAAAAAAATACTTGAAGAACAAGGAATTAAAATTCAATATGATAATGATGGTTCTTATTGGTATTTTGAACGTGATCAATGCCCGCGTTTCACAACTCCGGACGAAAAGGGCAATGTAATCGCAGACATTTGCTTTTTCATATGAAACATGCTCTTGCAAAAATGGGATTATATGCCTATAATTTTTGGTATCTTAATACCAAAATTGCAAGAGGTTAATAATGGATTATTATAAGAGAAATTTAGAGAATTTGCTTGAAAAAACCCTAAAAACGAGGCCCCTTGTTTACCTGAATGGGCCTCGTCAATGCGGGAAATCGACTCTTGTGAAAAATTTATACCTTGAAAAAGAGCAAAACTATATTAGTTTTGACTCGCCTATTAACCTTTTTTCTGCAAAAAATGACCCTGCTTCATTTATTAATTCCCTTCCAAATGACAAAATTAACATTATTGATGAAGTTCAGCTTGTACCTGAAATTTATCCGTATCTGAAAATGGAAGTAGATAAGCACCGTGAAAAGGGCAATGGGACAGAGCTGTTTTTACTTACAGGTTCAGCCAATTTAATGGCTCTGCCTGCCCTTGCTGAAGCACTTGTCGGGCGGATGTCTACATTGACATTACTTCCTTTTTCCTCCGGTGAACATAGACGAACGGGCTTAAACTTTATAAAGCGTCTTTTTGAGGAAAAGCTCGAATATCATTCCTATGATGCATATAATCTATTGGAATTAATTGAGAATGCCACCTTCCCTGAGGCGGCATTAAACCCGGATATTGAAAGAGAACAATGGTTTGGCGATTACCTTAATACTTTAATTCAAAGAGATGTCCGTACCATAGCAGACATTAGAGATCCTGCGAAAATGATTATGCTCTTTTCATTCCTGGCAATGCGTGCCGGGGGCTTACTTAATAACAGTAAGATTGCGCAAGAAATCGGTATTGATATTAAAACTTATGAGCGATATAAAGCAGCGGCTGTTAATACATTCATTCTTTTTGAAATTAAAGCATGGGCTAAGCCGGGAGACTTAAATAAACGTTTTACAAAATCACCAAAATTATATTTTACTGATACAAATCTTCTCCTTTATCTGCTCAGGAGGGGATTAAAAGATATTTTCGACAATGATCGTACTATGATGGGCCACCTTCTTGAAAACTATATTGCAAGCGAAATCATAAAAAATGCTTCCTCGATAAGCAGGCTGGAAATTTCTCATTTCAGAACTTCGGATCAAAAAGAAGTAGACTTTGTTTTAGAAAAAGATAATGAAGTAGTAGGAATTGAAGTAAAGCTAAATTCAACTCCGAATGAGAATGACTTTACCGGGCTTAAGTTTTTAAAAGAAACAGTGAGCAAACGCTTTAAACTTGGAATAGTTTTTTATACAGGCACTGCAGTGGTTCCCTTTGGCGAAGACCTTTGGGCTGTTCCTGTTTGTTATCTATATGTATGATTGACAATTTTGGAGATAATACAATGGAATATTGGGATTTGTATACGAGGGACAGGATAAAGCTAAACAAGGTTCTCCTTAGAGGGGATGAAATTCCTGAAGGAGAATACCACATAGTTTTAAATATTTGGATAATTAACGATAAAAATGAAATACTTATAACACAGAGGCATGAAGATAAAACATTCCCATTGAAATGGGAATGTACCGGCGGCTCAATAATTGCAGGCGAAGACAGCTTTACAGGTGCAATGAGAGAAGTCGAAGAGGAAATCGGAATAAAGCTAAATCCAGAGAATGGCAAGTTAATCGAGACCATAGTTAGAAAGGACGATATAAAGGACATTTATTTGTTTACAGAAAATGTAGACATTTCTAAGGCAATACTACAGGAAAATGAAGTTATTGACATTAAATGGGTCACAATTGAAGAGTTTAATCAAATGACAGACCGGGATGAAATTGCAGAACCTATTTTGTATGATATGGGTAAATTGAGGGAGATTTATAGATGGAGTGATTAAGCCTTCTTAGGTTACTTTGTTAGCTCCTCGGCTATTAATTCTGCCTGCTTTAATACCGTTTCAGTTGCGAGTGCTTGCATATCGGGCGGATAACCATATTGCCGTAAGATTCTTTTAACTATGACCTTTAGTTTTGCTTTTACGCTCTCTTTTATAGTCCAGTCAATAGAGGCATTTTCCTTAACTTTTTCGTAAAGAACAATAGCAAGCTCACGAAGCTGATCTTTCTGCATTAGCTGTTTTGCACTGTCATTGTTGGCAATAGCAGTATAAAAAGCATATTCATAATCGGTTAGGTTCATTTCTTTGGGTTCTTTGTCCATTTCATGAATTTCTTTTGATAATTCAATAAGCTCTTCTATTACTTCTGCTGCGGTAATTATCTTGTTGTGGTATTTTTTAATGGAATTTTCAAGCATTTCCATTAAGGTTTTACTCTGGATTAGGTTTCTCTTAGTTCGCGATTTTATTTCATCATCCAGAAGTTTTTTTAGAACTTCAAGAGCAATGTTTTTATGCTCCATGTTTTTAACTTCAAGAAGAAACTCTTCTGATAGTACAGAGATATCAGGTTTTTTAATACCGGCAGCATCAAAAACATCGATTACCTGCTCGGTAACCAAGGCCTTGTCTATTACCTGTTTAATAGCTGTTTCAATTTCTTCATCGGTTTTGCCTATGCCGGTACTGTCAAATTTTACAAGCCTTGATTTTACTGCCTGAAGGAAAGCAATAGTATCTTTTACATCCATCGCTTGTTCGTGAGGTATTGCTATTGAAAAAGCCTGAGATAGGGCGCTCACTTCATCAACAAAACGCTTTTTTCCATTTTCTAAGCCAAGAATGTGGTCTTCTGCTGCAAGAATTAGCGATAATTTTTTACCTGTATCAGCCGAAAAATACTGCTCATATGCAAAACCATAGAACATTTGAGAAACAACTTCAAGTTTTTCTTGCATTAGCAGCACTGCTTGTTCCTGATTATAAGCAGGGTCTCCTTTCCCACCTGCATCGGAATAGAAAGATAGGGCTCTCTTCAAATCTGAAGCAATTCCTAGATAATCAACCACTAGGCCGCCTGATTTGTCTTTGTATACCCTGTTTACACGTGCAATTGCCTGCATCAAATTGTGACCTTGCATGGGCTTATCAATGTAAAGGGTATGAAGATGTGGGACATCAAACCCTGTCAGCCACATATCTCTGACAATGACCATTTTAAGTTCATCTTCTGAATTTTTCATTCTATCTGCTAATGCACGCCGTTGTTCTTTAGTTGTGTGATGCTTTGAAATTTCAGGTCCATCCGAAGAAGCAGAAGTCATAACTACCTTGACAGTGCCTTTCTTCAGATCGTCACTATGCCATTCAGGTTTTAAATCAATGATTGCCTTATAGAGTTCAGCAGCAATCCTACGAGACATTGCTACGACCATTGCTTTGCCATCCATCACTTCCTGTCTCTGTTCAAAATGGCTAATTATATCTTTTGCAAGCTGCTTTATCCTGTCAGCACTTCCGATTAAGGCTTCCAGCTGTGTCCACTTTGCCTTGGCTTTTTGTGTTTCTGTCAGCTCATCCTGTGCCAACTCTTCATCAAGTTCCTTTACAAGTTTTTTGCCTTCATTGCTCAATATGATCTTTGCAAGACGACTTTCATAGAAAATTCGGACAGTAGCTCCATCTGTAACAGCTTGAGCAATATCATATACATCGACATAGTTACCGAAAACAGCGGGTGTATTAACATCAGTGCTTTCAATAGGAGTCCCTGTAAACCCTAGATATGTTGCATTAGGAAGTGCATCACGCATGTACTTGGCAAAACCATATACAATCTTTTTTCCTATAATGTTACCGGACTCGTCCTTATCATCAATTATCTTTGCCCTAAACCCATACTGGGTTCTATGAGCCTCATCCGCAATGACAATGATATTTGTCCTATCCGAAAGTTTTTCATAGACATTGCCTTCTTCGGGCTGGAACTTCTGAATTGTAGAAAAAACAATGCCTCCGGAAGCAACTTTCAGTAAATCCTTTAATTGCTCCCTATTTTCTGCTTGCACAGGTTCCTGGCGAAGTAATTGCCGAGATGCGGCAAATGTATCGAAAAGCTGATCATCGAGGTCATTCCGGTCGGTTATAACAAGAATTGTCGGGTTGTTCATACACAGAACTATCTTTCCGGTATAAAAAACCATGGATAGGGATTTTCCTGAGCCTTGAGTATGCCATATTACGCCTCCCTTCTTATCACCTGCAGGCTGAGATTTGACACCATATAAACCATAACTTTCAGGAGATTCGGCTGCAATTTCTGCAGTTGTATATGGCGCTTGGTCTCTATCTCCATCCACATATCCTGCGGCACGAAGTGTTGATTCTACTGCTCGATTAACTGCATAGTACTGATGATAAGCCGCCAACTTTTTTTCGGTTTGAATGGTTATGATACCTGTTTCTTTGTCTTCTTTTTTGCTTTTTTCAAAGACAATGAAATGGCGAATAAGGTCTAAGAGTGTATCTTTATTCAACATTCCGTGAATAAGCGTTTCCAATTCTCCCTCTAGGGCAGATGCGACAACTTTACCGTCTGAACTCTTCCATGTCATAAAACGACTAAGACCGGAGGAAATTGTACCTGCTTTAGCCTCAAGGCCATCTGAAATAACTATAAATGCATTGTAGTTAAAAATAGATGGAATGGCCTGTTTATAAGTTTGTACTTGGTTAAATGCTGTCTTTACAGTAGCGTTTTCATCTGTAGGATTCTTTAGTTCCATAATAACAATGGGCAATCCGTTGATAAACAAGACCACATCCAGGCGTTTATTTACATTATTTTCTACTACGGTGTATTGATTAAGGACAATAAAGTCGTTGTTATTTGGCATATCAAAGTCAATCAGCCAGACTAAATCTCCGCGGTTGTTTCCGTTTTTTTGATAGCTGACATTAATACCCTCTGTGAGCATACGGTGAAAGACTTCGTTGTTGGCTATGAGATCAGGTGATGTAAGGCGTTGGACTTGCCTTATGGCATCTTCCCGTGCATCGATGGGAATGGTGGGATTTATGCGGGTGACTGCTGTTTTAAGGCGATCTATTAGCAAGATGTCTTCAAAGGAGGAGCGTTCAGGATTGTCACCGTCTGCGGCGATATCGGGACCGTAGATGTATTTATAACCTTGTTTTTCAAGGAGTTCTATAGCATAGGTTTCTATGGCTGATTCGTTGAGTTTAATAGTCATTTTGTTCGATCCTATGAAATATTAACATAAGAAAGGGTAAAAAATCAATAAAATAGCAAAATATAACAAAAAGCCAAGAAAACTGTTCCATAATGGAACAAATTGTTTGACATTTTGTCCCAAAATGCTGTATTTTATGTATATGGATGAAAGAAAGTTATGCCCTTCATGCGGATCAGATAAAATTGAACATTTTATGCAGAATGAAACTATAAGCGGTGATTTGAGTAAAAATTTGAGCATAGATATCTTTTATGATAAATGTATGGAATGTGATTTTAAAGGAGACATTTCCGGTGAAAATGATAAAGTAATTGAAAAAGCCCTCTCTACCCTTAATGAAGCTTATATTGATGAAGTTTTAAAATATTTTGAGGAAAGAAAAATTAATTTTGCCGGGATTGAAAGGGCTGTAGGTCTACCCCAGCGTACTTTAACAAAGTGGAAAAGCAGAAATTCCTCACCAACCGCCGCCGGTATCGCTCTGCTAAAATACCTAAGGACATTCCCATGGCTAATTGAAGTAGCTGAGCATAAATTTGATTATAACATCGCACAAAAAATTTTTGTAGGAGAAGCTCTTGATATCTTTGTAAAGTCAACAGATTTTAATGATTATAATGGCTATGAAAAAAGATTGAAAAATGATAAACTTATACCTCAACCCTCTCTTCACCACTCATGAGTTTTGGCAAGAGGGTATTGCGGAGTTTTTTGAGGGTGCTGATTTGGCTTAAATCTATAATAGGCACAATTAAAATATAACTGTTTCATTGTCCTGAAATTGTTGGGCAATTTTATTGAATACACTATCTTTATTTTTCCCGATTATATTCTTTAATAATCCCCAGTCAGATGGACTAAGAATAGATACGAGTTGTTTGCAAATTATTCGATATAAATTTTCTTCAAAAAGCAACCACTTTTCATCATAAACAATCTGGTTTCTTGCTGTATTTAAATTTAGTTCGCTGTGTTGTCCAATATCAAGTCTAAAAGAAAATGGAAATGGCATTTCAATAATTGTTTTTGACTGCCTATTAGTATAATTGTAAAATAAATCACAAGGTACTTCAATTCCATGTATAGACAATGAAGATTTTGATCTAAATTTCTCCGTAAAAGAGGTATCTGTATCAATATTACCATTAGTGTCAACAGAAATGCTCGTCGAATTTTCAGAGATGCAGTTAATTCCATATTTAATATTAGACGATAATGTGTATGTTTCTTCATCTATTCTAACATCTCTTGATAACACTTCAATTACATCCACAGGAACTTCATTATTAACAAGAATGCCAACACAACCCTTGCCCTTAAAGCCATATTCTTCGCATTCTAAATCTATGTCAAGCTTTCTAATATTTTTTTCATTATGCCATGAATAATCTAGCATAGGTTTTAAATCCATACCTTCAAAATAATCACTCGAATGAATAACACTTCCTTTATCTGTTTCTATGTCAATTAATACAGCTGGATTAGGTATAATAGTTCTAATGCAATCTACAAATTCATTTTCATTCATTCTTTCCCAAGGATGTACTTGTCTTAATGTTAATATCGTATCTGTTCCTGGTTCTTCTTTGTTAGAGTCAGATATTACGAATAGACTTTCTAGTCCCTCAATTAATATATTTAAAGCATTATCACATTCAAAACGCCCGGTTATTCTCCTCGTTATAACTTCCATAGAATCGCTTACCATAAAACATGATAGTATGCCAATACCAAATCTAGAAATAGGAACAAATGTAGACTTAAACGAAGTTATAAGTTCATTAAACTCTCGTGATGAATAGTAAGAGCAACCAACATTCGTATAGTAATTATCTACTATGTGCTGATTCATTCCTATTCCATTATCGCTCACTTGCATATAATCAATATTATTCCTTCTATATAGTAAAACTTTAATTTTCGGATTATATTCGACACCCCATATCTCTGAAAGCTTTTTTCTTAATAAGCAGGCATCTATGGAGTTTTGCAACAATTCACGTAAAGCGACATCTGGTTTTCCATATAGTTTTGTTCCCATTAGTAAGTCTATTATTTGCTTCTTGTTTAATGTAAATTTTGTATTGTTATAACGATAGATTGGCTTTCCAGTAGATATATCTTTTTTAGCTTGTATTTTTTGTCTATCTACCCGAGGTGGTAATGGTATTCTATAAATAGTTTCGTCAATATCCATGCCTTCATTTGATAAATTTGATAATACTATTGTTCCATTCCTCAACTCTTCATCAATTTGATCGCAAACTAATCGTATTGCAGCCTCTATTGCTGGATGCTCACATTGTGCAGAAAAAACCAATTTTTTCGATGATATTGTCCACGCCTTTATACTTTGATGTTTTCTCCATTCAGTAAGTGAAACTGGATTTTTAACAGCTAAATGCGAAAACAGAACCGGGGGTGTTCGTTTAGGATCAAAATCTATAATATCAACTAATCTTAATAATGTAGCTATGAAAGGAAGGCAAAGGTATGTATCTTGACCACAAACTTTGAATGTTTCCATGTTGAGTAAGTAAGTATAATTTTCATTGTGACTAAAACATATCGCAGCTAAATCCTCAGTTAAATCTGTATCTTGATACATAATTCTTCTATCCCAATAAGTTGCAATTATTTTCCTTGCACGTGTTGAGTGAGTTGTTCTTATATATTCAGTAATAATATAATCTTCAAGAAGCTGCGCTTTTGAATATTCGCTTTCTGCATTAAATCGTTTAATATCAGACAATTGATGTGTAAATGTTAAACGGAAACGGACAAAATTTTCTTTCTCTTTCTGTAACTCTTCATCATATTCATTGTCTAGAAGTTGATTTTTCCAAGCTTTTATGTATTTTTCATCTGGAGCCATACCAATATCATGTAAAAACACCGAAAGAATTAACATAAGCAAATCTGGAATAGACAATTTTATCAAACTAGATGCTGGAATAATTTTTTCCAAAATCCCAAGCATATTGAAAATATGAACATCATCGTGCAATGTGAATTCTGGCATATTTTTGATAACTGTTTTTAAACGCATGACTGCAAAACTACCTACCTCTGATACAAGGGTTAAAACTTCATGCTGAGAATTTTCAGTACATTTTTTTTCTAGTTGCCCGTAAATAATAGATTTAGTAAGTTTTTTTTCAAAATCTGTATTCATGATTATATCCTTCTAAAATCACTTCTCCACTCATCAGCTTAGGCAAGAGGGAATCGCGAAGTTTTTCAAGGGTGCGGATTTGACCACAATTCTCTATAATTTTATCATTAATCGGTTTTGCTACTCTTTCAAAATTATGTATCAAATCCTGTGGTGGAATATCTATATCCAATGATTCAAAATCAGCTTTTCCAATAGAACCAAAGACTGTACCTTCATCGTTATATTGCCTTATTTCCATTAATAACGAACGGATCTTAAAATACGTATATGTATAATAATCTCTGTTGTGCTTGTATCGAAAGGAAGCAACGCCACGACCAATACAACATTTTACCAAAGCCATATTTTGCTCTCCAACAGGTGCCCGAACACTTACAAGTGTATCAAATTGATCAGCAAACCGAGTGGGCTCAGTAGTATATACTCTTTCAGAAGGGAAACGAAAGCCAAAATCAGCATTTCCTTGAAACATTGGAATACCAATTTTATTTTAATTGAATGAAGTACCAACAGGAGATTGACCCATTATGAAGGAAAATTCATCTGGAAGCTTTCCTTCCTCCCACCCCTCATCAGCTTCCTCTACAAACCATTGCCGAAACAAGGTCTCCGCCATAGCCTCAAGGGTCTTGTTCTGGCGGTCAAGTAGATCTATCTTATCATCTAAGCTGAAAAGTACTCTGGCAATAGCCTTCTGTTCGAGGAGAGGGGGAACAAAGAGAATATGGTTCTTAATAACACTTGTTTCTACACGTTGACGCCCAGAGCTTCCTGTCATTGAAAGAATAGCTACATCGCGAAATTCTGGGGAAATTGCATAGTAATATAAAAAATGCTTATCGCTTAAGCCATTCTTTTCTCTTAATACAATATATTCAGTTGAGCCGAAACCTATTTCGTCTGGATCGAGAATATCAACATAAGCGGTCTTGCCATTTTCTAAACACGGAGTAATTCTGGCAATAATAGTATCACCATTTCTAAATTTCATACCTCCATTAAAAGGTTCAATAGAAAATTCATTGATTTTTTTGATAAACGGTTTTAAGCATTCCATAGCGATTTTCTTTGCCGCTTCACCTCTTTTTAAGAACTCTGGTGGATTTACTGACGCAATATCGTCAAGGATAGCTTCCCGCCACTCATTCATTTTACACTCCTTTCCCATAATATTGATTTTCTGATAATATTTTAGTCAAATAATCAAATGCAGCTAATTTTGCTTCATTTATAGTTTTATATTTACGTTGACTCCATTTCACAAATGTCTTATCATCACTTTGAATTAAAGCACTCCAAAAAGCATTCTTGTCCATCATAACAACTAAATATCCATCAGACTTTAAATAATCATTACCCTTAGCAGATCTCTTCCAGTTTCTATTTAGCCATTTTTTTCGTTTATTACTCCGTGACTTCATGAAATCGTCACGCCTTCTTGCTGACACCAAATTATCTTCCATATTACCAGCGCAAACGCATCCAACTTTAAGAACTTTCTGATAATCTGAATGTTTCATATAATGCTTATACCTTATTAGCTGTTTCTCACACATTTCACATACTGATGATAATTCTCCTGTATCCTCAATATCTATACATATCCAACCTTTGTGAGGAACGCCTTTTTCTGACCATTTTCCGTGACCTTTACTAATTAGTTCTGTTTCGTCTAATATCAAAATTCCCCCTCTTTGTGTCATGGAGATTTTGTGCGATAAATTTCCTAATATGCTACTCCATTAATACTTAAAATTGCAGACACTGTCTGCAATTTTGTTCTAACTGTCCTCTCGTTTTGAACAGTTGCGCTTTATTTTCAACTATTCTATTTTGGAAACAGTCTGAAATACAATAATACTCATAACTACACTTCAAAGCAACTCCTTAAGTTGTTCCGCGTTTGGAAGTATATTTCTATATTCAGGTGGTAGTTTTGATGCCGTTTTATAGGTAGCAACTCCCATTGGCTTTTTCATGTCACGGAAAGCATATTCTACAACACGGTGACTTTTTGATTTACATAAAATAATACCAATAGACGGGTTCTCATGCGGAAGCCTCACCAAATCATCAAGTATAGATAAGTAGAAATTCATCTTCCCAAAATATTCAGGTTTAAATTTACCTCGTTTTAGTTCTATAGCTATCAATGCTTGTAACTGTCGGTTAAAAAAAAGCAAATCTATAAAGTATTCCTGCTCTTCTACAACTAACCTATATTGATTGCCAATAAAGGAAAAATCATTGCCGAGTGACATAATGAATTTCTTAATATTATTAACAATTTCGCTTTCCAAGACGCGTTCATCCGGCTCGTCATCGGGTGATTCAATATTAATGTAATCAAGCAGGTATTCATCTTTAAACGATAACAGGGCTTTTCGCCTTAAATCTTTGTCAGATATAGTTGCCTTAAAATTATTAGATATTTTTCCTTTTTGTGCGTATAGATTACTTTTCAAATTATAACGCAACTTTTCTTTACTCCAAAACTCAGTAGCACAGAGCCCAATATAGAAAAATCGCTCTTCAAAAGTTTTTATCTTAGAAAGGATTTCGCAATGATGGGTAAAACCAATAATAAAAAATAATTCAATTTCTACTGGTTTTAAATCGCCAGCCACCGGCTGGCGATATGCTGTTAATACTTCTATATCAATATCTTTCGATTGGGTTCTTAATTCGCCGGCTAACGGCCGGCGAATTGTGAAGAACTCCTCCCATTCTTCATAAAACAATCTCATGTTTTTTATATTAGATGCCGAAAAACCACGCAAACCGGGTAATTCTTGTTGTAGTTTCTCAGATATGGTAGCAATAGCACTCGTTCCCCAAACCCCTTCCCGACTGTTTACAGAAATATATCTACCAATTCCGTAGTATAGAGATAATAATTCTTTATTTGCTAAAGATGCCGCACGATAACGGCTTTTAAGTATGGCATCCTTTATACGCTGTATTATATCGGAATAATCGTTTTTCGTACTTTTCCTCATACTTTCACCTTTTTAAGATTTTCCAGTATAGCCTTATTCAGCCTTGCTTCCTCCTTCAACTGTTCCTCGAACTCTGCCTTCAAGCTATTGAACCGCTCTTTGAAATCAAAGTCATCCTCTTCGTCAGGGAGACCTACATACCTGCCGGGTGTAAGCACATAATCCAGTTCCTTTACACGCTCAATGTTTACAGAGGCGCAAAAACCTTTTATATCCTCGTATTTTCCTTTGCTTTTTCGCCATTCATGGTATGTCGAGGCGATTTTTTGAATATCATCACTTGATAATTCCCTGGTTCTGCGATTAATCAGATGGCCTTCGTTTCGTGCGTCTATAAACAATATCTCTTCAGTCCTATTTCTATAATTACCGTTGGACTTATTGCGAGACAGGAACCAGAGGCATGCAGGTATTTGGGTATTCAAAAAGAGCTTAGCCGGAAGATTGACAATACAATCAACAAGATGAGCCTCGATCAATGCCTTGCGTATATCACCTTCACCGGATGTCTTTGAAGTCAGCGAGCCTTTTGCAAGAACAAAGCCGGCAATGCCGCCTGGGCTTAGATGGTAAAGGAAGTGCTGAATCCACGCATAGTTTGCATTTCCCGCAGGAGGAGCACCGTGTTTCCACCTGCCGTCATTCCGGAGAAGATCCCCCGACCAGTCGCTGTCATTAAAGGGAGGGTTAGCAATAACAAAATCGGCCTTAAGGTCTTTATGAGCATCATTTAAAAATGAGCCTTCGTTGTTCCACTTGACCTGGGAGCTGTCGATACTGCGGATTGCAAGATTCATTTTCGCAAGTCGCCAAGTGGTCTGATTGCTTTCCTGTCCATAGATGCTTATATCATTTATTTTACCCTTGTGGGCGGTCACAAACTTTTCAGACTGTACGAACATACCGCCTGAACCGCAGCAGGGATCGAATATACGGCCCTTGTATGGCATAAGTATTTCTACTAAAAGTTCTACAACACTTCGCGGGGTATAGAATTGACCGCCTTTTTTACCTTCGGCAAGGGCGAACTCTCCAAGGAAATACTCAAATACATGGCCAAGTACATCAGCACTTCGATCTTTCGCATCCCCAAGGGCAATATTCCCTATAAGGTCGATTAACCCGCCAAGGTTAGCAGGGTCCAAATTGCCCCTGGCAAATACTTTGGGTAATACATCCCTAAGCGATGGATTATCCTTCTCAATGGCATCCATGGCATCATCGACAACTTTACCAATGGTGGGTAATTTTGCCATGGATTGTAGGTATGACCAGCGAGCAACCTTTGGAACAAAGAAAATATTTTCCGCTTTATACTCGTCTTTATCCTCAGGGTCTGCTCCTGCATATTCCCCTTTCCCGCTCTTTAACTTTGCATAAAGGTCTTCAAAGGCATCAGAAATGTATCTTAAAAATATTAGACCAAGGACAACATGTTTATATTCTGCAGCGTCTATATTTTTTCTTAGCTTATCGGCAGATTTCCAGAGCAGTTTCTCAATTGATGCAGATGAATCGATTTTCGCTCCTTTTGATTTAGCCATATCACTCCTCCCTCCGGCAGACAAGCAGGGCCTGGACGCTGAGGCCTGCGCCGGATTCGCTTTCGCAGAGATGATCGAGGAAATCCATCCAGCACTTATACTTTGGATCGTCCATGTTGTCTATTAACTTACTGTTAAAGTAATACTTTACTCCGACATTTTTGAGTATTCTTAATTTATGCTTTTTTGCCTGCGATTTCATTTCTTCGGGGCTTGTGAAAAAGAATAGGCCGGGGGATTTGTCGCTTGTGGATTTTTCAAGGAAGAAATTGTTTGCAGTTTCGTTCGGGTATTCATCGGGGTTACTTAGGATACAGGCTTGTAAATAAACACCTAGCCTGTTTTGATAGGTGAAAATAATTATACCGTTTTTCTTGCAGATTCTTTTTGCTTCTTCGAAAACCAAGTCCCTCTCTGCTCCGGGCAGGTGATACATTGGCCCCGATACAAGGACAAGATCAAATACTTCATTATCTATATTTACAAGGTTTGTTGCGTCCCCCACAAGTGCCTTACAGTTCAAAATTTTATTATCACTTATTTTGCTGTTAAACAGCTCGATATTCTCCTTAATCAGATCAACCCCGGTATATTCCTTGCATAACTCTGAAAGGTATAGTCCATAATAACCGGTGCCGCACCCGACTTCTATTATCGTCGAATTTTTATCGACATAATTATTTAAAACCTTTTTTGTATAATGAAACTCCAAGGCAAATGCTCTTGAAGCATTGCCCCTCTGCTCTTCAATAAGGCCTGAGTACTTTTCAATTAACAGCTTTTCGTTTGATGACATATTAATCTCCCGTTAGCAATTTATGTAGTATCAGGCTTATAACTGCGCTCAACTTTTTTCCTGCTCTTTAGGCGCTTTGCTCTAAGCCTTTCTTCCCTTGCGGCCTTACTCGGCTTTGTAGCTCTGCGGGTGCGGGGGAGCCGCCCTGCATTCACAATAAGGGCTTCCATACGGCTATAGGCACGCTCAAGATTGATCCTTTGAGATCGCTCTTCGCTCGCACTTATAACAATCTCACCTGCCGTAGTAATACGAGAGGCGAGGCTTTCCCGTAATCGCTTCTGTTCATCCTCGCTTAGGCCTGCCAAATCATCCAAGTGTATGCGCAGGGTCACCTTTGTATTTACCTTGTTGACATTCTGCCCGCCGGGCCCCGGGGAGCGGGAGAAATCGGCGCGGGCCTTTGTTCGGATCGATTGAAACAAAAGGATGGAATTCATTGTTAAAACTAAAACTGCTCCATAAGAGCGGTGTAAAACTCAAGACCTTTCTGCAAGTTCTCGATGGAAATCCTCTCGTCATGCCCGTGTATCCTCGACATTTCTTCGGGGTTAACTTTAAACGGACAGAAGCGGAATATATAGTCCGCGACTTCCTTATAGTGCCTTGAATCGGTGGTTGCAGGCATTAAAAATGGAAGGACGGGGACTCCGGGAAAACTGCGATCGAAGGCTGAAAAGATTTCCTTCCAGCCGGGGCTCTTTTGCGATGCCTGATCGGGGCCGCTCTTCATTGGGTTACTCCCAAAGCCGTGTATGGAAACCTTGACTCTGTCATCGGCGATACTAGATTCGATAAAGCGAATAGCCTCTTCCACGGTCCATGGGGGAAGGAGTCTAAGATTGATAACACCCCTGACAAGGGAAGGCATAACATTATCTGCCATGCTTCCTTCCAGCATGGTCATCGCGACTGTATTACGCAAAAGAGCCCTTGTTGAGGGACCGGTTGCTGCAACTTTGAAGAATAAGGGCCCGAGGAGGCGGGCATTTTTCATCACGAAACTGCTTATGCCCGTAACATGGGGGGCAAGGGACTTAAAGAAAGCTTCCACGGCGGGAGTAAGGAGCCAGGGGAAGGGCCTTTTCGATATATTGATAAGGGCACGGCCAAGAATTGCTGCAGCCTGTTCCTCAGGCGGCTGAGAGGCATGGCCGGGCTTCTGCTCGACCTCCAGTCTAAGACTCAAGAAACCTTTCTCTTCGATCCCAATAAGGGCAAGGGGACCTTGAACCCCGCGGATCTGATCGACAGCGACAGGGGTTCCTTCATCGATTACATAGGAGAATTTCACTCCTTTTTCTTTAAACCATTTTGCAGTATGAACTGCTCCAAGAGAACCCGATCTCTCCTCATCCCCTCCCCAGGCGATCCAGACATCACCCTTTGGCTTAAAGCCGGCAGTACAGAGGTTTTCGGCTCCTTCCATAATGGCTATAACAATATTCTTCATATCCAGGGCACCGCGGCCATAGATAAAATCGTCCTTCATCTCGGCGCCGAAGGGTTCCACAGACCATTTTTCTGTTTCTGCGGGGACCACATCATAATGTCCCATTAATAAAACAGGTAGTTTCTCCGGTGAAGCACCGGGCCAGCGGTAGGCAACTGCATAGGGCGAGAGGATATGACACTCTGCGGCTTTGTGAAATGCCGGGTAGGCTTCTTTTAAGAAATCCTGGAAGCGGCTAAGACTTGATTCTATTGCGATTTTATCGCTCGTTGCCCAGTCTGTCTGTATTTTTAGGGCTGAACGGAACCGTTCGATATATTTATTTAACATGCCTGTAAGTATAAACTAAATTTTTAATGAAGTAAATTATGAATGCATTTGATATAAGCCTTGAAGAAACCTTGGACTTAAGATAAAATGGGAAGAAATAAAATAATTAATAACAGGGAGGAAAGTTGTGAGCAAAAGCATTGTGGTAACCGGTGAAAACTTTGAGAGCGAGGTAATACAGTCATCAATTCCTGTATTAGTTGATTTCTGGGCGGCTTGGTGCGGGCCGTGCAGAATGATCGGCCCTGTAATTGACCAGTTTGCAGAAGAATATACAGACCGTTTAAAAGTTTGCAAGGTAAATGTGGATGAGGAAGATGAGCTTTCAAGACGCCATACCATTAGAAGCATACCAACCCTGGTAGTGTATAAAGACGGGAAGATAGCGAATCAGGCGGCAGGCGCCCTGCCAAAAAACGATATCGAGGCTCTTTTTATTGGCTTAATTTAATTATGTCTTCCGGGATTGTTTAACCTGCCCGGGGAATTTCCGCTTGTAACAGTTATATACCAGTTTTCCGCCCTTCCTGAAGGACTTCTTGAAGGAGGGGTACTCTCATCCCGATTGATTGTCCTTGTAGCGGTGGTTCCCGAAGTTATTACAGCATCTGCGGGAGTCGGGGCCCGGCCTTCCGCCCCGCCGTCAACTTGCCAGGCATTATGCCTTCCAAAGAGTTCTGCCGCCATTATCAGATTCTGACTTGCCCATACAGGCCCCGGGTTTTCACTAAGAAGCAGGGCATCGAGGATATTATCATCCTGATCCATTAGCCAAAGAGCATCGGTTCTGCGGAGCAATTTGGTATTTCCGGGCAAATGGAGCTCATTGGGACTATCACTTACATCTTCAATGGTCCTTAAATTAAGCACAAGATACTCGCCTGCGTTAATCTCAGCGGGCATGAACTCATAAACAGGCACAGAAACAGAGACAGAGGCAATAAAAAGACGCAAGGCACCAAGATTTCCTGCCTCAAGAATGAGAAACTCAACAAATTCCACCCTCGGCCTTGAATATTCGGTGCGAACCTCATTAAAAATGAGCTTTGGCATGCGATCGTTCCTTGCCCTAAACGGCACGATGACATTCAGGGTATTCGTTCCCGCATCTTCGACAAGGATATCGGCGGTGATCCTCTTCCCCTCCTCTATCGGCTTATTAAGGGTCACCCTGACATCAGAGCCGCCCTCTATGGAGCCAATCTCCACAGCAGGGTCAAAATTGAGGGAAACCACCTCCACCTCCGCAGAAAAGCTGAATAGTATTTCTGTGGGCGTTATGGGGCGGCAGCCGAGAAAAACAGGCACCTCGGCCTTGTTTTCAATGATCTGCATTAGGACCTCTCCTGTTGAGCAGGCAGTGAAAAGCGTGCACATCAGCAGAGCAAAAACGGTCAATCGATATTTTATCATCATATCCTCCTAACCATATACTGCGCCAATATGCAGGACGCTTTATTATTTTGAGATTTTTTTGTATATTTTTTTATGGATTTTACAATTTTAAGGTTAAAACTTGCTTCTCCGCTTTTTTATACTCCTGATGATTGGCGGGAGCCCTTTAATTGCCCCGAGGAGGGGGAAAGGCTCTTCTGCTTTACCCTGGATAAGGTACAGGGAGTGAGCTTTGAGCCCAAGAGGGATATTTTCCCGGGGAAATTGATTTTTAGCGGGGTTCCGGGGAAATCCGAGGATTATTTTGAACTGCCCGAAGGAGATTATTATTTTTCCCAAGAAAAGAGACAGTTAACCGGGGAAGAAATTACAGAAATGGCAATTGAGGTTCAACTTGAGACCCTATGGCAGAGGTCTATCCCCCTTGAGAGGATGTATTTAAGATTTCTTTCTGAGGACGGGAATCGGGTTACACAGATTTTTCGCCCGTGTAAGGATAATTATAAGCGAACAGCCTCGACCATATAGCGAATGCTGAAGCTCTCGCCCTCCCATCTTCTCATTTCGATTACGAAGATCATTGAGGCGTCACTTGGGGCGACCATCACCCTTTGAATTCGATACGAGGCGATTTGGGGCCTTCTAAAATGAGGAGTTCCGACTATATAACTTTTATTTGAGCCGTCCCTATTTGTCCTTTCAAGGTTTATAAAGAATGATGACCTAAGTGATTCGCCTGAGCCTTCAATAAATGAAACCAAAGTTGCATTGTAGGATGCGCCTGATTCAAAATCTCTAAAGGAAACGGAGTCGTCAGTATTGTCAAGAGAAATAAAGAGGGGCAGGCCCTGGAAGTTATAATCTATTTGGTGCCTTTCTGCAAGGGGTGCATTTTGGACAATGAGCCTGTTAAGGGCACCTGAGCCGTTTTGGCCTGCAATTACCGGGTTTTCGTGAATATATGTATGTCTTCCATTACTTACAAAGTTATTCTGTGCCACATCTACGACAAATAGGTCAGCCCAGGGTCTTAATGTATTCGTTTGAACCCCATGCTGGCCGAACATATAGAATCTGCCGTCCCTGGAGAAGCCAAGGTCGACAAAGGTTGCCGTATCCCCGGGGAAAAGCCCGTATACTGTTAAGAGGGCAAGCGCCATTATAAAAACAGCCTTTTTATTAAACATGGATTTCTCCTCTTATATAATATCGGTTCTTTACAGGGAGTCTTGAGCAGGCGCACTTGAGCAAGTGCTCTTGAGCAGGCGCTCATTATGATATATCATACGATATGACTCTAACAGCAAGGAATAATTTTTTACGGGGGGGGATAATTCTTGCCGGCTTTTCATTGATCTTTATCGGAGTGTCCGGGTACTTTATTTTTACGGATTTTCCTGCCTTTAGTGAATCTGCTATTCTTCGCTCAAACGGCTTTTTTCAAAGTATTGTTTATCATTTTGCCCTGCCTTCGGCCTATGTTCCTTTCTGGACCATGGTTGCTGCTGCGGCCTACTCCCTTATAAGCATCGCAGTTATCTATTATTTCTTCGAGAAAACCCAGTCCCCCGAAGTCCTATTCCTTAGCTTTTTTGCAATATCTCTTTCATTTGAATTTGCAAGGATGATGATACCCCTTACGGGGACTCTTTCATTTCCTTCGATGTATTCCATCGCCGCCTTTCGCTCTCTGCTCTTCGGGCGATACTTCGGTTTGTTCTCACTTTTCGCGGCAGGTCTTTTTGCTGCAGGTTATGATTTCCAGAAGCAGCAAACTGTCTTTTCCCTTATGGTTTTAGCGAGTATGCTGATAGCCTCCTACGTTCCGGTTGACAATTTATATTGGGATTCTACCTTTATTTACGGGAAGGGATATGCATCGATGCTGTCCCTTGCCGAAATGGGGATATTTTCTGTTACAATTATTTCCTTCTTTATTTCAGCCTACTTAAGGGATTCCCGCACTTATATTTCCATAGGCATCGGTGTCTTCCTTGCATTTACAGGAAGGAATATGCTGCTGCTCTCTGATACCTGGATTACTCCCCTGCCGGGCTTCGTGCTCCTTTGCCTCGGCACATGGTTTGCCTGCTCAAAGCTTCATAAGATTTACCTGTGGCTTTAGTCCGGCGAGCGGCAGAAATTTAAGATTTTTGTTCGTAAATTATTCTATCGAGTTTCTTATTCTCTTCTTCAAGGAGCTTTAATTGGATTTTTTCACTTTCGAGCTTTAATAACATAATTTCTTTTTCGTATTTTAATTTTTCAATTTCCTTGTCTTTCTTTAATTTTGCGATATTACCGAAATGAGGCAGGAGTACAGAAACCATGGAAACAGAAAAAATACACAGAATTATAAGTACTGCCGTGCTCATGTAACCTTCTCCTTAGGATTTATTCTAACCTTAATTAAAAAAAGGTGTCAATCTACCTTATTTCCCTTGATCAGGTTAAAAAGGGTTTGCTCAAGGTCAAACCTTAAAAGAAGTTTCTTCACCTTTTCAGCATTGTCCTTCTTAAAACCTGAATACCTTGCCCGAATCATGATGTTTTTAGGGGTATTCTCTTCTCCGACAAATTCCACCAAATCCACGGCATATCCTTCACCTGCAAGAAGCTCGCAGCGTATAGTGTCTGTGAGCAGGGCCGAGAAGCGTTCCTTTATTAGTCCGTAACGGAGTAATAACGAAAGCTCATCTTTGGACTTTATTTTTTGGTTCAGCTCCTTTTGGCAGCATGGAACGCAGAAGATATATTTTACTTTATTGGTGACGGCATTGTATAAGGCCTTATCTGTTGCGGTATCGCAGGCATGAAGGGTTATGATGATGTCGGGCTTGCTTTCAAATGTCTTTATCTCCGATATGTCGCCGCAATTAAAAGAAAGATCGTCATACCCATACTTTTTAGCAATACCATTACAGTAGTCAACAATTTCGCTGTTTAGATCATAACCGGTTATTTTAACATCGATTTTTCTGATTATTTTAAAGTAATAGTATAAAATAAAAGTTAAATAAGATTTCCCACAGCCGAACTCGAGAATGTTTAAAGAGTTGCAGGACTTGCCGGGCGACATGGCTGCAATGCCGCTTTCGATAATTTTAAGGAAGCTGTTTATCTGTCTGAACTTATTATACTTAGCCTTAATAATTTTATAGTCAGCAGTGAAAACACCGAGGTCCACAAGGGGCTGCACCTGCATCCCCTCTATAAGGATATGGTTTTTCTTTTTGTCGTGAGTTAGAGTGGGTTTTACGGGGCTTTTATTCTCGGACTTACTTCGATGAAGGGTCTGCTTTTTTGATACACGGTAAGTTATAACACTTTCCATGGTAATTATAGTGATATTCTTAAACCCTTCTTCGTTAAAGAGTCTTTCAAGGAAGAGGAGAAAACCCGGTTCAGAAATATTTTCATGGAAACTTGCCCCCTTGATTATTCTTTCGCATTGCCATGCATTAACTCCCTTTAAAAGAATTGGTTTAATTAGGGTTTTTTCGTTTCCGGGTTTTCCAAGAACTATTCTTAAAGTGCCGGCATGGGGCAGTTTGATGATTTCATTTATTACATCAGCATAGATACTCATTTCTTCTTATCAGCCTGCTCATAGACCTTGATCCTGGCGTTTGCCCTTTGCAGGGCAGATAATGCTGTTGTCTTCTCGAATTTTAACATTATATGTTCCAGGGTTTGTTCTGCTCTTTCTTTGGAAGCAATTGCCCTCTCGTAATTTATTTCATCCGGCCACTCGGCATCATCAGAAATAAGTATCGCTTTTTGCTCCCCTACTTCGAGAATGCCCTCTGAAATAAAAGCTGTTTTCCAAACCTCGTCCTTGTCCTTAATCCTTAAAATGCAGGGTATAACCGGAGCCGTAAAAGGCACATGGTTTGCATAAACGGCAATTTCCCCATCAATTAATGTAAGAGAGAATGCAAGAACAGAATCAGAAAAAAAAAGGCGATAGGGGGTATGTATTTCGAGGGGGAACATAATCGCCATGACTAATTTACCCTTTCAATAACATCGTCTATGGTGCCTGCCATATAAAAGGCATGCTCGCTCATCGAGTCACATTCTCCGTCAAGGATCATCCTGAAGCCCCGGATGGTTTCCTTCACGGGCACATAACGGCCGGGAGTTCCCGAGAACTTCTCGGCAACAAAGAAGGGCTGGGAGAAAAATCTTTGTATCTTTCTTGCCCTCGATACGGCGAGCTTATCTTCAGGGGAAAGTTCGTCCATTCCTAAAATGGCGATTATGTCCAGAAGTTCTTTGTATCGTTGCAGGCAATGCTGAACATCGGTTGCTGTGCGATAATGCTCCTCGCCTACAATTGCAGGGTCAAGGATGCGCGATCCTGAAGCGAGGGGATCAACCGAGGGGTAAATACCAAGCTCCACGATCTTTCGCGAGAGGGTGGTTGTTGCATCAAGATGGGCAAAGGTTGTCGCAGGTGCAGGGTCTGTTAGATCGTCGGCTGGTACATAAACAGCCTGTATGCTTGTAATCGAGCCCTTTGAAGTGCTTGCAATCCTTTCCTGCAATGCACCCATTTCATTTGCAAGTGTCGGCTGATAACCTACTGCGCTTGGAATACGCCCTAAAAGAGCGGACACTTCAGAACCCGCCTGAATAAATCTGAAAATATTGTCTATGAATAATAATACGTCCTGGCCTTCAGAGTCGCGGAAATGCTCGGCCATGGTCAGGGCGGCAAGTGCGACACGCATCCTCGCACCGGGGGGCTCGTTCATCTGACCGAAGACTAGGGCTGTTTTATCGACAACACCTGATTCATTCATTTCTTTCCAGAGATCGGCACCTTCCCTTGAGCGCTCTCCAACCCCGGAGAAGACCGAATAGCCTGAATGTTCTGTGGCTATATTCCGTATAAGCTCCATTATTAAAACGGTCTTACCGACTCCGGCACCTCCGAAAAGTCCTATCTTGCCGCCTCTTGTATATGGGGCAATAAGGTCAATTACCTTTATGCCTGTTTCAAAAATTTCTGTTGCAGGCCTCTGCTCTGCAAACTCAGGCGCATTTCTGTGTATTGAACTGTACTGCTTACCGTAAAATGATCCCTTATCATCTATGACTTTACCTGTAACATTGAACATTCTCCCCAGAACTTCATTTCCGACAGGAACCCTGATCGGGCTCCCTGTGTCAAATACGGGGAGTCCCCGCTTTAGTCCCTCGGTGGCTTCCATTGATACACAGCGAACCCTGTTATCTCCGATATGCTGCAACACTTCCAGAACCATATCGTGACTGTTAGAATCTGTGTCAATTTTAACGGTAAGTGCATTTAAGATTCTTGGGACAAATCCTGCTTCAAAGCTGACATCCACAACCGGCCCTGTTACCTGTATAATATAACCCGGCTTCGCCATTATAATCTCTCCTTTAAGGCTTCAGCGCCGCCTGCAATTTCACTTAACTCTTGTGTAATTCTCGCTTGCCGAATACGGTTATAGCGGGTTTTCAGTGAAGTAAGCATTTCCTCGGCATTTTTGCTTGCCTCGTCCATCGCCGACATCCTTGCGCTTTGTTCGCTTGCGTATGCTTCTACAAGACAGCTATATATGATCCCCTTTGAATACATGGGAATCAGGTGCTCAAAAACTTCGTGTTTAGATGGAACAAATTCAAAAGACCTCTCTGAACGCTTTCCGCCGCTCTTTTCAAATTCACTCTGAAATTTTTCTGCATTTAATGGAAGTAACTGCAATTCTTTTGGAGCCAGTTTAATTGAGCTATACATGTGGGTATAAACTATATAAACTTCGTCAAATAATCCCCAAACAAACTGTGAAATAATATATTCCGACAGCTCCTTTGCATCGTCCATGTCCGGGAGCTTTGATTTATAAGAAAGATTTTCAAGAATTAAAAGAGGTGAATGTAAAAAGTTCCTATAACCTATTGCTCCTACAAGAATAAGAACAGGGTTATTAACTCTCTCGCAAAGTTCGTATACATGCCTTACTATATTTGCGTTGTAACCGCCTGCAAGACCCTTATCACTTGTAATAACTAAAATGGCAGCACGGGATTTTTTTTCTGTATTTGGAGCTGCGAAGAACTTACTGCGCACAGATCCTGCACCGGAAATAATGTCAAACATGGTTTTTTGGATTCTTGCAAAGTATGGCTCTGTGTCCATGAGTATTCTTCTGCCCTTTCTAAGCTTTGCAGTAGAGATTAGGTTCATTGCCTTTGTCACCTGTAAAGTCTGCTCAATTGCACGCATCCTAAGGCGCAGGTCTCTTAAATTTTCCATTACGGGGCCTTAATTCTGCTCTGCTATCTGTTTATAGCTTATAATGGCATCCATAAGAATCTGTTCTGTTTCAGCCGTCGATTCACCTGTTCTAATTATATCCTCCATTAATTCCCGATGATGAGATTCCAGGTATTCCAGAAAACCTTTGATAAATGTTTTTATATTCGATGTCTTAACATCCATAAGAAGACTATTTACTGCAGCGTAGAGAATACTGTACTGCCCTGCTGTATTAAATGGACTATATTGAGGTTGTTTGAACAATTCCATAAGCCTCTGACCGTGGGCAAGCTTTTCCTGGGTAGCCTTGTCAAGGTCACTGCCAAACTGCGCGAAGGCTTCGATTTCACGGTACTGGGCAAGGTCGAGCCTCAGCCTGCCTGCGATCTTTCGTATGGCCTTATACTGTGCCGAGCCGCCCACCCTGCTTACTGAAAGGCCGACATCGATCGCAGGACGGAAACCCGAATTGAAGAGGTCGGAATCCAGAAAGATCTGACCGTCAGTAATGGAAATTACATTTGTTGGTACATAGGAAGAAATATCACCTGCCTGGGTTTCGACAATCGGCAGAGCGGTAATCGAGCCGCCCCCAAGATTATCAGAAAGCTTAGCGGCACGCTCTAAAAGCCGCGAGTGAAGATAAAAAACATCACCCGGGAAAGCTTCTCTTCCCGGCGGCCTTCGCAGGAGGAGGCTGATTGTACGGTAGGCAACGGCATGTTTGGAAAGGTCATCGTAAACAATCAGCACGTCCTTTCCCTGATGCATGAAATGCTCTGCCATTGCTACTGCCGAATAAGGTGCAAGGTATTGCAGGGCTGCAGAGTCTGAAGCAGATGCAAGAACGATAAAGGAATAATCCATTGCACCTTCTTTTTGGAGGTTCTTTAGAATTGCTGCAACGGAAGATGCCTTCTGTCCTATTGCACAGTAAATGCAATATACATTTTTATCTCTTTGATTGATGATTGTGTCAATTGCAATTGCAGTTTTACCTGTCTGCCTGTCACCAATAATAAGTTCCCTCTGGCCCCTGCCTATCGGTATCATTGCATCAATGGAGAGCAGTCCTGTTTGAAGAGGCGTGTTTACACTGCCCCTGTCTATGACCGAGGCTGCCGGATGCTCCACAGGCAGCCATTTCTCGGGATTAATGGGGCCCTTGCCGTCAATCGGCTCCCCGAGAGGGTTCAGCACCCTGCCGATAAGAGAATTGCCTGTCGGAACAGAAACCACCCTTCCGGTGCTCCTTACTTCATCGCCGTCCATTACTTCCGACTCGCCGGAAAGAAGGATACAGCCGACACCCTCTTCTTCAAGGTTTAGAGCAATGCCGCTTGCACCTGAGCTGAACTCAAGTAATTCACCGTAAACAACGTTCGATAATCCGTGGACATTGGCAACCGAGTCACCAACTTGTACAACGAAGCCGGTTGAACCGGAAGCGGTCTTAATATCCCAATTTTTAATCTTGTCTTCCAGAATTCTGGAGAGGTTTCCGTAATTAGCCATCTATATCCCCACCGTCAAATAAGTCACCCATATCGCTTTGTAAACCAATTTTCAGCTCCTCAAGTTGACTCCTTATGCTTGCGTCAAATACATCATCACCTATTCTAACTCTATAACCGCCAAGCAGGGCCGGATTCTGCCTTGTGCTTAGAAGCACCTTACTTGCACCGCTTCTCCTTTTTATTGCCTCCGACAGACTATTTTCAAACTCAGCCTGCTCTTCGCAGGGCAATGCGTATTCCATCGTTGCTTCTATTATTTGCCACCTTTTATTCATGATGCGGGTAATATCATCAATAATTAATTTTAATTGCTTAAACATATTTTTTCTTACAGTTAGGATTATAAAGCGCACACTAAGCTCAATGCTTAAGGAAGCAGGCCCCTCATCTGAGAGATTGGCCTTCTTAATTTCTTCCCTAAGAAGATTTTCAAGCATCGCAGCAGCGTTTCTGCCATAAAAGAATCCGGAAAGAGCTTTAACCTGAGATGAGAGTTCCTTTAGAGTGTCTATGGAATAGGCAATGTCAAGGCCTTCATTTTCGGCAGAGTTAATAAATGCCATTGCCCAGGTCCTAACGGATTTCATATCAATCCTTTTCCGGGTCGCCTGCAACTTCGTTAAGAAGTATTTGAGCGTATTGCCTTGAGTCTTCGCCGTCAATTTCTCTTTCAAGCAGCTTTGAAGCTGTGGCAACAACAAGAGCTGCCGCTTCCTGCCTAAAGTTGGCAATAGCAGCACGGTGTTCCATTTCCAATTGCTTGCGAGTATTTGTCAGCTCTCTTTCGGCAATGATGCGGCTGTCTGAAATTATCTTCTCGGCCTCGATATTTGCCAGCTCCTTGGCATAGCGTATAATTGAGTCTGCTTCGGCATTTGCGGTTTTTAGGCTCCCCTCATACTTGGCAATAAGATCTTTGGCATGGGCCTTATCAATCTCTGCCTCGTCAATTGAATCTTTTATACGCTTTGCCCTGTCTTCCATGAATTTCGTTACCGGTTTAAACAATATCGCTCTTAGTATTAAAAATAAAAAAGTGATATTTATTATTGTAATAAAAAAGGTAACAGAGAAATCCAACATAGTTTTTATACCAGTCTGGTTATTAACACAAGTGCAACAACAAGGCCGTAAATAGCGGTTGCCTCGGCAAGCGCAACACCCAAGAGGAATAGGGGTGTCATTTTATTCGCAGCCTCAGGCTGACGGGAAACCGCCTGCACAAAACCGGATGTTGCAATTCCGATGCCAATACCTGCTCCAATGCCGGTAAAAACCGCAATACCTGCACCAATGGCAATTAAAAATTGAAGTTCCATTCTTTACTCCTTAATCGTGAACCTTAACAGCCTCAGAAATATAAAGACTGGTTAGAAATACAAAAATGACAGCCTGAATTACTCCGTCGAAAATTTCAAAATAAATGGCAGGAAGCATCGGAATAATTACAGGAACAAGACCTGAAATAAGGCCCATAATGACAACACTGCCAAGGACATTTCCGAAGAGACGGAGGGCAAGAGAGAGAAGCCTTGTTGCGTACTCAAGAATATTAAAGGGCAGCATCATCGGTATCGGATGAAGCAAATGCTTAAACCATCCGGTAATACCCCTTGCAAATAAACCGCAAACTAAAAGAAGCAAGATCGACATTGATGCAAGGGCTGCCGTGACATTAATGTCTCTGGTGGGAGGATGGATGGCAAAGGGGGCACTAAACTCCAGGCTGAATAATGAAATTCCCTCGGAGGGGGAAAAAAGACCTATCATATTTGCAACAATGAGGAAAAGGAAGAGGGAGCCCATATAGGGACCAAGGAATTTGGAAAAGGCACCGAACTGATCTTTTGCAAAATTATTTAAAAAATCGATCCCGGCTTCTAAAAAGATCTGGAAGCCTGAGGGGATTTCCTTAAGGCGGCGGGTGAGCAGGACTGATGCAATTATAAGGATAAGCATGACCAGCCAAGAGACAAGCACAGTTTCGGATATCGGGATTGAAATATTTGCAAATTCAAGAATAAAAACTGTCTTTATCTCAAGTGCTTCCATTTTTACTCGGTATTATTCTTGTTTAAAGAAAAAATCGTCCTTAAAATACCTTTTTAATAACTCTTCAGATACTCTATCATTGATATTCATTTTAGTATAGACCGCTTCAAGGTATCCTTTTGTTAAATAAAAGCATCCCATAAGGCAGAATTCGGATATTTTTGTAATAACACCCATGGATTGATACATTTTTGTTGTGCTCTCGGGTGCAAATTCGGTCATTAGATACTCAATAATGACCTTTTCTGCAAGAGTCAGGGCATAAATAACCTCGGAAATGGGGTATCCTTCTTCCATTCTGACCTTGCCCATACTCGCAAAAAAATTCCCGATAAGGTTGCGATCAAGTCCCCTGTCCAGGGTTTTTGCAAAAAGAGGATAAAAGGGGGCATTCAATTCAATAAGGGCATTATCATCCATGGTATTATAATGACTGAGCTGAGGAGTTTTACGAACCATGTTCTTCCATTTTACCGCAAAATCCTTTGATAAAAGGGTAAAATTATCGATTAACTTATGGTCTATCATTTGGAACCTCCGAGTATATTATAAAGCCTGTCTAAATCTTCCATTGAATAATAGTCGATTAGAACAGTGCCCTTATTAAAATCTCCGTCGATTTTCACTTTTGTGCCAAGCCGGGTAATAAACTTCTCTTCCATTGCTTCAAGCTCAGGAGCCCTTCCCTTTTTCTTTTTTTGCTTCTGAGCTTTTGTGCCCCCGCTTACTGCGGCTTTTTTCTCGGCTTCTCTTACAGAAAGGCCTTTTTTAACGATTTCAAGGAAGAGGTTTTCCCGGGCCACCGGATTTGTAACGGAGAGGAGGGCCCTTGCATGGCCGGGCGAGAGCTCAGCCTTTCTTAGACTTTCCTGCATTTCGGCAGGGAGTTTAAGAAGTCTAAGAGAGTTTGCAACGGTTGCGCGGTTCTTGCCCACTTTCTTTGCAAGATCATCCTGGGAGAGGCCTTCTGTTTGCATAATTTGCCTGTAGGCGGCAGCCTCTTCAATCGGGTTTAAGTCTTCTCTCTGAATATTCTCTACGAGCGAGACTTCCATGCGCTTTTCCTCTGAGTACTTCCTTAAGACCACGGGTACTTCCGAAAGACCTGCGAGGCGGGCCGCCCTTGCCCTCCTCTCTCCTGACACTATGGTATAATTTCCCCCGCCGCTGTCTTCGGCAATAATCGGCTGAATTATGCCCTGCTGCCTGATGGATTCGGCAAGTTCTTCCATCTCTTCATTCTTAAAGTCTTTTCGGGGTTGTGCGGGGTTTGGGGAGAGTTTATCGAGTGATACAAGAAGCTCACCCCCTCGAGAGGGGGCATCCTTCTTATCGTCGAGTTTGAAATCTTCGATATTATCGGGGAGGAGGGCCGAAAGCCCCTTCCCAAGGCCGCGTTTAGATGCCACGTTCGAGAACCTCATTTGCAAGGCTTTTGTAGGCCTTTGCGCCGCTGCAAGCAGGATCATATTTTGAAATCGGAAGGCCGTGGGAAGGAGCCTCCGAGAGCCGGATATTCCTTGGTACTATTGTAGAAAACACCTTATTCTTGAAATATGTGCTGACCTCTTTGACAACCTGTTGGGCGAGCCTTGTTCTTGGATCGTACATGGTAAAAAAGATTCCGCCCACATCAAGGTTCGGGTTCAGGTTTTTCTGAATTATTTTTACTGTCTGTAAGAGATGGGTAAGGCCCTCCATTGCAAAATACTCGCATTGCATCGGAATAAGCACTGCATCTGCTGCCGTAATTCCGTTTAAAGTGAGCACTCCGAGGGAGGGAGGAGAGTCGATAAGGATGAAATCGTAGATATTTTTCGCGGGGCTTAGGGCCTTTGAAAGGAAAAAATCCCTTTCATCCTTGTCCACAAGCTCGACAGCGGCCCCTGACAGCTCAATCTCGGCGGGAATTACCGAAAGTCCTTTTATGGAAGTGGGCCGAGTCACCGCTTCGAGGGTCGCAAGGCCTGAAATCAGCTCGTAAACCCCCGGTTTTGCCGACTTTCTGCTTACACCGACTCCGCTCGATAAATTAGCCTGGGAATCAAAGTCAACAAGGAGTACGGATTTCCCTGCTTCGGCAAGGAATGCACCTATATTAATTGCAGAGGTTGTCTTCCCCACCCCTCCTTTTTGATTCACAAAAACATAACTTCTTCCCATTAATCCATTATAACTGCAAATTTGTCTATTGAACACTAGGCCCCAAGAGGTTATTCTGTATATATGAAACCAATACGTATTCTCGCAATTGATATGGACGATACCCTTCTAAGCTCAGAACTTTCGATTTCTCCCAGAACCAGAGAAGCAATAAAACGCACTGAGCAGGCGGGGGTGATAATAGTGCTGGCTTCAGGCAGGATTCCTGAGGCCATGGATCCCTATGTCCGTTTTCTCGGCCTTAATACAAGACCGGGTTACCTAATTTCAAATAACGGAGCTCTTATTACTGAAAGCGATACAGGTAATGTGGTCCATGAATCGATGCTGGATCATAAGACCATTCTTACTATTTGCGATCTTGCGGAACAGGAGGGCTTCCCCCTCCAGATGTACGCAGACAATATCACTTATATCTCAAGAAAAAATAAGTATTCCGATATTGACGAGAAGTTGACCGGTTTAAGACAGGTGGTGGTAGAAAACTTCCGTGACCTTGCGGATTTTGGATGTTATAAGTTGATAGTACCCGGAGAGCCTGAACTTCTTTCGGGGGTTGAGAATCTTTTACGGAAGAATATGCAGGAAAAGCTTGGCATCTTTACAAGCAGGAAGTACTTCCTCCAGGTGTCTCACGGGGATTCAAATAAGGGTGCTGCCCTGTCCATGATTGCCGGATTGAAGAATATAAGCGCCGAGGAAACCATGGCAATAGGTGATTCGATGAATGATGAAGCCATGATCCGCTGGGCAGGCATTGGCGTTGCAATGGCAAATGGGGATGAGCGGCTTAAGAAGATTGCCGATGCCGTAAGCGAAAAAACGAACGACGAAGACGGCGTTGCAGAGATAATCAAGAAGTATATTCTCGATAAATAATGACCATCCGCGAAGCAGCTGCCTTCCTAAGTGCCGATATTCTGCATGAGGACTTTGAAGATGCACCGTTTAAGGGGGCCTATTCCGGCGACCTCCTCTCTGATGTGCTTAGCCGTGCAAAAAACGGGAATGCCCTTATAACAATACAGGCCCACTTAAATACAGTAGCCGTTGCTGCGACTAACGGACTTCCCCTAATAATAATTTGCAATTCCCGCCCCGTCCCTCCGGATATGCTCGCAGCAGCGAAGGAGCATGGAATTGCATTATTACACACAAACGAAAACCAGTTCACAGTTTCAGGCCGGCTTTACTCCATTATAACTCATTGAAGGCGAGAAGGGTTATTCGGAAGTCCGGGTGTTGCGCCGCTGTTAGCAGTGATATACCAGTCGGCTGCAGTTTTGGTATTCTCTGCTGTCTCGTCCCTTGAGATGCTGCGGGTGGTACTTGTACGAATGTCTGCACTGCTTACCGCATCGGCAGGGCCGGCAATTCCTCCTTCTGCACATGTCCAGGCACCCCTGTCGTGCAGAAACCCGGCTGCCTTAATAAAATAATCCTTATCCCAAAAAGAGTCTTGGGTTTCGGAAATCATCACTGCCGATAAAACATTTCCATCTTGATCCATCACATACACTATATCGGTTTTACGGAGGAGCTTGGTTGAGCCGGGTATCCAGAAATCACGGGCTGTGGCGCTTGAGCCGACACCGCCTGATTCGCCAAGATCATCACCGTATTCATCCACGCTTTCATCGCTGAGCGTGCGCAGGTGGAGCACAACATATTCCCCGGGATTAACTTCTATCGGACTAAACTCGTAAACAATTGGCTGACTAGGATTACTTTCAATAAATACTTGGAGCCCGCCCAGATTCCCTTCTGTAAGCATATAAAATTCGATAAATTCAACCCGGCCTGAACTGCTGTCATGTTCAGTCCTAAGCTCATTTATACGCAGTTGAGGAACACGATTGTTTTTAGAGATAAGGTCGATCTTTTCGATAAAGACATTTCCCCACTCATCTTCAACCTCAAGTTCTGCAGTGAAGCGCAGGCCCGGTTCAATTTCTTCTTCGAGGACTACTGTTATAAAGTTTCCTTCTACTCTCACTTCTGTCTCAAGCTCAAGACCGAGAGACAGGGAAACAGACAGGAAGATCACTTCAGAAGAAAACGCAAAAACCATCTGCGTTCCTGAAACAACTATCCCTCCAATCAGCTCTGCGCTTGGGCCGAGCGCATCCTCTTCGTCCTCTTCATCTTCAGCATCTTCCTGTTCTTCATCTTCCTCATTTTCTTCTTCGTTGATGTTTCTCTCTGTTTCGGTTTCGGTTTCCGGATCGAAATAATCGGGATCGATACCGGCATCGGAGCAAGAGAAAATCATCATAAGTAAAATTAGCAGCAGTCCTATAAACCTAAAATTTAAGCATTTTTTCATTTTTTCCCCCTAATTTGTATTTAGCTATATACGGGGTAAAAATGCATTTTTGCTTTAAATTTTGAGGAAATTTTTAACTTTTTTTTACGAATTTATGCTTTTTTTACAAATTTGAAGTAAAAAAGGCATTTATACGATTCATTAAAACAGGGTCAAGTTCATTTGCCCGGGTCTTATCAAAATTATACCCTTCTGCCCATTCAGCCATCAGGGCATTATTAACGGTCTGATGCCCCTCTTTAAAACTCTCCCAGCTATCTGTTGCAGATTCCATGTATTGCCTCTGTGCGAGAGAGCCATAAACAAAATTGTGGCCTCGAACTTCATCCCCGTCGTAGAAAATAATTTCGAGGTTTGGGTTCGTTATACTCACCCTATGGGCATAAATTGACGAAGAGTCTGCAAGCACAATGTCGTCATCGGAGCTTTGGACAAGCATAATAGGGGTATCGGTTTTATTAATCCCTCCGACTGCAGTAAGATTTATCATATCTCCAAAAATTTGTCTTTCCATTGACCAAACCGAGGGAGTAAGCAGATAATAAACACCGCCAACAAAGGCGATACCCTGCTCCTTAAAAATATCTCTTGCACTGTTAAAGCCTGCAAAACTTACAACTGCATTTACATTATGGTCGAAATTGAGGACTGAACAAACTGCGAATCCTCCCCAGCTATGCCCTACGAGCATAAGGGGTAAGCTATTTAAAGCATTATTGCTTGCAACATATTTCAGTGCAGCATCCAGATCGATCATGGATTGAGAGAGGCCTCTAATTGAACTGCCCTCGCTTCCTGCAACCCCGGTATTATTATAAGCAAAAACGCGCCAGCCATTATCAACAAAATTCATAATAAGCGGAAAGTATGCATCGGCAGTGCCGCCAAGTCCGTGTGAAATTACCACAAGACCTTTATTGTTAGCAGATCCGTAAATAAAGCCTTGAAGCCTGTTTCCGCCCGAATTAAAATGAACCGTTTGGCGCGAATACTTATTTTGATCGATATCGTTCCAGGTAAAGTATGTGTAAAAATTTCCGGCGAGGAAGCCCTCGGTTCTGCCAAAGGTCTGCGAATAAACTTCCATTGTAATTATTGTGCATCCAATGAAAGTTAAGAAAGTTAATGTTAATATTATTAAGAGTGATACTCTAAGGTTTTTCTTTTTCATCTTACCCTTCCCCATTATCTGTATGCATATCCTAGAGCTAAATTAAAATATACACCTAACCCGTTATGCCCGTTATACACAATGCCTGCTCCCGGAGTAAAAAGAAAACCCCTGCCGAAAATAAATTGATAACCTGCACCTGCCTTGCAAATGAAGGCGGGTTTTATTCCGTCATCGATGTGAATCGAAGCCCCGAGCTTTGCATCAAGGAAAAGACTGTTTAAAGGGAAATACTCTATTCCTCCAAGTAATGATAATTGCACTCCGTTGAGTACACCCCAACCAAGGTGGGCATCGAGTTCAACGGGGATTCCAATATTACCCCATAGATACGGAGTCCAGGTAATGGATGCGCCGGGCAATGCATTGTGTAAGTTAATGAAAATATCTGCAGGGTTTAAGCGTATTGCTCCCCTATAGGGATTATCATCAGCATTGATAATAGATACAAGCAAAAACCCGAGTAGAATTAAAATGATAATTTTCTTCACTGTTACCTCTGCGCGACCTGTGTCTCAACCTGTACGAAGGCCTCGGTGAAGCCAATATTGCCGAGGATACGTGCAATCGAAGAAACATCAGCGGCTCTAATATATGGCAGAACGACACGGTATAAATCGCCGAAGGGCTCGTAACGCGGCGCAAGTCCTGCACCTGCAAGTCTTTCAAAAACATTCACAGCGTTAGCAGGGTCTCTAAATGAGCCAAGTCTGAGGCGGTAGAGGTTTGCACTTGTAGGATCAACCGAGGCGCCTGTGAGTGTTGCGGGGGGGCCCTGTGGCGGCAAAACAGGAGCAGCCGCCACGGGGGCAACTGTCTCGACTATCACAGGCCTTTGGGTTTCAACTTGAGTTATCTGCGGCGGAGTGGTCAGGGGCGGTTCTTCACGAACCACCTGTATGATCGGAGGCGGCACATCGGAGCGATATGTGGCTGAAGGAGGGGGTGTCGATGTTAAGGGAGTCGGAGTGAGCGTGATGGCCGCGGGTGGGGGGGTAGCCGCAGGAGCGGTCGTGGTTGGGGCCGGGGGTCCGCCTACCTGCTCGATTATCACCCTTGCAGTCCCTGTCATGGGAATGCCGAGGGAATCCCCTGCTGCCCTTGAGAGCTCGATTAACCTGCCGGGCATGAAGGGCCCTCGGTCATTTATGCGGACTGTCACCTGCTGCATGTTTAGAGTATTTGTTACCCTTAAAACGGAGCCGAAGGGCAGGGTCGGATGGGCTGCTGTAAGATTATCGGGATTATAAGCCTCGCCTGAGGCAGTTGGTCTGCCTGCAAGAGTGGCACCGTATATGGAGGCAACTCCTTCCTGTCTGAAAGACCCGGTGGTTTGACCTGTTACAGAAACCACTGAAAATACCGTAAGAGCTATAAACCAAAAAAGTCCTGTGACGTTTTTCATAAAAACCTCTTTTTATTAGGCATATACTATCATATTACCTATTGCCTGTCAAAATAGCATGCAACTTTGCCAGTTCTCCTTCGATAACATCGAGCTCCTCGTAAAGTACTTTCGGAAGCCTTGCACCGTACTGGGGGTAATAATCGCTGCGAATGTCTGCAATTTCGGCCTCCCAACCTTCCACGTCAACCGAGCAGAGAGAACTCATTACATCGGGGTTAAGGCCTTCGGGCGGCTCAATGGAGCCGGGCTTTGGCAGATTCCCAATCGCGGTTTCAAGATAATTTTCCTCATCATTACAGCGGTTAAAAATCCAGGCAAGCACGCGGGCATTCTCGCCATAACCGGGCCAGAGGAAATGATCGAAGGTATCCTTGCGGAACCAGTTGACGAAGAAAATCTTCGGGAGTTTATCTGCATGGCCTTCGGCGGCTGCTTTTTGGCCGATTTTAATCCAGTGGTTAAAATAGTCTCCCATATTATAGCCGCAGAAGGGAAGCATTGCGAACGGGTCACGACGGACGGAACCTGCGGCGATATCCAGAGCTGCCGCGGTGATTTCCGAGCCGGTAATAGAGCCAAGGAAGACACCGTGAACCCAGCTCTTGCTTTGGTTAACAAGGGGGATGGTTGTTGCACGCCGGCCTCCGAACATGAATGCACTTATGGGTACGCCGTTCGGGTCTTCCCATTCGGGGGCAATTGCAGGGCATTGGCTTGCAGGGGTGGTAAAACGGGCGTTGACATGGGCAATCTCTTCGCCCTTGACGCCCTTGTCGGTCTTTGGCGCAGGTCTTCTCTGGCCTTTCCAGTCAAGGACTTCACCGCCCGGCACTCCGTATCCGATCTGCTCCCACCAGACATCGCCGTCAACGGTAAGGCCGCAGTTTGTAAATATGGTATTATGGCTGATAGTCTTCATTGCATTGAAGTTGGAATTGTCGCTGGTCCCGGGGGCTACTCCGAAGAAGCCTGCCTCGGGGTTGATCGCATAGAGACGGCCGTCTTCCTTAAACTTCATCCATGCAATATCGTCTCCTATCGTCTGCACCTTCCAGCCGGGCATTGTGGGTATGAGCATCGATAGGTTGGTTTTACCGCAGGCTGAGGGGAAGGCGCCTGCAAAGTACTTCACCTCGCCTTCGGGGTTGGTGATTTTAAGGATGAGCATGTGCTCGGCAAGCCAGCCCTCATCCCTTGCAAGCACCGATGCGATGCGCAGGGCGAGGCACTTTTTCCCGAGAAGGGCATTGCCGCCATAACCCGAGCCGTAGGACCAGATCTCGTAAGTGTCGGGGAAATGACTGATAAACTTTTTTTGAACATCGGGCTCGCAGGGCCACTTTCCGCCATCACTTTCACCCTTAGCAAGCGGCTTTGCAATCGAATGGACGCAGGGCACAAAAAAGCCGTCAGTGCCAAGCACATCGAGAACCTTCTTTCCTACCCTTGTCATTATATGCATGTTTGCTACAACATAGGGGCTGTCAGTTATCTCAACACCGATTTTTGCAATATCAGAACCGACAGGCCCCATGGAGAAGGGGATCACATACATTATGCGGCCTTTCATACAGCCTTTAAAAAGGTCGGTCATGGTTTTTTTTAGCTCATCCGGGTCTGTCCAATTATTATTCGGACCCGCATCGACTTTCTTTTTGCTTGCAATGAAGGTGCGGCTTTCTGCACGGGCAACATCGGAAGGGTCAGATCGAAAGAGGTAGGAGCCGGGTCTTATCTTATCGTTTAACTTTATACCAAGACCTGAGCTTACGAGGATTTTAAGCATTTTATCGTATTCCCTCTTCGTTCCATTACAAATTTCCACTGCTGCAGGCTTCATTATTTTAGCCCAATCTTTAACCCATTTTTTAAGCTTTGCATGCTTTAGATCTTCGACTCTCATGGAAACTCCTTCTATATTTTATTCTATCATTGGGACAAATCTTACGGGAAGCAGGTTGCTCTCAAAGATTTCACCGTCTTTTATTGCAATAAGTTTTAAGTATTGCACGGAATGCACAGGGCCGACAGGGACTATCATTTTACCCCCGTCTTTAAGCTGCTCGATTAGGATTTCGGGGATTCTTTTTGGGGCGGCAGTAACGATGATTCTATCGAAGGGAGCTTCCTCAGGCCAGCCAAGATAGCCGTTACCGCATTTTAAAGTTATATTGTCATATAAAAGATCTGTAATGAGTTCTCTTGTACCTGAGTAGATTTCATCAAGCAACTCAATCGAGTAAACATCGGTTGCCATGTGGGCAAGAATGGCAGTTTGATAACCGGAGCCGGTGCCGATTTCCAGCACCTTCATCCCCGGAATGAGTCCGAGCCATTCTGTCATAAAAGCAACGATATAGGGCTGGGAAATTGTTTGCCCGTGGCCTATTGGGAGGGGGGAATCGTCGTAGGCGTGCTTTTGCAATTTTTCGGGGACAAAAAGATGACGGGGTACTTGACGCATTGCTTCAAGGACAGCTTCCGACTTAATTCCCCTTGATTCTAACTGTTGTTGTATCATCTGACGTTGAAGCGTTTCGTACATACGACCCCAGTATAAGTCTGATGAAAAAATCAAATTTTGTCAAGGGGGGGTTGAAAATGACATATAAATATACTTGACCAACAATTGAATAAACTGTAAACCGGACTAATGGAGAATTTTATGAAAAGAGCAGTTTTATGGTCAATAGTTTTTCTAATGGTGGGTACATTGACTTCCTGTGCTTCATTACGTGTTTCAGAAAACGAGTCGTTAATAATTGTTGAAAGGGGTACAGGTACTGTAGGAGCTGCCATTCCAATACATATAACAGTTAATGGTGATAATATGGGGTCTATAAATGCTCCGGGAAGAAGCTTAAGATTTACGGTTCCAAACGGGCATCATACAATTAGAGCAAGGTTTGGTGCAGGAGATGCAACAATAAGAGAATTAACATTTACTGCAAACCATCAGCGAATTATATTTGTTACAGGGTTTCACGGAATAAGCGGCATATTCAATTTAGATCTAACTGAAGTTACTCCTCTGGCTCCGAGATAACAATATGATAGAACTTAGAAAAATATCGCTTTTAGATGAGAATATGCTCGAATGTATTAACCTTAGAGTTACGACTGAGCAAAAGGAATTTGTTGCAAGTAATGCCGTTAGCCTGGCGCAGGCCTATGATACAAATAAGGCTCGTGAAGAAACCGGCGAGGGCGGCATTGCTGTGCCTTATGCAATTTACGAGAGCGGTAAGATGGTGGGCTTTATTATGTACGGCTACTTCCCGCCTGAAGAAAGTGAAGATTCTTATAGTAAGGATGAGCATATTTATTATGTTTGGCGCTTATTTATTGACAAAGAACATCAAGGAAAAGGAATAGGCCGTGAAGCATTGCGTCAAGTAATGGAGGAAATTAAGGCAAAACCTTTCGGGGAGGCAAGTTACTGTTATTCTTCTTATATGCCTACAAATATAGCTTCCAAAAGCACTTTTGCTTCCCATGGATTTGAGGAGGACGGGCGCATTATTGAAGGCGAAGTCGTTGCAAGGTATAAGTTATAATTAGTGGAACATATTAAGCTTTTTATTAAGGGATTATTTATAGGCATAGGCGGCGTTGCTCCCGGCCTCTCGGGCGGGATTATAATGATAAGCTTAGGTTTATACAATAAAACCATCGACTATATTGCAACCCTTTATAAGGATTTTATAAAAAAAATGGTATTTTTAGTCCCTATCATTTCAGGGATGATGATAAGTGCTGTATTTTTTAGCCGAGTAATTGATAGTTTGCTGAAACAATACGAGATACAAACCAGACTTGCTTTTTTTGGAATGCTTCTTGGAACAATACCCCTATTTTTTGGTGAAGTGAAACGCAATGGAATCTTGAGAGCTAAGCACTATATCCTTATGGTGCCTTCTTTTCTATTGGGCCTGGGTTTATTGTTTTTAGGAAATACGACAAGTGCTTCAGAAACGATAACAATACCCATTTCATTTCTGCTCGGATTTTTCGGATTAGCTTTAACAATTATACCGGGGTTTAATTGGGCCACCTTTTTTTCTGCCATAGGAATATACGGGCACTGGCTTACACTTATGTCTTTCAGGCCTGAAAATTTCACTCTCGCAATATATGCACCTGCAATAACCGGTGCACTCATCGGTTTATTCACTGTATCTAAAGCGGTAAGTTTTTTGCTTTCTTCTGATTATACAACTACAATGTCTATTCTTTTCGGTTTTTTTATTGCAGTCATTCCGGGCATTATTTTTGATACAAGTGATAATATAGAGGGTTTAAGTCTTGGGCCTCCGGTTTATATAGGGCTTGTGCTTTTTATTATTGGCTTTTTTATTGCATATTGGTTTGGGAAGTTAAGCAAGCCTAAGGTATTATGAATGAATATTAAAATTGATACATTAAAAATCGTTTTGCATGAGCTTTTTAAAGAAGACATTATTGACATGAGCCATGAAACGGAGGAATTACACGGGGGCACTGTAGGCAGTGTTCATCTTATTTCGGGTAATGCAAAAACCTTAAAAGGAGATTACCCGTATAATGTCGTTCTAAAAATCTCAAAGAAATGGGAAAGGCCGAATGACCCGCCTTCATGGCGCAGGGAGTATGACCTATACGCATCTGATCTAGGGACTCTTTTTACGGACACATTTCGATGGCCAAAGTGTTATCATTTAGAGCAGAATGAAAATGAGATTCAATTATGGCTTGAATATATAGACGGTATATCAGGTGATGATCTTGTTCCGGATATGTATGAGGCGGCTGCTTATGAACTTGGAAAGTTTCAAGGAAAATTGTTCTCCGAGAAACCTGCTGTATTACAGAAACTTGCAAATTTAAGCGGGACAGACTATGCAAAGAGGTTTTATTTGCACTATAGGGGATGGAATAAGGTATATGATTATATTCGCTCTTCCGATTCTGAAATACCTGCTCACCTTTGTAAAATGCTTATTGATTTTGATGATAATGCAGATGAGATTTTTAAACGCATAGAGCAATTACCTATAGTTTTATGTCATAGGGATTTCTGGGTTACAAATATCTTTAGTTCAAACAGGAACATCTTCCTTATAGATTGGGATACAACAGGATGGGGTTATCTTGGCGAAGATATTGCAAGCCTCCTTGCAGATGAAGCTGATGTAGATAATATGAAGGAAAACTATCTTCGATGTGTACCTGCATACTATAAAGGTTTTTGCGAATATTCGAATGTTTCTGTCAAGGATAACTGTATCCATGAATTTATACTTGCATTATTCGGTTATAGATTCATCGAATGGTTCCTAAGAGCAAAAGCACCCGAAGAGAAGTCGTATCATATAGAGACACTACAGAAAGTTTATGACTTAAAAGCTTTGGCTACCAAATAATTGCTGCCGAGTCTCCATCGTACTTCACAAGTTCCTTCTCGCTGTAGATTTTATCAACAAAATCAAAGTACTCTTTATAGCTTGCAAAAACAGGCTTATAGTTATCCTTAATCCTCTTTAACTCTGCACCGCCGCTGCCGAGAAGGGCACAGGCTAAAGCACAAATGTACTTGGCACTGTCAACGCAGGCAGTCTCAGCCTTGATTATGCGATAGTCATTTCCATGGCCTGTTCCTTCACCGCCGCCGCCGCCTGCATGCACTACAGGCAATACACAGGAGAGGTCTCCCATATCTGTGGAACCTGCCTTCCATTCAGTGTTTATTTCTACGTTATCTTCACCGAAAATCACGTCCCCGACTTTTTTCGATGTCTCGTTAAGGTCAAGGCTATTATGGAGGGGCATATAACCGGGGATGTCTTGTATCCTTAGGCCTGCTCCTATAGAAAGAGCTGCACCTGCAAGAGCACGGTTTACCTTTTTATTCTCGGCTACCATTGCTTCAGGGTTTGCACCACGCACATAGGATTCCAGCTTTGCTGTTTCAGGAATAACATTTACTGCAACACCGCCATCAGTAATGATGGGGTGGATTCGGGTGTAGTTTTCTTCCTTAAGGGTTTCGCGGATTGCATTGATGGCATTTATTCCTAAAGTCGCCGCATAAAGGGCATTGATGGCTCTGTGCGGGCCGCCGCCTGCATGGGCAGCCTTGCCTTTAAATGTAATCGTCTTTGTAATGCATCCATTATTTCCTTTATATAAAACCAAGGGCTTTTCAGAAATGCTTCCCCCTGAATGACTCATGATTGCAGCAGACATTCCGTCGAATACGCCGCGGTATAAAAACTCAACCTTACCGCCGAAATATTTAATCGTACCCTTATCGCGAAGGGATGCCCTGAATTCAAGCTCCAGCAGTTCTTCAGCAGGGACTGCGATTAAACGAATTTTACCTGAAAGGGTTTCCAGTATTTGGGGGTCTTTTAAAATGCCGGCAACTCCTACAAGATAGGCGCATTGGGTATGATGCCCGCAGGCATGAACGGCACCTGTCTCGGGGTCTGCTTCGGGGTGGCTTGCGCAGATAACACTGTCGAGCTCTCCCATTATGGCTAGAGAAGGACCGGGGCGGCCTGTGTCAATGTCGGCGTAAAAACCGGGAACTCCATCGAAATGTATGGTTTTATACCCGAGTTCCTTGAACTGCTCATCCATAAACTTGGAAGTCTTCCATTCCCTATAACCTGTCTCAGGGTTCTTCCAGATAAAATCTGCTGCTTTTAAAATGCGCTCACGATTCTGGTCGATTAATTCATTAAGCCGCTTTACTGTCTTCTCTGCTATCATTTCCATATACTCCTCCAACTCCAATTACTTTCTTTTAGCGTAAAACTCATCGAATAAAATATCCATATAAACCATGTCGTGCCTGTCCTTACCCATTAAAACTGACTCACGTTTTTTCCCGATTATTTTAAAACCGATTTTTTCATAAGACCTTATTGCCCTTTTATTAAAAGAAATAACTATTAATGAAATACAGTGCAAGTTTAAAACTCTAAATCCAAAATCAACAAGCAGGCTTAAGGCTTCTGTTCCATATCCCTTACCCCAATAATCTTTATTGCCAATGAATATTCCAACATCGCTTGTTTGATTTATGTGATCCAGATTTACAAAGCCGCAGTTTCCAAGGAGCTCATTTGTTTTAATGTCAATTATCGAGTAATTATGCTCCTTTGCAAGCCTTTCGAGGATTGCTCTCTCGCTCTGAACATTAATGCTCTTTGTAAAAAGTGCAGATAAGTACTGAGTCATTTCCAGGTTGTTAAGCCATTTGGTAAACTTTTCAGCATCGTTTTCGTTTATGGGTGATAAGTAGCATTTGGTACCTACAAGCTTCTTGAAATACATCCTTGCTCCTTTCGCTTAATCTTTTTTATAGGTAAGGATTTCATGGGCTTCTTCAAGTTTCTCTGCAATCGGAATGAACTGCGGGCATTTCGGCTCGCATAACTTGCACTTCGTGCACTTTGTAGCACCTTCTCCTGCGGCCATTAATATCGCGCTATACAACCAGCGTTGCGAGCGTTGGGCATCTCTTGCAGTTTCGTTGAGCATGCGGAAGATTTCAGGGATATTAACACCTGCGGGACAAGGGAGACAGTACTTACAGTTGGTACAGGAAATCCTCGCCTTTTTGCTCCAGACTTCACGGACTTTTTCGTAAACCTCTTCGTCAGCTTCTTTGAGCACATTATAGTCTGCATGTTCAAAGATTTTTATAGAATCCAAAACTTGTTCAACAGTACTTGAACCGCTAAGTATTACGGAAATTTCCGGTTGATTGTATAACCACATAAAGGCCTTTGCTGCCTGATTCTTATCCGGGTGGAAGTCGCCGAATGCATCGACAACGTCTTGGGGAACGTCCTGTGCAAGAAGGCCGCCGTGCAGGGGCTCCATTGCAATAACCGGAATTCCACGAGCATGAATTTCTCGCACGCCCTTTTGCCCGACCTGATTGTTTTTATCCAGATAATTATACTGGACCATTACCATTTCCCAGGGGAAGGCATCAAGGACGGTAATAAGATGATCATAACGCTCGTGGATGGAACATGCACAATGTCTGATTAGGCCCTTCTCCTTTGATTCGCGGAGGAAATTAAGGGCATCGCATTGCAGGGCCCTCTTCCAGTTTCCCTGGTGCATATTATGTAGGAGAAAGACATCGATATAGTCGGTTTGCAGGCGGCTAAGCTGATCTTGCAGGGCAGCTTCAAGGTCTGCCTTGCAAGTGGTCTTATCGCTGAACCAGATCTTGGTTGCAAGGATCACCTTTGAGCGATAGCCGTCTTGCAGGGCTTTGCCTACGACAATCTCGCTCCTTCCGTACATCCAGGCTGTGTCGATGTAGTTTATTCCTTTATCGATGGCAGTGCGGATTAATTCTATACCTGCATCGTCGTCGAAGTCTTTTTTACCGTCTTCAGTTTCTATCTGCGGCAGACGCATGCAGCCAAGGCCAAGGCGAGAGATTTTCTCGTGGATATTTCCAAATTTAATGTATTGCATTATTTTCCTCCGTAGTGAATATGCCAGTGCTCATGTTCTGTTTTTTTATCTCCCATGAGAGTTCGCCATTCTTTTATTATAGGGTTCTGCTCTGAGCTTTTTAAGGGCATTGCATCGGCTGCAAGGTATATCCCCTCTGCGCGCTTTTCTTTTAAGGCCCAGTCTGCCCCGGGCTGTCCTCCGCCGCAAATGCAGCCGCCGGGGCAGGCCATTACTTCAACGAAATCGAAGTGCTCCCCTTCTTTTATGCGCCCTATAATTTCGGCGGCATTTGCAAGGCCTGAGACAACTGCAACAGAGAGTTCAGTGCCTGCAAGGTTAAGCTTCGCTGTTTTTATTCCGTCAATTAATGCGCCTGCCTTTGCATCGGTTTTTGGCAGGCCCCGAATTCCTGACTCCGTGATGACTCGATAGTTCTCTTCGTTGCTTTGACCGAGAACTGATAGCGTATAACGTAAGGCTGCTTCCATTACACCGCCTGAAACACCGAAGATAAGAGCCGCACTTGTGGACTGACCCCATTTATTGTCAACTTCTTCGCAGGGAATTGAAGCATAGTCGATGCCAAGCTCCTTAATCATTTGAATTATTTCTTGGGTTGTTAAAACGAAAGATGTATTTTTATGGAATTCATGGCGGAGGCCTTCAAGTTTTTTTGCAGTGCAAGGCATTATTGCCCCGTGAATATGATTCACATCCCCTGCCTTTTTATACGTTGCGGCATATATCTGCATTGGAGACTTTGTTGTCGATACATGTGGCATTACTTCGGGGAATTGATTTTCCACATAGCGAATCCATGCAGGGCAGCAGGATGTAAATAAGGGCCATGCCGGTTTGGTTTTTAAGCGTTCAAGGAGCTCTTCGGCTTCCTGAACAACGGTCATATCTGCTGCAGTATTGGTGTCATAAACTTCGTCAAAGCCGATAAGGCGCAGAGCTGCAACAAGTCGGCCGAAGGTATTTTCTTCGGGGGCTATACCAAAGGCGTTCCCGACAGCGAAGCGTACTGCCGGGGCAATCTGGACGCTTAGCTTTTTATTTTGATCAGCTAAAAGCTCACTAACATTTTTTACATCGCTTTTTATTGAAAGAGCACCAACAGGGCAAATTGATGCGCACTGCCCGCAGCCGACACAGTTTGACTGGCCTATGGGTTTTTCATTTACAGTGGCAATTCGCATTTCAATACCGCGATGTGCAAAATCTATTGCACCTACATTTTGAACTTCGTTACACATCCTGACACAAAGACCGCAAAGTATACACTTGGCAATATCCTTCCGGATACAGGGAGAAGAAGTATCGAGTTTAGGTTTTGGAGACAATTGAGGATAACGTATACCTTTTACATTGTAGATATTAGCATATGTCTGGAGCTTGCAATCAAGGTTACTGTCGCAGGTATTGCAATCCTGACAATGGTTTGCTATTAACAGTTCCAGAATGTTTTTACGGTACATTCTTAGCTGCTTGGTATTTGTTCTTATGACCATTTCCGGTTTTGGAAGCAGTGAACAAGATGAGTCCAGCGTTATCCTGCCCGATCTTTGATCTACAATCTCAACAAGACACATTCTGCATGCTCCATATATGGATAATTCAGGCGTATAACAGCAGGCGGGAATATCAATATTACATCTTTTAGCATGCTCAAGCACATTCAGATCTTTTTCAAATTCAACGGATATGCCGTCAATTGTAAAATATTCGGCCATATTATGCCTCCTCAATAATTGCAGAAAATTTGCAGGCATCTATGCAGGCCATACATTTAATGCACTTTGCCTTATCAAGTATATAGTAGGCTTTCTTTTTTCCTTCAAGGATTTTATCCTGTGCGCTTATTGCATCGACAGGGCAAACCTTTGGGCATGCACCGCAGCCGACACATTTTTCAGGGATTATTGCAAGATTCTTAAAGTGTGAGCACTCGCGTGCAGTGCATTTGCCGTTATAAATATGGTCTTTATACTCGTTCATGAATCGTTTGAGAGTACTTATAACCGGGGTTGGCGCTGTTTTACCGAGCCCGCAAAGGGATGCATTTAAAACAGTTGTAGAAAGTTCTTCAAGCAGTTCGATGTCCCCTTCCCTGCCATCTCCTGCAACAATCCGGTTAAGGATCTCTAACATCCTGAGTGTGCCTTCCCTGCAGGGCACACATTTTCCGCAAGACTCCTTCTGGGTAAAGTTCATGAAGAAGCGAGCAATTTCGATCATGCAGTTTGTATCGTCCATGACAACAAGACCGCCCGAGCCGATGATCGCCCCTGCCTTTGGAACGGAGTCAAAGTCCAACTGTAAGTCCAGGTCATCATCTGTAAGACAGCCACCGGATGGCCCTCCAATCTGAACAGCTTTAAACTTTCTGCCGTCTAAAATACCGCCGCCAATATCATAAATAATATCATTTAATTTTACTCCCATCGGGACTTCGATAAGACCGGTATTTGCGATTTTACCTGTAAGAGCAAAAACCTTAGTCCCGGGGCTCTTTTCAGTGCCGATGGTTTTATACCATGCAGCTCCCCGATTGATGATAAGGGGCACTGTCGCAAGGGTTTCGACATTGTTAATAACAGTCGGGCTTGAAAAGAGGCCTACCCGCGTCGAGCGATAGCGCTTAACGCGGGGCATACCACGTCTTCCTTCGATGGACCTCATAAGAGCGGAGCCTTCACCGCAGACAAAGGCACCTGCACCTCTATAAATTGTCAGGTTAAAGTTGAAATCGGTTCCAAGGATTTTTTCTCCGAGCAGGCCTGATTCTTTTGCCTGTTTAATTGCAAGCTTTAAGCGTTCAACTGCCCTCGGGTACTCTGCACGCACATAGATATACCCCTGATTTGCATTGATAGCCCTGCCTGCAATTAACATTCCTTCGATCATCTGATGCGGAATACCTTCCATAATAGACTGATCCATAAAGGCGCCGGGGTCCCCTTCATCACCATTACATACAACATACTTTACGTCTGATTTTTCTCTTAGAGTATCTGTCCACTTCTCGCCTGCAGGGAAACCTGCACCTCCGCGCCCGCGAAGGTTTGCATCCTTGACTTCCTTGCACAGCTCTTCGGGAGTCGCATCAAAGAGGGCCTTCTCAAGGGCTGTATAGCCGCCGACTGCGATATACTCATTAATTGACTCAACGTGAATCTCGCCGCATTTTTCTAAAACAATTCGTGTTTGATTTTTATAAAAGGGAAGTTCATTTTTCTTTAGGATAGGCTTCCCGTCAGGGCCCTTCACTGCCAGACGTTCGACAGGCTTCCCGTTCTTGACTGTCTGTTCGATTATATCTTCAGCATCTTCAACCTTTACCTTTGAGTAAAGCCATCCTTGAGGTTGAACAAGCACAAGGACGCTCTCGCTGCAGAGCCCGGGGCATCCGCCGATTTTTAGCGAAGAATGATGGGCCTCGGCGGGGTCTTCCTTCAGCTCAAGGGAGCAGTCTATCTTTTTGTTTTTGATAATTTCTTTAAGCTTCTCATACACGGCAAGTGATCCGGATGCAATACAGCCGTTTCCTGCGCAAACTATCACCTTGCATGTTTCTTTATCTAATGACTTCTTATATATTTCCCTTATATTTTGAAGTTCAGCTCTGGAAGTTAATTTCGGCATACTCTTCTCCCTATAATTTCGTTAAAGTGAAGCTCTAAGTTCCTTAATTATTTCTGAAACCTGATCCGGATTTACATTGGCATAAACCTTGTCGGGGACTCCGATGGAGCAGACCATGAGAGCCGGGGCAAGGCTGCAGCAGCCTATGCAGGCCACGGTCTGCACTGTAAAGCCAAGATCGTCCGTGGTAATTTTCTTCTCTGAAAGTCCGAGTTCCTTATAGAAACGCTCTAAATTGGGGATGGACTTGCGCACATGACAGGCTGTTCCGTCGCAGATTTTAATGACGAATTTCCCCTTGGGCTCGAGAGAAAAATTTTCGTAAAAAGTGGCTACTCCGTAAATCCTCGCTTCACTTACGCCAAGCTTCTCCGAAACATAGGGAAAAACCTCAGGCGGCAGGTAATTATACCTCTCTTGGACCTCTTGAAGCACAGGGATAATGGAACCGGGCTTTGCACCCCATTCATCAACTGCCTTATCTATGACTGTAAAATCAAATTTTGGGCTCATCATCATCTCCTTAATGGAGATTTTAGCAAATTTTAAGAGATTTGCATAGATTGAGGGGAGAGCTCCGATGGGATTGGTTTATCTGAAGAAAATTGGCTATACTGAAAATCGTTTTTATTAAGGGAAGTTTGTATGAATGGTCAAGGAAATACAAAAGCGTTTTTATCAGGTGCAGGAGCAGTACTAATGTCCACCTGTTCATTGGCACCTTTCATAATGATGTCACTTTATTTGGAACAAATGTCGCAAACCACAGGCTCGACCATAGGTATGCTGGCGATTTCCATGAGTATATCTACGGTGGGCTCAGCTATTGGAGCCGCAACTATCGGGAGGGTGCTTAAGGTTATTAACCGGAAGGTGATGATTATTACTGCGGGGATCATGATTTTTACATTTCAGGCAACGATTTCAAGGTCTATAAACATATCTTCAATATATGTAGCTGCCTTCGTTAATGGAGTTGGATCAACATGGGGCGGAATTGCAATGGCACAAATTGTAATTGCTCAATGGTTTGAAAAGATGAGGGGTACGATGATGAGCCTCTGCATGGTGGTCATGGGCATTGTACTTACGGTGACTATACCTGTTATAGGAAATTTGATTGCCATCGCCGGGTACCAACCCATCGTCATGATAATCGGCATTGCAGCAGGAGCAGGGGTTATTCTAAGTGCCTTCCTTGTGAGCGGAGCACCGGAAAAATATGGTCTTAAGCCCTATGGCGCTGCCGAGGCGGTAGGAGGTGGTGCCCAATATAAAATACCTCCCTCTCTGCCTTTTAATAAAGTTATTAGGAACAATGTCTTTTGGACAATCGTATTAATCGTTTTTCTATGCACCTTAGTCGCACAGGGTTTCAGCAGTCAGGCAGCAGTAATATTTAGGAGTCTCGGGCTCAACCCGGTGAACGCAGCGTATGTGTTAGCCATATTTACATTGTTTGGAATGCCCTGGCAATTTATCTTTGGCTTTCTTTGCGATAAAATCGGCCCAAAGTACGCAATGACCATCGCAGGGAGTGTATGCTGTGTTGTATTGTTGCTTACATTCCTTTGGACAGGTTTCGCAGGTGCATTAATTATTGCCTTCGGTATGGCTGCATGCGGCTGTCTTGCCGGCCTTTACGGACCTAATATGGCACCACGCCTCTTCGGAGTTAAGGATGTAGGTGATATCATCGGCTTTATTATTATGGCCGGCTCTGCAGGAGCAACAATCGGCCCGCTCATCTTTGGATTTATGTATGATTCTTTTGGTAGTTATACAACGGCTTTAATTATGATGGGTTTGATTTTAGCAGTTTGTTTAGTGCTAAACTTTTGGCTAAGCAGCAAGAAGAATCTTGAGATGATTAAGCAGCAAATTGCAGCGGAAACGTAGTTTGACCGAAAAGCACCTCCATCAAAATTAAATCTCCCAGACAGGGATGGAAACGACCTCTCTGTTTATTGGTATTCGATTATTAGCAAGACATAAAACCGCTCCCATTCCGATCTTTTTCCCCAAGTTTTTAAGAGCGCTAAAATGCTTTATATCAGACTCACCGGGCATCGCTGACTTTTTTACTTCTATCGGATACAAGGTCATATTTTTTTCTATCACAAAAGCTATTTCTTTTTGATCGGTGTCGCGGTAGAAATAAATAAGAGGAGATATGCCTCTATGCAGATAACTTTTCAGTATCTCTCCCAGGCACCAAGTCTCAAGGATGGCACCGTCCATTGCTCCTGAGTATAGGGTATCCGGTGTTTCCCATCGGCAAAGGTAGGTACACAGGCCCGTATCAAGGAAGTAAACTTTGGGTGTTTTTATGATACGTTTGGTGATATTTGGTGAATAAGGTTGTAAAATATAAACAAGGCCGGACCGTTCAAGTACTCCCATCCAGGCTTGAGCTGTTTTTACATCTATACCTATATCACGGGCAAGGTTACTGTAGTTTATTAGGTTAGCTGTTCTTGCAGCGACAGCAGTAAGAAAGTTAAAAAATTGGAGGGGTTTTTCTACGTTGCCTTTGACCTGAAAGAAGCAAAACCCTGAAATTTTTAGAATATTCTTCTATAACCTTACTTATAGTTCTTTCAAGCATTTGGCCCTCCGTTCAATTTGGAATCCAATTCCAGATTAAACGGAAAACAAAAATCAGTCAAGTACAGAGGTGATCTATACAGAATTAATATGCTATAAAGAAAAGAGAAATAATTATCTATGGAGAAGTATATGAAAACTGTGCGGACAAAGGCAAGGGCAAGTAAAGAGGTAAGTGCATTGGAGGCGAAGAACCGCCTTTTATCGCGTGAAGTTGCAGCCGAGGGGATTGTGCTTTTGCAGAATGAGGACGTACTTCCTCTTGCTCCCGGTAAAATTGCCTTATTCGGCGCAGGGGCGCGCAATACTATTAAGGGTGGTACGGGTAGCGGGGAGGTGAATGAACGCTATTCTGTGAGCATTGAGCAGGGGCTTAAAGATGCAGGCTTTACCATTGCAGACAGTGCCTGGCTTAATGACTACGAAAAGCAACTGATGGCAGAAAAGGCAGTCTTTAATAAAAATATTGGGACCAAGATGGTGATAGGCAGCTCTGATGAGAGAATCAATATTATGGCCAACCCCTTCCAGTACCCGTGCGGACGTGAAATTATAGAGAGTGATGTATCTGACAGAGCTGAAGTATGCATGTATGTTTTAGCACGGCAGGCAGGAGAATGCTCCGAACGGAGGCTCTCTGAGTATGTAATCCGCCAAGGGGAAATCGACCATTTGCGCTTTCTTTCAAGTCGCTTTTCGAAAATTATTTTTGTAGTTAATTGCAGTGCACCAATGGATATTTCTGCCCTGGATTCCATTAAAAATATTTCTGCCATTGTCCTTTTCGGGCAGCAGGGCATGGAGGGCGGTAATGCCCTTGCAGACCTTATTACAGGCAAGTTCGCCCCTAGCGGCTGCCTTTCTTCCACTTGGGCAAAGCAATATGAAGACTTGCCCAATGCCATGGAATACAGCCACTTAAAAGGACATACAGACTACGAGGAGTACAAGGAAGGTCTATATGTGGGGTATCGATACTTTGACAGCTTTGACAAAGAGCCAAGATATCCTTTCGGATATGGGTTAACATATTCAACATTTGAAATAAAATTTATCCGAGCGAGTATAACCAAAACCAAGGTCTCTGTCAGCATAAAAGTGCAAAACACAGGCATCCATAATGGGAAAAAAGTTGTCCAGCTCTATGTGTCTGCGCCATCATGGAAATTGGAAAGGGAGTACCAGAGTCTTGCAGCTTTCGGAAAAACTAAAGCCTTGGGAAGCGGTGAACAGGAAGAGCTCTCCCTTACCTTTGATCTAAAAGACCTTGCAGGGTATGACGAGGAGAGTTCAAGTTGGATTCTGGAAAAGGGTGATTATATTGTCCGTGTAGGTGAAAACTCAAAGAACACAAAACCGGCTCTTATCATAACAATAGAAGAAAATATAACAACTGAAGTTTGTAAAAATCTCTGTGTTAATAAGAAACCCTTCGATGAAATTCGTCCTAACGAAAAAAGAAAAGAACGTATACCGGAGGGTATACAAAAGCTAAAGGTAAACCCTGCCGACTTCCAAACCCTTAAACACGATTATAATGCCCCTGAAAAACCATTTTCTGAAAGTACAATTAAAATCCTTGATAAACTTACAAAAGAGGATCTCTTTAAAGTTGTATGCGGCAGCGGCATTTGGGACACGAACCCGTATTATTCTGTACCGGGAGCTGCAGCATATACCACATCTGATTTTGTAAAACATGGCCTTCCGAACGCTGCCCTATGTGACGGCCCTGCAGGAGTGCGCCTGCAAAGAACAAGTGTTCGGTACAAGAACGGAAAAGTCAAACCGGTCGATGCAATGATGGAACTAATGGCCAGCATGCCAAAAATATTACGTATGTTCATCTATGGTAATCCCAAAAAAGGTGAACTATTGTATCAATTTGCTACAATGTTCCCTGTGGGTACTTCAATGGCACAGACATGGAACTCTGAGCTGGTTGAACACATAGGCAAGGCGAAGGGCGAAGAGATGCAGGAATACGGTGCGACATGGCTTCTTGCACCAAGCATCAATATACACCGCAACCCGCTTTGCGGGCGAAACTATGAGTATCTTAGCGAAGACCCTGTTCTTTCGGGCAAGATAGGAGCGGCTATTACAAGAGGTGTACAAAGTCTAAAAGGCTGCTATGTAACGGTAAAGCACTATGCTGCAAATAACCAGGAGACAAACCGGAACAAAAGTGACAGCAGGGTAAGCGAGCGCGTCCTTCGCGAAATCTATCTAAAGGCCTTTGGCATAACTATAAAGGAAAGCGGAGCAAAGGCCATAATGACAAGTTATAATCTTCTTAATGGAACTTATACTCCGAATAACTACGATCTTTGTACTGCAATCCTGCGTAAGGAATGGGGCTTTGACGGAGTGGTGATGACCGACTGGTTTTCAACAGGCAAGGGCCTTGCAGGAAATGGCTCCGCAATAGCAGCAGGCAACGATTTAATGATGCCGGGCGGTAAAGAGTATATTAACATGCTAAGGAAGGATCTGGAAGCCGGGGTTTATACCATTGAACAGTTACGCCTCTGTGCAGGCAGGGTAGTCGAAAGCATTTTACAAAGCGGTAAGGGTCTTGCAACTTAAAGTGATATACCGGGTCTAAACCCCATATGAATCCATTTCCATCTTACACCATTAGTGAAGAAATTGCGAACTCCGTACTCCACGGCTTTGGTGCCCTGCTTGCCACTGCCGGCCTCGTGCTCCTTAGTCTTAGGGCGGGCGGGCTTCTTGGCGGACAGGGGGGAGGCAGTCTGGACATTATTGCTGTGATTGTCTTTACCTCTACCATGATTGTGATGTTCTTAATCTCGACAGTGTATCATGCAATACAGCATCCTGGTACAAAGCGTATAATGCGTAAACTTGACCATTCGATTATTTTTGTTTTTATCGCAGGTACTTATACCCCCTTGAGTTTAAGCGGTCTTGGAGGAGCGTGGGGCTGGAGTCTTTTTGCCTTCCAATGGACAATGGTGGTTTTGGGTATAACGCTGAATTTTTTAGATATAAAGGCAATGAAGAAGGTTCAAATTGCAGTTTATTTGATGATGGGATGGGCTGTGATAGTCGGGTTTGTTCCGCTGCTTCAATCGGTTCCGGGCCGCAGTGTTTTTCTGATTTTTTTAGGCGGGGTAATTTATTCTCTTGGGATTATTTTTTATCGCAGGCAGAAAATAAAATTCATGCATTCCGTTTGGCATGTCTTTGTTATGATCGGTGCAATATGTCACTGGTTTGCGGTATGGTATATTATTTAGGATTTAGTATTGCGGCCCTGTTTATTTTTTTCCCGTCAGGAGACCTATAGGGGTTTTTAAGATTCTTTAAGTAAGCCTTATAGGCGGCTGAGTTTTCATAGTACTCGTCAAGGCCTTTAAATGAAGATGATTCATCGCAGCGGTATAGTTCCATAAGGGTCGGGAAAACAGGAGAGGACATTATTTCGGCTGTCTTGGTTAGGGGCAGCCTCTTAAGGGCGGCGGGCAGCATGTGGTGCCTTACAAGATAGTAGATATCGTCAACCATGCAATTTTCAAATTCAAGGCGCTTTAAAAACCTTGCTGCTGCTCTTGCGCCTAACTCTGCATGGCCGTCAAAGCGGCGGCTCCCGAATGATGCAGAGATGGGTTTTCCCATATCATGTACCAAGAGCCCAAGAGAAAGTTTTAAGTCATAGGCACCTGAGCTATGAGCCTTTCTGTGCCGGAAAGTCTCAAGGGTATGGCTCCACGCATTTCCTTCAGGGTGATACTCCTTGGAATGATCAACATCATCCAAATCGGCGAGTTCGGGCCAGAGCTCTTTTAACAGCCCTGTGCGTTTAAAAAATTCAAGGCCGCGCTCAGGATAACGAGAGAGTAATATGCTGCAAAGAAAGACCCTCTGGGATTCAGGCCCGGGCGGCGCCTCGCTCGGGTATTCTTCGAGAGCCTCGGTAAATTTTTGGGAGAGTTTAGAGATGCTTACAGAAGAGTCATAACGTGCAAGGAGCAAGCCTGTCTCCATTAGGATTTTATATCGGCTTGTCTTCGGGAGTTCTGCGGGTTCTGCAAGACTGAGCTTTTCTGTTTGCTTTAGCTCTTTTAATAAGGGATAGACTCCCTTTGGATCATGGAAGCGTCTGCTTGGGTAATCGTAGGAAAAGGAAAGGAGGGGGAATGTATACCCGCTGTTTTCGCCTGTTTCGATGCAACGGAAATAGCAGCTTCCCTCGTTCGTATCTACAGCTCCGGCTGCAAGATCGATTCCGGGGAAACGAAGGTTTTCCATGAGGCGGGCAAGAACTGCAATGTCTGCGTTTGTTTCAATGCCTATATAGGGAAGATCGGGTAATCCGAGATACCTGTCAATTGCGCTGAACCCGATAAGCTTTGCCGAAAACCCGGTTTTGTAAAGAGAAGTGCATATTTTTTCTAAAGAGTTTCGGAGGCCTTTCATGTCGTATCATATCTCCAGTGCTCTTACAAGTTCATCAAATCTATATCCGGATTTTTTCCCGGAATTTTTAAAGAGCTTTACCACATCAGCAATCATTTTACTCTGCTTCGCATAAGCCGGCTCAAGGGAGAGGAATAAGGGAAGCAGCAGCAGTACATCTTCAAAAGCTTCTTTATTGAACCAGGTTACATCATTAAAGCGATTTACTCCTAAAAGACTCCTGAGATCTTCAGAATCATAGTATTTTAGGACAAGAGCTGCGGCAATGGCGCCGGGTGTATCGGGTACTTTACTAACCTTTACAGCCTTTGCGGTCTTTACTGCCTTGGGCTTTGAAGGTTGGCGAAGAGTTAATAGGAAAAGAGCGATCTTTATTCCCCGTGAGACTTTATCGGCAGGGATACCTGCCTGCTCCCAGCATCTGCGAAGGAGGCGGTCGAGCTTCCAATGTAAGGCAAGGGTTGCTGCCTCTTCTCCGTCTGTGGCTGCCGAATTTAAAATCGATCTTAGTAACAATAAAGTGCCATACCCCAAAGCCATGGATGCTAAATTATCATTCTTGGTTTTACTAATAACTTTATGTATAGACTCCCATTCACTTAATATCTGCTTCTCTGAATACTTATAGTCTTTTTTTATATCACTCTCTGCTTGTATATACTTACCTTCACTATCATCAATATACTTTAATACAGCTCTTGCAAATGCAAGAACCGGCTCTCGCAAAGTTTCACCCTTTTTATCAATTAAACGGTCGGGAGAGAGGATATCTCTTAGGGGGGCATAGAGCTCTCCGAGTTGTATGTCCATAAGACATTCATCGATATCAACTACTCCCCTGCCGCCTAGCTCGTGGTTTAGGGTTGCCCATCGGCATTCCCAACTTCCGGGACGAGCTTGGGCTGTATCTTCTTCCTCCCGAATATCAATAAACACTTGAGCCTGGTAACCGTTAAGACTTGCGAAAAGTCCCTGTTCTGCAATTTCTTTTGAAGAGCGAATATACCATAAATTGCTGCGCTGCTCCCTGAAAAGTATGAAGTAGCGTTCCTCTCCCCTGAGGCCAAGGGCATGGCAGAGTGAGTCCTGTCTGTGAGATCCGTCTTTCTGCGGAATTGCAACAGCGCTCCTGATAATCCTGCCGGAAGTATTATAGTAACTATTATTGTATAGAACTAAAATCCTATCGCTACCTGCACGGTTTGAATACGCAAAAACATTTTCGTTCACACCTCCATCGGAAGAGAGAAAATCGTAAAGACAGAAATCTGCACTTCCCGAAAAAAGATGCCGCCTTTTCATTAGGGGGAAAATCTCCCTTTCGTGGCGATCAACAAGATAGCCGTCGGGCTTTTCATCGTAGTAGGAGCGGCGATACTCCATGCCGTACTTCTCTTCAAAGCCTTCGATCTGACCGTGGCCGAACATTGGAAGGCCGGGCATTGTAACAAGGAGGGTGCAGATACCGAAGTATTTATCACCCTTGCCGAATTGGGCGACTGCGGTATCTTCGTCGGGGTTGTTCATGAAGTTAACAAAGCGTTTTAGAATTTCAGGATCAAATTCGAGGGTGTTTTTTATTGTTGTTCGGTATTTTTCGTTTTCTTCATTTTTCAACATATTCATAAAGGCAGAGTTATAAACCCGGTGCATGCCAAGGGTGCGGACAAAGTATCCTTCCATCATCCAGAAAGCCTCTGCAAGAAGCAGGGTATATGGCGCTTCATGGGCACAGCGATCAACAACTTCGCGCCAAAACTCTTCGGGGATGCGGCGGTTGAACTCATCTGTGGAGATGGCATGCTCGGCCCTGCTTGCAATGTCGCCGCCCTGACCGGGCACCGGATACCAGAGCCGCTGGATGTGACGCTTGGCAAGGGTCATTGCTGCATCAAAGCGCACTATCGGGAACTGCTGACATACTCCAACAATCGTGCGTATAACAGCTTCCCTGGCCTCCGGGTTTAAAAAGTCAATCTGTGCGGTGTCATTCCAGGGCATGGAAGTGCCGTCATTGCCGTGGTAGATATAACGGACTTCGCCGGTATTATTGTCGATGCGTTTAAAGACGACTGCAGCATCACTTCGACTGAAATAATGGTCTTCGATTTGAACGGTTACATCATCTCGCCCCGAGAGGTTATTGCAGCTGTAATTATAAGAAGGAAATGGCGGATACGGAAGCTGGAGGAAGCGATCGGGGTGCTCTATCATCCAGCGGCTGTCAAGGCCGGTATGGTTTGGAACCATGTCAGAACCGACTCGTATTCCGCGGCGCATACAGCGGGAGCGGAGGGTTCCAAGGGCAGCCCAGCCGCCAAGGGATTCTGCGATGTCGTAATCGTAAAGGCTATAGGCAGAGGCCTCTGCTTCGGGGTTGCCTGTCCACTGCTTGATGGTCTTACTCGCCTTGCTCCTCTCCCAGAGACCTATGAGCCAAAGACCCGAGAAACCTCTGCGTGCAAGTTCATCCAACTCTTCGTCCGGGATCTCATCAAGCCTGCTAATCTCCCTTCCGTATTTTTGCGAAAGCTGAAAAAGCCAGACCAGGGTGCTCTTCGCAATAAGCACCACCTGAGGCATCCACTCCTGATCGGGGGTAAAGCGCTCGTATTCGTTCTGTAAAAGGCTGAAGTCCATCGCCATGCTTGGCCCGGGACCAAAAAACGACGGTTTTTCTTCTTCTTTAATAATATCGTAGCCGGTAAGGAGGCGGCTCATATATCGAGTTAAAATGAGGCCCCACCTCTTGCGCATGAAATCGAGCTGGCCCAAAAGAGAATCCGGGGATGCAAGGGCAGGGGCACGAAGCGTATCCCAAAGGCTCATGCCGTCAGGGCCGAAGGCAGGAAGCTCAGAGAGATGTGCTTTGAGTTCGTCAATTGCGCCTGCGTAGACAGTTTTCTGTGCGAGTTCTGAATCATCAAAAAGAAATAAAAACTGTCTGAATGCGGGGTTAAGGTTAGCCATTGCAAGAAGGAGTATCTCTTCAAGAGAGAGACTTCGGCAGCTCTCCCCTCCGTCACTTCCCTCAAGATAGCCCTTAACTCCGACCTTTCCTCCGTAAACATCCCTTGGGGGGAAGCGCCCGCAGAAGCCTTCAAGCAGGGCCGCGGTCTTACCGCTCCCAAGCTTTTCGTTCAGCCGGGCAAGCGCCGTATCAAAGACATCACTCTGTACCTGCTCCCTGTATAGGGCAACAATATAATGAAGAACCTCATCAATTAACCCCATTGCATTCAATTGCCCTGCGCGAACAATGCGCTCCGGGTTTTTCGCAGGGTCTACGCCCTCGTTCAACTGCATTGTCAGGTTTCGCACCTGACGCATATCTGTAAGAACAACATTCCCGGTCAGAGAAAATAGGCTGCCTTCAAGGCTGTGTTCTTCCCGCACTTCATTTCTGATGTGAAATTCCATAAGGGCCTTTCTATTTGCTGCACTAAAATTCGTATTCTTCGAAGAGGTGCTTGAAAATTTAGAAAGAGCGATGCGGTAAACCGCGTGGAATTTCTGCATTTTAATAGTATAATGGAAAAATAATTGTTTGTCAGTGTGGGGTGATACATTATTAAAATTGATGAATTATATCGCGATGCAAACTTCATAATAAAACAGGCAATCTCCGATAATTTGCCGCAGCAGGCGGTGAGTAATGCCCTAAGGGAAAGGGTTTTCAAGGGTGATATTTACTGCCTTGCAATTGGGAAGGCGGCTTGGACCATGGCAAAATCTGCCCGAAAGGAGCTTGGAAGCAGGATAAAAAGCGGCATTGTGCTGACAAAGTATGGCCATTCAGGCGGTGAAATCCGGGGCTTCCGGATAATCGAGGCGGGACATCCCCTGTCTGACGAGAATACCCTAATCGGCACCGGGAAGGCCATAGAAATGGCCAAGAGGCTTGGAGAGGATGATGAGTTGCTGTTCCTTATTTCGGGCGGGGGCTCTGCCCTGTTTGAACAGCCTCTGCCGGGCCTTAGTCTTGCCGATATTATCGAAGTTAACTCAAAGCTCCTTGCCTGCGGGGCAGATATTGTCGAAGTGAACATGATCCGGAAGCGTCTTTCGGCTGTAAAGGCAGGCAGGTTTGCGCAAATTTGCTCCCCGGGGAAGGTTTTTACGATAATTCTCTCTGATGTGCTTGGGGACAGGCCTGACTCGATTGCATCGGGACCTGCTGCGCCTGATTTATCTACAATAGATGATGTAGCTGCGGTTCTGCGCAAGTATGATCTTGATTTGGGTGATAAGGTGAGTGATTATCTGTGCAGGGAAACACCGAAGTCTCTTGATAATGTTGAGACAGTGATTACGGGGAGTGTTCGGACTCTCTGCGAGAGTGCGGCGTCTGCAGCCCTTGGCCTTGGGTATAATGCACACATTCTTTGCACTGACATGAACTGTGAGGCTAGGGAGGCAGGGAGGTTGGTCTCTTCGATTGCGAGACAAGTCGCTGTGGGGACCGCGACGCCGAACGGGGTCTTTGAGCGGCCCTGCGCCATCATCCTTGGAGGTGAGACCGTAGTAAGTGTTAAGGGTACGGGCACCGGGGGGAGGAATCAGGAGCTGGCTCTTGCTGCCGCAGAAGGCATTTCGGGCCTTCAAGACCTGCTGGTTTTTTCAGTGGGCTCTGACGGCACAGACGGTCCGACCGATGCGGCAGGCGGCATTGTTGACGGGAGTACGGCGGGAAGGTTAAAGGAGCGGGGGCTTAATCTGCAGGAGATTCTAGCCAACAATGATTCGTATAAGGGCCTAGCGGCAGTTGCCGGTTTGATAAAGACAGGGCCTACAGGGACGAATGTAAACGATATTACGGTTATTTTGTGTAAGTAAAATTATAGTACAGAGGAAGCAAGACCTACAGCAAGCGGCAGGATCAAATTGTCAAAGTCTCCGAGAGGGATAATATCAACTAAAATTGATATTATCCCTGCGACACCTGCTATCATTATATCACCTGAAACAAAGAAGCCTGCGAGAGCTGCTGCGATAAAACCTGCCAAAGTACCTTCAATGCTTTTGCCTGCCAGAAAGCGGGGGCGATGCTTTCCTGCGAATTTGCCAATGAGACCTGCAGCACAGTCTGCGAATGCAAGGACGTAAATTGCAAGGGCTGCCTGCATCGGAGAGAAAAGCAAAAGGGATAGAAGAGCGCCAAGGCCCAAGGTTATGGGCCCAAGGGCGAAACGCCCTTCCTCGCTTTTCCTTGAGGCATACCTTGTAATGGAAGAGATAATAGGCAGAGAAAACCCGAGGAAGCGCAGGCTTTCAGCAGTGCTGTATATCAAGAGGCCAAGGAAAAGAAGCAATACGGTGCCGGAAAGGTTGATTGAGGCAAGGACAGGTACCAAGGCGATAAGTATGTGCAGACTTTTTCTTGCAAGTTCAGCTTTCATCATCATAAGAATAAACACTTTACATTATAGGGTAAAGCACTTTACTCTATATGCAGAGATGAATCGTCTAATTGCAATAGAAAAATTAACCCCTGTTTTTGATCATGTACTTTCACCGGAAATAAAGGCAATTTCTTCGTTCCCAATTTTGCAAGAATTCGCAGCTCTTTCGGTTGGAAGTAAAAACACGGGGCAGTCTATCATTATAAACAGAATCAAACGCAGATATTTAAGACTCTGCCGTGTCCAGGAGGAGCTTAGCCGGCTGGACTTTAAGAATGCAAAGGCAGGTGTATCCCCTGAAGACTATGTATTTTCCAAGATTGATTTTTCACGATATAGGGAAATACATAAGGGCGCATATGAAAGTCTTTTTCTTGAGAGTCTTTCTGATTTTAGTGATACATTTTTAATTGAGAACTTTGGATCGGGTAGGGATGAGCTGCGGAACCTAATAGAAAATAGTTATAAAAAGGCTGAATCTATATGCGTTTTAATAGAAGAAAAACCTTTAATAATTTCTCTAATGCGCACATTGGAAACATCTCTTGACGATATGCCACTATTCAGTGATGAAGAAATCGCAAATGAAGTAAAATCACTCCCACCTATTTTACAACAGATTGAATCAATTTATATTCTTTTGGTTTTCTGTTTAGACGGATTAAGCATAACCCATAAAGATGGTATGATAACGGAGCTTTTTGTCTCAGTTGACGGGAATTTATCTGCAACCTTCCGGCCGGGGGGTAAGCCGTGGACAAGAGTATTGATAAATAATTTGGAGGTATAAATATGAAAGAACTGACCGCATCTTTATTGGAAAAAGCAAATAAAATGGCAGGAACGGCACTTGCAGCCTATAAATCAACGGGCATTCAATATGCACTTATGAAGGGTGATGAAATTATCTTGTCAGGCTCAAATGGTGTCTATGACAAAACTGAAAGCAGACCCTTGAATAAAAACACTATGTATGGCATCGGCTCGATAAGCAAGGTCTTTGTAACCTCGGCAGCGATGCTGCTTTCGGATAAGAAAAAACTGGACATTGATGAACCGGTAAAGACATATTTGCCCGACTTTGAAATGGCTGATGCGCGATATACCGGAATAACTCCGAGACATCTTATGAACCATTCATCAGGTATCTATGGCTCACACTATAAGGGTGCTTTTTTATTCGAAGACAGCGATACATACGCCCATGACAATTTGCTTGCAAATTTAAAAACAGGCACTTTAAAATTTAACCCCGGAGCTTTTTCAGAATATTGTAATGACGGCTTTACTCTGCTTGAGATACTTGTTGAGCGCTTAAGCGACATGAAGTATAACGAGTACCTACAAAAGTTTTTCTTTGAGCCTCTTGGTATAAAAAACACGAAAACGCCCGTTGATAATTTTGACAGAACTCAGCTTGCAAGGGCATGTATGTCAATGTACGACGGGACTCTGCCATTTGAAGCTACGAATCTGATTGGCACAGGTGGAATTTATTCCACCGCAGAAGATCTCTGCAAGTTAGCTAAAGTTTTCACAGGGAAGAAGATACTGTCTCTTGAGTCAGCAAAGGCGATGGCTCAAAAAGAATATGAGAAGGGAATATGGCCCATTGATGAGGAAGGGGTAAGTATCTTTTCATATGGCCTTGGCTGGGATAATGTGCATCTGCCGCCTTTCAGCAAGTATGGTATAAAAGCCCATTATAAGGGCGGAAACACAATTCAGTATCATTCCGCATTTGTATGCATACCTGAGCATGATCTGGCAGCAGCTGTTCTTTCATCGGGCAGTTCTTCACTTTATCAACTGTCTTTCGCAATAGAGCTTTTACTTGATTCTTTAAAAGGGTTCGGCATTATTAAAGAAAGAAAACCGGAAACTGCCTTTACTGCTCCTGTCAAGAAAGAAATGCCTGCTGAACTATTGGGGTTTTCGGGAGTATATGCAGAAAACGGTAAGTTTGTAGAGGTTAAAATTAAAGACGGTGAGTTTGAACTTCCAATGATTTTTGGAGGGCTAATCCCTAAGCAAAACTATATTTATTCAGGTGATGGTTTGTTTAAAAATCCTGACGGAAGTACTGCTGTACGCTTTATTAAAAAAGCAGAAGACTTGATTTTTTTGCAGACAGATTTATACTTTACTTTCCCTGAAATAGGTTCGATTGCTTGGAACTGTTTCCAGTATCAAAAATTGCATGATAATCCTATCGCCGAAAAGATTGCATCCTCTTGGGAAAAAAGAAAGGATAAAAAATATCTGTTAATAAACGAGAAGTTCACATCGCAGGGCTACCTGTCTTTCACTTCTTCTACCCGAATTGAACTGCCTGTCAACACCCAAATTGGTTATGCTTATGGAGGCTGTCGTATCATCAATGAAAACCACGCTAAAAACGAACTGTACTTTAGAGATGTTACAGATCTGCAATTTCACACAGAGGGAGACACAGAGTATCTTTACGCAGGCGGAATGGTATTTATTAATAAGGATTGCATACCGTATCTTGAAGATACAAAAAAGACGCTGAAAATAGCAGAAAATGGGTATACCATATTTTACCTTGTAGATAAAAGCTGCACAGGAAAGACAATTTCTGTACAGTACCCAAAAACAGGTGCTTTCGGCTTATACAACGAAAAGATGGAGTTTAAGAATCTTACGACTGTTACAGGGAAAAACAGCGCAGAGCTAACCGAAGGTGATCTGATTGCCTTTATTGGAAGCCCCGGGGATGAGTTCCGGCTTGAATTGAGGTAGGCCTAATGAGCTATCGTTTGGAAGAGTTATGTTGGAAGGAGCTGGCAGAAAAGCAGAAAACCTCGGATGTGGTTTTGATCCCTGTAGGGAGTGTTGAGCAGCACGGTTATCATCTGCCGTTGGGAACCGACTCATTTGTGGCCAAGGCCCTTGCAGAAGAGGCAGCCGAGAAAGCCGGCGTTATTGTAACACCGCCTCTTTGGTTCGGGTGGTGCCCTCACCACATGGCTCTGCCCGGCTCAGTCAGCGTGCGTGCAGAGGTTCTAATCGAATATCTATATGATGTTATAGAATCCCTCCATACACACGGGTTTCGCAAGTTTGTGATAATAAACGGACATCGCATTGTAAACATCCCCTGGATGCAAATTGCGGCACAGCGCGCCCAATCGAAGCTCCTCTGCAAGGCGGTAATCTTCGATCCGGCTTATATGTCCAAAGATCTGATCCCGGGACTTGACATCGGCCCTGTCGGCCATTCGGATGAAATTGAAACATCGCACTTAATGCATTTACACCCTGACCTTGTTCACCTTGAAAAAGCCGTGGACAATCCGGTTAAGGAAACACCGCTATACAGCGTGGACCCGCAATACCCCAACGACACGCTCTGTTATGTGCCTGCTACAAAGGAGCATACAGCAGAGCTGGGGAGGATCTCAGGCGGTACCACAGGCAGCCCGTCAAAGTCTTCGGCGGAAATCGGGAGGGTGTATCACGAGCATTTGCTGGGTAATTTGCTACGGGTGATTGAGAGCTTGAAAGCCGTTTAATTTAGCAAGACGCGGCGGCTATTTCTGTGTGGGATATTTAAAACCTGCTCTCACCCGGCCATAAAATTCTCTATATCCTCAGCTTTCTTAATTATGCCTTCTGAAAGATTAACCACACCGGTTTTTGTAATAATCACATTGTCCTCTATCCT
>WRKT01000007.1 GCA_009777995.1 Treponema sp. | reverse complement strand
CTTCAGCTTCAAGTACTTTGAAATCAGCTAGCTTGCTTGCAGGGCTAACATCAAACTTTACGAAAACTCTCATGTTGGGATCCACAGCGCTGCTAATGCTAAACATTACGTCTTTTTGCACATCATCTGTATTGTTAATACCTCTTAGACGAACACTTGTGGGTTGTATATTCTCTAAAACACCAAAAATAGACCATGTATGAGGTACCAAGTTTCTGTTTGATCCTGAAGGGCCTGATGCTTCAAAAACTAAATCAATATATTGTCCATGACCGATTGGGCCCACGTTGAATGGTTTATCGTATGAGCCATCTTTATCAGGATCATTCCATGGTAATTCAGCAGTAGGTGTTTTTGCATCTATTAACGCAACCAGATCACCATCATCATCTACACGCCACACATACAAATGATCAGGCGGAACACCTCCCGTAGGTGCAGTTACCTGTACATTTACAACAGAAGTTGCCGTAGAAGCAGGAAGGAAACTTCTTACCGTAATGGTTGTATGCCCCAAGTTTACCGCTGTCACAACGCCTGTTTCTTCGTGCACTGTTACTACATTCTCATTTTGGCTTGTAAACCGTACCCTTGAATCTGCGTTCTCAGGTGACATGCCGGTAACTCGTACGAGCCCGGTTGCAGTGCCTAAAACCAATGGCAGTAATCCACCTGCGGGTGGTTCTGTGGTTATACTGGTTGGCGGCACCGCAGGAATTACTCTGACAACTCTTTCTGCAGTAAAGCTGCCATCGGCTGTGGTTACTTTTATTGTTGCTTCACCTGTAGAGTTTCCTGAGACTATTGTGTTTGTAGTGCCGGTTGTTGTCGGGCTTTGAAAAGAAATTCTATTTGCACCACTTTCTATGGACCAACTTACAGCCTTATTTGTTGCATCAAGTGGTCTTACTGTTGCAGTTATAGATATGCTGCTGTTCGTAGGAATATTTATCGGTGAAGCCCGATCAATGTCCACCCCGTTTACAGCAACCGGCAGTTGAGGCGTTTGCCCGTTCGGGGGCGTTTCGCCGTTTGCACCGCTGCCGCCTGTACCGGTACCGCAGGCAAGTACCAGCGCAAGTGAAATCAATATAAGTGCGAAAATTCTAAACTTCTTCATACAAAGTCTCCTTCTCTGTTTATTGTACTAAAATAAAACTGCTATTGAAAGCTGTTAATTCATTACCAAAATAGTCTGTGACAGTTAGTCCTACCTCTAAACCATCGGCATCCGTGCCTGTAAATGTTAATTGGACGGGGTTAGCACTAGGGTTGTTAAACGTGAGACTGCCATCGTGGCTGCCTGTGTCATCCCATTGGAAGCTTGCTACATCATCTATTGGGAAGAAGTTGCTTATGCCTGCCCTAATGGCTCTTGGGACACCGTTTGTGAGCATTATCGGGCCGGTTGTGCCGACGGGGCTTTCGGCTGGGCCTATGCTTGCGGTGTTATTGTCACCGAAGGGTTGTAAGACCCTTACGTTTGCCACTCCGGGGGTTACTCCGGGTGCCGCCTGGCTGCCGAAGGTGATTATCGCAGGCTCGCCTCTTGTGCCTGTAAGGGCTGTTACACGGAAGTCTACGATGCCTGTCATCTGGTTTGACCTTAACTGCTCGACTCTTACACTTGAGTTGAGGCCGGGCGGCGTTATTGAAGTTGAAAGGTTCAGGTTAGAAGGTATCCCGTCAGCGGAAAAAAGCCTTACGGAGAAAGTACCCGTGGCCCTTTCGGCATCACCGAGGCCGAGGGTCAGGTAATTTCCTGCTGATGTACCGTTTCCGTCCAAGCTGGGGTCGTTCCATTCAGGAAAGTCTGCACTTGCAGGAAGGAATTCAACTCCTTGGACCTGTATGGGGTCTATCACCCTGACAAAGAAATAGACTACTACATCGGGGTTCGATTCGCTTTCCACCATGAACACGGCACTTCCAACATTCACGCCCCGTATCGTTATTTGCTCATGGTTCGTATCACTTGCAACTATGACCGCATTACCGTTTTCCGGAGCAGTCCACTTGACCCTTTGGTTCGATGCATCTCTTGGCATCGCTTCCAGTGTAAGCCTAATCGTATAGTCGCGGGCGACATTGCCGATTAGATAGGGCGAGATGCGTGTTCCCGCCCTGTTCGCGTTCGCTTCAAAGAAGGTGATGGCTTCCTCTTCGCCGTCATCGGGGTTAAGACCGAGGAGGGCGAGGCGGGTAACTGCACCCTGGCCCTGCTCAGGCGGGGCTGTCACGTTGACTGTGACGGACGCGTTGATCGTGGTTGCCGTCATTGTGCTTGTTGCAATCAGAGTGGCCGTCCCTACGGAGTGCCCTGTTATCAGGTTACCGCTTGCGGTGGCAACGAGGGGGTTGCTGCTTGACCAAGTGACGGTATTCGGTGCGCCTTCGGGCGTTGTGACGATTGTCAGTACACCGGGTATGGCTGTTGACACGTAGGGGTCCTGGGGCGTTATGGTCAGGCTTGTTGTTTGGATCGGGTTTACGACAGTTATTTCGGTGCTTGCTTCAAAATCTCCGTCATCGGTGGTGACTGTCAGGGTCGAGGTTCCGAGTGCGATGGCGCGGATGGTTCTTGTGGTGCCTGTTCCGGTCAGTTCGATTATGTCCGGGTCAGAAACTTCCCAGATAATTCCTCTATTTGTTGCATCGACGGGTAAAACCGTGGCTGTGATCTGGACGAGGGTTGCATCGAGGGCCATGATAAGCTCTTCTTGTTGGTTTATCCGTATGCCTGTAACTTCCACGGGCTCGCCATTCGGGTCGATTGTATTGCCCGGACTGCCTGTGCCTTCGCATGCGAGGAAAATTAGTACTATGGCAATAATGCCAAGCCTTCTCAACAAAAGTCTCCTTAAAATAGTTACCTATATTTTACTTCAAATTTGTCGATTTTTCAAGGTTTGGCATGTTTTTTTTAGGAAAGCAAAAAATCCTGATACACAAAGAGGGCTGTATCGCCTCCTGTGTGAAGGAAAACCACCCTTGAGCCGGGGGCAAACTTACCCTTTCGGACATAGTCAATTAGCCCTGCGGCCTGCTTGCCTGTATAAACCGGATCAAGGAGGATGCCTTCTTCCCTTGCGAACATCAAAATTGCTTCCTTCATGGATTCAGTTTTACGGGAGTAACCTTCGCCAACAAAATCGCCATCACAGACTACCAGCTCCCTTGGAATGGGCGGTAAGTTTAGTTTTTCAGCAATGCTGCAGACGAGTTTATAGACCATTTCTTCTTGTAGATCTTTCGGGCGAGAAACGTTCATGCCGTTCACGGGGAGGCTGACATTATTGCCGAAAAGCCCCGCGATTATGCCTGCATGGGTCCCTGCACTGCCTGATGGTACCACCAAATGGTCGACTTTAAGGCGCATTTCGTTGATTTGTGCCAAAAACTCATCAACAAAAGAGACATATCCAAGGGCACCTATGGCATTTGAGCCTCCGCCCGGGACTATATAGGGCTTTTTGCCTTGTTTTTTTAATTCGTCGGCTGTTTTTTGCATTTCATCGAGCATTTTCGAACCGCCGGGGACTGTTCTGATGCTGTTTACTCCCATTAAATTAAAAAGAAAGTTATTTCCCCCTGCTTTCGGGTCGTAACTGTTAGGAACTCGCTCTTCGATAACGAAATGGCAGTCAAGGCCCTCTTTTCGGGCCCAGGCAAGAGTCAAACGGCAATGGTTTGATTGCACCGCTCCGCAGGTGATAAGGCTGTCTGCGCCTTGGGCAAGGGCATCGGCAAGGAGGAACTCGAGCTTCCTGGTCTTATTGCCGCCGCCTGCACCGGGTAATTGGTCATCACGCTTGATCCATAGTTCGACTTTGCCGCCGAGTGCCTTGCTGAGGCGGGGCATCGGCTCAAGGGCTGTGACCCCCGAGAGGTATCTCTGTCTTGGGAAGCGGGTATAATCCATCATCTATCTCCTTATCATCATTCTATATCATAAACGTTTCCGTACTTGATTATCTCTACGTTCGGGAAACCTGCGTTGCTTAGGTGCTGCTTGAAAGCGGCCTGACCCTTGGGCTCGCCGTGAACCATCAGTATCTTCTTTAGGCGGGAGGTGTCAAGGGATTTCAGCCAGGCAATTGACTCTCCATAGTCTGCATGGCCGCTGAAGGCATTGATTTTCTCGACAGAGGCGCGGCGTTTGAGCCACATTCCGTGGATTTTCACTTCCTCGGCCCGCTCAAGTATGCGGCGCCCCAGTGTATTATCAGCCATATAACCTACTATCATTATGGTTGTATTGGGATCGCCAATATTATGGATTAGGTGATGCTGAATTCGTCCCGCTTCGCACATTCCGTCAGCCGAAATGATGATAAGAGGGCCTGAACGCTCGTTTAAGTCCTTGGATTCCTGGACGCTGGTTGTAAAATGGAGGGAGTTAAAGCCAAAGGGGTTCTTATGATGCTTGATAAAGGCCTCTTTCGTCTCCTCATCGTAACATTCGGGGTGCAGTTGGAAAATCGTGGTGGCGTTAGTCGCCATCGGAGAGTCCACATAGATAGGAATCTCGGGGATTACGCCCTCGTCCGTGAGCAGGTGGAAATGGTAGATGAGCTCTTGGGTTCTTTCGATTGCAAAGGCAGGGATGAGGATTTTCCCCTTATTTTTCACAACCTTCTTTGTGATTTCCGCAAGCTTTTCCAGGGCGGCCTCGTTCTTCTGATGCAGGCGATCGCCATAGGTGCTCTCTAGGATTATATAGTCCGGGGCAGGGGGCCTGTCGGGATCGCGGATTATGGGTTTATTGGGCCGCCCAAGATCGCCGGATGCCAGGATTCTGATCTCTTTACCGCCCTTGTTTATCGTCAGGAGCGGCATTGAGGAGCCAAGGATATGGCCTGCATCGAAAAATTCCAGGGTTATATTATCATCAATTAAAATTGGCCTATTATAGGAAATGCCGACCATCTGGCTCGTTGCCTGAATTGCATCCTTTTCAGTATAAAGGGGGGTCCAAGTGAACTTCTCGCCCTTCTTTGCAGCCTGCTTCCGGAGGTATTCGGCATCCCTTGCCTGGATATTCGCCGAATCCATCATTATAAGACTTGCAATGTCGCGGCTTGCAGGTGTCGTATAAATATTCCCGGCATAGCCTTTTTGCGTAAGAAGGGGGAAGAGCCCGCAGTGATCAAGGTGGCCGTGGGTCAGAATCGCAGCCCTTACCTTGTCGGCTGCAACGCCAAAATCGCGGTTTTTCTTGTCCGACTCGGCCCTGCTGCCTTGAAAGGCTCCGCAGTCAATCAGGTAGGTCTTGCCATCAATTTCCAGCAAATGCTTGGAACCGGTTACTTCCTCTGCTGCACCCAGCGAATAAAATTTTATTTCCATTACTAAGAATACCTTAATAATTGTTTTTTGTGTATAGTAAGGTATGAGTATTACACCTGAACAGGCATTTAAGCGGCTATACGATACTGTGATGATTCTGCGCTCGCCGGGTGGCTGTGCCTGGGACCTTGACCAGACCCCCCTATCGATAAGGAGCAATCTTATTGAAGAGTGCTATGAGCTTTTAGAGGCAATTGACGAGGGGGATATTGAGCATATCAAGGAAGAGCTTGGGGACGTGTTTCTTGTCGGGAGCTTTTTTGCGAATATTTACGAGCAGGAAGGGCAGTTTTCCACTGCGGAGATGCTTGAAGGTTTAAGTGATAAGCTGGTCCGAAGGCATCCCCATGTCTTTGCGGGGGAGACCCCGGTTGAAGCTGCGACTCCTGAAGAGGCGCTTGCGAGCTGGACTAAGATGAAGATCGAGAAGGAGGGTCGGAAGCCCTCCGATTCGATTATGGATGATGTTTCGCGGGGGCTTCCGCCCTTTGACAGGGCGTATAAGCTGCAGAAAAAGGCTGCAAAGGCGGGCTTTGACTGGCCGGATGCTGCGGGGGTTATCGAAAAGATTAGGGAGGAGCTTGAAGAAGTTCGTGCCGTGGTGGGCGGCGGGGATTGCTGCGGGGCTTTGACCGGAGCCGGCGGCGGCGGGGCTTCGCGCGGCAAGCTGGAAGAGGAACTGGGGGATTTGCTTTTTTCGGTTATCAATCTTTGCCGCTATTTTAAGATAGAGCCGGCCCATGCCCTGATACGGACAAATAAAAAGTTTATTGAGCGTTTTAAGCATGTGGAAGCGCGCATGAAGGAAGGCGGCATTGAAATGAAGGCCGCTAATTTGGAAGTAATGGATAGGTACTGGAATGAGATGAAAGGGGAGCCGGAATGATTACCAAGGATTTTAAAGATCTAAAAATTTCGACTTTAGGGATGGGAAATATGCGCTTCCCCACATTGGAAGGCATACAGAGTCCTATGATTAATTACGATAAGGCCCAAGAGATTATCGATTATGCTCTTGCGAACGGTATTAATTATTTTGACACTGCTTATGTCTACCATAAGGGTGAGTCAGAAAAGTTTTTGGGGTTTGCACTGCAAAAGCATAAGAGGGAATCTTTCTATCTAACGACAAAGTATTTATTATCTGCAAGCGAAGATTATAAGGCTGTCTTCGAAGAGCAGTTAAGCCGGCTTAAAACCGATTATATTGACACTTACATGATCCATGCGATAACTGACGATAGTTGTCAAAAGTATATCGACTGCGGCTGTATCGAGTACTTTATCGAACAGCAGAAAAAGGGAAGGGTCAGGTATCTTGGTTTTTCAAACCATTCGAGTCCAAATACCCTTGCTATTTTTGCAGACCATTATAAATGGGATATTGCCCAGATTCAGTTAAACTATTATGACTGGATTTTTGGAACTGCCAAAGAAGAGTATGAAGTGCTCAATAAACGGGGCATCCCGATAGTGGTAATGGAGCCGGTGCGGGGCGGGAGGCTTGCGAAGCTATCGAGTAAGGCCGAAGCGATGCTTAAAGAGGCAAGGCCCGAGTGGAGTATTGCGTCATGGGCCTTTCGCTGGATTAAGAGGTTAGACCTTCTCTGCGTTTTAAGCGGCATGGCTTTGATGGAGCAAATTGAAGAAAACGTCAAACTTTTTTCGGATACAGATCACTTAAACGATGAGGAAGAAGAGCTTTTGTTTAAGGCTTGCAGGGAGTATCAAAAAGAGGTAAGTGTTCCATGTACCGATTGCGGTTATTGCATCGATGATTGCCCTGCTAAGATAAATATTCCAAAGATACTTGAAGTCTACAATAAGTATAGAACCGACGGCATCTGGGGTTTAAACGATTTAAAAGACGTGAAAACCGAGGGGAAGATACCGGATTGCACCGGCTGCGGTGTTTGCAATGATCGCTGCACTCAGAAGATTGACGTGAGAGCTGTGATGATTGAATTGTCGGAAGTACTGCGAAAGAGGGGTTCTACTCCTCAATAGGTTTTGTTTCAAGAATCATAAGCTGAACAAAGTAGTTTATCCTCTTATAAATGGCAATGATTCTCTGGTTTAACGGCACTTTTGAAACGAGGGCAAGTTCCTTCCAGTTGGCAATGACTTCATGGGGCTTCTTGTCAAAGTCGTCCATCAGCGTTTTAAAGTGTTTTCCCACGACTATTAGCGCCTGTACTGCTCTGTTAATGATATCTGCGGCCTCATCATTTATACTGCCTGTAATACTGTTAACGTATCTAATTTGACTCTTATCCCTGTCAACACGCAGTAATGCTCCCCTGATGCGGGGGCCGTTTACCCCTTCTTCGGACAGGCCTGCATCAAGCTGATTTATCTCTTCGATTATGTCAGTAACAATGTGAAAATTATCTGACATCTGTTTGGATGCTGCATGTTTTGACCATTGGCCCCGTACAAGAAGTATGTCGCATAACTCACTCATTTCTTTTAGGACAAATTCCTGTATGAAGGTAAATAAGTGGTTTAAAGCAAGAGCATAATCATATCCGTCAAGGTTTTTTGCAAGAAGGACCTTGCCCTTGTCGGGAGTAAAATAATTTAAGCGCAGGGTTGCCAATGGACCAAAGACAGTTTCGGCCATTGTATGTATTTGAATATGTCTTTGATTGCCAAGGATGCCTGAGATTGCCTCTTTTACTTCAATGGTTTTCTGCTCAAGCCAGGATGCAGAAAGGGGCTCGTGGGGAACCGATGTCTTTATTTCAAGTATCGGATTGCCTGTAACAAGTCTTCCGATAAGCTCAAGAATTCTTGTTTGCTTTAAATCTTTTAAGTTCAAGAGCAGGTTATTCCACTGCACAATCGGAAGAACATCAGAGCCGCCCCTGCAGTACTTGATAATCTCGAACACAGCCTTCCAGTCCCCGGGCTCGTCGGTAAAGGGGAAGGCGGCCATAAAGTCGCCTGTGTCATGAACCAAGATACTCGCATCCACGGGGACAAATTTCGGCTGGCTTATGAAATCACCCTCTTTAATTTCCGGATCGAACTTTTTTAAAAGTGACCAGAAATCGAATGTGACAAATTGCCTCATTGCAAGGATCTTATTATAACACTTGTCTGCATCTGTGACTTTTTGGCTGTCAAAGCCTGCGGCAAGAGCTGCAAGGTCCTCTTGCAGAAGTCTTGAAAGATCGCCGCCGACACTTTTTTTCCGCTCTGAAATTCCCTCGGGGCTTAAGCGTCTTATAATGTCCATCACATTCTTATCGAGAGAGGATTCAAGAGTTACCTGTTTAATTCTGGCTTCGATCATTGGATCATCAAAAAACTTCTGCAAGGGATAGATGATTTTATATATACTGAAAAGATACATGCCGAGGGAGGGATCCATCTCCCCCTGCCTCAGCCTGTAAAACCTTGCATACTTATTGCCTGTTATTTCCTTTGCAAGCTGTTTCAGCAGTATGTCTTTATCGGAACCATCACCTGAAATAAATGATATCACTTTGCTAAAAACATCTGACATACTGCTTACTCCTGCTCCTTAGATTTCTTAGAACGGCCTTTCTGCAAGATACTTATATTCCTTCCAGACCCTTTCTACGTGGGCCTTGGATGCTGCAAGAAGGGTATCTGCTCTCTCGGGGAAAGCACTCTTTAGGCTCCTGAAGCGACCTTCTTTATACATATAGTCTTCAACGTTTGTTGTCGGGTCTTTGCAGTCGAGCTGGAAGGGGTTCTTCCCTTGGTCTTTGAGTCTCGGGTCGTAGCGGTAGATGGGCCAGATGCCGGAGGTGACTACGGCCTTGCCCTGCTCGAGGCCCTTACTCATGTCAATGCCATGGGCGATACAGTGGGCATAGGCGATGATGATTGACGGTCCGTTATATGACTCAGCTTCCCTGAACGCTTTGATGACTTGGTTCACGTCTGCGCCCATTGAAACCCTTGCAACGTAAACATGGCCATAGCTCATCGCAATGGCGCCAAGGTCTTTCTTGTAGGTTTCCTTACCTGCGTTTGCAAACTTTGCGATTGCGCCGGTGGGTGTTGCCTTTGACATCTGACCGCCTGTATTCGAGTAAACTTCGGTGTCCATTACAAGCAGGTTAATGTTTTTATTCGAGGCGATTACATGATCGAGGCCGCCAAAACCAATGTCGTAGGCCCAGCCGTCTCCTCCGAATGCCCATACCGAGCGTTTTACGAAGTGGTCGGCAAGTGATAACAGCAGTTTCCCCGTGGACTTTGTCTCGTTTTTAAGGGCTGCTTTCAGCTCATCAACATATTTGCGCTGCTGTTCAATTGCTTCGTTGTCCTTTTGGTCGTTTGCAAGAAGCTTGTCGATAATTCCTGCTGCAATTCCTTCGGACTTTGCCTTTACTGCCATTTCTCTTGCATGCTGTGCAAGCTTATCACTTGAAATACGCATACCAAAGGCAAATTCGGCGGTGTCTTCAAAGAGGCTGTTTGACCATACGGGGCCTCTTCCGTCTGCGCGTTTGCAATAGGGTGTTGTTGGCAGGTTACCGCCGTAGATTGAAGAACAACCTGTGGCGTTTCCTATGACCATTCTGTCGCCGAAGAGCTGGGAGAGCATCTTTACATAAGGTGTTTCACCGCAGCCGCCGCAGGCGCCCGAGAATTCAAAGAGAGGTCTCTTATAGGCAAGGCCCTTCATTGTACCAAGGTTCAGCTCTGAATCGGGTACTTCAGGCAGGGAGAGGAAGTATTCCCAGACCTTTACCTGCTCTGCATGGAAACTAGGATCATCTGCGTAAGACTTCCAGGTTAGAGCATGGGGGGTCTTGGAGGGGTCTTTGCTCATGGGGCAGACATTGAAGCAGAGTCCGCAACCGTAGCAGTCTTCTGCAGCAATTGCAAGGATTGCCTTCTTGCCTTCAACAGCCTTCGGCTTAACTTCCGCAACCTTGAAGCCGGGAGGAGCACTCTTCACTTCTGCATCGGTAAGGTTCTTTAGGCGCATACAGGCGTGGGGGCAGACTACGATACAATTGCCGCACTGGATACAAACATCGGCGTTCCAGATGGGAACCTGCTCTGCAACAGAACGCTTTTCGTATTGGCTTGTTGCTGTCGGGAAGGTTCCGTCATTGGGGATCTTGCTTACAGGAAGCTTATTGCCCTGCTGTCTTGATACGCCGCCAAGTACTTCCTTGACCCAGGAGTCATCCGATGTTGCAAAGGTGGGTTTCATGTGGATATTGCCCTCGGTGCTTGAGGGGTACTTTACCTCATGAACTTCTCCGACTGCCTTGTCGATGGTTCTATAATTGGCCTCGACAACTTCCTTACCCCTCTTGCCGTAGGTCGTTTGAACATGCTCTTTGACAAGCTTGATGGCCTCTGCCTCGGGGAGGACCCCTGAGATTTTGAAGTAGGCTGCCTGCATGACAGTGTTTATCCTGTTTCCCATGCCGGTCTGGCGTGCAATTTCTGCGGCATCAATAACGAAGAATTTCACCTTCTTGTCGATGATTCTCTTCTGGGCCTCTACCGGGAGTTCCTTCCATACCTTGTCCGCAGCGAAGGGGCTGTTAAGGAGGAAGGTTCCGCCTTCTTTAATAAAGGCAAGAAGGTCGTAGATTTCCATGTAGGAGAACTTATGACAGGCGAGGAAGTCTGCATTGTTGATAAGGTAAGGCCTTCGGATGGCTTTTTTGCCGAAGCGAAGGTGTGAAACGGTCAATCCGCCTGATTTCTTTGAGTCGTAGGAGAAATAGCCCTGGACTGAAAGTTCAGGTTTTGCTTCACCGATGATCTTGATGGTATTTTCGTTAGCGCCTACGGTTCCGTCAGAGCCAAGTCCGTAGAACATGGCTTCGCTCATGCCCTCTTCTTCGATGGTGAAGTTCTCGTCGAAATCAAGGCTAAGGCTTGTAAGGTCGTCATTTATACCCACGGTAAAGCTTTGTATCTTCTTTCCTGAAAGGTTTTCAAATACTGCCTTTGCCATTGCGGGGGTGAAATCCTTGGAGCCAAGGCCGTAGCGTCCGCCCAGGATAAGCGGATTGTCGGCAAAGCCGAGTTTTCCTGCGAATTGTGCTTCGGAGATGGCGGTGCGTACGTCTTCGTAGAGGGGCTCGCCCGGGGCTCCGGGGTCTTTTGTGCGATCAAGAACTGCGATTGCTTTTACGCTTGCGGGCAGAGCCTTTACAAAGAGGTCTGCGGCGAAGGGGCGATACAGCCTTACTTTTAAGAGGCCGATTTTTTCGCCTTTTCCGACAAGGTATTCAACGGTTTCATGGCAGGTGTCTCCGCCCGAACCCATTATGATTACCACTCTTTCGGCATCCTTTGCACCGACATATTCAAATAATTTATATGCGCGGCCTGTGAGCTTGGCAAATTTGTCCATTTCTTCCTGGACTATGCCGGGTACTTTCAGGTAATAAGGGTTCACGGCTTCCCTTGACTGGAAATAGGTGTCAGGATTCTGGGATGTTCCGCGAATATGAGGTTTTTCAGGGGATAATCCCCTTGAACGGTGGGCTACGATTAGATCATCAGTTATCAACTGGCGCATTACATCGTGGGGAACTTCCTCTACCTTCTGTATCTCATGGCTGGTTCTAAAGCCGTCGAAGAAGTGCAGGAAGGGAACCCTTGAGCGCAGGGTGGATGCATAGGCGATGGTGGCGATGTCCATGACTTCTTGGACATTGTTTGAAGACAGCATGGCAAAACCGCTCTGGCGGCAGGCCATTACGTCCTGGTGATCTCCGAAAATCGAAAGGGAGCTCGTTGCGAGGGCACGGGCAGCAATGTGAAACACGGAAGGAGTGAGTTCCCCTGCAATTTTATACATATTAGGAATTTTTAATAATAGACCCTGGGAGGCCGTAAAGGTCGTACTCATTCCGCCTGCGGTTAAAGCACCGTGGACTGCGCCTGCTGCGCCTGCCTCGGACTGTAATTCAACCACTTCAGGGACTGCACCCCAGATATTCTTGCGACCCTGGGCAGACATTACATCAGAAATCTCCCCCATGTCACTTGATGGAGTAATCGGATAAATCGCGATTACTTCGCTTAACGCGTGGGCCACATGCGCAGCAGCGTTATTTCCTTTAATGATAACCATGTTCTTGTCAGCCATCCTTTACCTCGTTCTATTGAAAATTTCCATCATTTTATCGTAAAATAGTGTAAAAATTCAAGGGGGCAAATTTTGGATATTGTCGGCGTAATAGGCGGAATGGGCCCCCATGCAGGTCTGGATTTTTCTAAGCTGATTTTTGCAAATACTAAAGCCAAAACCGATCAGGAACACATAAATTGCATGATGATTTCCTGCTCTTCCCTTATTCCCGACAGGAATACCTTTTTATTATATGATAAGGGTGATAATCCGGCCCACGGAATGTTTGAGAGCGCAAGGCGTTTATACCTTGCAGGAGTCCGTTTTGCAGCCGTTGCCTGTAATACCGCCCATGCAGGGAAGATTTTTTCGCTATTTTTATCGAAGGTAAGAGAGGAGCTGCCCGACCTTATCATCGTAAACATGCTTGAAACCTGCGCACTCGGCAGCAGCAAATATAAACGCCTCGGGCTTCTGGCCACAATCGGAACCCATGAAAGCAAGGTCTACCACGAGTATTTTACCCCCGATAAGTTTGAACTCCTTGAGCCTGATGCTCAAGGCAGGGAAAGGATACACAGGGCCATTTTTGACGAGAGTTTCGGGATAAAGGCCCATTCGAATGAGATAAAAGACGAGGCCGTGGCCCTAATCAAGGGGGAGATGTACGCTCTTGCAGAGAGGGGCGCAGAGGCAGTCATCCTCGGCTGCACGGAGCTGCCCCTGGCAATGCGCGGCGAAGCCGGCTTCGAGGTTCCCTTTGTCGACCCGGCCCTCCTTGCCGCCCGCAGACTGGTGGAGTTGGTCGCCCCGGAGAGGCTGGTGGGATAAATTTTCGCGTTTTTTCTCTTTTTTGTAAAAACTTAAAGCAAAACTCATCTCCGCGCAGTATATAACCGGAGGAAATTTATTTATGAATGATATAATTTTACCGATCCGGGAGATGATTTACGAGATTCGCGGGCAAAAGGTCATGATGGACCGCGATTTGGCAAGACTTTATGAAATTGAGACCGGAGCTCTAAACAGAGCCGTTAAAAGAAACATGGAACGTTTCCCGGATATTTTTATGTTTCAATTGACAGAAGAAGAAGTTATCTCTTTGAGATGCCAATTTGGCATCTCAAAGCATGGAAAAGGAGGCAGACGTTATCTTCCGTTTGTTTTTACTGAGCATGGTGTTTTAATGCTTTCCAGCGTTTTGAATAGCAAAAAGGCGATAAGTATTAATATTGAAATAATGGTAACATTCAATAAATTACGTCAGTTTGCCCTTTCTCAAGCCGGAACAAATGAAGAAATTGCCGAACTCCGTAAACTCCTCATGCTCTATATCGAAAAGAATGACAAACGGGTTAATGATATTATTATCGCCCTGAACAACTTGTTAGAGCATCCAAAGGAGAGTAAGAAAATCGGGTTTAATCCCTAGATTCTACTCTTTTCTCCTGTTACTCTCGCTTTATAGACGATTGTACCCCTAAAATGATATAATCACCTGTATGACCGAATAGAATTTACAAGGAGTTTGTTATGGCTGAAAAGAAAGGATGTGTAGATTATTGTCCTTGCACCAATACGGATTGCGAGAGGCACAGTGTTTGCTGTAAGTGTGTACTCCATCATAAGGGCAGGGAGTATCTTCCGGCCTGCCTGCGCCCGCCAAAGGAAGATGAAGGGGAAAAGGCTTAAATCTACGCCTGTAAGGAATAACCCGCCTGAGGAGTAATATGATAATTTCCGCAAAAACTTTTATTAACGGTGACGGGAAAGCTGTGTTAAATGATGCAGCCCTATGTTTTGAAAAAGACCGCATAATTGATGCAGGACCTGCGGGCGACATTCGTGCGAAGTACCCCGGGCATGAGTTAATCGATTATGGAGACGCGACCATACTCCCCGGGCTCATCGACATGCATGTCCATCTTGCATATTGGTTTATGAGGCCCGATAAGGAAATCTATGATGATTTCATGGTCGCCTATTTTGCACTTAACAATGCTCAGAGGGCGCTCTTTTCAGGTGTTACCACTGTGCGGGATGTGTTCGGGCCCTCGGGTGCATGCAGGCAGTTGGCCCTTGCTGCATCGAGGGGCCTTGTTCGTTCTCCGCGGATAATTCATTGCAATAGGTGCCTGTGTATAACCGGGGGGCTCGACTGGCAGAGCGGCGGCGGGTCGGTTCAGGTTGACGGGGAGGCTGAGGTTGTCAAGGCGGTTAGGACAGAGATTCGCGAAGGCGCTCAGTGGATAAAGATGATGACTAGCGGCAGGGCTCAAGGGGTTGCAGAGTTCAGCCAAGCGGAGATGAATGCTGCCGTGAACGAGGTTCATAGGTTGGGTAAGAAAATAGCTGCACATTCAACTTCACAGCCTTCTCTGCAGATGTGTATTGACGCAGGTTATGACACAATTGAGCATGGGACTCATCTTACTCTCGATCAGGCAAAGCAAATACGGGATAAGGGTATAGCATGGGTGCCGACAATTTTCATTCACAAGTTTATTTTTGAAAGGCTCGTAAAAAAGATAAATGAAAGCGGCTATGAATCCTTAACCGAAAGAGAACAGCGTACCCATTGGGGCTATGAGCGCAGTATGAAGGCCTATACCGATAATTTCCTTAATCTTGCCGACACAGGGGTTACGGTTCTTGCAGGGACAGACATGGTATTCGATGGCGAAAATCCCGCCCCTGTCTCGGAAGAACTTAAGTGTATGACTGACTTAGGCTTTGATAACTTGCGTGCAGTTGCTACGGCAACATCAAGTGCCGGAAAGGTACTTGGAATGGAAAATGAGATCGGAAGTCTTAGACCCGGTCTAAAAGCAGACATTCTTATTGTTAAGGGTGATGTATCGAAGGACATTGGCGCTTTAAAAAATGTTGAGGCGGTGTACCTTGACGGGAAGATTATCAGCAGAGAGATTTAGGGAGAAACCAAAGTACGCTTGTCTCCGTCTCTGCGAGTTAAGCCCTGGGAATCAAAGAACTCAAGCATCGGGAGGGTATACTTTCTGCTAACCCCGATTTTATCACGCAGAGATCCCACTGTAATGTCTTCTTGCATGGTGCCGAGAATAGCAAGGAGTTCATTTCTTGTTTTTAACGGGAAAAGCAGGCCGTCTTTTATCATTCTTAAATCATCTTTTTCTCTTAAAAAAGCTGCGACACGTTTTATATCTTGGCTGCTTAATTTGGTCTTTTCCTGCAGTTCTCCTTCGGTTAATAGGCTGAACCCTGCCGCATTAAGGGCCTCTCTTGCAGAGTCAACTTGAGCGGTAAGCTTATTATCGAGGGAGTTTGTAAAACCGGGTGCGCTATAGCAGGTTCTTCCTTGCACTGTTGCAGGGGCAATAATTTTCTTTGTTGACATTAGACCCATTAGTTCCTTAAAATCTCCGATATTAACCTTTCCTGTACCGTTTACTGCTTCAAGTGCTGTGTATAATTTTTCCACATCCTGCCCTGCCAGCTCAGGATTCTCTTTATGAAATTTCTTTAACAGCCACAAGACCGCCCCTGCGACTTTATCAAAGGCCGCCTTGCTTATAAAAATTCGGGCTTTCCCGAATTCTATTAACTCATGAAGACTAACAAGACATTCGTTGAAATCATTTTTCTCCATTTGAGAAAGTTCAAGCAGCTCATTTATGCTTAAAATACCCCTGTCATAAATTATCGCAGTAAGCAGAGTCGCCGGGTTTAAATCATCTGCAAGATTTTTTACCATCTCGGCCTTGCCTGCGCGGTCGGAGCTTCCTGTCGCTAAGGTTGCATTTGGCAGCATAATTTGCCCTCCCCCAATGGTGATTAGGGGACTATAGAAACGTATAACAAAATGCTGACCTGCAATAACCGTTATTTTTGATTCCGGTAAAATCTGAACGGGGCCGCTTGTCCCGGGGAGATAGCCTGAGTCTCTTTCCTCCTTCCCAAGCCTCAATAGAGAGACCCTCGCTGCAACATCCTCTGTGCCGATGTGAAGCCGCACGCGCTGCCTGTGCTTTAGGCCCTCTGCTGCCGTTGGCAGCATTGTAACCCATGCGCTCATGCAGTCTGTGGGGATAAAAACACCCTTCGCACAGACCACATCTCCTCGACGTATCGAATCCTGGGGAATAGATGAAAGGTTAATTGCCGCTCTCTGCCCTGCTCTGACTGAGACTGCTTTCTCGCCGTGGGCCTGGAGAAAGCGTACTTTGCTTGTGATTCCTGAAGGCATAAGCTCTACCTCATCACCCTCAGAAACGCTTCCCCTATATAGTGTACCTGTTATAACACTCCCAAAGCCCTTCTTACCGAAAACCCTGTCCACAGGCAAAAAGAAGGCGCCGAAATCCTTTCTTACAGGTATCCTATCAAGTATATTCTCTATTTGCTCCAGAACTTCAGGGATTCCCTCACCGTTATGCGCAGAGACCGGAATTATTGCTGCATCCGACAGACAGGAGCCGTTAATTAATTCTGCAACCTCAGCTCTTGCAATTTCCAGGGTTTCTTCATCAACAAGATCCTTTTTGGTTAGCACAACAAGGCCGCATTTGACTCCGAGCAGATTCAAAATATCAAGGTGCTCTCGTGTCTGGGGCATCACCCCCTCGTTAGCCGCAATTATCAGCATTGCTGTATCAATGCCTGCAGCACCTGCTGCCATCTGGCGAATGAAGCGCTCATGCCCGGGCACGTCAATAATGCTGACCGTCTTCCCGCTTGCAAGATTAAGAGGTGCAAAACCCAGCTCTATCGTGATGCCCCTGCGCTTTTCTTCTTCAAGCCTGTCACAGTCTACCCCTGTCATTGCCTTTACAAGTGATGTCTTTCCGTGGTCTATATGCCCTGCTGTCCCGATTATAAAGGGGTATTCCACCTTACTCTTCCCGGATACCTAAGATCTCTGAGAAGGCTGATGCAATTATTTTATCATCTCCCTCAAGTAAAGTTCTAACGTGGAGGATGAGCTGGCCGTCTCTGATCCCGGGAATCACCGGGGTGGCGGCTTGTCTGAAAGCTGCGGCTATGTTGTCTGCACTGCGAGAAGGCGAGCGTATTCCAACACCATGACCGGGGAGCAGGTTTGTCGGGAAGGCTCCGCCTCCAATAATACCGCCTGCTTCCACAACCTCAACTTCAAAATCGCAGTTTTCAACTTCCTTTACGATTTGCCTTAGTCTGCGGGAAAGATTGCGAGCTTTTTTCAGAACAGTCTCCTCATCCATTTCAATCATTCTGATAACGGGGATTTCCTGCTGCCTGCCTGCAAGATACATCCGTAAAGTCGCCTCAAAGGCGGCAAGGGTCATTTTATCCACTCGCAGGGCCCTGGTTAATTGGTGGGACCTCATTCTATCGATAAATATCCTTGGGCCTGCAATTACACCGATCTGGGGGCCTCCGAGCAGCTTATCACCCGAGAAGGTGACTATACCGGTGCCTGCTTCAAGACAGTCCCTTACACTCGGCTCTTGCTTCGCGAAAGGTACGCCAAGGGGGAATAAAAGCCCGGAGCCGAGGTCTTCTATAAAGAGAAGCTTCTTTGCCGAGGCGAGTTCTGCAAGTTCTTCCCTGCTTGTCGAAGCGGTAAAACCTGCCACCTGATAGTTCGAGGGATGCACTTTCAGCAAAGCGGCAGTGTTTTCGGTTATTGCATTTCGATAATCGCCTATGCGTGTTGCATTTGTACAGCCAACTATTATCATTTTAGCGCCCGAGAATGTAAGTATCTCAGGAATTCTAAAAGAATCGCCAATTTCTACGAGTTCCCCTGCCGAGATTATCACTTCTCGTCCTGCGGCAGTAACAGAAAGGGCTAAAAGTACGGCAGCAGCGTTATTATTTACTACCAGGGCGGCTTCCGCACCTGTAATATGGCAGATTATCCATTCAACATGGGCATTTCGACCACCCCTTCCGCCTTTTTCGGGTGAATACTCAAGGGTATTATAACTTCCTGCAAGATCATTGACGGCTTTGATCGCCTCCTCGGCAAGCGGGGCACGGCCAAGATTGGTGTGGATGACCACTCCGGTGGCGTTGACCACCGGTTTCAAGGTGCTTGATATTCTAAGGTTTAGCAAAGTCATTGCCCTATTCAAGGTAAGCTCACTAACAGACGCCTTGCTCGATTTTCCGGTGCGTAAATCACGCCTGACATCATCAATTGCCTCTGCTATAATCCTTTTTACCTCTTCTCTTCCCATATTCGTAATAAATTCGGAAGCCCAGGGAGTATTTAGCAGTTCTTCCATCGCAGGAATTGAACGCAGCAGTTCATTTGTATTGGTATTTGCCATATACTTTATTATAACGTATAAGGAAAAATTATGCCTTGGATCCAGAATTATTATGTTATTGCAGATAATATTTTTCTTACGGCCCTATTTGCCATGCTTCCCATCTTCTTCCTGTTTTGGGCCCTTGCAATAAGGAAGATCAAAGGCTACCTTGCAGTTGCAGGAACCTGGTGCATCACTTTTCTTGTTTCAGTTTCTATTTTTAGGATGCCTGTAAGTATTGCACTTTCTGCAGCTCTTTTTGGGGCTATTAATGGGTTCTTTCCCCTATGCTGGCTTATTCTAAATGCTGTTTTTTTTCATAACTTAATAGCTGCCTCGGGCAAATTTGAGATTATTAAGTCCAGCATTGCCTCCATTTCAAACGACAGACGTGTCCAAGCGATTCTTATAGGATTTTGCTTCTCTGCTTTTCTTGAGGGGGTTTCAGGGATTGCCACACCTGTTGCAATCTCGGCAACCATTCTGATAGGCCTCGGTTTTCCGGTGCTTCCTGCAGCAGTTATCTGTTTAATCGGGAATACGGTGCCTGTTCCCTTTGGTGCAATAGGGCTGCCCACGATTATTACAGTTACTACGGCTTTTGGTGCCGATCCGCAAGCTCTCTCTGCCGTTACAGGCTCGGTGGGCATTGTCATGAGTACCTTCGCCTTAATACTTCCTGTTTTTATCCTCTTTGTGATGTGCGGCAGGAAGGCGACTCTGCAGGCTCTTCCCGTATGCCTTGCAGGGAGTATTGGTTATATTGCTCCCAATTTTCTTATTACTGCCTTTATCGGGCCGCAGCTGCCAAGTGTTATTTCGCCTCTTGTGTCCATGGGTGTAATCATTTTCTTTCTTAGAATTTGGAAACCAAAAACTATTTGGCGTTTTAATGATGATATCCCGGTTCCGGCGAACCGTGAAAAATACCCGGTCCCGCAGATTATCTTTGCCTGGACTCCTTTTATTATGCTGACCTTATTGATAATGATTTGGTCCCTGCCTGCTTTTAGTGCTTTTTCTGCAGCACTTCCCCTTAGATTAATTATCGAACAGTGGCCCGGCTTAAGCGGACTTGTATACCTTAATACACCGATTGTCCCGGTACCTGCGCCCTTCGATGCGAGTTTTAGCTTTGACTTCTTTGCCGCATCGGGCACTGCACTATTAATAAGCTCGATTCTATGCTCGATTATTTTTAGGATAAAGTTTTTTCAGTTTTTTAAGATCGCAGGCGCAAGTTTTTTGCAATTGAAATTTGCATTATTGAGCATGACTCTGGTTCTTTCTATTGCTCATCTTTCAAATTACTCAGGCATTTCCTATACGCTTGGCCTTGCCTTCGCTGCGACAGGACCCCTTTTCCTCTTCTTCTCTCCCCTGATTGGTTTTACCGGGGTCTTCCTTACCGGCTCTGTTTCCTCTTCGGGAGCGCTCTTCGGTAATCTCCAGCGGGTAACAGCCGAGCAATTGGGCCTTAGTCCCCTTATCACAGTGACTGCGAATATAACAGGTGCCGTTATGGGCAAGCTCGTTTCGCCCACCTCCCTCGCGATTGTTGCAGCTTCCGTAGGCTTAACCGGAAAGGAAGGTCTGATTCTCGGTAAAACTATGAAGCATGCCCTTGTGCTTCTCGGTATGAGTATTGCGATTATTTATTTAAGCCATATATTTCTCTGAGTGCTGTAATTGCATCGGCAGGGATTTCTACCGGCTTTCCCAATTGTCTTGCAAAGTGATAAACAGTCGCTGCATCTTCAGTATAAACTGCTCGCTTATATGCTTCGTTTAGATCATCACCAATTGCGACAGCCCCGTGATTTGCAAGGAGGCAAGAATAACGTAGGTACTTGTCGCTGTTCATGGCTTTTACAGCATTAAGACCCACTTCCGCAGTACCCGGCAGTGCAAAGTCTGCAAGGGGAATATCACCTCCAAGGAAGGAAAGCATTTCATTCAGGACCAATGGGATACTCTCGTGGAGTACTGCAAAGGAAGAAGCCCTTGGGCTGTGGGTATGAACCACAGCATTTGCGATGTCGAAGTTTTTATACAGTTCTGCATGCAAGCGCCATTCAGATGATGGTATTAAATCTCCTTCGACTTTGCTGCCATCGAGTTTCATAACAACAAGATCGGAAGGCTTCATTATCGTATAATCCATATTTGAAGGTGTTATTACCATTAGGCCCTGCCTGCGGTTGAATGCACTTACATTGCCGCTGGTGCCTGCAACAAGCTTTTCTGTATATGCCCTAAGTGCAGTTTGCCTTACCTGCTCCCTTAATTCGATTATTTCCATATCGTTAAGCTCCCTGTTTCCCGGATATTGTAACATAGCAGGCAAGTATAATAATGATAAGACCGCCTACTATTTCATTTAAAATTGGAATTTCTGTAAGTAATATTGATGCAAGTACTATCGAATAGACTGCTTCAAGCCCCGATATAATTCCTGCTGTGCTTACCTTCACATGGCGCAGTCCTCTCACAAATAAGCCGTGCGCAATTGCCGTGAATACTATGCCGAATAATGCCAAAACCAAGATTTCTGTTCCTGAAACTATGGGCCTAAGTATAAACATTAAAGGAAATAGTATTATTGCTGCGCTTGCCTGCTCATAAAAAATTATTATTTCAGGTCTATACTTTTTGGAGAAATATCTGTTAAATAATGACAAAACTGCAAATGTCAGACTTGAAATTAATCCGATTATTACGCCGGCTGTCCTTTGTGTTGATTCATCGTCGTTGCCAACAGAGCTTATTATGAATATTGCAATCAGCATTATTATGGAACAGACAATTATGCGAACCCTCATTTTTTCCCTGAAGATAAGAGGCTCGAGGATTGACACAAAGACCGGGAATGCGGCGAAGGTAATTGTACCTATCGCTATCGTAGAGAGTTGTATTGATTGAATGAAGCAATACCAATGAATTGCAAGTAAAAAACCTGCGCAAACTATTAACGGGTAGTCTTTGCTAATTTGTAGCTTTAATTCTATTCTGCTTGCCTTTATGAATATCAATAAAAATATCGATGAAAAAAATACCCTTCCGAATGTTATGACAAAAGAAGGCTGATCTATCCATCTTGCAAAAAGAGCCGAGAAGCCGAAGAGTATAATCGATAAATGTATAAAGACTAGGCTCTTGCCATGATCATTCATTTATTATCAGCCCCCAACGTCTTTGAATTGCCGCTGCTGTTTCTCCGGGGCCGGCAAGCCCCTTAAATAGAGCATCCAGCTCTTCATCAAAGACATCTTTTAGTTCGTTCCAAGGCATATTAATAAAGTCATTTGCAATATCTCCTGCCATTGCAATTTCCCATACCTTTGAGTAAATCGGGTCGTTAGCCGTAATCTTTTCGGAAGGGACCTCTCCTGCAGCCCGGGAAAACCTATAAAGATTTTCTGCAAGGAAATTCATGAAAAGCCTTGATTCAGCCTTATGCTCGGATGCAGAATTTATACCAAGGGTCCACTCAAAAGCAGAAAAAAAAGTCCTTCCTGCATAATTATCCGGTGTAGGAATTGAAGTGATACTGAAACTGTCTTCCCCCATTTGCTCCCTTACATGATCAATCTTCATGGCATTGGCAACCATAAAGGCGGCACGGCCGTTTATGAAATCTTCGATTTTCTCTTCACTGCCATACCTTCCATGCAGGATGAGCCCTTCGCCGTTCAATGCCGCAAAGAAGGCGAGAATGTTCACCACTGTATTCGTATTAACAGTAGGATTCCCGTTATTGATGAGTGCGGCACCTGCAGCACCAATCCATGGGAAAATATTATCGTAAAGACCTCTTGGGCTCTCAAGGTCAAGTATTATTGCCTGACGTCCAAGGCTCAAGATTTCTCGTGAATACTCGATTACTTCGCTCCTATTCCTTGGAGGCCTTGAGAATCCGGCTTCGGAGAGAATATCAATATTATAGTAAAAGACATTAATAGGAGAAATTAGAGCAGGCCCCGGACTTTCGATTATACCTCTGCTTAGAAGCTCAGAAAGCCAAAGGGAATCAAGGGCAAGTACATCAGAAGTGAAAGGGCCGGTTTCTTCGTAGGGATCAAAAAACCCCTGCCAAATTTCCTCATAGGACCTTGTGTCTAAAATTACACCTATCCCGGAATTAAGGCTTTCAAACTCTTCAATAAGGCTTTCGAGAAAACCTTCTTCAAGCTCATTTTGCCACCACTGAGTAAAAGTTATATTGATAAATCCCCTTTCTTCAGAGTCGCCTGCACCTCTCGGGATAAAGCGAAGAAGAGCACCTGCGAGAATTGCCAATGCAAGAGCTAAGAGCAGGATATCTCCGTATTTTTGAATAACGAAGTTTTTCTTAAAATCAAATTTTATCACTAAAAGCCTCGACTTTTTGTTTCTTTAGAGTACATACTATAGTATGCTCGGTATTTTCAGGAAGCTATTATTTATTCAAAATCTCTTCAGGCGGCAAAAACCGCTTGATCCTGAAGAAATTATTGAAGAAAAATGGACAGCTAATTTCAGCAAAGAAAAGCATACACGGTTCAATATTAAATCGGATGCATCGTATGATTCCAGTATAAAAGAAAACCTTTTTTATCCCGGACATTCACTTGTTATTTCATTAAAAAAAACCGGCTGCATTGCCTGGGTGGAAGCTCCGGAAAGACGCTATAGGGATCTTATTATTAGCGGGGCTCTGCGTATAGATACAATGGGCGGATACGGTGCAGGGGGAATTTTCTTTAGGATGGTAGATGAGAGGACCTATTACTCGTTTCTGATTTCAAATAAGGGCTATTTTAGGCTTGATGCTGTCAGAAACGGAACACCATTCGCCCTAATAGGCTGGACAGAGATCCCGCTTTCTCAAGGGGCAATGATGCTTAACCCAAGCGATACTGTTGATTTCTCTCTTGTGGCTTATGGCAGCCGCATCATTGTTCTTATCCGAGGCACCTGGGCCGCAGAGATTAATGATTCTTCGATTCTTGAAGGCTGTATATGCTTTGCCGCCGCATCCTATGATTCAGGTGATCCTGCCTATAGGGCAATTCGGGATGTACATGATGTTTCTTATTCGGTGGAGGTTTTTCTTGAATCCATCACCCTGGACTCTTTTACCACAAGTGTTATGGAACTTTACGAGAAGTGGCATGAAAGTGAGGAAATCGACTCTAGGGCAAGGATGAATCTCGCAGAAACCTTTAGTGCAATGGATCAGCATAATGAGGCTATGTTGCAGCTCAGAAAGAGCTGGGATAGGGAAGGCCATAGAAAGACGCAAGAAGAGCTTCTTTTAGCAGGCAGGCTTGCTCAACTTCTTGGTCTCGCAGAAGATGCTGAAAAGTACATTGCCGAATGTTTTGAGCAGGATTTGGAAAGCCATGAAGGAAAAGAGGCTGTTGTGGAAATGGCTAAAATCCTTTATTCGAGGGAACGATATAAAGAGCTGAAAAAATTCTGCAATGAGGCTGTTAAAATTAAACCTGATGATCCGGTACTTCGCAATTTTTCAGGGCATGCACACTGGGAGCTCAGTGAGAATAAACAGGCCGCTTCTGCTTATGACTTGGCTTTCAAGTTGGATAAGAAAAATGGGATATATGCCAAGAATGCCGCGAATGTTTATGAAGTTATGGAGAATTATAAGTTCGCCATGATGCGCTATATTGAAGCAGGCAGAGCTTTCCTGAAGGCAGGTAATTACAATGATCTTGGTCTAATTACACCAAAGCTGCTTTCCTTGGGCGAGCAAAATTGGGAGGCAAGATGCCTTGCAGGGAAATGGGCCTTTGCCGTTGAAGACTGGAAAATGGCAGCAGAGGAGTTTGAAGTTGCAGAGGGGCTGAGGAAGGCAAAGAGGCCAAGGCCTAAAAAGGATGGAGCCCTGGTTTTTCTTGAAGCATTACTACTCATTAGAGCCGGGAAGCGCAAGGAAGCCCTTCCCCTCCTTGAAGAAGCTGTTTCTTTGCAGAAAGAATATGCTCTTTTTCGCTTCCGACTTGCAGAATGCATCTTTCTTTTGAATGATGATCCGGATGATGAAAAGATGCTGAGAGAGCTGAACAGTGCGCTTTCCCTATCAATGAATGAAGATGAAGGTTTCAGCATTTCAAAGGACAATGAAGGCCTTGATGGTTGGATAAACAATTTCGCTGCACAAATTGCACTGCGAAAAGGAAACCTGGAATTGGCAGCAAAGCGCCTTGAAAGAGCTATAGCTGTTCTTGGAGATTTACCTGCAGTTCGCGTGAACCAAGGTGTACTTTACTCTTTGCAGGGTTCACTTGATAAGGCCCTTGAGCTTCTTGATGTTGATAAGCGGGATGATCCTGAGGGGATTATGGTGAATTGTGCAGGGAATCTATTGTATGGAGCAGGGCGATTTGAAGAGGCAGACAGTATGTACCGCAGGGCCCTTTCCGCACTACCCGAAAGTGCAGAGTACCTGTGCAATAGAGCATCCTGCCTTTTGGAGCTGGGTCTTTACGGAGAAGCTGACGATCTTTTAGCGAGAGCTCAATCTATTGCTCCGAGCCCTTCTATTCTGGAAATGGTTGGATATGTTGCCGCAAAGAAGGGGGAGTATAGAAGGGCCGAGCAGGCCTGCATGGCTGCTCTGGAAATGGATCCAAACCATGCACCTTCTCTTCTCTCGCTCGGGTGGATGCTCATTACAGCAGGCAGGCATAGCGATGCAGAAATAATTATGAATCGCCTTGACAAGTTGAATCTTAAAAATGAAACAGCCAAAAGCCGTGAGGAACTTAAGGCCCGCCTTGATGAGGAAATATATAGAATAGTGGATTGTTCTTCCTGTGAAAGAAACTGGAAGGTCCTAAAAGACCCCCCCGCAGTTCCTACCCTAAGACTCTATGCCATGCCCCCCGATGATCTTCCTGCAGGCTCATGCCCGACTTGCGGGAAAACTTATTGCATAGCCTGCGCAAAAACCAAACTCGATCCCCAGGGCAGGTTTATTTGCCCCTCCTGTGAAAAATCTTTAAAACTTGTCAACGAAGGAATAAAGAAGATCATTCATGATTGGGCAGTAAAGGACGGATTAATCAAGGCCAAGAAATGAGCGAAATCCGGGTACTATTGCTTTTATTGCTTGCCTCTGCCTTTCCTGCAATAATCGCTCTAATTTGGTTCAAGCTGAAAAAACATCGGCTTACCCTGCCCCTATTCCTCCTTTCCCTGACGGCAGGAATTATTTCATTTATGGTTGCTGCTATTTTGCAGGAGTTTATCCCGCCAATAAGGTTTAACGGGCTTGCTGTTATTTTTTATGATATTTTTATCCGGATTGCAATGTCGGAGGAAGTAAGCCGAATAATTGTCCTTGTTCCTTTTATTTTACTTGCAAAAAAGTTTGATGCAATTTCAGGTTCAGGAGCTGCCCTCGGTTTAATTATAGGCCTTGGATTTGCATTAGTAGAAAATGCGTATCATGGAATAAGTGATATCAGCATAACATGGCTTAGAGCTTTTACTGCTGCGCCTCTTCACGGTGCATGCGGCATTAGAGTAGGAGCCGCTGTATTTTCTTTTAATGAAAATAAGGGGAAATCTCTTTTTTGGTTTATTTCAGCCGTTTTTATTCACGGAGCCTATAACCTTGCCATAGTAAGCCCTGCACTCCCATCCATGTTTGCAATCTTTATAGCTCTCGCCGCCTTTTTCGCCTCAATTAGCTTGACGCTCGATTGATTTATAGATATACTGCACTTCAGTCCAACGCAGGGTAGAGCAGTTGGCAGCTCGTCGGGCTCATAACCCGGAGGTCGCAGGTTCGAGTCCTGTCCCTGCTAAACCTAACTCTTTATGTAGTAAGGATTTATAAGAAGCTACCGGAAGAACCGGCGCTTAGAACAAATCAAGTATGACAAAAAGTGTGCAAAAACACCTTTTAGTCATGCCGGGAGGTTGCTATGCGCAGGTTTTACTTACATGAACGGAACGGCATTTTCTATGCCGTTTTAATTGACCAAGAAACAAGATTACCCCTTACAGCCAAGAGTACGCGTACAAAAAATCGTGATGAAGCTCTGCTTATTATTGCAGATTGGCTAAAAAACGGAATCCCAAAAGGGAAATCAAAGGAGCCCCGGACTTTAGCTCAATTAAGCGATTTCAAAAACATACTTAAAGCGTGTCGCACTGTTGAATTGACAGTGGATGATGCCCTTGCTATTGCCAACGCATTAAAAAGCCGAGGTCTTATAGAATTAGGCATCAGCAAAGTCGGTCCGGGACAAAAAGCTTTAATCCGCTTTCTAAAAGAATTTTGGGATTATGATAATTCACCTTACATTCGAGATAAGCTGGCTCACGGTCACAGGATTACCCGCCGGTATTGCCATGAGGCTCTTCAGATCATCGCCAAACATTGGGAGCCTTATTTCGGGAAAAAACCTCTTAATGCTGTACTTCGCCAAGACCTTAGGGATTTCTCTCTGGTCTTAAAAGAGAAAAAGGGACTGGCACCTAAAAGCGTGAATAATGTTCTCTTGCAAGGAACAACTGCCTTGAAATGGGCCTATACTGAAGGCTTGATCCACTTAAACCCTTCTGCCGGGCTTACCAGGTTTTCAGGGGGATCAAAACGCAGAGATGTACTGACTGAAACAGAAACAGAGTTATTATTTCAGGTAAAGTGGCAAGACAAGCGTGCTTATATAGGTTGCCTTCTTGCCTGCACAACAGGTATAAGAAGCGGAGAAATAAGGGCTATCCGTCAGAATGACATCGGAGAGGTTGTGCTTGATGTGTCTAACTCCTGGAGCGACTATGACGGCTTAAAAACCCCGAAAAATGGCGAGCCTCGGAGGGTTCCCCTCTTACCGGAAGTCCGCAGTTTATTGCTTGAGCTATGTGCAGATAACCCGCACATTAATAATTCAAACCCGTTTATTTTCTACAGCGATAAATATGATAGCCCCTGCTCCGGTGATGTATTTAGGCAAGGACTTGCATTAGCTATAAAGGCATCGAATGATGCTCCTCTTGGGTGGTATACAGATCCTCCCTTTGGAGATGGGTGTCTCTGGGTGATCCGGGGCAAGAAGAACGCCAAGGGAGAACTAGAGGGGGAATGGAGCGATCCTGAAGTTATAGCCGGCCCATGCAAAGCCCCGTACTTATTATACGGAGAAGAGCACCTCTACCATCGGGCAGATATTAAACCCGATAAACCTAAGGGTATAGACATATCAGGAAGAAAAATCGATGTTCATTCATTCCGTCATTATTATGCAAGTCGTATGGCGGATAAAGTAGCAGCAGATAAAATAGCTCGTATTACCGGACACCGAAGCAGGGCCATGGCAGAGCACTATCAAGCACATATTACCGATGGAGTGATAGCTGAGCTGGGAGTAAAAGCCGGGGATGTATTTAGTAACATTTTGCAGTTTGTGAAAAAAGGAGCATAGTTGTTAATCAAGAATAAAGCACAACACCGATAGAACGGTTAATCGATGGCATTGTGCAAATTTCTCACAGTGATAAATTTGCAAAAAATATAACCCAGAAAATCTGTAGAGGCAATGGTGTTTTCATAAAATAATTTTGAAAAAAATATTGACAACATATGCCAAGTTATGATAAGATTTTCATAGTAACGCATAATTTGTTACGAAAAAACTAATTGCGCCCGTTTGAGGCGTACTTTGGCACTGAGAAACAGGCCGGATCGAGGGATTACCTCTGTCCGGCCTTTTTTTGTGCCCAGCGTTTCACGAAAGAGGAGGGATTATGAATTTGTTGGACATACGGGAAGCTTCTGAGAGGATACGAATCTCTGTATGCGGCTTACGCAGACTTATCAAAGCCAGAAAGATATCGTTTCGCAAAATTGGAAAAAAGTTTTTTTTCGCTGAGGCCGACATCGAGGAATTTCTTTCAAGATGTCTAGTTCAGGCCGGAGGACAGGAATGAAAAAAGCCCCTCAGAGCGAACTCATCCGGGGCCAGGCAACCAATCCTATTATACCGGACAAAATTCTCAAAGTCAAATCGACAATAGGCGTTCCTCCGGATGTGATCCGCAAGTTCGAATCGGAGTTACAGGGCATTGATTTTGGGGGCGTTTCATTAATTGTTACATTTAGAAACAGGCTTCCTGCTTTCAGAATTGAGAAAATTGTCTCTGTGATGACGACTGTAAGGGAGCCAGCCAATGGCAGATGAATATTATTTTGAAAAATCTGTCCTTGGGTCAATTCTTCAGGGAGCAGACATTCCGGACGAGTTAACTGATGAGATGTTTTTACAGCCACGGAATAAAATAATTTTCCAAGCATTGAAACAGATTAAAAAACAATGTGCTCCTGACATTGTAATTCTTCATGAACATTTCATGAAAGACGGAAAAAAGGATAATGAGACCGGTGGACCGTCTTATTATGGAGACCTTACAAGCGGAGTTATAATTGAAAATATCGAATACTACGCTCATTCTTTAATTGAGAAATATCGGAGCAATAAGATCGAATCAGCGATAAAACAAGCCGCTGAAAATATCGGGAATAAAGATATTGATGAAGTAGTTCAGCAATTAAAAACCACATTGTCATCTCAGGAAAAGGCGAGACAAAAAAATGTCATCCACTCAGCGACAGAGATCCTTGGAATGGTTTTTCCTGCGATCCAATGGATTATTTATAACTTCTTAGCTCCGGGACTGACAATTCTCTCAGGTGCCGAGAAACTGGGCAAGAGCTGGCTTGCAATGGGGCTTGGTATAAGTTTAGCTTTGGGAACTTATGTTCTGGGGAAAATTAAAGTTGACAAAACGGCTGTGTTATATCTTTGCCTTGAAGACAATAGTAGGCGATTGCAGAGGCGACTCAATCAACTACAAGCCGGTAATATACCAAATCTGTACTTTGCTGATAAATGGATAGGCGGAGTTCCGGCGCTTGAAACATATTTAAAAGATAACCCTTCAATCCGCTTGGTAATAATCGATACTTTTATCAAGTTTTTCCCAACTATTGACCTAAAAGACTATACCGAAATCAGCAATAAATTGACACAATTGAAAAATATAGCTGATTCCCTAGATATAGGAATCATAATTATTCATCATACCCGTAAGGGGTCAAATAATAAAGAATCCGGTGGTGATTGGATGGATAATACCTTGGGATCAAAGGCAATCAACGGAACAGCGGATGCAACAATCACATTGAAAAGAGGCCGGGGGAACCGTCAGGGCGAGCTTAATTTAACCGGGCGGGACATAGAGGAACAAGAACTTATTTTGACTTTTGACCCCGACTGTAATTGGACAATAGCAGGAGATAAAAATGAAATACAGGAGAGCGATACCCGGCAGTTAATTTTTGATTGGCTTAGGGAAAATGGCGGAAATGGGCCTTCAGCAATACATAAAGGATTAAAGAAAGAGGGATATGCCGGCTCTCTGTCAACGATACAAAATATTCTAATTAAAATGGTCAATTCAGGAATATTGCAGAATTTGGCAGGGACTTATTTGGTATCCTCTACACCCTCTATGGCCTCTATGGCCTCTACAAGCTCTATACCCTCTATAGGAATTGAAAAAAGAGATCATGATAATCACTTGAAAAAACCTATAGAGGTTGTAGAGACCGTAGAGGAGTTTGATATATGGTAATTCCCGAGAGCCATATCCTAAAAGGCTGCCTTCATTATCTTGAAGCCCGAGGGATTTACCACTGGAGAAATAATACCGGTGCCGTTCGCATTGGTCCGGGGCGTTTCATGAGGTTTGGCAAAGTGGGTTCTTCAGACATACTTGGCATACTTCGAGGCGGTAGGTTTTTATGCGTGGAGTGTAAAGCCCCGAATGGGCGACTATCACCTGAACAGAAACAGTTCCTTGATGATATCCGGGGCCTCGGCGGTTTGGCACTTGTAGTCCGAAGCTGGCAGGAGCTTGACCGGGCATTGAGGGAAGCAGGATATATCGGTGATGGGCCGTTATTTGAGGAGGGTAAGAATGCCGTTTATTCAGTATGAAAATATAAAAATACAGCGCCGAGGTTTGATTCAGATAAACCAAATTAACGAAATAATAGCTGAGTATGAAGCCGCAGGTTATTCTTTGACATTACGGCAAATTTACTATCAGCTTGTTTCAAGAGAAGTTATTGAAAATTCTGAAAAATCCTATAATAACATCGGCCGTCTTGTAAGCAATGGTCGCCTTACCGGGCTTATCGACTGGAACGCCATAGAGGACAGACACCGTGAACATCGAGCATTACCGCACTGGGAAACACCCGCCGAAATAGTGCAGGGTGCGGCGCACCAATACCGACGCGATTTATGGGAAGGGCAGGATCGCTATTGTGAGGTATGGGTAGAGAAGGACGCATTGATCGGAATAGTAGAGCAAGCCGCTGGTCGCCTGGACTGCTCTTGCTTTTCTTGCAAAGGCTACGCTTCTAATTCTTCACTATGGGCAGCCGCTAACCGCTTTACTGAAAAGGCAGAACAGGGCCGAGAATGTATCATATTTTATTTAGGTGATCATGATCCTTCGGGGACAGACATTGACAGGATGATTATAGAAAGAATGGGAACCTTCGGGGCAACGGTAACGGTAAACCGCATAGCCCTGACTATGTCGCAAATTAAAAAGTACAAGCTGCCACCTTACCCTGCAAAGGAAAAAGACAAAAGGTTTGAAAAATACAAGGCAAAACATGGAACCCGATCATGGGAGCTTGATGCATTAAAGCCGGAAATCCTGGACGCACTTATAACAAACGCTATAGAAATGAACCTAGATCAAAAACTTTATGATCAAGCTATTGAAAAACAAGAACAAGAGCGAAAGCGTATACTTGACTTATTACCGGTTATTGAAGATATACCATAGGAGGAATTAATGGACAAAATCGATATTTTACTAAGAAACCCGTATTACCTGCATTGTGCATTGCTGAGAGTAATTCCTAAAACAAATGATAAGGAAACATATGAATTACAGAAGGCATTGCTTGCAGTAAATTATGCAAACATATTATTAATTCAAGAGAAAATTGAGCTGAAAAAGAAAATTAAAGAACCGGATAAAGCTATAGGTAGTATTTATGAATATTGTCAAGAATAGAGTTCATTCTATCGGACGCAAGGTACACTAACATGGGCGAAGTTATCTCGTCTTTTAAATCAATGTATTAAGAGGGTACAAATGGAAACTTACAAAATTGAAGAAAACAAAGAAGATATCACACACTGTTTTGAAGTCATATGCTCTGGTTTATATTACATTCTTGATAATGCTGCACAAGGTTATAGCGAATACAAGCCAAACGAACACAGCCAAGAAGTGCAAGCGTTTATAAAAGAACTGGAACCAATCTACAAGAAGATTGATGAACTTTCAAAAAACGTTCCCCATAAAGTTTATGAATGGGATTTTATCGATACAGACATGGGTGATCCTTCGGAAATTGTTCACCTTGATGGTAATAAAGCAAACAATTCATTAAACAACCTAGCCATAAAAAGCACAGGCACAACAACAAGCACAGGAAATAAGATTTAAACAGGAAGATGGACGAAGCATGGATAATGACTTTATCCGATAGGAGGAATTAATGGCTGTAGTATCTTTCACTTATCCCAAAACACCTAAAAGCATCGTGGATTTGAAATTGATCTCTTTATTAACGAGAAGCAGGATATGTCGGTGACGGGCCGTTATTTGAGGAGGGTAAATGACAACAACTGACTTCTTTGCTCAGACAGCTTTATTATATGGGCAGTGTGAAATCGAAAGAGACATAATGCTTTATTCACCTGAAGGAATTAATGCATTAAATCTAAAAAATAATGATTCCGGAGAACCGTTTGCTCACAATGAAGCTGATTATTGGATATTAACTTCCGGGCAAATCATACCTATGTACGGGGCAGAGAACATCACAGATTTTTTTAATAGCTTGAAGGAAGGGAGATTATGAGAAGAGGATTACTTGAAATTGTTAAAGCAGTCGGAGAGGTAAATATAACAGACCATATTAAGCTGTTCACAAACCAATACCTCTACTTAGGCCGGGTTGTCGATCTGGATTCTAATTATCGAGTAAGGATTAAGAAAAATAACACAGTAGAATGGCCATTTATCTTTGTAATTTCGAGTGCAATAACACTCGATGGAAAGCCGCACTTCTTTGGTGCTTTGGATGAAGAGATGGCCATCCTTATGATTGAATCCCTTATTGGAAAGGGAGAATCACAATTCCCCGATAATAAACAGCCTTTTCGACTTACAAAAGCTTATAATTTCCCCCCTGTTTTTGGGAAAAAGCAATGATAAAGAAAAAAACCGTTGCACAGAAAAACACATATCAAGGAATCACTATTGATATAACGGGCATTAGCAATTCGCTTACAGACAAGGCTAAGAGGTTCGTCTTTTGGTTTTGTTTTCCCGGTGCTGATACATTCCAGAATAAAACACGGGCTGCCATTGCCGCCGGATATGCGTCACGGAATGCACACATATCCGGGTATAAACTCTGCAAGAACCCAAAAGTCTTGGAAGAGATTGAAAAGATTTCTAAGAAAATTAATACCGAGACCGTGGACATCCTATACAGGCGATATATCAATTCCTTAGAAAATAGGGCCTTCTATGATTTGGCAGATTATGTCTCAGGGACATCATTTAAACCAATTGAAGAAATTGCACCGGAAAAGAGAATGGCACTGGAGCAACCAATTATTGACATGAAGGAGGGGAAAATCGTGGGATATTCATTCGGTTCAAAAAGAGCAGCAATGGGAGAAATTAAGGAGCTTTATCAAAGGCAAAATCCCGGAGGAGACGATGACGTATACGATGCCGAGGAAACCATCCGGATCATGAATGAGTTAGCAAAAACTGAAGTTTACATAGAGCGAAGGAAAAGGAGGGATGAGATGGTGAAGCAGCTTGAGGATGATGGTTTTATACAACGTCCAAGCCCGGAATATCGTATAGAAGAGCCGTGAAAAGCAGGGTGTATGCCCTTGCAATATAATATTTGGGAGGTACAGGATGAAAAAGCTTGTATTACGAAAGAAAAAAAAGGCTAGAGTTCCTTTTGTTGTTGATCAGCAGGCATTAAATCATGCCATGTTGAATGCGGCAAAACCAATTCTTGTAAAGTCAGTCGCCGGTGGAGAGTTGACTGTTTTGGAGTGCGGAGCTATTGAGACGGAACTAAGCACCGGTAAACTCAAGCCAAAGAGCCGCGCGTTCCTCATTGGGAAAATTAAATCTGCACAACTCCAAAAATCCAAGCAGAAACTTCTTCAAAAACTAAGGATATAGCCATGAAAGAAGTTGTAAGAGACAGTACCGGTAAAATACGGGAAGTCCAGAGTTATGACCCATTACCCAAACCATCCGGGGCAGACCATGATTGTGCTTATTGCTCAAACAAAAGGCATTGCGCGACAGCCGCAGGACGGCAGTTCTTTGCCGGTGTTGTCTATCCCCCGTGCCATAGCTACATCGATTATCAGGCACAGTGCGATGAAGAGTATAAAAACAACCAAAGGTTCAAAGAGCTTAGTGTTGTGAGAGCTCCGACTGTTCGCCCGGCAGAAGGAGCCCCGGATTGTTTACATTGTAAGCGCCTTGCAACACCTCATAATTTCCGGGTCGGTCCAAAACAAGGGGAAGGCAGAGTCTGCGGGGAATACTTTGAAGTGCAAAAGCGCCCGGGAAACGCTCCAAAACACTGCCTTTATTGTCTGGAAAATTACCTCTGTACCAGGGGTAGGGTTGTAAGAAACGGGCAACCTTGCGAGCGTTATATTGAGATATGAAGCAATTTGGTAATATGGGTCTCATACATGAAAATGGATCGGTTAATAAACAAGGCGGGCAGCGAGCGAGCTCCAAGGGCCATCGGACTGCACAGACTGAATCGCCAAGTAATACCACCGGTATTGAGGCCCGTATTACCTGTTTATTTCTGCCATGGCTTATTGAGGATATTCCTGATGTTATATGGCAAACACTGCAAAAGAACCTTGGGTGCATAATCAAAGAGGTGGTTTCTACAAGAGGGAAGGGGAGTCAATGACTTATTAGTATTTCACATATTTAGTAGTATAGTTATATTAAGGGCAGTACCTCCCTGCGGGTGAGCCGTTAAGTCGAGTGCCGGGGGTCTGATGGTACTGTCCTTTTTTCAGATTTATGCGATACTTTAGATATAGCCCCTTGCAGGTTGTTGGCAGAATTAGTCCTGCCGATAAAGAGTTCCTGCTCCGGGGCTATTTGTGGAAAAAATTCTTGACATCTTTATGTTTTCAAGTATATTAAGTATAGGCTCCGGATTAAGGAAGTTCACGTCAGCGGGATTGGTCCGCTGTTGGGCTACCGCATTCCGGAGTTTCTTTGTTTAGTAAAGTAAGTAGTAGGTAACAAAGCCCCGGATAAAGCCGTGGTGAGCTTCTATTGCGCTCCTGGGGGCATTTTTTAGAGAGTCAGTGGGGTTTAAAAAGAGTTCATTAATCCGGGGCTCTGGTTAATTAATTCTTATCGTTACTTCAACGACTTTCCGAAGTAGCTAATGCCGGAGATGGGGTACATTGCTTCATTGCTTGGGCTCTCTCTTCCATGCTATCAAAATTAACAGGTTTAAATTCCTTAAGCTGTTCTTCCGTAAGTAGGGGAGAATCCGGATCATAGGTATAAGGTCTCTTTGCCGCTTCTCTTATCTGCGCCCTTAGTTCCGCGTCTTTTTCAGGGGTTAACTCTTTTCCAGCCGTGTATCTCACTATCGCCATGATATATCCTCCTTTCAAAAGGCTCTGCCTTACGGGCTGAAATCATACGAATAACGTCCGCTCTCTCCGTATAAACCACAAAAAGTACATCTTCATAAAGACCCATGGTTTGCCATCGATCTTCTTTATCGCTTGAATCATCGTCATGACGTTCCATGCGGTAATAGTCAAAAAAGATCCGTGTAGCTGCTTCAAAAGGGATACCGTGAGCTTTAATATTATCTTGCTCTTTTTCTTCATCCCATTCAAATACCAAGTCTATCATAATACAAAACCTTCTAAAAGTAAAATAGCAGTCCTCACAGGGTACATTCAAGCCCTGAAAATTCCTGAAAACGGACAATTTCCATAGATATGTAGTAACAATGAATGGTAGGACAGATATTTCAAATGCAAAAATATCGGTTCAAGGGGCGCCGGAAGCAATCCCGGCTGTCCCTGCGACCACTGAAGAATCGCCGGCGGTAGCTAAACCCGCCTCTGCCCCTAAACCTGATATTATAAATATACCACAAACCTCTAAAAACTCAAGCGATTTCTCCTAAATCTGGGATAAGTATTGTAAGGCTATGTCAGACAAAACAACGGTTATATCTCTTCCCCGGTGTCGTTCATCCTGAAAGTAGCCTTAAAGGTGCAGTCTAAGACTTCGGCTATCCGCTGTAAGTCCTTATCTGTGAAGTTGTCTCGTTTCATTTTTGCATTGAAATTCTGGGGACTATCGCCCAATCGCCTAGCAAGCTCCGCTTCTGATATATTTCCTCGTTTTACCAGTAAAATGCGGATTTTTTCAATCATGCTCATGTAACCGCCTCCCTTTATAATATACACTATAAACTTTATATTGACAATAAAAAACTTAAAAAATTCAAAAATAATTTGATATTTCTCTTGACAAAATCAACAAAAGGGTGTATATTATAAATATAAACATTGATACGGGGGTAAGAACATGACAAACTATGAAATGAAAAGCAAAGTAATGAGCCTGGGCAATCGCCTGGCAGCCAAAGGAAATGACAGGAGCGCCGCCTTCGTTCAGGCATGGGCAATCGTAAAAGCCGGTGGGCTTGAGATGGCAGTCCGGGGCGTGTCCTTTGGGAACCGTCAGGAAGCCCTCAGGCGCTTGGCAACATACAACCCCGGACAAATCAAAGCTGTATTGGTACCTGAGCCCACTAACCCTGTAGACCCTGCGGCCATTGCCGTCATGGTAGGTGTCAACAATGGGCGCGGGCTATATCGCCTGGGTTATGTGCCCCGAACATTGACCCCTGTAGTTAATGCAATGCGCGGACAGTTTCTGGTGTTACAAGTACTGGAAGGTGAAATCCGGGGCGCCAGATTAGCCCTGGCAGTTTAAGGAGGTAACAATGCAACTGGAAACATTTAAGGGCTTGCTTTATGAAATCCGGGATCTGGCCAAAGGTGGCGGCATATATGCAAGTAATATATCAGACGACAGCATAGATGCCGCGTTTAATCTTGCCATGTATAGCGTAATTCAAAGAAATGCTCAAACAATACTTCGCTTGTTCGACATTATAGAGTTTGGCGAAGTGGGGGAAGCAGTAGAGCGAAAAATACAACTTGAATACAGTACCGGAGCCGTTTAACCCGGCTATCTTAAGCAGCAGAACCAAGAAAATTGGAGGAAACAATGGCAAAAGAAAAGAAACAGCAGATTTTAGCATGGCCGCCGGGTAATTATCACTGGCTCGAAAATATGAGTGATTTAGAACGGCTATCAGTAATTTATTCAAAGTTGGAAGCCATCACAACATTTTTTAGTTATTATGAGGCACCAAGCTCAAATAAACCTGTAGCAGCCAGCGATGTCTACGGTTACTGGCACATCATCAAGGACATATGCAATGAACTATCGGACATTCTCAAAATTGACCATTGGACAGGTGAAATTGGCAAGAAGGGAGGAGAACAGTAATGACCAATAAGGCGCAGAATAAAAACACCTGACAAACAAAAATCCGATAATTAAGGTATAATTAAGATAGAGGGTAATTCAATGTCGGATGTAAAAGATGGAGGTAAGGATATGGAAAAAACAGAAAAAAAAACCTTTCAGTTAGACGATAAAATGACAGAGATTTATATGAATATGGTCACCGGCGAAGATTCAGGTAACTTGGGAGGGCTAAGCCCTGCACAAAGAGAAATATCCAATCGGAAACAAGCCGAGCTGGATGAATTTATAAGACGCCGGGACGAGGGCCTACAGAAAGAAGAAAAAGACAGTTAGGCAGGAATTTTCAGAAAAAAGTTGGGAACAGAGAGAAAGGACAATGAACAAAATCATTCTGGAACTGGATCACAAGAATTACCCGCTGGTACTCCGTCAGTACGGAGCGGAGGGAGCGAAGGCACAGGCGATCTCGATGTGCTTGGCGGCGGGCAGGGAGATAACCAAGGAGAATCTGGAGGGACTACTGTCGAATCTGGAGGAGAGTCTGGAAGAAATCTTCGAGGGCGGCGTGGACGATCCGCAATAAAGGATGTTCGCGAACAGGTAGGAATTAGGTACGAACCACACTGACTTTTCCGGAGTGATGCTGTAATATATTGTGAGGTGTAGTGGGATGTCCGAAGAGCCGTGCGGCACACCCGGGGCCAAGTCCTGCACCTCATACAGAGACGCTTTAAATTCACCCTCTGTTATACAACAAAATAAAATGATAAAAGCCCTTGCCTCATCGTTATCTCCTGTTACCGGATCAAACGGCTATGCGACAGGTGGGGCTGCCGTATATGAACCGGCTTCGATTTCTCGGAGGTTCCAGTCAGCAGGGTCTTTTACCATAACCCACAATTTAATTATACCCCAAATATCGGCAATGACAATATAGTATCTGATTGCTGAAACTGTCTTGGAGGAATCCGGGGCAACTTCGCTTATGTCTTTTTCGTTAGGCGTAATAAAGAATGAAAAAACTATGACAAAACATTTGATTATCAATGACTATATATGCTCTTGAATGAACATAAAATATTCATTATAGTACCATTTATTCTAAGCATTAAGCTGGCTCATAACCCGGAGGTCGCAGGTTCGAGTCCTGTCCCTGCTATAGAGTTCTTTTCGTTACTTTAACGACTTTCCGAGGTAGCTAATGCCGGAGATGGGGTACATTGCTTCATTGCTTGGGCTCTCTCTTCCATGCTATCAAAATTAACAGGTTTAAATTCCTTAAGCTGTTCTTCCGTAAGTAGGGGAGAATCCGGATCATAGGTATAAGGTCTCTTTGCCGCTTCTCTTATCTGCGCCCTTAGTTCCGCGTCTTTTTCAGGGGTTAACTCTTTTCCAGCCGTGTATCTCACTATCGCCATGATATATCCTCCTTTCAAAAGGCTCTGCCTTACGGGCTGAAATCATACGAATAACATCCGCTCTCTCCGTATAAACCACAAAAAGTACATCTTCATAAAGCCCCATGGTTTGCCATCGATCTTCTTTATCGCTTGAATCATCATCATGGCGTTCCATGCGGTAATAGTCAAAAAATATCCGTGTAGCTGCTTCAAAAGGGATACCGTGAGCTTTAATATTATCTTGCTCTTTTTCTTCATCCCATTCAAATATCAAGTCTATCATAATACAAAACCTTTTAAAAGTAAAATAGCTTAAAAAAAGCGCCGCCACCGATAAGGAGGAAACGGTGGCGGCTAAGTAAAACGTTTGGGAGTGTCCGTATAAACGGCCGAAGAAAAGCTCATCTTTTCTTTATCAATTACAACATAATATCACTATATTGGTTACATTTTCCTACAAAAAATTCTGCACCTTCCATAAATATCTTATTCCTGTCGAGAGACGGAGATTAGCTGTCAGATCGGGTCTCCAATGGAAGTCCCCCTCTATGGGACGGAAGTGCCTATAGGCGAGCTCTCCGTAAAGAGAAAGTGCTCCGGGACCTATCCGTACCGGAGGAAGTGCCAGGGATGTGCCGGCCTCCCATAGAATGGCTCTTAAGTACCTCCTGTCGCTGTCAGCAAGACTCAATGTAGGCTCTCCGAATGTGTATGCAGGCCCGCCAAAGATGCGGGAAGTGTCAGTCCCGAAAGAAATTGACACAGGCACTCTATAGACTCCAAGAGCCCTGTCCCATTCCTGCCTGACTTCAAAGCCTGCGCTGTATCGTAACCACTTATACCCCGCTGTTGCCATTCCGGAAATGCCCCTGAATGACGAGGGAGCTCCTTCAAAAAAGCCTCCCCAAGTCCATGCGCCGGCAAAGCCGAGGAAGAAGCCGGGGTCTGACCAATTACGCTGCCTTGGTAAAAGCGCTACTGCACCGGCTGTGTCTCTTGGCAGGGCCCTTCCTGCTCCTCTATATGTACGTCTCCAATAACTTTCATCCAATCTTGAATAGATCACCCCGGTATTTGGTCCCTCCGATGCCGAGTGGATGAATCTTCCATTGCCCACGTAAATTCCTACATGCGAAACAGCCGTCCCCACGGTAACAAAAAAAACAAGATCACCGGGTTGTAATTCTTCCCTGTCAATCGTTTCTGCCCATCGATAGATTCCCTCTGCAGTTCTTGGAACCTCTACATTGAAACTCTCCCAAAAGCTTAAAAACACAAGGCCTGAGCAATCAAGGCCTCCCCTGTCGATGCCTGCATAACGATATGGAGTACCAAGGAAGGATTCTGCTGTTACAATAAGGTTATGTCTTGCATCTGCGGCACTTATCCCTCTTAGAGCTCTCTCGGGAACTGTCGCAAAGACACTTTGAGAAAAGATTATCAAAAGAGAAATTAAAATGATTTTCAGTTTAGTTAGCTCCACTCTGTATAACGGACATCGTCAACCAGTTTATCATCCATATACCTAAGCCTGCGGGAAACATCTCTTGCAAGATTTGTAAGTAAAAACGCATAAGCCTTCAAATTTTTCTCGAAAATTTCACCAAGGGCATCAATTGAAAGGCTTATAACTTTTGTAGAGGCTATTGTCTTAATCGTCGCCTCGACAGGGCTTACATCCAGAACTTCCAATTCGCCGAAGACATCACCCTTTCCAAGTCTCATCAGAATTATACCCTGCTTTAGTACTGCTACGTTTCCCTCAATTACAAAGTAAATTCTATCATTATGCTTGCCCTCGGTTATTATATCCACACCTGCTTCGAATTCTTCCTGCTGCATCAGGGGTAGAATATAATCGATCTGGTCCTGTTCAAGGCCATCGAAAAAGGAGTATTGTCCTAAAACTATTGGGTCTATCATGAGCTATATTATCAACTCACTTTTCCCACAGGTCAAGCACTAAAGATTGAATTTGAAATAAATCACGTCACCGTCTTGTACGATATAATCTCTTCCCTCAAGGCGGTACTTCCCCGCTTCTTTAATCTTTGCCTCGCTGCCGTATTTCTCTATATCGTCAAAAGAGTAGACCTCTGCCTTGACAAAGCCCTTCTCAAAATCCGTGTGAATACTGCCTGCTGCCTTTGATGCACTGTCCCCTGCCCTTATGGTCCAGGCACGGCACTCATCATTCCTTGTGGAGAAAAAAGTGCGCAGTCCCAGGAGTCTGTACGCCTCATGTATTAGAGACGAGAGCCCCGTATTTTTAAGACCCATCTCTTCGAGGAAGGCCGACTTTTCCGCAGAGTCTTCTATTGCTATAAGCTCAGCTTCAAACTTCCCGCAGATGGTTACCGTGGCAGAGCCCTCTTCTGCGGCGAGTTTCCTGACTGTCTCCGCATGCATTGAGCCGAATTTCATTCCATCCTCATCAACATTGCAAACATAAAGCAACGGCTTTGCAGTGATAAATTGGCAGTCATTAATAATAGCCTTCTCTTCATCGCTTAAATTAATAGAACGCAATACCTGCCCCTTCTCCAAAATTGGGCCTATTTTATCAAGTACTATCAGTTCAGCTTCTGCAGCTTTTTGGTCAGTTTTTCCCTTTACTCTTAGGGAATGCTCTGTTCGTTCTCTGCGTTTTGCAAGAGTACCAAGGTCTGCCAAAGCAAGTTCTGTGTTTATAATTTCAATGTCAGAGGCCGGATCAACCTTATTGTTTACATGAAATATGTCAGGGTTATCAAAACAACGAACAATATGTGCTATTATTCCCACTTCTCTTATATGGGACAGAAATTGATTTCCAAGCCCTTCTCCCATTGACGCTCCCCTGACAAGGCCTGCAATGTCTACAAATTCCACTGTTGCCCTGATGCTGTGTTTCGGTTTGATGATTTCGACCAGTTTTTCAAGACGGGCATCGGGGACACTTACAATACCAATATTCGGATTAATCGTGGTAAAAGCATAATTTGCAGCTTCGGCAGGGGTTGAACTTAGGGCAGAGAAGATGGTGGATTTCCCCACATTGGGAAGTCCGACTATACCGCAGTTTAATGACATCTTCCTATTCTGCCATTCTTAGGGGGCGTGCTGCAACCTCTCGCGAAAAGTCTCCGGGCTCAGGGTGCATCGCAGGGTCTGTGACCATGTCATACGCTGCAACTGCGAAGTAGTATAGGGTTCCGTTTCTCAAACCCTCAATGCGTATTGATGTCCGGTTTCCGACATCAATCGGGGAGGGCTGCATCCCGTTATCACCAAAGTACTCTCCGCTTGCAGTGCCGTAGTATAAAATATAACCGCCAAGATTCCTTGAGTGATTCGGCCTCCAGGACAGCTCCACAGCCCCGTCTCTTGCAACTGCAATAATATTTGACGGGGGAGTAGGAGGCTCTGCAGTATGGAAGAATACCTTGATTTCCGAAAGGTAAGGCGAAGTCTCCCCCCTTCCGCAGGGGAAAAAATCCGCAGCAATCTGGACATACCTGCCTTCAAGACCCGGCGGTAACGGAGCCCCTGAGATTATCGGAGTCCAGCTATCATCCCAAATATATCGATGATTGCTCGTTCGAATAAACAGGCTTATTTCAGAGTGATCGGGGAACCGTAATTGCCCGTTCCCTGCATATTCATTTCGCACATTTTGATTAAAATTTGATGATGCAGGGATCCCGGTCCGGCCGCCAAAGGCCTCGACCCTATTTACCCTGCTGTTCGTTCGGCCAAGATCAATCGTATGGGTCTGTATGCGCCCGCCCCTGCTCGGATACCTGGTCAACCTTGAGGAATCCGAACTTAACCTGTGAATGCGGAACTCGTCAATCATGCCGGTAAAACGCCCGCCAAGGACTATCCGCGGGTCCCGTCCGATATGCGGTGTAAAGACCTCTCCGCCCTCGCGCCCGTTCGATGTCATGTATTCAACCACTTCGAGTCTGCCGTCTACAAGGTATTCAAGCAGTCCGAGGTCAGCGTCAAAGCGAATTAAGTGATGGCTCCATGTCCTGTTAAGTAAGAGGGGGCTTGAAAATGATATATCTTGAGACCTTTCCCTGCCGGGAGACAGGAAGAAATGGTCAAATGTCCAAACAAGCCTATTTCTTGATACATTTGCCTGGATGCGCTGGGGATCAAAGGTTCCCCTGCCGTTTAATCTTACAGAATTCCAGAAGAAGATCTGCTCCCCTGTTTCAAGGTTATGGGGATATAGCCAGAACTCTATGGAAAAATCCCTGACATTATTACCCTGGGCAAAGATAGCCTGCTCAAGGGGCTTTAGCGTCAGACCGTCAGTGCTCCCTACCGTGCTTCCTCCTCCCGTGAACAGAGCAGCACCGGGGCCGACCATGCTCCAAGGAAGGCCCACCGCAGTAATTTGTGGAGCAATACTTATATCGTAGTTCCCCTGCGAGTCTCTAAAGAGCCCCGTAGTTCCCTCATCGAAGGATAGGTATGCGTCTAAATTTGCATCTATATTAGCCGAAGTACTCGCCCTGCCGGAAAGAACAAGCACCGGGTTGGGTCTTATCATGGAGGCCTCGACGATGTCCTGCCTCCTTTCAATCCTGCCCCAGCCGTCTTCGCCGCCAATGCTTATCGATCTTTCTCCTACTCCAAATATACTACCTGTTGTAAGGAAAAAAATGTATGATAAAATAATTATTCGGATATGGGATATGTTTCTCATTCTATACTTATATATCGGTAAATTAACCAATGGTTCATAATAGGTTGTCAGAAAATTATGCTCTTCTGAAGGGTTTCGTAAAGAATACACCCCTTGAACCCGGGGTTTATATATGGCGCGACAGTGAAAATCGGATAATTTATGTAGGGAAAGCTCGTGCCCTAAGAAACAGGTTAAATTCCTATTTTGCAATAACAAAAAACGTAAAAACTGCGGCCCTAATCCGCAACAGCAAAACGATAGAAACGATAATCGTTTCTAATGAGTACGAGGCCCTGCTTCTCGAGAATACCCTGATAAAGCAGCATAGCCCAAAGTACAATATCAACCTTAAAGACGGTAAGACTTACCCGGTGGTCAGGATTACTGCGGATAAGTTTGGGAGAGTTTTTCGCACAAGGCGCATCGTGGAAGATGGAAGCCTCTATTTCGGCCCCTTTCCGAATGTCCAGGCCCTTGATAAGACCCTGGCTTTAATCGAAAAAACCTTTACCCTTCGCAAATGCCGCACCTTTAAACCAAGGAAAAGCCCCTGCCTCTACTATCATATAGGCCGCTGCCTTGCACCATGTTGCGGCAAGGTTGAAGAAGATGCTTATAATATTCAAGTCGAAAGGATACGCAAGCTCCTTGCGGGCGAAACTTCGGCTTTAATCATAGACCTGACTGGACAAATGCACGAGGCTGCCCGCTCCTTAAAATACGAAGAGGCTGCATCGATTAGGAATACCATTCATGCAATCGAGAGCCTTTCAGAGACAAATTCCGTTGAAGACATGGATTCTGAAAGCCGCGACTATATTGCTTGGGCAAGCGAGGGAATTTTCACAACTTTTTCGGTGATCTCAATGCGAGGCGGCCGTATGACAGGCCAGGAGCTTTTTTCTTCCCGTTCTGCAGCCGAAGAGCATGAATCTATTATGACCTTCCTTGTTGCCTATTATTCACCCGACAGAATTCCTCCGCCAAAGGTCTTCATTTCCCACGGTTTCGCAGGGCCGGGCACGGGGAGCGAAACGGGGAGCGACGCAGAGGATGATAATTCCGCTTTAAACCGGTATTTCCAAGAACAGTTTGGGCAAATACCTGAGTTCATCATGCCCGATGACAGTGAAAGAAGGCACGCCGCCGCTCTTGCAATGGCAGCCCATAATGCAAGGGAAGAACTTAGGCGGCGCCTGAAGGAAAGAGGTGTAGGACCTGCCCTTGATGAGCTGAAGCAGGTACTTTCCTTAAGTTCAAGGCCCGAGTGTATCGAAGGGTTTGACATATCCCACCTCGAAGGAAAGCACCCTGTAGCCTCACTCATTTCTTTTAGGAACGGAAACCCTGACCGAAAAAACTATCGTCACTTTAAACTAAAAACAGTTATCGGGAAAATCGATGACTATGCAGCCTTAAGGGAGGCCGTTCAGCGCCGGTATTCAAGGCAGATTCGTGAAAACAAGGAGCTGCCCGACCTAATCCTGATTGACGGGGGCCTCGGGCAGGTGAATGCAGTTAAAACCGTGCTTGCTGAACTGGGAGTTGACTGCGACCTTGCCTCCCTTGCAAAGCGTGAGGAAGAAATATGGCTCCCGCATGCAAAGACGCCGATTAAACTGCCCGAGCGCTCGGAGGCTTTAAAAGTATTACAGTATATCCGGGATGAAACCCACCGTTTTGCAACAGCCCTAAACACCAATCTTAGGTCTAAAGAGCTCTGCTTCCCGATTCTTGAATCTGTTGACGGAATAGGGCCAAAACGTGCGGCAACACTAATGAAACACTATGGAAGCCTCGAGAAGATCGCCGCTGCAGAAGCGGAAGAAATTGCTGAAAAATGTTCCCTAAAAATATCCGCAGCAAAGGCCGCAAGGGCCGCTGCCCGCCTCGCCCTGGAGGATAGGCTAGCGAAAAAAGACAGGCTCAATGCGAAATTCGCTGCGAAGAAGGCATCCGAAGAAGCTGCCCTTGCAGCAGAAGCCTTTGCTGCGGAGGATAAGATCGATTATTAAGAGGCTGCTTCCACGTAGACTTTCAGATCTTCAGCATAATTACTCAGCTTTCGCAGAGCATTTATTTCTATCTGCCTTACAGTCTCCGTAGATATGCCCATCTTACTTCCAATATTACGCAAAGTATAACGCTCCCCGCCATTCAACTGAAAGCGATAAATAAGAATATTCTTTTCGCGCTCTTTCAGTTGATTCAAGATTTTAAGCGTTGCCTCCCTTGAGCTTTTCTCAAAGAATTCCCGTTCGGGGCAATAAGTGCGATCACCGTAAGAGTCTATTTGGGTGCATAATTCACCGTCATTTCTATCGGTTTCTATCAGAATTGCATCATTTGCTATGCTAAGGATAAATCTTACATCTTCATTGGAAACGCCCACTTCCGCAGCAATTTCCTCAATCTTCGGCTGGCGCATATACTGTTGGCTTAGGGATGTCTTTGCAATTTGGATTTTCCGTAAGACCTCTTCCTTCTTATGGGGCAGACGTATGGTGCGGCGCTTATCTGTCAGATACCTTGTAATCACCTGGCGAATCCACCATGCCGCATAAGTTGAAAAACGCACCTGTTTTACATGGTCATACTTATCAACCGCATGCATTAAACCGAGGTTGCCTTCCTGGATTAAATCCATCAGCGATACACCGGGGATATTAAAGCCCTTCGCTATTTTAACTACAAGCCTCAGATTAGCCTTGATCATCCTGGTGCGAGCTGCCTCATCACCATTCTTTATACGCCTTGAAAGTTCCAACTCTTCTTCAAAGGTCAGAAGGGGGGTATTACGGATTTGGCTGTAATATGTTTTGAGAACATCGTAGGATTCCGGGTTTCTGTCTTTTCCCATATTCTACCTCCAAAGATATATCCCCCCAAGATAATACAAGCAAAATCTATGCCAACTTGCCATGTTTTTCAAAATAAATCGTAAGTTCTTATATTATAAGGAAATAGGAATGTAGTTTTATATTATCTTTCACAGGTCTGTCAAATTATTTATGAAATTTCATACACTTTTGCTTTTTATCTGTATAGAAAAGCTGACGTAAATGTGATATACTCTGGGGTATGGAATTGGGTATTACGGCTAAGGTAAAGGACGAAAATGTTTACTACTTTGTGCAATGGTCTCCGTTGACCTTGGCTGAGCGCTGGACAATTAGTTCTAAGGTTCCCTCTGTCGGGGGAGTTTACGAGATATACTGGATGGATGATTATAAGCATCTTAGAATGCTGGCTGTGGGTGATACCACATACGGCGGCCTCCGCTCAGAGCTTAGGCGGCTCACCGATTATGAGCTTGCAATAGATCCCGGAATTAAGAAAATTCTTGAAGATAAAGAAATTTGGTTCCGATATGCTCCCTGCAATTCAAAAAATATTATGTCCGATATTGTATGGTTTTATAGAAGCACCTATTTCCCCGAGAATCCCGGGGTTGAGCATTCGGGGCGTTATAAATTAATTCATTTAAAGGAATCCGCTCCCGATAAGTTAATATGGGTACCCTGATCGTTTAACATGATAGAATACATAGTTCCGGGAAATATTGATGATAGAGTTCTCGTTAAAGCTGTAAACCTTATGCAGGATGGCGGAGCTATAGCTATACCCACCGACACGAGCTGGAGTGTGGTTTGCTCAATGAACTCGAAGACAGGCATCAAAAAGCTAAAAAATATTTCCCAAGAGAAAGATGAGCGTCATTTTACCCTTTTATGCTCGGATATTTCGCAGTTTGGTGATATCTGCAGTCTCGATAATACAAGATTCAGGTTGATAAAAAGACTCACCCCGGGCCCCTACGTCTTTATCCTCAAAACCCTCCTTGGAACAGAGAAGGCCCTCGGTTTAAAACGCAGTGAAATAGGAGTCAGACTTCCCGACTACCCCGTCCCCCTCGCACTGATAAATACCCTTGGCTGTCCCCTCTACGGAATCACAGCCAAACGCTCCATGCTCGACGACGATTATTTTTCCCCCGACGATGACGACTTTGCGACCTACTTCCGGGAGGAAACCCTCTTTGACGGGGGCTGGGAAATGGAAGATATCCGGGGCCTTGATATGGTTCTTGACCCCGGTGAAGATCGAAACAGGATTCTTTCAACGGTATTGGACATCAGCTCGGGCGATATTCAAGTTTTAAGACAGGGTGCAGGCCCCTGGCCTGTTTGATATAGCCGTATAAAATGGAAGCACAGTGGATCAGAGTCGTTTTTAGACGGCGTGTTTTTATCATTTCCTTGCTGCTTATTCAACTTTCCTTAGTTATACTGATTATTTTTGGCACTCACATGGCTTTTCGCTGGATGGATTATTTTTTTAATACCTTCAGTGTCCTTGTTTGCTTTTATATCCTTAATAAACAGGAAAAATCTGCATATAAACTAACCTGGATATTCCTTATTTTACTTTTTCCTCTTTTTGGGGGCCTTGTCTTTGTTTTCTTCCATAATCAGGCAAGTCCGAGGAAGTTAAGGAGGCAGATGGACGAAGTGAACCACCGATACCTACCCTTCTTCTCTCCAACGGGAGACATCCTGTCCGAGTTGGCCAATGACCACCGTGAATGTTTGCCCCAGGCCCACTATTTGCAGGTACATGCAGGCTTCCCTGTTTATAAGCGAACCCGCACGCATTACCTTGACTCAGGTGAAGCCTTTTTCGAGATGGTGCTTGAGGAAATGGAAAAGGCTGAAAAATATATCTTCCTTGAATTTTTCATTCTGCGGCAGGGAAAGATGCTGAATCCCATAATAGAAATACTGGAAAGAAAGGCTGCTCTTGGTCTTGATATAAGAATTATTTATGATGACCTCGGCTGCTTCATGACCCTTCCGCCAAACTTCAAAGAAATCCTGAAAGAAAAGGGCATTAAATGCATTGTGTTTAATCCTTTTAAGCCATTGTTATCATCACTCCAAAATAATAGGGATCACCGTAAGATTATAAGCATTGACGGGAAAGTGGCCTTCACGGGGGGCATTAATCTTGCAGATGAGTACATCAACGCTGTTGAACGCTTTGGCCGCTGGAAGGATGCTGCAATTATGCTCGAAGGAGAAGCAGCCTGGAGCCTTACGTTGATTTTTTTGTCGATGTGGAATCTTGATAAAAAAAATTTTGAAGACCCCCTCCTGTTTTATCCCTGGAAGGATTCGGCAGGTAAACCTGAGCCCTGTCAGATCGAATGTGACGGCTTTGTTCAGCCATACGCAGACAGCCCCATTGATACCGAGAATGTCGGTGAGCATGTTTATATCCAAATCATTAACAATGCAAAAGAATATGTTTATATAAACACTCCCTATTTAGTTGTTGATGATGACCTTCTCTCTGCTTTAAGCCTCTCTGCCAAGAGTGGGGTTGATGTCAGGATTATTACACCACACCGCTGGGATAAATGGTTTGTTGCAATTGTCTCCCGCTCATACTATAGGCAGCTTATCCAGGCAGGCGTTAAGATCTACGAGTACTCTGCCGGGTTTAACCATTCAAAGACCTTTGTATCTGATGATAAGACAGCAACAGTCGGCACTACAAACCTTGATTTTCGTAGCCTCTATCTTCATTTTGAATGTGGTGTGTGGATGTATAAAACTTCAAGTGTTGAGAAAGTAAAAGAAGACTTTAATAAGACCCTTATAGAGTGCAGGGAAATAACCTTAAATGACTGTTCTCGGAATGCAGTTCAACGACTGGTCCAGGATGTGCTTAGGCTATTTGCCCCGCTCATGTAAACTTGATATCTAAAATAGCAACTTCACTGTTAGATAATATGCGAAAAACAGGTCCCCAGACAGCGGCCCCCGAAGTAACAAGCCCCTGAGCAGTTTTACCCTTCCAAAGACCGTAATGCACTGCCCCCGCCTTTTTAAAGATCCTCTTTGTTGCAATATTCGCAGGGAAGAACTGCCCCTTGTGGGTATGCCCCGATAAAATCAAATCTGCACCTGCTTCCTCTATCTTGGGAAAATCAATCGGCTGATGATCCATAAAGATGATAGGTTTATTTTTGTCGAGATTTTCTGTCAGCTCGCCCGCGGTCTTTCTCTCGTGTTTTTGTCCAATACCAATCGGCCTTGTATCTTTTCTCCCGATAACATAAAAGCTGTCTGCAATTAATTTTGCCTCATCTTGCAGAAGCTTAATTCCCGCTTTTTCAAGAAATGAACTTATTCTCTCTGTTGACGATTTCTCTTCAAGAGATGCCCTGTCCACATCGTGATTCCCCGGGCATGCAAAAATACCGATGTCTGCTTCCATCCGTTTTAGCTCAGAGAGCATCAGTTCGGGGTTTTTTATCGCATCGATACTATTATCAAAAATGTCACCTGCCATAATAATAATGTCGGGCTTTGCTTTATTAATTGCATCTGTTATGTCTCTGACCCATTTATGGCCAACAATTGCGCCAATATGCATATCAGAAACAAGCGCAAGCCGCATGTCTCTGCCCTGTTTCTTCAACTGCAGATCATAATGGACGGTTTTTATCTGCCTTGCATTAAAGGTGCCGTATATAATTGCAAGAGTAGCCAAACACAAAGATGCCCCTGTCGCCGTAACAGGCGATATCTGCATAAAGGAGAATAACAGCCCTGACAGCCTCATTAACACATCCAGTGAGAATTGAAAGAGGAAAAAATATGTATAAAATGGCAGAGAATACATGCAGAACCAACGGAGAGGTTTAATAAAACCAAGACGCAATAGCATTACAAGTACAAATAAATAACAAAGTATAAAGTGTAATGGCCAAAAAACATAGGAATTAAAGGCAGGCATGAAATGCCTTACGAAATTAAGAACCTTTATGCCATTATAAATATTTAACGCAAGGCATGTAAGGAGAAATACTTTAAATCTAAACAACCATTTCATGCAGCGCTAATCTTGCCCTTTATTAAGTTGATCAAGAAGCTGCCTCGTTTCTTTTTCTGCACTATTAAGAGCTGCCTTTAACTCTGTTATATCGTCAGAGCTTGCCTTGGAACTTAAAATCTCCAGTATTTTATTTACAGAGCCCTGTATATTTTCAGGTTTTGAGCCGCGCTCGTTCTGCGAGTCAATCATGGAAAGGTTGGTTTTAAGCCGCCTAAGAAGAAGATCGCTTACAAAGGGCTTATGGATATAGTCAAGAGCTCCGAGGTTTAGTCCGACCATTTCACTCGTAGGATCTATCCTTCCGCTAAGAAAAATAATAGGTATATCTTTATATGAATCATGTTTTTTCATTCGTCCTGCAGCTTCATAACCGTTCATTTCGGGCATGTCAACGTCAAGAAGAACTAAATCGGGAATAACATTGCGAAGCATGTCAAACATTTTTTCTGCAGATGGAATCGGATAAACTTCATAATGAGGTTTTAATATTTTTTTGCATGCAGTTAAACTGGCATTATTATCATCTACAATGAATAGTTTCTTCTGTCTTTCACTCATTTAGCACCCTCCTCATATTCCTTCAGCTTTGAAGCAATTCCTTCAAGGTCCATTTCATTGATTCTCTCTCTCATCCATGTTATCAACGAAGCATCATTTTGGTAGTTTGCACTTTCCAGCTCATCCATAATATCGTCAATTTTATTCATATCGTAGGACTCGCAGCTCTTCTGCAAGTCGGCAAGGAGCTTCCTGTCAGGAGAAGGAAGCAGGGGCTTCGGATTAAGGTTGTCAAGCTCTTCAAGCCATTCTTGAATATTGGATACAGTGTTTTCCGCATCTCTTAAAATACTTTCATTACCCTCCAATACTCCTTCCAGATCATTTGAACGTGACTTATTCTCAAGTGCCTGTGCCGCAACCTTAATCTTATCTGCGCCAATGCCTGCACTTATTCCCTTTAAGCCATGAACATTAATTGCATAATCGGAGAGCGTCTCCTTCGAGACAAATCGCATTTTATCGATAACATTAATTGCATTCGGAACATAAGCACGCAGAACGGCAATATAAATGTCTATGTCACCTCCGTATAATGCAAGACCTATTTTTGTATTAACACCGGGAATATGAATTGCATTTCCCGTTTCTCCGGATGCCGCCTCTTCGCTGTCCGGGGCATCAATTGCATCCGCGCCTGTGCGTCTTCGCTCCTTGTCGCGTACAAACTTGTTAAGCGCATCGTTTAGCTGCCGCAGATCTATAGGCTTTGAAATAAAACCGGTAAAACCGTTAGCTAAAAACATGTCCCTCTGTCCTGCAATCGCATCGGCAGTTAATGCGAAAATCGGATGCTCATATCCTGACTCACGGATTTTCTTGACTGTCTCAATCCCGTCCATGCCGGGCATCATATGATCCATGAAAATAATATCATAAACCTTTCCACTCTTGATTATATCAAGGGCTTCAAAGCCGCTGTCAGCAGTATCGATGTTGAGCTTATATGGATTAAGCAGCAGTTTTGCTACATCCAGATTTGACTTCATGTCATCAACAACAAATACCTTTCCGTAGGGCATTGGCTCACGGACAACCTTGGTGTTTTTCTCGCGCTGTGCGCCCGAGAAGTTAAAGTTCTGAAGATTTTCTGCCACCTCTTTCCCAATCACTTCTCCCGGAGTTGTATTAACCTGGGGAATTGACAGGGTAAAAGTGGAGCCGACACCCGGGGTGCTTTCCACGGAAACCTTGCCGTCCATCATTTTAAGCAAGTTGTTGGTAATGGTCATACCAAGCCCCGTACCCATTGTGGTACGGTTTGCATCAAGATTAAACCTTGTATACTCTTCAAACAGAACGCTTAACTGCTCCTGAGTCATACCCTGTCCTGTATCTTTCACACTGACTAGCAGAACTGTATTCTTTTCATTAATATCTTTAGAAGAAAATGATAGGACAATTTCGCCGACATTCGTATACTTAAATGCATTTGAAATTAAATTATTTAGAATCTGTTTTATGCGAAGCTCATCACCAAATAAATTCAGGGGAACATTTTCATCAACTTTAAGCTTAAAATCAATTTGCTTATGTCCGTATTGCATTACATTCATTACTGCAACATCATTAATTAAACTTAACATTTCATAATTAGTCGGATTAAGTTCAAACTTTCCTGCTTCGATTTTAGATAAATCCAGAATATCATTTATTATCCTAAGCAGTAAATTACCTGAATCAAATATTTTTTCAAAGGCAGCTCTTGCCACATCGGTATGAGTCCCTTCAAGAAGCTGGCTCTCTGCCACACCAAGAACAACATTCATCGGCGAGCGTATTTCATGACTCATTGTTGCAAGGAATTTGCTCTTAGCCTTATTTGCCTCCCTTGCCTCTTTAAGTGCAGCCTCAAGGTGGGTGGAGCCGATGCGTATATTCTGCATCATATTATTACGGAGGAAGACATTTGCTATAAGAAGACCACCTGTGCGCAGAATACTTATCTCTTCCTCGGAGAAAGCCTTTTTTTCACGACAATCTTGGATACTGAAAAGACCCCAAAGCCGGGAGTGCAGAAACAGAGGAATAATCGCAATTGATTTTACCTGATACGGAACCAGGAAATCCTGCTCGTCTTCAGGCAGCTCAGAAACAGGACTATTAATATATTCCCCTGTAAGGAATTTTTTGGTCCACCTTAGAATGCGGCTATAGGAGAGCTGTGTGCCAATCTGAACAACTTCGTTTTTTCTCTCCTGTTCGCTAATCCACTGGTATTTATGAATAAAGTGAGGAGAGCCGTCTATCATTTCATCCTGCCAAATCTGTACCCGATCCACCTCGACAGATTGCCCAATCAGAGCCATGCCCTTTAAAACGGAAGCAACCATATTCTCCCCGCTTTCCATAGTAAGCAGTAGATTAGCCACTTCGTTCATCGTATTAAGCAATGTACCCAAATGTTCTTTTTTTGGCATAGGCAATACCTTCTTTAATACCATTGTAGCACGAATTTCTCATGCAGTTAAGACCGGAAATTTATGACTCTTTCAACCGGAAAAATATGACTTTTATTTGCCGAATAGGGAATCAGCGATATTTCTCCCGGCTTGGTCGGCAAAGGCCCTTGCAAAGGTTTGGCAGCCGGACAGGGCGGTCATTGATAGGAGCAGGATGATGATAATGGCGGTAATTTGCTTTTTCATGTGAACCTCAGGTGATTATACCACTAAACATTTTAACGAACAATCGTTTATTCTATTTATTGAGGATGATAGATCATGCTGATACTCAATAACCTGTCCTTTGCCTACGATTCAAAGCCCATATTCAAAGACCTGTCTTTAAACCTCTCTCGCGGCTGGACAGCCCTTTCCGGTGCAAACGGCTCCGGAAAATCAACTCTGATACACCTCATTAGCGGTGTCCTCAGCCCCGACTCCGGGGCCATTTACTCGGAAGGGAGCATAGTAGTCTGCCCCCAGACCTCCGATGAAGCCCCCGGCTGCTTTTCCGACCCTGAAATCCTTAACAGCAGGGACTTCTATACCCTTCTTGAAAAGCTCGGCATTGAAACCGACTGGATAGACCGCTGGGATACCCTTTCCGGTGGCGAGAAGAAACGCTGCCTGATAGCCGATACCCTCGTGCGAAAACCCGCAGTTCTCCTCCTGGATGAGCCTGCGAATCATATCGACCAAAGGACAATGGACTATCTCCTTGCAGCTCTAAAACTTTTTGAAGGCATTGGCATTGTTGTCTCTCATAATATGGCCTTTCTTGATGCCCTTGCCCGTGAAACTCTGTTATTAATCGCAAAGTCTGATGCTCCATCCCTTGTTTTCCAAATCGCCATGCCTCCGCTCAAGGCCCTTGCCTCTTTTGAGCAGGAGCAGGAGGGAAAACGAAAGCTCAAAGCCGGGTTATCCGAAGAAGTTAAACGAATATCTCAGGCAAAAAGCGAAGCCGTCCGCGATGCCGCCGATAAGAAGCGAAAACTAATGTCCAAAAAGCATGTCTCCCGCCATGACTCCGATGCAAGAGGGAAGATTAACCTTGCAAGGCTTACAGGGAAGGACAAGAGGGGCGGCCAAAAAGTCACAGCCTTTGAGACCGCTCTTGATCGCAAGAAAGCCTCTCTTGAAAATAACGATGCCCTCGGTTTAAGGAAGAGTGGAGCAGGCCTTAGAGGAAGTAAAAGTAAGAGGCCTATCCTTTACTTTCTCGAGCAGGGAGATATTGATTTTGGTTTTTATTCGATAAATCACCCTGACCTATCAATAAAAAACGATTCCCGCATAATAATAAGCGGCCCTAACGGCAGCGGGAAAACTTCGCTGTTAAACTATATCCTTGGAAGTATGAACAAAGACGGGCTTAAGCACTGGTACCTGCCCCAGGAGCTCTCCCTGCAAGATGTGCATGCCGCCCACAGAGAGCTGCAGAGCTTAAACGAAAAGGACAAGGGCGCAGTACTCTCAGTGATTTACCGCCTTGGCAGCGAGCCCTCGGCGTTCTTTAACGTCCATGACATAAGCCCCGGGGAGGCGCGTAAACTCTGCTTTGCCCTTGCCATGCTTCAGGGGGTTTCATTGATTCTGCTCGATGAGCCCACCAACCACATGGATGCAGTTTCTGCAATGTCGTTTGCCGATGCCATTCGCGAGTTTGCAGGCGCGGTTGTTATTATTACCCACGACACCGCTTTTGCAGAGAAGGTCGGGGAAGTCGTCTGGGAGCTCCGGCGGAAGGGAAGTGCGGGGCGGTTGGTAGTTGATAGCAAAGCCCAATAATATTATGCTTAGACCATGGCCAATCAGGAACTAATAAAAGCTCTAGATTACATCCTTAACCGATGCAATGAGCAGGACATTGAAGCAATAGCAGCCGCAGTAGTACGCCGCCGCAGGGACATCACCTATTACGGCGGAGGCGGATCATCAATCCCCGATCCAAAGAAAATGGCCAAGGATATAAGCTCTCAAATCAATATTGGGGGAAACATGGAAAGCCTGACCGAATCGATTAAGGAATACGCCATACGCATTATTAAGCAGCAGGCCCCTGAGCTAAGCGATGCTCAAATCGATGAGCTAACCAAGGCTTGGATACCAAGTTCCCCCGGTATGAAGGCAGCCGGCAGGGGGCCCGGCGAAGTAAAGATCCCCCTGGATCTCCTCGGCTCCATGATAGGCCAGTTCGTAGCCTTTTCACTTGGTCGAATGGAAGAAGAGGAAGACCTTGCCCTGCGCAAAGAGATGGGCCCTTGGCCCGACAAGTACTGGAATGCCTTCCCCCAGGTTATTCGTCTGTTGATCAAAGATTTATTAAAGGGTGAAATAGAAGAGAAAGAGTTCAACGCCAAGGTGGGCCTGGCTTTGGAGATAACTTAATTTAGAAAACCCCTATGTCTTAATATAACTCGTCCGTTTGCCTGACATAAGGCTGGCCTGCTCATTAAAATCCCTGTAGGTTTTAGCAGTTTTATATGTTCTGCCCATTTTCTCTCCGTTCTGCCCAAATTTTGCATGAAATTAGGCAGAATGCAAAGCTTCTATGCAGAAGCAATTTTGGGCAGAACCGGATTTGCGATAAGAAAAAAATAGGTTCTTAAGTATTTTAGCTTAAACTTTCTTTATAATATAATCGCTTTTTAGGCAGCGAGCGCAGATCTTTACTGTAAGAGTGGTTCCTTCGATCTTGGTCTTTACCTTCATCAGATTCGGTTTCCATTTTCTGCGAGTGCGGTTTTTGGCATGGCTTACATTGTTACCTGAGATTGTGCCTTTTCCGCAAATTGTACAAGTCCTTGACATATCGATCCTTCCTTCAATTACACTTAAATACTATCGAAAAATGAAAAAAATGTAAAGAGGTATAGGGACAATTTTCTGCGCAAGGCATTGCAGGAAGCCCCCCTCTAAGGCATACTAAACCCATGAAATCATTTACAAGAGAATTGCAGTTTAATACGAAAAAAACTCTGGAAATTATCAATATTACGGGTGAAGTTGATGCTCTGATCCGTGAATCGGGCATAAAAGAGGGCCTCTGCCTTGTTAACTCCATGCATATCACCTCCAGCGTCTTCATAAACGACCACGAATCCGGCCTTCACCACGACTTTGAGGTTTGGCTTGAAAAACTGGCCCCCCACGAGCCGATTTCCGCCTACCGCCATAATAATACCGGCGAAGATAATGCAGACGCCCACCTGAAAAGAACCATAATGGGCCGTGAAGTGGTGGTTGCCATCACCGGCGGCAAGCTCCACTTCGGCACCTGGGAGCAGATCTTCTACGGCGAGTTCGACGGGCAACGCCGCAAGCGTGTCCTTGTGAAGATCATCGGCGAGTGACGGTTTTACACTATAAAACACTACCGGACAATATATACACAATGATATATACTCTATAATAGTTATGGGTAAGACAATAATCAGTGATGACGGTCGTTTTGAATGGGACGATGCAAAAGATCGCTTGAATAAGCGAAAACAAGGCTTTTCTTTTAACGAGATATTGGAAGTATTTAGTGATCCTTTTTTCTTAGAAGGCTTTGATTTTGAGCATTCGAAAACGGAAGAACGTTATTTTGGTATTGGCTGCTTAAACAATATACTTTACATTATTATATTTTATACTTTTCGAGAAGAAAGAATAAGAATAATTTCTGCGCGTAAAGCGGATAAAGATGAACAGGAGATATACAATGATTACTTCAAAAAAATTAAGTCCTGAAAGGATCAAGGAAATATTGGAATTCCCTATTGTCTATGATGAGGATTCTCCCAAACTGACAGCAGAGCAGATCTCCCGCATGAAACCGGTGCATCCGGAATACTGGAAAGTGGAGCCTGTAAAAGTGCCTCTATCAATTAAAATAGATGCTGATGTACTTGCATGGTTTAAATCAAAAGGAAAAGGCTATCAAACCCGCATAAACAAAGCCTTACGCGACACTATGCTTCAGTCACTTTAGCTATTATACTTACCCAAAACCGGAGGTAAGCCATGAAATTTTCCCAAATGAAGTATGTAAGGCCCGAGTTCGAAGAAACGAATGCGAAGGCCAAGGCTCTTTTATCAGCATTCAAGGATGCAAAGAATCCCGAAGAGGCCTTTGCCGCTTATAAACAGATTGATTCTTTCAATAGGAATGTGCAGTCCATGTTTTCGATAGCGAATATCAGAAATACCATTGATACAAGGGACGAGTACTACGACAAGGAAAAGACCTACATGGACGAGACAAGGCCCAAGCTGATGGAAGTCCAGCAGGCAATCACAAGCGCCCTGCTTGCATCACCCTATAGAAAGGAACTGGAAGCCGAGTGGGGCACCCTCATGTTCGATAAGGCTGAGATGCAGTTGAAAACCTTCAAGCCCGAAATCGTCGCCGATTTACAGGAAGAGAATAAACTCGGCTCCGAATACGATAAGTTGATAGCCTCCGCGCAGATTCAATTTGACGGCAAGACCCTGACCCTTGCACAGTTGACCCCCTACTACGAGGCCCCCGACCGCTCCGTGCGCGAGGCCGCAGTGCGTGCACAGGCCGCTTGGTTCATGGAGCGCGCCGAGCAGTTCGATACGATTTACGACAAACTCGTCAAAGTCAGAACTCGCATTGCAAAGACCCTCGGATACGAGAACTTTATTGAACTCGGCTATTATCGCATGACGCGCATCTGCTATAACCGCGAAAAGGTTGAGAAGTTCCGCGAAGGCGTTCACAAGTACATCGTGCCCATCGTTAAGACCTTAAAAGCCGAGCAGGCGAAGCGCATCGGAGTGGATTCCATCAAGGTTTTTGATGACCGCTACGAGTATACAGACGGAAATGCCAAACCCAAGGGCACCGCAGACGACATTTTCGCCCACGGCAAGAAAATGTACCACGAATTATCAGCCGAAACCGCAGAATTCATCGATTTCATGATGGAAAACGAGTTATTCGACGTCCTCGCCCGCCCCGGCAAGTCCGCAGGCGGCTACTGCGCCTATATCGACGACCATAAATCTCCGTTCATCTTCGCAAACTTCAACGGCACAAGAGGCGACATCGACGTCCTTACCCACGAAGCCGGCCACGCCTTCGCCGCATACGGCTCCAAAGACATCTACCCCGCCGCACTTCGCAGGTATACCTCCGAAACCGCCGAGGTCCATTCAATGGGCATGGAGTTCTTCACCTGGCCCTGGATGGAAGGCTTCTTCGGCGAGCAGACCGGCAAGTACCGCCTAAGCCACCTCGCAGGCGCCCTCTCCTTCATCCCCTACGGCACCATGGTCGACGACTTCCAACATCACGTTTATCAAAAACCCGACATGACCCCAAAAGAGCGAAACGAGTGCTGGCTCGCCCTCGAGAAAAAGTATCGCCCCTACCTCGATCAAAGCGGAATCCCCTTCTATGGTGATGGCCGCCGCTGGCAGTCGCAAATGCACATCTTCCGAATCCCCTTTTACTACATCGACTACTGCCTCGCCCGCGTAATTTCGCTCGTCTTCTGGGCCGAGGATCAGAAAAACCATAAGGAATCCTGGGGAAAATACTGCCGCCTCGTCGGCTTCGCAGGCACCAAGACCTTCTCCGATTTGATTGCCGACGCAGGACTCCCAAGCCCCTTCATCCCTGAAACCCTAAAAATTGTAGCCGATGCAGCCGTGGACTGGCTTAATTCGCAGAAAGGTTAAACTTGCGCCTTTTTATAGGTGTTTTTATTGATGATGATACGATTGTGGAGCTTCAAGCCCTGCAGAAGCAACTTGAGGCTCAGTCGTATAAGGGCACTTTCACCAGGCCCCGGAACCTCCATTTGACCCTTGCCTTTCTTGGGGAGACCCCCGAGGGAAGGCTGGCAGATTTGCACCGTATTATTGAAGAGATTGATAGCCTCGCCTTCGAGCTATGTTTTAACCGTACCGGCTGCTTCACCCACAGCAAGAAGGAACTCTGGTGGGTAGGCGCCGACAGGGAAGACCCGCACCTCCCGCTTTTAAAGTCCCTCCACCACCGGCTCCTAACCCGCTTCGAAGAGGAAGGCTTCCCTGTTGATAAACGCCCGTTCAATGCGCACATCACCCTTGCAAGGGAAGTAAGACATACACAGCCCATTGAGTTGGATTGTAAGGAGATAAGGGTCAAAGTAGACCGTTTAAGCCTTATAAAGTCCGAACGCGTTAACGGGGTGTTGAGTTATACGGAAATCTATGGCAAAATATTTCCAGCCGGCGTGGCGGAATGGCAGACGCAGTAGACTCAAAATCTACCGCTCGCAAGGGTGTGTGAGTTCAAGTCTCACCGCCGGCAGGAGCCCTCGATGTGCATCGTCGATATACATCGCTGCTACATCATTGGCTTAATTTTGAATTATATTTAAAGGAGTTTATTATGAAAAAGATGTTAGTTGTACTGGTGCTACTCTCACTAGTATCAACAGTCTGTGTTCAAGCGCAGACACCCGCAGGAAGCACAATGTCCGTCCACTTCCCGCCAAACAGCGCCAACTTAAGAGCAGTAAGCACAGAGCTGGCAATAGCAAACTTACAAACCTTTACGCAAGTAGCAAGGCAATTAGCTGATAACCCCCAGGCCCGCGTCTTGATTGACGGCCACGCTAACGCCATATTAGGTACCGTCGCCGAAGAAAGAAACACCCTAAGACCCTTAAGCCAAAGACGCGCCGAAGCAGCAGCCAACTTCCTGGTCGAAAACTTCAGAATTGATCGCCACCGCCTCATCATCGCAGGCGCAGGAGGCGGCTACCCAACAAGCTCCACCGACGGCTCCCAAAACCGCAGAGTTAGTTTCACGATTATCAGGTAGGTTTTTACAGCGGGCACGTAAGTGCCCGTTTTTTTAGAATACTGTTTCAGAAAGTAGGAGTATATTATGAGGGAGCTTGTAACCCATAACCGGATTTCAGAACCTTCTAGTATTGACTCTATTAAGACAAGTTTTAAAGCTATATCCCCATATAACGAGTTGTTAGCCTATGAGTATCTTTGGGCCCAAGACCATTCTTCCCTAAAAAAAATTGCCCAACTTCTTTCTTTACAAGCAAAATTACCATCTGAGGTTATCGATGAAATTACACCTGATCTTTTTGGTAATTTTGATCAAAGAGTAAACCTTATTAAGGAATTTATTGAGAAAAAGTTGAAATCATCTCCTCCTTTTTCATTCTTGATTAAGGAAAGTCCTCAGTTTCCTGACAAACTATTGGATGCAAAATATCCTATTAATCTGTTTTATTATCGAGGCAACCCAGACCTTGTTAATACAGATTGTATTTCTGTAGTGGGAACCAGGAAGATTAGTGCCGAAGGTTACAGGCGGACAGAAAAATTAGTTAGTCTCCTATCCAACTATGACCTTACATTAGTTTCCGGGCTTGCTGAAGGTGTTGATACTGTTGCTCTGGAAACAGCCATTAAATGCAAAATGAATACTATCGGTGTCATTGGAACACCAATAGATGAGTACTACCCTCCCAAAAACAGGAATCTTCAAGAAGAAATAGCAATTAAGCATTTATTGATTAGCCAGGTCCCATTTTATAAGTATTATACGCAACCGTTCCAAACCAAACGAATATATTTCCCCGAGCGTGATGTCACTATGGCAGCTTTATCTTTGGCAACAATTATTGTAGAAGCATCTGACACTAGTGGCACTCTTTTCCAAGCAAAGGCATGTATAGATCAGAAACGACCCCTTTTTATCCTAAACTCCTGTTTCGAAAATCCGTCGATTACTTGGCCGCATAAGTATGAACAAAAAGGAGCAGTCCGCGTAAGAGATATTAATGATATTATTGCGTATTTAAAAATTACTCGGAAACATCATAATGCCTGATAAAATACCATGGACACTAATAGATCCACGGTTATATGGGCTTCAATATCTTAATGAAAATGATATAATTTATTTTCACCTGGAATATACACAAGGCGGGTATGACCAATCTCCGGCCAATCAATGGGTATTTAATTATAAGAAACCAATTGAACACCGTGGTAAGAGCCAGTGGTATTACAAAGAAGAAGCGATAAAGAAATTTGCAGATTTGATTATTCAAACTTCCATAAATGGTAATGTTATTTTATTAGCAGGCCCGCCATCGAAGCATCCGAACAGTGAATTATTCGATTCAAGGAATGTAGATGTCTTAAAAATTGTTCACACAAATACGGGTATTCCTGTATCTTTTAATTTAAAAGCAATTGATGATTTTATTCCAACGCATGTTAAAAGCGGTTACAGACATCCGGATTTGCTGAAGGGACGCTATTGTTTCGAGCCCTTTGAGAATGTTCCTGATATTGTATATATTGTCGATGATGTAATCACATCAGGGAGCCATTTTGTTGTTTGGAGAGATTTGATTCATCAAGTGCATCACGAGGTGGAAGTAAGAGGATTTTACTTAGCCCGGAGAGTGAATCCAGAATATGCGTGAAGGAAGATTTGGTGCTTTCTATGGAAGGTCTGGGGTACTGTCAAGATTCTTTCGCAAAATATTTTTGCAGCCATTTAATTAATGATCAAGCTACCGCTGTTAAAACAATCTTTAGATGTTTCATACTCATATACATTTTGTTTCCCCAATGGCTGCCGGCAACATATCTCAGTCTGGCACATACAAGCATTAAAGCGGAATTGCCATCAGGAAAGCAACCAACAACTCTTGTCCTCCTCCGTATCTCCCTATGTACTCTCTCTATAGTATTATTGGTTCGTATCCTTATCCAATGCTCAAACGGGAAGTTTGTGTAGGTAAGAGTTTCCTCTATTCCGTTTTCTACTTTCTTTGCAGCCTCCTTTAATCTCATCTCTTTCAATGTCTCCATTACTGCCCGGGCTTTTTCCATTGAAGCGTCTTTACTCTCCTGAGCATGTATGGCTTTTAACATCTTAACAACAAGTGCCACCTTACCACGAGGTACAACTGAAAATACATTACGGTAAAAATGAACCATGCATCTTTGGTATTTTGCTTGCGGGTACACAGTCATAGCCGCTTCTACCATTCCCAGGCATTTATCCCCGATAATTAACTGCACTCCGTTAAGCCCTCTCTCCTTTAACCATTTAAAAAACGACTCCCAACTTGCTTTATCCTCTTTCATCCCCTCTGCAGCACCCAGTACTTCGCGATAACCGTCAGTATTTACCCCTATAGCTACCAATATGCTGACATTCTCATAGCTGCCACCCCAATTTCGTTTTAAATAAATGCCGTCAACATACACGTAGGGGTAATTTGTTCCGCTAAGATCCCGATTCCTCCAGCTTTCGATGTTTTCATATGCCTTTTTATTTAATTCACTGATTGTTGCAGGTGATACTTTACTTCCCCATAGTGCTTCTGTTATGTCTTCCACTCTGCGGACAGACACTCCTGCAAGGTACATCTCAATCAGTGCCTCTTCAACACTGCTTTCTCTTCGCCTGTACCTTTCAATAATAGCCGTTTCAAATGGGACGCCCTTTAGTTTAGGCATTTTAAGCGTTACTTCTCCTGAAGTGGTTCCAAGTTTTCTTGAATATTTACCGCTTCTATACCCTTGACGGCTCTGTGTGCGTTCATACTTGGCCGCATTGGTCAGCTGTTCAGCCTCCTGTTCTAGAAGCCCGTTAAGGGTTTCCTCTACGCTGTTCCGTACAAGCTCCTTCAACTCATCCTTGATTACTCCCTCATTAAATTGTACAATCTTATCCGGCATGGTTTGCAGTTCTCCTTGATAAATTTGTTTAGCAACTTAATTCTATCAAATGACTGCAAACCTGTCATTAATTTGCGAAACTTATTGTACCTTATCAGGTCTGGCTGCCGGCTAGGATTCGGCGTTTTTCTTTAGTCAATGGAGAATCTGGGTGCTTATGAGGTGAAGTGGAGTAAGTATGTTAATGAGAAATTGCTTAATGGGGTGAGGCGAGAGATGTCGGTTTAGATGGGATTCTGTTGAAACAATATCTTTTTGGAAGGTTATAGAATCACATGAATGTTATCTCCTTAAGTGAACTTGTCCAAATATTTTTTCATTATTAGTTAAAAATTAAAAACCGACTAACAAAACGTATCCATTCATCTCTGCTTAATCGCATAAAAATACCAGAAGCATCTGAAAAATATTTTGTCATAAATCTCCTGACAATTTCATATCCAGAATATTGGTGGATGTTTTTGTTTTTACAATAATCCTGAAATTTTATGAATTCAGAACTATTTATTAGACTTTCTTTTTTGTTTATTATCGTCTTATCTACCTTGTGTAAAAATTCAATAAGCTTCTTGTTTTTTTCATTTCCAAATTTTCCTTTTAAGATATAGTACATAGCAATAAAAAGAGTAAGACTATACATTGTTGCTTCGTCTTGATCAATCTCTCTGGCAGGTAGGCTATAATTGCTATTTGAAGCAAACTTGTCATAAGGAGAACTGCTTCCTTGTTCTGCTGTTGAATATTCAATACTTGGCTCACTTGAAAATAAGCTGTCAGTCCAATCTCTTCTAGATTTGTTTCTTGCTATATTTCGGTTTTTCCGACTAACACCACCACCCATTAGGCACCTCTTGCATCAAGACTATCAAATAAAGGATACGTTTTTTCTTCTTTATTTTTATAAAATTCAGATGTATCACTTGGAAAAATCCTATAAGGAATTTTTTCTGAATGAAGTATGTATTTTAATTCGTTTTTTACTGCACCATAAAAAAGTATTGCTTCTGGATTTAATTGTCTAATTGTTTCCGAGAGACCCTTTATATGAAAGAAAATATCGTCCTTCGTGTTAGTACAACCATGCGTGCCAATAGAAATGACACTGTTTTTTGGAATTCCTTCAAAACAAAACTCATATGATTGTTCATCACTATAACGAACATTTGGGATGACAGAGATATTACGATATTGCAGCCAAAATGTAAGTTCACGATTCCAAAGAGTTTGACTAATTTGTAGAGAAAATGACATATCACGATATACACTAAAATCACAGCTTATAACCCCGCCAAATTGGCTAAGACGTGGAAAATATTTTCGAGGGTCTCTACCGAATGGTAAAATTTTATCATCTTCTTCATAAAAATGGACAAATTTATTTATGTTTTCTTTCCCTTTGGTTTTTGAGAATGCAATAAGTTCTTCTGGGATTATATGACAAGGCTGTAGCATCGGAAACCCCCATCTTTTTGAGCGACACGCTCCTTCAACGAGATAAGCCTGTAAGTAACTGTTTTTCATTTTTGCTCCCCAAGATTATTATCTTGCTTTTTACTTTCTTGACATGGTTTTATCTCTCCCGGTAAATCTGAGTTGCATGAAAAGAAGTTCTTTTTGGTGTTTATTTTTTCGAAAAGCACAATCTAAAAGATTCAATAGTCATTTGGAATACTTTTTTTGCTAATAGTTAACCATAGAGTCTTTTAAGTATGTTGAAAAAATATTACTTAGCTACCAAAAGTTCTTGTTTCTGAGTGACAGTCGAAACACAGAATTTCACAATTGCTAAGACTGTCGGAACCTCCGGCAGAAACAGATGTTTTGTGGTGAGTCTCCCAACGTCCTCGCCCTTCACGGCCTCGGTTTTCCCAAACCAAGTCTTTATTGCACCTTCCAGTGTGGCCATGAGTAGTACGCACACACTCACACTTTCCACCTGCTCGCTTCCAAGCATCTCTAACTACCAAATCTGAAAATGCCATATTGGCACTCCTTTTCCCCGTAAATAAATTGACAAAATTTGTAGGATGTGTTATTCTTAACTCATCAATGCATTCCTTACGGGGAATTTTGAATTTTGGCAACGGAATCTAACTCCGTTGCCTTTTTTGGAATAACATTCCATAGGTATATTCTAGCCTATGTTCAATAGGAAAGTCAAGGCTGTTTTAGAAAAAAGTGCCAAAATATAACGATTATTTGCAAGAAACTGTCATTTTCCCCTTGAATTTATATTATATATCCGATAATCTAATGTAGGAGCCTTTATGATATTGGGGTTTACTCTAGAAAATATGTTTTCCATAAAAACTCGACAAACAATCAGTTTTGAAGTAAATTCCAATGAAAACGACAAAACTAATCATTTTGTAGATATTGGAGGAAAAAGACTTCTGAAAATTATTGCTTTATTTGGCCCTAATGCGGCTGGAAAAAGTAATATGCTTCATGCTTTCGACAGTTGTTTTCGTTTTATTATGAACGGCTTTACCAATTTAAAACCCAAAGAAGATATAGATTTTAGGCCATTCTTATTCGATGAAGAGTCTGCAAAAAAACCTGGCTACATAGAAATAGTTTTTTTAATGAAAGAAACAAAATATGAATATCTGCTAACTTTCGATAAAAATTGTGTTCATAAGGAAAGTCTGAATTTTTTCCCTAAAGGGCAAAGGAAACTCATTTATGAACGGTTATGCAAGAATCCAGATAATCAATGGGAGAAAATAGTTTATGATTTCAAATGGGGAGATATTTTCACTGGTTCGAAGTTAAGAATATCATCTATGACTCGTCCTAATGTTACTTTTATTAATACAGCTGCTCAACTTCATCATCCATTAATCCAAGAAATATATAATTGGTTAGAAAAGCTATATCTTCCGATAATAATACCTTCTCATCAAAATCTACTTTTTTGGACAATTGGACAAATCGAAAAAGATGAGAAGCAGAAGAAGGCGTTACTTTCTTTTTTGACAAGCGCTGGATTTGACCATATTAAGGATATTATAGTAACTGATGAAGAAATCCCGACATCTTTTTTAGAACGTTTAACGGATAGTGAAAGAGCTGAGTTTAAAAACAATGACGGGAAATACATAGTTAAGGAAATCTTTATCACTCATCAATATAAAAATAGATATAACTTGCCTGTTTATGATGAATCACGTGGGACTCAAAGATTGCTGGAATTATCAGGGCCTTTATTAACAATATTTTATAATAAAATGTTTCTTTGTATTGATGAAATTGAAGCCTCGCTTCATGCAGATCTTCAAGAGTTTTTAATTACAACTTTTTTGAATAATAGCTCAGGTTCGCAGATAATTTTTACTACTCATAATCAAGCTTTAATGGATTTATTATCAGATGAATCGATTTGGTTAGTTGAAAAAGGAAAAGACGGAGGTAGTAATTACAAGTGTTTAGCTCACTTGCCTAGAATCAGAAAAATTACGTCTAGAAAGAAGTTGTATAAAGAAGGTAAATTAGGCGCATTACCAGAAACAAGTGTATTTAAAATGAATAAAGGTGAAGAGTAATTCAAAAATATTTTAAATTCTAGACTTTCTCTCCTCCACCAACAATCTCCACCTCATTTTCCTCATATCCCCCGATAGATATTATACTTTTTCATATTGTATCTCAATGTTTTTCACAGAATAGACCTCAGAAGAAATCGGTTCGCAAAGGCCATAATTTCCATGTTCACAACCGAAAATTGCTATATTTTGACCATCATAATTTAAAGAGCTCCCATATATAATACCATCAAATTGATCAGAAATCCTAATGTATTCAGACAAGCACTGAGTAAGCAAGTATTCATCATTTTCACTATTCTCATAAGGCGCTGAGAACATTAAAGCAATTGAACGGAAACATTCAGGGTACTTCTTCATAAAAGAATGGCCAGGCATATCCAGGTCAAGTAAATCAAATGATAGATTGAATAATTTAAGTGGTTTTTTTATTTCAATAGTTGCAAGACTAACTTTTGTGTTTTTAAAGGGCCGTACTTCTGCTATAGCAGTATCTTTATCATTAGCCACATATAGACATGGAATTCCTCTACTGTTCGCTCTATTTGCTTTAATTTCTTTAGTAGGAAGAAGAAAAGAGCCTTCCTTATCAAATCCTTGAAATGGGTTATTATTCTCATCATCTTTATTTCTCAACCCGAGTCGCCTATCCTGAAATTCAACTTCAGACATACGGCGTGCTCTGAATAACGGTTTATTAACATTAAAATTCGTCGTAAACTGTTCATAATATTCCTCTAAAACATTAAAAAAATTATGTTGACAGAAAAAACGTTTTTCAGCTTTTAATTGATAATAAAATTTAAAAAATTCTAAAGACTTACGAGATTCAGGATCACTGTTCATCAATTTTATAGAATTAAGAACATCTAAAGGTAATTGATGATTATTGATATTATGAATTTGAGCAGCTTTCGAAATTTTTTCAAAATCAGTCAAATTAATAAAAAATCGCTTATTCATCTAATTATCCTCCCCCCAACAACCCTATCGCACTCTCCTCGATTGGCTCATTCGTTCCCAACTCCCCCCGAAACGCCCGTGTAAGAATAGCTTTCTTCATCAAATCAATCTTCTCAATTATATTACACAATTCGTGGGCTCGCTGTTCTTTTTCGATAAAACTGTCGAGAATACGGACAATCTCTTGTTGTTCAAGGAATGAGGGTATAAATAATTGAATGGCTCCAACATCTGTCAAACTTAAGTTCGCACGTGCAACATCAACCTTATTTGCAGAATAATACATAAACGCTGATGGTGAGTTTAAGAAATAATTAAAAAACTTTTTGTTGGCAGATTCATTCAGCCGAATCAAGCAAACAGCTTGATTTATATTTGCTAACCTATCATAAGAATATATCGCAGCTCTGCCAATAGAAGCCCCAACTATGTTCAACAACAAATCGCCATTCCTTAGAATTGAACGTTTTTGAATTTTGTTTATTTCATTGCTTACATACTTTTCTTTTTGCAGATCAATAAATCCTTCACGAATATTTTCACTTGTTACAAAAAGAGTTTGTGATTTATCTTCTGTATAATTTATACCCTGCCATTTTGGCGAAGCGCCTTTTGTTATCAGGACAGATAAATCAGAAAGGCATCTTTCCTCCCAACTCTCTATCCCCACACCGTTTTTCTCTCGCCATTTAGCAGTCAGCTCTCCGGCAAAGGCCTTGTGAAGAATAGCAGCCTTGCGAATTTCAAAACTATCCAGGGCATTCTGAACCAGGTCTTTTGCGCGGTCTAGCTTTTCAAAAAGCCTTTCTATACACTCGACAATGCGCCACTGCTCGGCAAGTGGTGGGAGTGGAAAAGGAATGTTTTGTATGTACTCGTTCTTAATATTGTTGATATTGACGCCTTTTGCTAAAGTCCGAATTGTATTGCGATACCCATCTGTTTGAAAAAATTGAGCAATGAGCTTTTTCTCAAACCCTTCGCGTGGTCTTACTAAAGTTAAAAAAGCACCAAAAGCTATATCAGAGTAATCAGCATCAGATATTCCGGCTTTTCCAATTACCTTTGTGCTGCCTGTAGAGGATACAATTATGACATCATGCCTTCTTACATATTGATTAGAGCTGACAAATGATTTATTTACAAAAACGTTATCGTCAAAATTCAAGTTGCCTTCTACAATATTCCCGCCACGCATAATTAAACAATCATTATCACCTTTCTCGTTATGAGCGGCATCTTTTGGATAAGAGACTCCTCTATGTAAAACCACAAGAGCATTAACTTTCACCCAAACCCAATTCTCTGGTACCTTATACGGCTGCTCATCCTCGGGTACCAGGGCCTGAGTAAAAAACTCTTCCCGCGTAAGCGTCTGCTTTATATCCTTCGCCATCAGCGATTTCTCCCAAGGTTCTTCAGCTCCTTAACCACGCTCATAATTAGGGCAACAGCTTCTTCCAACTGTGCAGCAATTTCCTCGCCGCTTTCAGCCGGGTCTTGCAGATTGTCATAGTCAAGCACGTTGTCATCTCGGATTAGTCCTAAGTCAAGGCTGTCAGCTTTGGCGGCAATCTGCTCGCGGGTAAAGCGGCTCCACCGCATATCTACAATAGCCGTCCTCTTTTTTGAATTATAGGCTTTTACAAAGGCATCAAAATGTTCTTTCTTTAGCGGAGATGTTTTGCCAAAACTGGGCATATTGGTGCGGAGGTCGAAAAACCAGACTTCTTTGGTATTGCCTTTCTCTGTTGTACCGCGTGTAAAGAATAATACATTGGTCTTTACACCCGGAGCGTAGAAAATTCCAGTGGGAAGACGCAAGATAGTATGTAAATTGCACTTGTCCATCAGATCAGCGCGGATTTTTGCACCGTCGCTGTCTGCAAAAAGTACATTGTCGGGCAGTACTACGGCAGCGCGAGCTTTGCCGTTGCGTTTCAAACTTCGGTAGATATGTTGTAAGAAATTGAGCTGCTTGTTGGATGTCGGGTAGGTCAGGTCGTCGCGGGTGGCACGTTCACCGCCTTTCTTCGTGCCGAAAGGCGGATTCGTCAGAACTACGTCAAAGCCGCTCATCTGCTTGCCCTGATTGGATAATGTATCGGCTAAAAGGATTTCGCCTTCGATATCGTGCAGCATGGCATTCATCAGGGCTAGGCGGTGGGTGTCGTGAACCAGCTCACAGCCGGTAAAGGCATCCTGTTTTTGGAATTCCTGCTCTTTCAATGGTAGGTCGAAGTAATTGTCACTGTGTTCTTTTACATAGCGATCAGCAGCTATCATAAAGCCGAAAGTGCCGCAGGCAGGGTCGTTACAGCGCTCGCCAGGCTGCGGCGCAGTAAGATTTACCATCACATCAATAAGCACACGCGGTGTAAAATACTGTCCTGCGCCGGACTTTTTCTCGTTGGCATTTTTTTCAAGCAGACCTTCATATAGATTACCAAGACCTTCTTCCTTGGCGGAATACCAGTCAAGAGCATTAATGTTGGTGATGATCTTTTCAAGGTTTTTGGGTTCATCTATGTTGGAGCGTGCTCCAAAGTAAATTTCCCGGATACGCCCACGGCAGTTTTCGCCAAGGTGGTTTAGCAGCTTGCTGTAAAAGCGCTTCAGCTCAACGCCTTGTTTTTTTACAAGTACATCCCAGCGATACCCGGCAGGGATATGTCCGTCTGTTCCAGTCTCTCTGGTCATTTTCAGGAATAGGATGTAGGTAAGCTCAGTGACATACTGGTGGTAAGTTATGCCGTCATCGCGCAACACATTACAGAGATTCCAGAGCTTTGCGACTATCTCTTGATTGTTCATGCTGTTTTCATTCCTTCATTATCATATAAATAGCCGTTCAGTTCAACCAGATGAGCTTCCAGCTTTCCTCCGAATACCTTATTAATTCTCTCAAATCCGCCCTGTGTCTTGAACGAACCTGTATCAAAAGTTTCACGGTCAATTATTGTTTCGGCTAACAGAGTCTTCTCGATGCGTCCGAGCCAATCAAGCTCCATTTTGGAAAAGATGTGCTTCTTTCTGAGCTTGTCTACGGCAAGCTTGATGCGTTCATCATGGTTAAGTAATGGAGAGCCTAAGGCAAAGCGCCGTATGTAGCTGATGATATCGGCTGTTATATCTTCATTTTTTAATTCACGCCAGGCGGTGTTGAGTTGCTTTTCAGTAAAGTTTTGACTGTCCAGTTCCACTTTGAGGTTTTTTAGGCTTTCTCTTGTCAATTCCTGAGGGCGTGTACATACAATATTGAGCGCAGCAATTTTATTGACATTGTCTTGTATAAATTTGTCGAATTCTTCCAGATAGTCTTGCGATGTTGTACCCTGACCATAACCGCGTGTGTGGGAGACCAACTCGTCCGGTTTATCGGATATATATACCTTTTGTTCAGTTGGTAAATAACCATCATCCAATATTTTAAACAGTTCTGTGTTTTTCAGAATATATTCTTTAGCTTCCATTGTGCTTAAGCCAATTATTTTCTGAATAAACTGTTCGGGGTCTAGGTTACCTGAGGCATAATCAAAATGCGACTGGGCTTCAGGACTTAGCTTTTGCTTTTTCCGTTGAATTTTAGCGATAATCAAGTTAATCATGTTTTTAACCTGCTGCTCAGTATTAAATGTTTCAAGACCAGTGAGCAAGTCGTTAAAAGTAGCAGAGGGGTTCTGCACAAGCGGCTTCATGGTACTAACAGGTTCCATCGATTCATAGACGCCTACCGGGTCGTAAATTTCAAAATGTGTCTTGTTTATTCTTGGGCAAAGACGGGTAGCGCGACCCAGCATCTGCTCGAACAGAATTCGTGATTTAACACGGCGCATAAAAATGAGTGTTGTTATTTCAGGTACATCAATACCGGTTGTAAGCAAATCCACTGTTACAGCGATATTTGTATACTGTTCATTCTTAAAGCGCTTCACAGCTTCGAGTACCTTTTTGGTATTCCCACCACCTATGCTACCGGTAATTTTAATTATTGCATCGTTGGAAACACCCTTAGGTTCATAAATTTCCTTGAGGATTTTAACGATCAAATCTGCGTGATCATCGTTTGCTGCAAAGACAAGAGTTTTGCCCTCGCCTTCGGGGTTGATATCCAGTGTGATTTCATTAAGAACTGTACGGTTGAAGTTTTCTGTTATCACAGTTTCGTTAAAGCTATCAATATCAAATATTAGCTCATCATCAAGTTCAGCACTATTGGTTATTTCGCCGGTAACAGGATCATAAATAGCAACAGTTTCACCAGGCTGGTAGTTGATGCCATCATCGCGCAGCTTCGTACGTATGTCATGTGGTGCATCGTGATCTACCAGGTAGCCTTCAATAACAGCGCGGCGGTAGGAGTATTCAAAGACAGGCTTCCCAAAAATTTCTGTGGTGTGCAGTGCAGGCGTAGCAGTTAAAGCTATTTTAACAGCATCAAAGTATTCTATTGCAGAGCGATACTTGCTGACATAATCGCTCTGGTTGCGGTAAAGTTGCTCCTCATCACCCATTTCTTTGTCTAAGATATATCCCCGATGAGCTTCATCAACAATAATCAAGTCATAATCTGTAACCGAAGGCATGGAATCGGACTCATTGTAAAGAGTACGCTTTACAAGACTCTGGACTGTAGCTATATGGATTTTAGTTTCTTTTTCGATATCTTTATCATCAAGGTTTTTAATATTATAAATTTGATCAAGGGTCATTAGGTCTTCTATTTTAACCTCTTTGAATACATCCTGCGCTTGTTCGCCTAGTGTTGTACGGTCTACCAAAAACAAAATTCTTTTAAAGCGCCTTGTTTTTAATAAACGATAAATCATACCAAGCACGGTTCGCGTTTTCCCTGTACCCGTTGCCATTGCTAGTAAAATGCTTTGCTGCCCCTGTAAAATCGCTGTTTCGGCTTTTTCTATTGCTTCGATTTGATATGGGCGGAGGTTGAGCCCGTCTTGATCATGGAGCAGATCGTATGTTGTCTCAGAAAGTTTTTTATTTGCCGAGACAGTATCTTTTTCCAGCATATCCTGTAAACCTTCCGGGCTGATCCAACCCTGCAATGCTTTTGGGATATTTGATTACAGCCTGGCATCGCGAAACCAGACGCCGGATTTTGTTTCAAGCTGCTTAAGATATGGTCTGCCATTTGTGGCAAAAAGAAAGGGAGCTTTATAATCTCCCCAGATGTCAAAGAGATAAGATGCATGTTCGTTTTTAATACCTAAACTGTATTCACGGCATTGGTTATCAATAACCGATGGAACATCTTTATGAATGGATTTTGCCTCTACAACAGCAGCCAGTTTAAGGCCAATAAAAAGCACGTAATCGGCCTTACCCGATTTACCCATCTTTGATTCTGTGGGCCATTCTGCTATTGCAATGTTTCTTCCTTTCTGTGGTCTAGTTCCACTGGAATATCGCAAATTTTGGCTGTCAGCTTCCCAGCCCACCTTGCGCAGTTGCTCATCAATCAGGAGGCGTGTTTCTTCTTCAGAGAGCTTAAGATTATTTAAAGCTTTATTTGCCTGTTTTTTGCGCTCCATTTCTTTTACAGATGTATCAAGCAATGCCGATAAAGATGCCGCTTTCACTTTTTCTAGCTCGCTGGATAGTTTCTCGTTTTCCGCAATTAATTTATCATAGTTAGTTTGATTACGATTATTATTTGGTAACATAAAATGGCTAGGCTTGTACGAATAATCACCATAAACCTGCATAAACCAAACCGATAAGGTATGGGTCATTTTGAGAAGTATTTTACAATCATTAAAGGAGTCATATCCCTCATGTACGGCAGCATTGCGCTTTGTCCTGAGTAAATAAAGAATATCGTCAATTTCCCGTGTTAATAATCCTTCGCGCTTTAAGGCTTTGATTCTGTTTGCAAGTGTATTTTTTTCATCAGGCAGGGGCGGTATATTATCAAGTTCAAACATATAGTTGACAATAGTTTCTGCAAGAGCCCCCATCTTATAAATGCAGCTGTTTGGGTCAGAGTGGAGATAGTTCTCTGCAAGGGTTCCCTGCTTTTCAAGTGCGGGAAACATATTGGACAAAAATGTAAAATTACTATGCTCAATATGTGTTTGCATCTCCCTCATAATACATTATTTTGATAAACTTAGTAAATCATTGAACACATGACATTTCTTATGATTTATCTCCAATATCTCCAAAAGCATGGTATATTATATAGTATCAGCCTTTCTCGATGGATGAAACCTCATTATTTTTTCAAATCGTGACAATTTGTCACGGTTTCGTTTCCCTCTGTAATATGTCTTTGCTTTACTTGTGAACGACTCATCCTTTCTGCTGGTTTCCAACAGATTATATACATAGTCCTATAAAACGTCATCTATTGCCTCAATAAAGTCCGGAATCTCGCCCTTGGCAAACCTAATGAGAGTGTCCAGTTTCTTTTCTAGTATGGCTGCGATATAATCTGTCAAAGGTTTTACCTGCTCCAATGAGGTATTTGCTCCGTCAAAGGGGATTTTTCCACTAAGTATATCGCAATGATGTAGGGTCTCCAGATACTTATCACGATCATCGGTGCGTATAACAATCATAGGGTAACCATGCCGAAATAGGATATAGTTCACCATGAGCCGGGCAATTCTTCCGTTACCGTCTTCGAAGGGGTGGATTCGGATATACCTATAATGAAACATGGCACAGAGCTCTTCAATTTTAAGCTTCCCCCGTTTTTCTTCTCTACGGTACCATTTAATTAAATCACCCATCAAAGAGGGAGTTTCTTCAGGGGAGGCATAATCAAAAATTTCACCGGTTGGAGTAATAACGGAATTGGGGCGTATTTTATAAGTACCTACCTTTATTTCGTAGCGATAGTCCCCTTTAGGGCTTGTTTTATAGTAATCACGGACCAGAATTATTTTATTTAGTTCTCGTATAAAGACCTCTGACATCATTTTGTCCCTGTCTTTAGCCATGGTCTTCATCCATTCAAGACCGACATTATGGGCTTTCATTTCTTCATAGTCCTGCATTCTTGCATTGCCGATTACGTCTCCAAAAAGCAACAGTAACTTTGTTTGCACATAGGTCAGAGTATTGCCCTCGATATTGTTAGAATTATAGTTGAAATCGACCATGAATTGCTGATGAATGTCTCGCTCCATTTTTTCTGTAAGAGGTTGTAAAGATTGCCATTCTTTTAATAACAGAGGGATATTACTCTTGAAAATAACTATGTCTCCCGAATTTACTCAACAATTGCACAAATAATATCAATCGCGTTATTTAGAATATCTTCCGGTGCTGTTTCACTGAACGATGCATTTCTGGCTGCTATATCCAGACACTTGGCTTGCTCACACATAATTTCACCGGTTATTTTTGTTCTCTTATCAAGTTTAATATGCATTGGGAAGCCGCTTTTTGATTTTGTAATAGGGCATACTAAAGCCAAATTGGTTCGTTTATGAAATTGCTCGTTGCTTACAACCAATGCAGGGCGCCTTCCTTTTTGTTCGTGACCGGATTGGGGATCAAAATCAATTATAATGATATCTCCCTGTTTTGGTTCATATGACATTACCAAACTTCCTTACCTACAGGTTTACCTGTGTCCCACTCTGCACATACATACTCTCCTTTATAGTTTGCAAATAGCTCCTCAAGGCTCTTTTTTGCACGACGTTTACGGGTTGCTTTTTTAATTATGATTAAATCGTTTTCTGTTTCTATTTCTACTTGATCATTTTCTTGAAGTAACAGTTTATCTAGAATAGTCTTTGGTAATCGAACACCCTGACTGTTTCCCCATTTTTGAATAGTTGTAAGCATTATTATATCTCCTCTTTGAAGTATATACCTAGTATAGCCATCTTGTCAAATTTATTCTATCATAAAAAATCGGGGCCATTACCGTGGTCATCTCTTGCTTATAACTTTGATTAACCGGTTAATCAAAGTTATAAAAAATCATACGCTAAATTCAATACCAAATCTCCAAAATCTGTGATATAATTATAAAATGAGCAAGGTTACGAATCAAAAAACCATTTCCCTTGATTATATTGAATCTGATGACCCTGCCGAAATTGACCGAGGTATCAGGGACTCCATCATGGGTGTTCGCCTGTCTATTTTAACAATGGCCCTTGGACTTGCAAGAATAAAGTCTGAAAACCTTTTCAGGAAACTTAACTATAAAAGCATGAGAGCCTATATGACCAGTCTTGGTGAAGATACAAAAATGGATCACAGCAGCATTTACAATTGGCTCAGCATTGGTGAGGCATATATCAAGCATAGAAACGAGCTTGAGATGATAGGTTTTAGCGACAAGGATGGCCCAACTAAACTCCCTTACCTTGAACGTGCTCTGACTGCGGGCAAAAAGGAAGAGGTCTTTTCAAACTTAATTAACATGTCTAAACGTGACTTCATCGACTTCGCGAAATCAGGTTCCACCCCGATCCCCGATGATGCTCCTTTCCTTGAAATCCGAGGGCAGACTGCTTATATTAATGGAAGAAGAGCTGTCATAGTAACCAAGAACCTAAACAGGAGATATACAAAGCTCCTTATGGCAACTGTCCGTGTGGTAGGGCGTGCGATGAAGAGGGGAGGCGTAATCGTAGCGGTTCATTTGCGGAATCGTAATGAGGCAAAGCGCTTTAAGATTAAGGCAAGGCGCATCAGGGCGAACATGCGCAAGAAGCGTTAGGTATCTTCTTCTATCATTAATGTATCAATGTCAGGTAATGAGCTGCCGGCAATACCTTTAATTGAACCTAAAAAGCCATTTGTGTTTAGTAGGATTTTCTCTAGTTGCTTCTCTCGGGTTTTCCATATCTTTTCCATTCTGTTGCGTTCTTCAATATATCCTTTTTGCAAGTCACTGAACCCTTCCATTATTGTCATAAATTGTGAAGCGAATTCTTTGCCTGTTAGGTAATCATAGAGCATTTGCATTTTTTCACCCTTATTTGTTTGCGAAGCATACGCCTCACTAACTCTAATTATGCTATCGCGCAGAACGAGAGCGAGCCCCTTTATCTCGGTGAAATTGCAAACCCATACTCCATCTTTTAACCCCATTCGTTCTATATCATCCGGAAGTGCTTCTGTAACTAATACACAAATGTCAGCATTTACACGCGCTCCATCTTCCTTTAATTTGCCTATCCAGTCTTTTCCATACGCTTTTGTACGTTTGCTTTCATAGACTATAATACCTGCTTCGTTGCCTGTACTGTTACGAACTCTCTGGATCACATCGGCTCCGCTTATTCCTTTTGGCACAGGTTCAATAATGTCAAAACGAAAAGTGTCTTTGAGTATGTCTTCAATGGCTAGCTCTTGTACTTCACCCTGTAGTTGCATTGAGCCTTGCTCGGCTTTACGTTTCATCTCTTCAGCCAAAGCAGTTTGATCTTCCAGCTTTTTCCGTAGTTCTTCAATTTTAAGTAAATTCTCATCCGTAGCTTCTTTCTTTATTCGTTCTCGTTCTGTTTCAAGGAACGTTCTATGGACTTCCCTTTCTTCCTTTAATTTTTTTGATAATTCTGCATCCTTGGCTGCTGTTATTGCAGATTCTATTTCATCTTTCTCAAGCTTAAGTCTTTCAAGTTCAGCTCTGGTTTTATTCAGATCAATTACCTGTTCAGATTTTTCTTTAAGAGATTTTTGTAAAGTTTTAACTTCTTCCTGTGTTTCTTCAGCAAGTTCTTCTCTAATTTTGCTCGTTTCCTCTTTGAGAAGTTTGTTATATTCTTTCTCTTTTTCTTTTGATATGGATGCTTCAATTTCTGTTTTTAACCGAGTTTCAATCTCTTGGCTCAGTGCCATATTCACATCAATTTCTGTATTACATTTTGGACATGTAATTTTTTCGACTGTGTTCATATTAATCACTCCTACACTCAAGCAATTATACATAAAAAATGATAAACGGGTAAAGGGATTTATTTTATATTTATTGGCTCTTTGCATCTCTTTGTTTCCGTGCTATAATTCCCGGGAGGCCGATATGGGACAGCATGATAACTGGAATAACCTAACCAACTTCATAAAAGAAAACCCTGACTCTTTTGAGGACGCTCTTGCAAAACCGCCTTATGCTGTTAAGGTTAAGCGTCATCCGAGTCGTCCGAATCTTGTTATGTTTAAGTATAGTCAGTTTGATTCTGATTTTACGAACCCGATTGTTAGGTGCTGCAGGGGTTCGGTTTATCATATTGGTGATGATGGGACTGTTAGGCCTTATCTTATGCCTTTTTTCAAGTTTAATAATTACGGGGAGAATAGCGCGGATCCTATCGACTGGAAGGGGCCTCTCTTTATTTGGGAGAAGCTTGATGGCTCTCTTTTGAAGCTTCTTAAAGAGGAGGGGAGCCGTGATCTTTGGACTACGAATGGAAGTTTTGACATTGATGTACAGGTGCCCGAGTTATTTCCTGCCGAAAATGATGAGAATCTTCCTCCGCCCTATACTTTCGCATCCCTCCGAGACCATGCTCTTAGGGGGCACGAAGATGAAGTGAAGAGTCTGCCGGAGGGCTGGGTTTTTATGTTTGAACTTACTTCTCCATATAATCGAATTATCGTACCATATAGGGAAACAAAATTGACTCTCCTTGCCTGTCGTGATCCTGAAGGAGTTGAGCATAATCCCGAATGGGCCTGCAAAACTTTTGGTATGACTTTTGACACTCCAAAGCTTTATTCATTTAATTCCATAGATGAAGTTCTTGAATATTGTAATTCCATCGATTCGAATGACTATGAAGGTGTTGTTATCCAGGATAGTAATTACAATCGTATAAAAGTTAAGTCCGAGCATTATCGGAGTCTTTTCTATCTTAAGGGTGATGAGCATTTTTCTAATGAGCGGGTTTTTGCTGCAATTAAACAGGGGAGTATTGATGATGCCCTTGCTGCATGGCCTGAAATTCGTCCGAGGACAGAGGAGATAATTGCGGAGTGGTCAGGCTTTAGGAATGCTATTGCCGCTCTGTGCGAGAAAGCACAGGCCTACTTTAGAGAATGTCAGAAAGAATGTGCAAATGATCCGAAAGAGGCTAAAAAACGTTATGCCAAGTTTGTCCTTGATAATCACAATTCTATCTCTTCGTTTCTCTTTGAAACGATAAAAGAAAATGCAGACCTCGAGCGATTGTATGAAAAGATCGATTATAAAGATTTGGTTAATTATTGGCTCCCCCTAGTGTCGCTCCCATCGACAGTGGGTTGAAAGGGAGGAAAAAATGCCGTCTAAAAAATATATACATATTTATACTGACGGCGGGCCTGAAAAGTGGGCTTATGTTGTTGTTAAAGACAATTCCATTGTCCACGAAGAGTCAGGCATTTTCGGCATTTCTGCTTCTACAACCAATGATGATACTGAATCCGAGGGTATTTATAGGGCGCTTCTATATGTAAAAGATAATCCCGGGAATTATATACTGACCACTGACTCACAGGCCATGATCGCCAAGATTAACGGCAATGTTGTAAATGTTACGGGGAATCCGAACATCAGGGGGATTCAATCTTTGCTCAAGGAGTTTAAGGAATCCCATCTGCCTGTAAGTGTTGCAATAAAATGGGAGAAGCGGCTTTCCAATGAGTTCATGAAGCGTGTGGATTCTCTCTGTAAGTAAAACCTAAAACACCACCTGTGGGACCTGTCGAGCTGTTTCAGCTATCTCGAAATAAGCCCTCTGAGTAAAGCCCATATTCCCCGCGATAACAGAGCCGGGGAAAGTCCGGATGCGAATATTATAAGTATTCACACTATTATTATACCTCTGGCGTGCAACCGCTATCCGGTTTTCCGTTCCTGCAAGCTCATCTTGCAGGGCGATGAAGTTTTGGTTTGCTTTAAGGTCAGGGTATTGCTCCACGATTACTAGCAGTCGTGACATTGCCGACTGCATTTCATTGTAACTGTCGGCTTTCTCTTCAACAGTTGTTGCACCTGCAAGGCGTGCCCTTGAATCGGCAATATTATTAAAGACTTCCTGCTCATGTGCGGCATAACCTCTGACGGTACTCACAAAGTTGGGGATTAAATCGCTTCTTCTCTGGAGCTGATTATCAATTTCCGACATAGTTCTATTGATGTCTTCATCAAGTTGTATGATGCTATTGCGTGCGCCGATATACCATGATATCCCGCCGATTGCTACAATAAGGATTGCAACTAAAACTATTATGCCTGTTTTTTTCATCTCTCTATTCCTTAAAACTATTAATTAAAATTTGCGTGAGGCACCGCCGCCGCCAAAACTACCGCCCTTAAAACCACCGAAGCTTCCGCCGCCGAAACTCCCTCCTCCAAGGTTCCCCCCGGCAAGGCCCCCGCCGCGTATGTTCCGTGTTGTCCCAAAGCCTCTTCCCATGCCATAGCTCGAAATAATAACTCCGCGCCTGAATCTTCGGCCGAATCTTCTTGATCTTGAGAGTAATGAAACCATTATAATAAAGAATACAAATGGCAGTAATACAGATATAGCAGGAACCTCTTGAACCTGAACAGCAGCAGGTGCCGATAAATTAAGCTCTGCCAAGTCAATCCCATGCTCCCTTGCAACTAACGTGGCGATGGCCTCTAGTCCCCTAAGTAATCCCCCTGAGAAGTCATCCTGCCTGAAAGCGGGGATTACAGCAGTGTCGAGAATGCGGCCTGCAGTAGAATCGGGTATTACTCCCTCAAGGCCGTAGCCGACTTCGATCTTCACTTCACGTTCTGCAACTGCAAGAATAAGGAGAACCCCGTTATCTTCGCCCCTTGTGCCTATACCCCAGGATTCTGCAAGGGCTAAGGAAAAATCATCGATTGTAGCAAAATTTGAGCCGATGCTCTGAACAGTAACAATGACTAAATCAGCGCCAGTCCTTTCCCTTATGGCAGAGGCAAGGCGCTCGGCTGTTTGTCGATCTTGTGATCTCATGACATTCGCAAAGTCATTTACTAACCCGCCGGGACGCGGTAAGTTCTGTGCGAAAATTCCTGCGGTGATGCAAAAGGCGAGCAGGAGTAACAGTTTTCTCATGCCCTGCCTCCGTCCATCGCATCAACAATTTTTATCAATGCATTAAGAGGCTCAAGGATTGTATCTGCAAAAGAGGAAGCAGACATCGTCAAAGGTTTTTTATTGTAACGAAGGTCGTTTAGAGTCGAAAAGCTTTCTAGCTTTACTCCGTATTCCTTCTCGGTTTCTTTAATGATGGCATCGGCATCTAGGCCGCCAATGCTCTTCCCCTTTAGGCGAAGAAGACCCCTGAAAAGGATGCCGCTCATCCCGGGCCAGCTTGCAAGATACTTCCCCAGCAGCTTCTCCTCACCCTCGGCGGCAAGGATCATGCCGTGAATATCGTTAACAGTGCCTCGCAGTTTCTCTTCGATTTCATGGCGCAGATTACCCTTCTTAACATTTAAATTAAGAATATTTTTATCACCATAAACAATTGTGTGGGCTTCAAGAATGTCATAGAATTCCAAAGGAAATACATCAAGAGCAGAGGTTAATTCTTCCTTTGTCATCATAAAAGGCGATATTCGGTACTTTCCAAGGAGGTTTTTTGCGGCCTTCCCAAGCTTAAAGATATTATCCGAACTGTTTTTTTCAAGTATTATCAGAACATTAATGTCTGAATAGTCTGCACGATAGGCAGCCCCAACCGCGCTTCCATAGAGAACAAGGGTAATATAATCCCCTGCGTAGATCTCCTTTAGTCGGGTATTCAACTCTGTAATTGCGGTGTTCACTCTTTCGTGCATGGCATTTCCCCTTGTTTGTTTATAATTATAATCCTTCGCGGATTTGCCTTTTGCCAAACTCTTCGATATTGAAGCATTCTGCATATTGCTTTCTGGCTTCGATTCCCCGAACAGATTTCAGGTGCGTATAGTAGTCCTTGTATTTAAATGACGGACTATTAATCGTAAACCAGTGGTGACTGATTGCCTTTTCCCAGAGTTTAAAGCCTTCTTCGGTTATAACCGAATATACATATTTTTTAAAGTCGATGGGGTCTTCCCAGTTTTCAGCGTAGTAGGGTCCTGCTGCATAGGCAGCGGGGAGCTCGCGTTCCATTGAGCGAAGGCCTGCATAGAACTGTGCATCTTTTACTATCCGATATGAATTAATATGATCCTTATGTATGCTCTTTTTCCAATGGGTAATTAATGCATCCGGGCGGATCTCACGAATCAAGTCGCAGAGTTTAAAGCAGACTTCATCGTTATGGGGAAGCTCCCCATCAGGGTAATCAAAAACGATTGATCTGCCATTTAGCATTTTAGCAAACTTCTCTGCTTCCTCTACCTTCTGCTTTCGGTATTCATCAACCGATTTGTCCGGCGGATTACCCCGTTCTCCTGCTGTTAGAGCTACAGTGACTATTTTGTGTCCCTGAAGTGACATGGTTGCAAGGGTTCCCCCGGCAGTCAACTCCATGTCGCCTATATGTCCGCCTATTGCCATTATGGTTCTTTTTTCTTCACTCATTTTACAGCTCCTTGCGCATGTTTACCCATGATTTTACGATTTTAAAACCTGCTGCCCTATAGATATTCCTTGCAGGGTTCGCCTCCCCCGTAAACAGGGTCATATACTCTGCTCCCATTTCCCTTAGTCCCATGCAAAGAGATGCAAACAATGCAGTACCCGAGCCGCCTCCGCGATACTCCGAGTGCATTCCTATCCCTGCGAAGAATCCCCTTCCGCTTTCCTGTACTCTTAAAGGCCCTGTAAAACCGCAAATTTTCCCGTTATCTTCTACTATCAGAAGCGGGTCGGGCTTTTCCCTTTCGAGGTTTCCAAAGATATGGTTCCTCCAGTCTTCGCTGTCAAGATCGTCACATAATTCCTTAAAACCGAAGTGCTTTTCACTGTCATAATAACAGACATTAAGGCCCCTCTCCTTTAATGCGTTAAGCTTATTCTTTACATCATCACTAAATGAATAATTCTTTAAAGGCATATAAAATGAGTTCTGATATGAAAAATCCCTATAGTCCATATTTTTTAAAAAGATATATGCGTCTATCGAAACATCCATTCCCGGGGAATTATTATGGTCATGGGATTTCGTGCCGGGAACTATCCATTCAAGCATTATGGGGTTAAAGAAAAGAATTTCGACCTTTTTTATATTAGAGTCAGTTTCCCTGAACTTTTCATGTAATGCATCAATAAGGGCTCTGCCAATTCCCCTTCGCCTGTTTTTAGAGTCTACGGCGACAAAGGTCAGGTAAGCTCCCTCGCTTCCCGGTTTATACGAGCCGTTGATAAATCCTGTAATTTTATCATCATCACTAAAAATCAGATTTATTTTTTTTACTGTATCTGTTTCAGTAATAAATTTTTCTTCAAACAGTGCAATATCGAGGGTCCTATAGCATAAATTATCAGATTTTATGACACCGTTAAATAATTCTAATGCTTCAGCACACTTTTCTCGGGGTAAACTTGATATAGACATAGGTTTTCCTTGATGAAAATCCGGGAGCTTATTAAAGCTCCCGGGGATTAAGTTTACTGAACAAAGAATAGATATTCGGAACGAATCATTTTTGCAAGCATATTGTTCAGGTTGCCATAATAGTAAAAGCTGTTCTGAACAACATCGTTGCCGCCGGGTGCAAGACTTAGTTTCGGATCGTAAATTCTTAAAGGTGCGCTTTTCTCAACGACAGGAAGGAATAGAGAGAGATCGTTTGTGAGTCTCATGAACTCTTCTGTTATACGCACGATCTCGTCATGGCTTGATGCAGCGTAAAGCCGGGAGAGCATATTTGTGGTATTATATGATCTGCCGGACGAATCTACCATAATCCTGTCTTCGTCGGTTGCAATATTCGGAAGATTTATACGGGTTGCTGTGGCGCCGGGAGAGAAGATTGCGTTGAAAAGTTCCCATGGATGCTGATATGCAGCCATGCCGGGAAGGGCAAAGGAGCAGAGCTGGTATTCGCCGTTTGTAAGCATTGCAAGCATTGCTGCATGATCCATCGGGCGAAGGGTTAAGTCAAAGCCTTCTTCCCTCATCATTGTTGCATAGGCTTCTGCTGTAAAGAGACACATGGGCCAGCTATTCGAAATAATCTCCATGACCACCCTATCACCATTTTCATCATGCCAGATGCCGTTTACCTTTCTCCAGCCTATGCCTTCAAGAAGGGCAGCTCCCCTTGCAGGGTTATAGTCGTACCGATCAAGTGTGTTCATGAAGCCGGGGCTTGTGAACTGGGGAATCAGGGACGGTAACATTCCGGTATTGTGCAGGTCGCTTGCAAAAGATCCCGCTTCGGCCACCATTAAGAGGATGTCACGGTCGGCATAGTGTGAGAAGGCCTTGCGTACTACAGGGTTATTAAAGGGATGCATCTGATAGTTCATGAAGAATCCCCACTGTGAGAATTCAGGGGCATATACGAGGCGGATGTCTTCAGCAAAGGTATTGATGACAAGGTCATGGTTCTCGTTGCTCAAGCCCCCGTTTTCAATTGTGTATACTCCTTCGATTATACTCGCCATATATGCAGTTGCGCTTGCAGCGCGCATTCCGCGTACCACTTCAATATGGGGCCTCATATAGTAATGCTCATTTATCACCATTACACTCTCTGCAGTGGTTGCAGCCTGGAATACGTATGGACCCGAATAAAGCGCTTCAAAGATTGTTGGACGGAACTGAAGCAGATCGTTTCGAATCCTTGTTGCGGTTTCAGTTCCTGCATCGTGGAACCTATAGCGTCCTGCTTCTGCATCAAGGAAGCGGTACTGATCCATGTATGCCTTCATTTGATCTGCCCATTGACCGTAAACCTTGTATGGATAGGTCACATGCAAGTTCATTGCACCAAGTATAATGTTCAGGTTAAGAGGGCTTTCGGTAAGGAAGGTTATCCGCATATTATGATCGTTAATTAACTCTGCACTTGTGGCGAAGTTAAATAACTGAGCAGAACCAATATCGATATGAAGGCCGCAAAGCACGTCTGCCATGGTTAAAGGTGATCCATCGCTCCATTTCAAACCTTGCTTTAAGGTCATGTTTAAGACACTGCCCTCGTAAGAAAAGCTTTCAAGCAGGTCAGGTTTAAAGGTCTGCTGCGGGAGCGGAGAATAGTCGGTAAGGCGGCCATAAAGGAAGGGGAATAGGGACCAGTTAATGCCCGCACCGCCTGCTAATCCATCGAAGGGATTTCCATGAAGAGCCGGCGGAGGCTGATGGTCTACCAGGGTTGTAAGAACCTTCCCGCTTCGGTCAACGGTCCCTTCAAGTACAAGGGCATCAAAGCCGATGTGCTGGCCTCCGGTTAATCTCGGGGTGCTTTCCCTGTTGCATCCTACAAAAGATATAACCAAAAATAGCGCAACAAGTGCAAATACTAATCTTTTCATAAAAACTCCTTTCATATTATAAAATATCCATATATTCTACATTTCAATTAAATGTGGGTCAACTTATTTATAACCCTTTTTCCATGTTCCTCTTATTCTCAATCCGCCTGAAAACAAAGGCAAAAGCAGAAGAAGAGATAGTCAGAAACAGGGAAATAAAGATGACAAGTGAGTATACTATAAAAGTTTCTTCCTCTGCCGGAGAAAGAAGCAGGCCGATTGTGGAGATAATGCAGACAGAAAGACTTATCGCTGCCAAAACAAGAAGAAACTTTGCTATATCCTCAAGATTAAGCATTGTAAATTTCAGAAAGCCTGTGACATGCAGCCGATCTTTCCTTGAAACTGCTTAATTCAGGTTCACTCTGCTCGCAAATTGCTGTTGTATGGGGGCAGCGAGGGTGGAAACGGCAGCCGCTTTTCAAATTAAGGAGGTTTGGCATGTCAAAAGACCTTAACGGAAGGCTTTCCATGGACTTTTTCTTACTTATTTCAGGTACTGCAGCCACAAGAGCCTTGAAGTAGGGGTGTAATGGGTCACCAAGGGTCTCAGTTATAAGTCCCGTCTCCACTACTTTGCCAAGATACATGACCATGATCCTCCCATGCCGGGCTATATACCGTGCAGTACCAAGATCGTGGGTTATATAGACGAAGCTGATATTATACTTTTTATTTGCCCTCGCCATTAAATCGAGCAGGGAAATGCGAAGGGACACATCAACCATTGATACAGGTTCATCTGCCACTATGAGGCGAGGTTTTACCGAAAGAGCTCTTGCAAGGAGTACGCGCTGACGCTGACCTCCCGAAAGCTGATGAGGGTACTTGCTCAGGAATTGATCAGGCGGGGAAAGGCCGATGTCTTTAAATAGCTCATCAAGAATGATAAAACTCTCTTCCTTGTTTTTTGCAATTTTATTTTCCAAAAGGGGAAGGGAGAGGGATTGAAATATCGTGCGGTTAGGATTAAGAGCCGCATAGGAATCCTGATGAATAATCTGAACCCCAAGCCTATACTTCCTGAACTCCTCCTTACTCATATCCTTTATCTCTGTGCCATCGAAATAAATCTTTCCCGAAGTCGGTGAATGGATGCCTGTAATTACCTTTCCCAGGGTGGTTTTCCCGCAGCCGGATTCGCCTACTACAGCAACTATTTCGCTGTTGCCGATTTCGAGATTTACATTGACAAGGGCTCCGAGTTTTTTCTTCTTGCCCTTATCTTTAACATTAAAAACCATGCTTATATTTTCTAGGTTCAACATACTCATTTTTTAAGAACCTCCTCCCATTTACCGCAGCGGGTAAACAGCCCGGAAGAGCTTGGCCTTAAATCATTTGCAAACTCAATAGTGCCCGGGCACTTCCCGTCTATATGTGCAAAGCAGCGGGGCGAGAAGCGGCAGCCTTCCGGAAGGCTTAGCAGATTTGGGGGATGTCCCGGTATTGGTTTGCGTTCCATCAAATCGTCCCTTAATGAAGGGACTGCATTAAGAAGGCCGTAGGTATATGGATGAGTCGGATTCTCGAGAATGATCTCTGTCGGCCCGATTTCCACAAACTGTCCTGCGTACATGACTGCGAGCCTGTCTGCAATTGATCCGACAATGCTAAGGTCATGGGTAAGGAAGACCATGGTGACACCGGACTCCCTGTGTATTCTTATCAGAATGTCCATGATATACCATTGGGTGATGACATCCAGGGCGGTGGTGGGTTCATCAAGAAAGATGATGTCAGGTGTGAGCAATAGGCTCATTGCAATGATCACCCTCTGCTTCATTCCTCCTGAGAGCTGGTGCGGATAGCTCTCGAGCACCCTCGGTTCAAGGCGGACAAGGGAAAGAATCCCGCTTGCCTTTTCAATCATTTGGGCCTTGCTTAGCTTTTCTCCGTGGGCATCTGATGTCTCCATAAAATGTTCGAATACCTTTAGAGAGGGGTTAAGGACATTTTGGGCTGCCTGGAATACACTTGAAATGCTTGCCCAGCGTATTGTATTAAACTCCCTGTCTGAAAGAGAGAATAGATCCATAGTTCTTCCGTCTTTCCTGTGATATATTGCCGTTCCTGATGAAATTTTTCCGGGGGGTCGTATAAGTCTTAACAGCCCCGATGAAAACGTGGTTTTCCCGCTTCCGCTTTCACCGATTATTCCCAGTATTTCACCTCGGTATATATCAATTGATGCATTGTCACAGGCACGAAGCCGCTTTTCGTCAAGCATATAATCTACTGTAAGGTCTTTCACTTGTAGGATTGGTGTTTTGTTTTCCAAGTATTACTCCTTAGGCCCTGAGTCTCGGATTCATTGCAAGATCAAGGCCGGAAGCGAATAAGTAGCAGCCCATCTGGAAAACTACTATAAAGGTTACAGGTGATATAAAGTACATAAGGGCAGCACCTCCGAATAGTGCACCGCTCTGGGAAATCGCTGTGTTTATCATTATGCCCCAATGATTCCCTGCAAAAGGTACAAGGCCCAGAACCATAAGGCCTACGCTTGCCATGATTGCACCCCGCATTATCGTAATAAAACTGATAAAGATATATGAAAGGACATTTGGAAATACGTCATAAATAATGATACTTGGAAGGCGAAGGCCGATAACCCTGCTTGCCTCGATAAACTCACGGTTCTTGATAATAAGCACCTGCGATCTTACTGCTTTTGCAAGGCCTGCCCATGACCAGACACCGAGCATAAGTCCAAATAAAAGAGAATTGTTGATGCGCACAACTATGGAAAGTATCATCATAATCGGGAAGCTCGGTATTGTCAGAACTATGTTTGTAAGCATTGTAAGTATTGCGTCGATCTTGCCCCCCGAAAGTCCTGCAAGGATGCCTATTATTGATCCGATGAATACTGCAAAGATTCCTGCCCAGAATGCGATTAAAAGCACATTTCGCGAACCGAGCATCAACTGGACAAGGACATCCATTCCTGCCATATCGGTTCCGAGTATATGCTGGCGGGAGGGCGGGGCGAAACGATTTGCATAGTTTGACCTTGGAGGCTCAATGAAAATTGGAGAGAAAATTGCCATCGCAAGAAAAACGATAAGAATAATCAGCCCGACAAGGGAAGTTTTATTTTTCGTAATGACCCTAAAGAAGCTTATCAATGGCATTGGGGAAACGGCTTTTAGTCTTGTTTTAATTTCGCTTTCCATACTAATTCCCCCTTAGCCTTGGATTCAAGATTCTGTAAATAAATTCTGTAAGGAGGCTCATTGCAACTACCATCACAATCATAATTAAATACATCCCCTGCATAAGGGGGAAATCCCTTCGTGCAATTCCTATGTTAAGATAATAACCCACCCCGGGATAAACAAAGAGGTTTTCAATAAGTGGAGAGCCTCCGAACATAAAGCTGAAGGTAATGCCAACGGCTGTTACAAGGGGAAGCATTGCGTTTCTTGCAAGATAGCTGGTCAGTATTCTTCCCTTTGATAACCCGCGGGCAGTCGCATAGGTGACATAGTCCTCGCCGAGTACGCCGAGGGAGTTCGTCTTCATTGCGATGGTCCAGGAGGCAACTGTCGTTATGAAAAAGCTCAATACAGGCAGCAGGGCATGGCGGATAACATCCCTAATAAAGGCAAGTGTGAAACCGGGCATAATTGAAGCACTATAGGGCCCCCTGGATGGAAGCCATCCTAAGTTAATTGCAAATATCAGGACAAGCAGGTAGGCGACAATATAATCGGGGATTGAGCCGAAAAGGGATTGATATGCAGTTAAGGTCGTGTTCATCCACTTCTTCTGCCGCCAGGCAATGTATATACCGAGAAGTATACCGATAGTAAAGCTCAAAGTTATCGCGAGAATGAGCACAAGCAGGGTCCAGGGAAGGGCCCCAAGAACCACCTGAGAGACCTGCTGCCTGTAAACAAGGGAGCTGCCGAGGCTGCCTCGGGAAAGGTTCATAATGAATTCCAGATAGCGTCTTAGAACAGGAATGTCCGGATCGTAGTTCAGTGTCGCCTTTGCTCGCTCATAGGCGATTTCAAAGGAAAGGTTCTCGTTTCTGGACATTTCATGGGCAAGGGTTTCCACCGGATTTCCGGGCATGCTTTGAATGACTATAAACATGATGGTCATTGAAAATAGAATAGTCAGCAATGCAACAAGTATTTTTCTCATAGCTCATCAATTTTATTGCATGTAAGGTGGAAATGCAACTAAAATTTTCCCTACTCCACCTTGAACCTTGATACTTCTTTAATCAGGGTGTCTATGGCCATGCGGTTTTTATCACTTATCGTATTAACATGATTAATCGCATTGTTCATATGATCTGCGCCTGTTGCAATCTCGTTTATCCCTGTAGTTATTTCCTGTGTTGCTTTTTCAAGATTGTCACTTTCGGAAATTACTTCTTTTGCTCCTTCGAGCATTTCGTGGGAGCCGGTTTCTACTTGACGGGTAATCTCATTGACATTGCTAACGCCTTCAAGGATTTGCTTGCTTCCCACTCCCTGTTCTTCCATCGCATTACGGATGATTTCTTCCTGATCTGCTACGGTTTTTATATTATTATTTATTGCTTCGAACTTATTAAGCACATTCTCGGTGGAGCGGGTTATTTTGTCTATGGATTCTTTTATTCTCTTTAAAACAGTCCCAATGGTTTTGGACTGCTCACTGGAGTTAATTGCAAGCTTGCGGATTTCATCGGCGACAACGGCAAATCCCTTGCCTGAATCTCCTGCATGTGCTGCTTCAATTGCTGCGTTCATGGATAGCAAGTTTGTTTGGCTGGAAATGTTTTTCATTACTGCGTTGATTTCGAGAAGGCCTTCGGATTCTCGGGCAATTTCGCGGATATCATGGGCGACTTCCGATAGGCCGGTTTTACCGACTTCCGATGCTTCTGTCAGTGTTCTTACGTTTTCTTCGTTTCTAATAAGTGTGTCGGTAACCGAGCGGGTATTAGCTACCATTTCTTCTATTGCAGATGATGCCTGGGATACATTAGAACTCTGTCTCCCGACGTGGCTATTGAGTTTATTTATGTTCGACACAAGTTGTTCCATTGTGGCGTGGGTTTCGCTTACACTTGCGGATTGATTTATTATGCGGCCCTTTATGTTTTGCACTGCGTCTGTTATTTCTTTCATTGAAGATGCAGTGCCCTGCATATCGCTGGCAAGGTCGTTGCCTATTTCAGATAAAGCTGTTGCTTCGTTCTTTATATTCGAGATAAGGTTTTTGATGCTCTCCTGTGTTTCTCCAAGTAATTTTGCCATTTGGGATATTTCATCATTTCCCTTTACTGCAATTGTTTGGGTAAAGTCTCCTGCTGCAATTTTCTTTAATGTGCCAAAAAGCCCGACTATAGCTTTTGTAAGTATCATACTAAATCGCAGAGATATTATGATTACTGCAAGTATTATAACTAAGCTAATGATAATTGTGGTGGTTAAAATCTGCCTGAAATCTCTTGTAAACTCATCTGTAGAGCCGGTTGTTATCATGATCCAGTCCATGCCCGAGATAGGCATTGATGCCCAATATGTATTTCCGATTATTTGAATATCTACATCGGAAGCAGAGATTTGAATGTCTCTTCCTTCTGTTTCAAAAAAGTTGCGTTCCATTATATAAGCGCCGTTGTTATGTACAAGGTATGTGCCGTCACTGCTTATGATAAAGGTATTTCCGTCTTCGGTTATTGTACGACTTATAACAATCTCGGTTAGTACGTCAAGGAATACATCGACCCCGACAACGCCGACAATTCTACGCTCTACATCCACTGTTCTAACCACGCTTACACAGAGCAGGCCTGTATTTGAGTCGACATAAGGTTCGGTGATCATCGTCCTTCCCGGGTTTCCCAGCCCGAAGCTAAACCAGGGTCGGAGAATCTGGTCCCAGGCAAGGTTGTCTCCATAAGGATCCCAGTCGGTTGCTGTTACAAAGTATCCCCCATCGAAGCGAGATACTGTTGTGCCGTAGAACAGCTCCCCTGCTGCCGAAACTGTAGACAACATTGAGGATAAAATCTGCTCCATTTGGGCAGGGGTAGCTATATCCGGAATTATTGCCGCCACGCTGCTTGCTAAATTAAGTGAAGGCTCAAGTGCATGAAGTATGTCTAAATTCAGGTAGCGCATATTGATGGCTGCCGTAGAATGAAGGCTTCTATTATTGACATTCGTGAGATTAGATAGAAATATCCAGGATAATATAATGGAAACGGAAATTACCAAAGAAAGGCATAAAATAACTATCCGCCTTGCCAATATGGATTTGTTTCCGCCCGCGGATTTAAATAGGTTTTTTGCCATTATATAATCCTTTTAATCTACAATCTTTCCTTATTATAGAGTTATTGGAGAAAAACTTCAATAGTAAATGGCAATCCGGGAATAGCTAAATTTGGAAGTATTGTTTATAATGTATTTAATGAGGGCTTTTCATGAATATTTCTGTGCAGCATATTTCAAAAGAGTATAAAACAGGCAAGAAAGCACTGGATGATGTATCCGTTGAAATTTCCGGCCCGGCTCTGATTGGACTGGTTGGTCCGAATGGAGCCGGGAAAACTAGTTTAATGAAGCTTCTTGTGGCAGCACTTTTGCCGAGTTCAGGCACTATATTGCTGAACAATGAGCCGCTGCAATCGAAGGAATATTATCTTAAAAGTGTCTTGGGTTATCTGCCTCAAGACTTCGGCCTATATGATGAGCTGACTGTTTGGCAATTTCTGGATTATATTGCGGCTTTGAAACAGATAAAAGATAGTAAGAAACAGATAGAGAAGGTAGTTCAAAAAACAAACCTTGACGAAATTCAGAAAACGAGAATCAAGACCTTATCCGGAGGGCAGAGACAGCGAGTTGGCATTGCACAAGCCTTGCTGGGCGATCCCGAGCTTCTTATTCTCGATGAGCCTACGGTCGGGCTTGACCCGGAGGAGCGAAGAAAATTTCGTAATTTATTTTCTCAAAGTGCTCAAGATAAAATTGTAATACTTTCTACGCATATTATCGAAGATGTTTATTGTATATGCGGCCGTATTATCGTAATAAACCGGGGCAAAATACTGTTCGACGGCAGACCTGAAAAGCTTATGCAGGCGGCTCAAGGGTATAAAGGTATTCTTGAACCATCTCTTGAAGATGGTTATATGTATCTAATTGAGAAGAGTTCTTTGTGATGGGCTTCTTTCAGTTACTTCGTGTGGAAATTTCGAGGATCTTCAGAGCAAGGTTAACATGGCTCTTTGTGGTTCTTTCAGCTATTTCTCCCGTGCTCGGTCTTACCTTTTTTAAAATGAACGAAGTAGAAACGGCAGGAACTCAATTAATTATCAATCCGCTCTTAACAGGAGCAATCGGCTCTGCGATCCTGTTTGCATTATTCACGCTATTGGAACTGGACAGGGTAAATAAGTATAGAGTTTCCGTTTTGACTGATACAATAGTATCGCCTGTTACACTTCATATTGCAAAAATGACAGCGGTTCTTTTTATTGTACTTTTCTCGGGGCTTATTACTATTATTGCCTATTTTCCTTATACGATGATACAGATGGCATCCTTCGCTGATCCGATATTATATGTATCATCGTATGCACTTTTTATTATACCTGCCGGGTTATTTACCTGCCTTTTTGCAGTGATTTTTCATCAAGTGTTCCGAAGAGCAGATATTTCCTTATGCTTGTGTTTAGCTTGCATGTTCTTGAGTTTTTATTTCTTTTCTTCAGGGGATATTTTATTAACTTGGATAATTACCAATATCCCTGTATTTTCTGACGGCTTTGGTAATTCAAGGCCTTTGAGAATGGGGCTGTATAACCGCCTTTTCTGGTTTATGTTTCTGACAGGGGCATGGATCATATCCTTACTATGCACAAGAAGGTATGAAAAAGGTATTTTTGCTTCTATAATTTTCAATTGCAGAAAACGGTATCTGCCTGTTTTAGGAACGCTTTTGCTTGTATTAAGTTTAAGTCTTTATCGTAATCAACCTTTTTTTAATGATGCTCCCCTTGAAACAGACTGGAGCTCTATTTTCTCTGTTCATGAATATAACGAAGAATTGAGCATTTTATCAGCAACTGCTCATATAAGGCCGGATTTTAACAGGGGAACGTTGTTTGGTGAAATTAAATATACAATTGATGATAGTAGTGCCGGTGGTATAAAAAGAATGAATATTAATTCAGGCCTATCTGTTTATAGTATGACCGCGGATGCTAATCCTATTGCTTTCACCGATTTAAATAACGATCAATTTTTAACGAAAAACATTGAGTTTGATATCCCCGAAGGAACAAAGGAACTTGTGGTGGAATATGGCGGTTATCCCATGCTCTGGGGAGCCTCAAAATTAGGATTTTTAGGTGTAGAAATAAGCCGCAACAATGTGGAGCTCCGTGTCAGTTCTCTTATCCCCGATCTGCGTCTAAATAATACCCGTGTAAGTGTTAACATTGTCTTGCCGGATAATTTTATTCCCTTACCTTCAAGCCTGAATGTTTTGGTAGGTAATAACATTGATAATGGAGACGGTACAAAAACATGGGCTATCATACACCCGTCGGTTGACTATATTGAAATTTTCGCAGCGGACTATTTAAGCAGATCGATCAGAACAGGCGGGATTAACGTTGAGTTTTTTTATCACAGAAACTTCCACAGCCTTTTGGAAGAGCATGGGATAGATGAGGTTTTGAGTGATGTTTTTACTTTCTGCATCGAACGCTTTGGGCCATTGCATTTTCTAAATGATAATTATCTTAGGCTTATTATGACATCGGCATACAACTTTGGCGGGGGAGCTGTACCCGGCATTAGTGACATGAGTGAAACAACCTTTTCCATATATTCTCTTACCGACCCTTGGAAAGGCGCGACAGGCATGGAGATCCTTGCGCATGAAATAATACACCAGTGGTGGGGGCTGAATAGAGTGATATGGGATCATTATGATGATTTCCCGGCTTGGACATCGGAAGGCCTTACAGTGTATTCGACATATCGATTATACAAAGAAAAATACGGTGAAGA
>WRKT01000006.1 GCA_009777995.1 Treponema sp. | reverse complement strand
CGTTGCAGGACCTAAGCGGTAGAGGGCTCCCCAGTTACCAAATGCTGTATGGGTACCTGAGAATTGTGAACCGGTTGCATATCCAATTTCAAATCTTGGGAAGATATTTGCTGTTCTGTAATCAAGCCAAAGTGCACCACCAAAGAAGGGGTTTTCATTTGCTTCTACATTACTGATTGAGAACCTGGTGTATACACCAAGTCGGAGATCTTCCATTAAAATGCCATAGGGGATCATAACCTGAACGCTACCGGTTATACTTCCTGCATCACTGAAATCATCAAGCCTGTTGAAATAAGCGAAACCGCGAAGATCAACAATCGGAATTACCGGGGCATTAAATGAGAAATCTGCATTTACTGTACTGGTATCTGCAGAAGGAGTAAACCTTAAACCTGCAGTTGCATTAAACAAGCCTGCCAATGACAATCTTGCATGAATGTGTGCGGTGATAGGTCCATCATCCCATTTTGCATTCTCAGTAAGAAGAGTAGTTGAATTTAAGCCGAAGCCAAATCTAAACATATCCACGGGATATACGGTAGCAAAAATTCCGTAATCATAAAAAACATCGTCTCCATCGAGGTTATCAACCTTTGCGAAGGGGGTTTGTCCGCCCCAGAAACGACCTGCCTGTACTCTGAACATGTTGTCAAAGAATGTTACGAAACCAACTGCGGTGCCAACGTTGACTGCGGGAGTGCCCCATGCGTCAGGGGTATTCCCTGCTTGAATCGTTGTGTCAATACCGGCATTTCCATCAGCGTTTGTATAGCGGAATTGGAGCCTCACTCTTGGACCTGCAGCTGTAATCGGCGGAGCTATCAATCCCCAATACGTGTCATCAATACCGGCTATACTCCTGACACCCAGACCGGTATGTAAGTTACCGTTCCATGTTACAGTCTGAGCAAATAATCCACCCCCCACGAAAGCAAGGAGTATAAGAATAACGAGAGCTTTCTTCATTTAAGAATCCTCCTGAAATTGACAAGAGGAGATAACCTACGGCCATCTATAGTCCTCTTTATCGTGATCTTAAGTCAAATTATATTATACTAGCAGGTGCATTGTCAAGCCTTTTAAATTATTTTTTTTGACATTGTTAATATCCGGCAATGCTGTTTTTTTCATACCTTCTTGCTTCAAGTTTTTTCACTGCTCGTAGGGGAAGGCCCCTTTAAAAACCTTGGGGTAATCACAAATATACCCGGTCTGCTCCGAAATCGCCTTTAATTAATGCTCTAAAAAAGGATTTTGCGGTGCCTTTTGCTAGCCCTGTCTCCTATAAAACATGGAAATTTACCGTGATAACGCCTCCGGATATGCAATCATGTCGATATTGTCATTACAAAGCATTGATTTGTTAATTATCCATTAAATAGATGCCCTCGGGAAGGCCTTAATTCCCGGATTCCAAGCGTTTTTTTATTTCTTCGGGACTAAGGCCTTGATCGATAAGCTCAAGGACATATTTCTGTAGTTCCTGTTTACCCTTCTTAACGCCCTTCTCCACGCCATCCTCAACACCTTCCTCATAGCGAACCGCCAATGCATCATCCATATTCCATTCGACCATCAGCATATTTAATACCTCCGAAGCTTGCTTTTCCAAGAACTCTTTAAGTATATCATGATTACGACAGTAAACAACAGCTTTTTGTATCGCTTCCTGAAGAACATCTGGGTCACTTCGTGCTTTCAGTCTACTTTAAATTTAGATCATAGCGTCTCTGTGAAAAATAATATACTTGACATACGTGTTTTATACGTGTTAAAATAGCAAAAGCAGGCGGTAAAATGAAAGTAAGTGAACTGATTAAATTGGCAAAGAAACACGGCTGCTATATTAAACGGCATGGTTCGGAACATGATATTTGGGTTAACCCGACAACAGGAAACACTGCGAGTATACCACGCCATCATAGTAAAGAAGTTGCAACCGGTACAGCCCACAGCATAATGAAGGAATTGGGACTGAAAAAGAATTAATTTAAGGATGGCATTATGAAATATGCTTACACAGCGGTGTTCACACCGGAAGAAAACGGATTGTTTAGCGTTAATTTTCCTGATTTACAAGGATGCTTTACTAGCGGCAATGATATAGTCGATGCTGTTTATATGGCGCAGGATGTGCTATGCCTAACCTTATACGATTTAGAACAAGATAAAAAGCCGATTCCCAAAGCAAAAAATCCATGTGATATTAAAATTGTAGCGGGTGAATTTACAAGCATTGTCGCTGTGGATACTGAAACATACAGGCGGTTTTACGAAAACAAATCTGTAAAAAAAACTCTTACAATCCCAATGTGGTTGAATGAACGAGCTGAGATGGCAAATATTAACTTTTCCGGCATTCTACAGGAAGCATTAAAAGAACGCCTGCGTATTCAGGAACAGTGAGGTCAGTTTAATACCATTGACAAATAGAAACCAATACCGTAAAAGAATAGCCAAATGACGCGAAACTTGACCTATTCTGCCCTGACTCTGAGGGTGAAGCCTTCGGGGGAGTCCAATAGGGAGGCCTGGTTCCTTACAGCAGAGGAGGGTCTGATTAGGGCGACGGTTTTTGGGGGGGCAAAGAGCCGTTTTCGCGCTCTTGTATCACCTTTTCATCAAGGGAAGCTCTGGATTTACAGGGACCCGGTGAAGGATTCAAGAAAAGTTAACGATTTTGATGTGCAGGTCTATAGGCCGGGCATAAGGGAAATGTGGGAGAGGGTTATCTGCGCCAATGCTATTGCAGAGACCATTCTTTCGACGGGGGGAGGAGGCGGCAGTTGGCCGCAGGCCCTGGAACTCGCAGGAAATGTTCTAAATACCCTTGAAGGAGCCGGCGCAGGGAGCTGCTCCCGAATTGGGGTATATTTTCTTTGGAACTGGCTAAGGCTCCTTGGGCTGGGCCCTGAGCTCTCGGCTTCCTGTACTTGTAGAGCAAAACCTGATGCAGTATTATGGTACTCTCAAGCGAAACAGGAGTTTTTCTGCGAGATTTGCGCGAGGGAGATAACCGGTTCTTATTCCGGCAGATCAGGCTTAAATATCGGACCTGCCTGCGTAAAATGGCTTAAGAGCATCGAAAATATTTCTCCAGCGGCTTTAATAGAGCCGGACGCAAGCTCCCTTGAGCAGGCAAAGACACTTTGTCTTATTATCATGGCAGAGGCTCTGGGAAGAAGGCTGCCCTGTTTGGAAGAGATATAGGAGGCAATCCGGTAAATGAAGTGGGAAAAACGCGATGTCTCCGCAGATTTAGTTAAAAATATTGCAGGAAAATATGACTGTGACTTACTTACTGCCTCGATTCTTGCACGCCGCGGAATGACAACCGGAGCAGAAATCAAATTTTTTCTTGAAGACGACCCAAGATACCTTAGAAATCCCTATGAAATACCCGGAATGGAGGATGCAGTTGAAAGGATCCTCGCCGCAAGGGACGAGGGGGAAAAGGTCTTAATCTTTGGCGACAGGGATGTTGACGGCATTTGCGCAACCACGATTGTGGCAGAATACCTGCAATCGCTTGAAATGGACATCAGCATCAGACTCCCTACAGGTGATGAGCCATACGGACTATCAATAGAAGCTCTTACCGGCTTCGCAGCCGATGGGGGAAGCCTAATAATTACCGTGGACTGCGGCATTTCAAATATCGCCGAGGTGCTGAAGGCAGGGGAACTCGGCATAGACGTAATCATCACTGATCATCATAACCCGAGGGAGGAGCTCCCCGAGGCCCTTGTAATCGTAAACCCCAAACTTGGCAGCGGCTTCGGAGAACTTGCAGGTTGCGGGGTTGCATATAAGCTCGTCTGTGCCCTGCGCTTCGCCCTGAAAAGCGAACTCTATGGCCAGCAAATCTGCCTTTTAAATACACGCCCCGTAAATGATGCATGGATCATCGAAATAGCAAAGCTGAAAAACCTCGTAGTAATGGATGTTCTAAGCGAAATGATAGTCCCCGGCATGATTAGCATCGGGGAAACAAGGCTGCCTGCCTTCCTTGAAGGTCAACAAATTTTCGCCTGGGACGCCGGTTTGCAAAAGAAGAGCCTTGCAGCAGTTTTCGGCACAGGTTTTGAAGTCTATATGCAGGACATTGCAGGTGAAATCGGTAAGGAAATTCCGGCGGTGGCAGGGAAGAGCCTCCTAAGAATCAAAGAACTTTCTCGCCTTGCAAGGTACAATGACGGAGAAACAACGGAACTCGACGTTTTTATTCTATTATTTACTTCTTTTATCCGGCAAAGGGAAAAGCTATCATCAAATGAAAATATGCAGGAACTGCAATTGGTGAGCCTCGGTACCATTGCAGATATAATGCCCCTATTGAACGAAAACCGAATAATGGTGAGGCAGGGGCTCAAATCCATTATGGAAAAGCCGAGACCCGGTCTTTCCGATTTAATTTTCAAACTCGACCTTTCGGGCAGACGCATCGGGACCACAGAGATTTCCTGGATTTTGAGCCCCGCAATTAATGCGGCAGGCCGAATGGGGAAGCCCCGGATTGCCTTGGATCTGTTTATGGAGAAAGACCCCCTTCGAAGGGAGAAGCTTGCCTCGGAGTTAATCGAGCTCAACGAAGAGCGAAAGAAGGTTGGTGATACAGTCTGGAATATAATAGAGCCGATGGCCGCGCAGAACATGAAAAGCTTCAGCGAGAAGCTCGCCTTTGCCGCCGACAGCTCAATTCCACGAGGAGTAACGGGTATAATGGCAAACAGGCTGATGAATCGCTTTAAGACCCCTGCGCTTGTGGCCTCTATGGGCGAAAATACTATCACTGCATCCCTGCGCTCCCTTAAGGGCTATGAACTAGGCCGCCTCCTTGAGCCCTGCTCTCATCTCCTTGACGACTGGGGTGGGCATAATTTTGCCGCAGGTCTTAGCGTAAGCCCCGAAAACTGGCAGAAGCTTCATGAGCATTTAATGGAAGCGGCAGCGGGCATTGTATTTTTGGATGATGAAACTGAGGGTATTTTATCGATCGATGCAGAACTCCCTCTTTCGTACCTGACAAAGGAAATATACACAATTTTGGACCGCCTTGAGCCCTACGGAGAGGGGTACGAGAGTTTAAACTTTATGGCGTGCAATATTAAGGTTGATGATATAAGCTTAATGGGGAAGCCCGAAGCGAAGCATGTTAAACTCAGCCTTGATACGGGGCAGTATAAATGGCCTGCGGTCTACTGGGATGCTGCAGAAAAGGTTAAAGTGGAGTTTGACACAGGGGATCATGTTGATCTTGTTTTCAAAATTACCCGCAATTGGTTTAAGGGAACCGAAACCCCCCAGCTTATAGTAAGTGATTTAAGAAGGACCGGTAAATGAAGAAACAAACCGTGAATTTAGTAACACGGAGCTCACAGAGAGCACAGAGTACACAGAGAAAGATTAAGTATTGGCCCACTCTAATAATTCTCTGTGAGCTCCGTGACCTTTGTGTTCTCCGTGTGATAAAATTTGCGATGATATTATTTTTGCTAGTTCCCCTTTTTAGCTGTCTTAATAATGAGCCGATTCAGACTCAAGTGAGTTCGGTTCAGGTTCATGCTTCGCCCGAGAATGATGCAATAGATATTCCGGATAATTACGGGTTTTCCCATATGCAATACATCCCGGGACCCCTCTTCACTCTTAGCTCAAATAATGCACTGCCCGGGGAGCCGGTGACCGTGGGCATGATTATCAGCGAAGGCGGGCAGACTATCAGGGCAGCTCTGTTTGATTCAAGGGACAGGCGCATTGCAAGAACCACATTCTTCCCGCTGGAAGACCCGGGCACGGGCCTATTGCTTAAGGCAGCTGTTCTTGCAGTTCCCTCTACGGCCCTAATCGGAAATGCCACGATTAAAATCGAAAATGATGATGTAGTTATCGGGGAGCTTCCCTTTTCAATCGGCCACAGGGAATTCTACTCGGAAACCATCGCATTAAACCAGGCAAATACTGACCTGCGTACCTTGCCCGATCCCGAAAGAACGGCCCAATCGAACCAGCTATGGGTTATCATCAATACCATTGGAACAGAAATATATACTACAGGGCCATTTATCAGGCCTGTTACATCCACAAGGAGAACCAGCATTTACGGGGCCCGCAGAATCTTTCAATATACGGGCGGCGGGACGGATACCAGCATTCATGCGGGGGTAGATTACGGTGTTCCTACGGGCACCGAGGTGATGGCCTCGGGCAGAGGAAGGGTTGTGCTTGCAAGGTACCGCATTTTAACAGGGAACTCGGTGATTCTTGAGCATATGCCGGGTGTTTTTACGATTTACTATCACTTGGACAGTCTCGCTGTTAACGAGGGTCAAATCGTGGAAGCGGGGCAACTGCTTGGGCTTTCGGGGGCTACAGGCCTTGCAACAGGGCCCCATCTTCACTGGGAAGTAAGGGTGGCAGGGGAGAATGCAGACCCTGACGCATTTTTAGAGAATCCCATTATTGACAAAAGTGACATTTTAAATAAACTGATTAGTACTACTACCGATTAAAGGAGGTGAATAAATTTGGCTCACACCATCGTAGACGATAATGAAGCGCTGGAAAAAGCCATTAAGCGTTTCAAACGTCTAGTGGAAAAAGAAGGCATTATACGGGAATTCAAAAAAAGAGAATACTACGAAAAGCCTTCAACAATTCTTAACAGGAAAAAGAAGGCAATAGCACGTAAATTAATGAAAAAATCCCGCAAGGGCAGAAGCGATTATTAATTAAATAATTAATTTTAATGTTAGGGGTGGGATTTTCGGAAGAACCCATTCCTAACCGTAAAATCCGCAACTTTTTATACTATTATCACTCTAAATCATTAAATACATACCACCTTAACATGTTGACAAAATTTGTTATTTTGTCATAATTGTAAATTGGAGTTACTATGACATTTGAGATAATCGGTACGGGAAGGGCTGTACCGGCACGGCGCGTAAGCAACGATGAATTATCGAAAAAAATCGACACAAGCGATGAATGGATCCGCTCCCATACAGGCATAGGCGCAAGGCATATGGCAGATGAAGGCTGTACTTCAAGCGATCTTGGGGTTGAGGCAGCAAAAAACGCCCTTGCAATGAGTCTTGGAGGGTTTCAGGATGATGAAAAGGCTCTTGCCGAGGCGGCACTCTCCATTGACATGGTGCTGCTTGCAACAGCAACACCCGATTACTTTGGTTCCCCTGCCACTGCCTGCATAGTCCAGGACAGAATCGGGGCAAAAAACGCAGGTGCCATGGACATTACAGCAGGGTGCACCGGCTTTATTTATGCCTTGGAAACTGCTGCAGGCCTGCTTTCTGTCGGAAGCAGGAAGAAGATAATGGTTATAGGCTCTGAAGTTGTAACGAAATTTATGAACTGGAATGATAGGGGGAGCTGCGTTTTATTTGGTGATGGCGCAGGGGCAATTGTTCTCGAAAAGAAACTTGAACCGGGCCGGGGAAAAAGAGGCCTTATTCGAAGCATTTTGAAGTCCGACGGGTCAGGGGCTGAGCATATAATTTTTAAGGGCGGGGGTGGTAAGGAGCCTTTTAAAGAGGGGGAACCCTCGAAACCCATTTTTGTGGAAATAAACGGCCAGGCTGTTTATAATTTTGCGGTTAAGGCAATGACAGACCTTATTTCGGAAATCCTAAGAGAAGAAGGTATTACGATAAACGATTTAAGCAGGATAATTCCGCATCAGGCAAATGCCCGAATAGTTCAGGCTGCTGCTAAGCGGCTAAAAATACCCGAAGGGATTTGCTTTCTTAATATAGAAGAATATGCGAATACTTCGGCAGCATCGATTCCGATTGCACTCGATGAGCTGAACCGGGCAGGAGAGCTGAAAAAAGGGGATTTGATCTTGACGGTAGGTTTCGGAAGCGGATTAACCTATGGCGCTAATTTGCTGGTTTGGTGATGATGATAGAAAACTGTTATTTTTTATTCCCCGGCCAGGGGGCGCAATTCCCGGGCATGGCCCTCGATCTGCTTGAAACAGGCAGTGGTAAAGTAAAGCATCTGTTTTCCCTTGCATCACAGTATATGGGGAGGGATATGCATGAGCTTTTACTTAATGCAAGCCCCGAAGAACTAAAACAGACAGATATTTCACAGCCGGCTATCACCCTTGCAAATCTTGCTGCTGCCGCTTACCTGGAAGAGAAGGGAATCAATCCTTCAGGTTGTGCAGGTTTCAGCCTTGGCGAGTATAGCGCACTTGCAATGGCAGGGGTTATAAGTGATGAGGACTGCTTTTACCTTGTTACCGAGAGGGGAAGGGCAATGCAGGCTGCAATCGATAAGATGACACCGGGACCCACAGCCCCGGGCATGGCCGCAGTCATCGGGCTTGCCCCCGAGAAGGTGGAAACTTTTATAAATGAGTGGTCGAGCACGGGCCTTACGGGGCTTAATGCCGCAAACATAAACTCTCGAAGGCAGGTTGTTGTTTCAGGAAGTGCCGCGGCCCTTTTAGAGGCAGAAAAGCGTTTTAAGGAAGCAGGCGCAAAGCGTTATATGCGTCTGCAGGTGGCAGGGCCCTATCATTCACCCTTTATGAAGGATGCGGCAGAGGAATTTGACAGATGCCTCGAGAAAGTCGATTTTAATGACCCAAAAATAGCTCTTTTTTCCAATATAACAGGCAAAATTATAACGAGCGGGGAGGAGGCAAAGGCTCTTGCCCACCGGCATATCCTTGAAGGAGTGCGCTGGACGGATGAGGAAGCGGCCATCGAAGAGTCCGGGCCCGGGATGCTCCTTGAAGTGGGGCCCGGCAGGGTGCTTCAGGGTCTTTGGAAAGATACAGGAAGTGCAATTCCTATTTACGGAGCAGGAACTGCAATCGAAATAGAAGAACTTATCATTAAATAGCATGGAGGATTTATGAGACTTGAAGGAAAAAAGGTATTGATAACAGGTGCACTAAGAGGCATCGGAAAAACCATCGCCGATCTGTTTATTCAAGAGGGGGCGGAAATCTGGGGCCTTGATTATATGACACCTGAAGACCTAGCGGATCGTGTCTCTGCGGCAAAGGGCAAACTCCACTGGGTACAGGCAGACCTTTCAGAGCTTGCAGGCATTGATGAGAAAATCGATGCTGCGATAAAGGATTCAGGCGGCTTTGACATTCTTGTAAATAACGCCGGCATCACTAAGGATAATCTTTCTTTCAGGATGTCAATTGATGAATGGCAGAAGGTTATAGACATAAATTTGAGCGCAGCTTTTTATGTGGCCCGCACAGTAGCAAGGGACATGATTCGAAAACGCGCCGGTTCGATTATCAATATGGCAAGTGTTGTAGGTGTTCACGGTAACGGGGGACAGGCGAACTATTCTGCGAGTAAGGCGGGGTTGATAGGTGTGACAAAGAGCCTTGCTCACGAGACTGCAAGCAGGGGGGTAAGGGTGAATGCTGTTGCACCCGGCTATATTGCCACAGACATGACTGCAAATCTCCCGGATAAGGTTAAGGAAGTGTTCCTTGAGAAAATCCCGCTGAAGAGGCAGGGCACAATGCAGGATGTTGCAAATGCCGTGCTTTTTTTAGCAAGTGATGAATCGAGTTATATTACAGGTCAGGTTATTCCTGTTGACGGCGGGATGTTTACATAAGGGGTCGAGCATGAGAAAGGTTGTTGTCACAGGGATGGGGATTATTTCCCCGATTGGAAATAGCGTCGAGGATTTTTGCGCAAGCCTAAAGGCAGGGAAGAGCGGGATTGGACCCATCACTTCCTTTGATATCACCGATTTTGATGTAACTATTGCAGGAGAAGTAAGGAACTTCGACCCGTCCCTCTGGATGGAAAAGAAGGATGCCCGCAAGATGTCACGCTTTACCCAGTTTGCGGTTGCCGCAACAGCCCAGGCCCTTACGCAGGCGGGGCTCATGGGCGAGCCTGATTCCGAGGGGAAGAGGCTCGTTAAAAGTGTTGCCGAAAGGACTGCGGTGGTTTTGGGAAACGGAATCGGGGGCTTTGAAATAGTAACCGAGTCTTTTAGAAAGCTCTTTGACTCAGGCCCGAGGCGCATGCTGCCCCTGACTGTCCCCCTGATGATTTCGAACGAGGCGGCAGGAAATATTTCGATGTTATTCGGAACAAAGGGGCCCGCGTATACTCAAGTTACAGCCTGTGCGGCAGGCACCGATGCCCTGGGGCAGTCCCTCGACATGATTCGCTCAGGCCGCTGCGATGTGGCCATTGCAGGAGGCACAGAGGCGACCATCGTGCCCTTCGCGGTGGGAGGCTTCCAGATGCTCAAGGCCCTTTCAACAAAGCGCTGCAATGAGCCGGAAAAGGCCTCCCGCCCCTTTGATGCGGACAGGGACGGCTTTGTAATTGGCGAAGGTGCGGGCGTGCTTATTCTTGAAAGCGAAGATCACGCTAAGGGACGGGGGGCGAAGATCCTGGCAGAATTTGCAGGTTACGGTGCATCAGCAGATGCGTATCACATAACGGCCCCGGACCCGGAGGGGAACGGTTACGGTAATGCAGCCAGGATTGCCCTTGCCGATGCGGGAATGAAGCCGGAAGAGATTCAGTACTTCAATGCCCACGGCACTTCCACAGAGATAAACGATCCTGTCGAGACGAGGATGATAAAAAGGGTTTTTGGGGATCATGCAAGGAAGATGAAGATTTCAAGCACGAAGAGCATGCACGGCCATTGCATTGCTGCAACGGGCGGCATTGAAGCCATTGTCTGCGTTCTTGCAATAAGGGACGGGTTCTTTCCGCCGACCATCAATCTTGATAATCCCGACCCTGAATGTGATTTAGACTATGTGCCGAATAAGGCCGAGTACGGGGAGATTAATGCAGCAGCGTCAGGCAATCTTGGCTTCGGCGGACATAACGGCATAGCGATTTTTAGGAGGTATGTATGAGTGAGATTGAGGGCTTGATCCCGCATAGGGAGCCGTTTTTATTTGTTGATGAAATTGTCGAGGCGAGCGAAGAGAAGATTGTCGCAAAGCATATTTTCACGGAGAAGGAATTCTTTTTCCCCGGGCATTTCCCCGAGTACCCGGTGGTGCCGGGGGTAATTCTTATTGAGACAATGGCCCAGTCGGGCGGGGCCGGTCTGCGTAAAATCGGCGTGATTGGAGCGGACGGGCTTTTCTTCCTTGCCTCTGTGGATAAGGTGAAGTTCCGCCGTCAGGTGCGCCCGGGGGAGGAAGTTCGCTCGGAAGTCAGCAATCTTAGGATATCGTCCAAGATGATAAAGCAGGCAGGTAAGGCCTATGTGGGGGAAGAGCTGGCAGCAGAAGCTGAATGGCTTTGCTTAGTCGGAGCAACACAATGATCATAAAACCAATGGTGCGGAATAATATTTGCCTTAACAGCCATCCGGTGGGATGCGAGAAGGAAGTGCAGAGGCAGATTGAATATGTAAAGAATAACTTGAAGCCCTGTGCAGGTGCGCCAAAGCTGAAGCTACCGAAGGTAGCATTGATTCTAGGCTGCTCCAACGGCTACGGCCTTGCAAGCCGTATAGCTGCGGCCTTCGGCTACGGGGCTAGTACTGTCGGTGTCTCCTGGGAGAAAGCGGCGGAAGAAAAGCGCACAGGCACACCGGGGTATTATCACAATACCTTCTTTGAAAGGGAAGCAGCAAAGGCAGGACTTATTGCGAAAACCGTTGACGGCGATGCCTTTTCCGATGAGATTAGAGCTGAAACTATTAAGGCCATCCGTGAGGCAGCGGCCCTCGCTAAGATCCCGGCAAAAGTAGACCTTGTAATTTACTCACTCGCTTCCCCTGTAAGAACAGACCCGAAGACAGGCGCGCAGTACCGCTCGGTGATAAAACCCACGGGGCAGCCCTTCTCCGGCACCGCCCTAAACATGATGGATGGAAGCATTACGACAGTTGATGTTGAGCCCGCTACAGAAGAAGAAATTGCGAATACCGTAAAAGTCATGGGTGGTGAGGACTGGGAACTCTGGATGGAAGCCCTCGATAAGGAAGGCCTATTGTCACCTGAAACTCGCACTATTGCCTACAGTTATATTGGCCCTGAGCATTCTTGGCCTGTTTACAAAAACGGGACAATAGGAAAGGCCAAGGAGGACCTGGAGCGGGCTGCTGCTGCAATCGGTAAAAAATATTCTGCGTGGGTCTCTGTGAATAAGGCCCTTGTAACAAGGTCGAGCGCAGTAATCCCGGTAGTGCAATTGTACATCTGCTGCCTTTTCAAGGTGATGAAGGAGATGGGCCTTCACGAGGGCTGTATCGAACAGATAGTTCGACTTTACCGGGAGCGTCTCTATGCGGAAGGGGAACTTGCCGTTGACAGCGAAGGGCGTATCCGCATGGATGACCTTGAAATGCGCGAAGACGTTCAGAAAGCCACGGGCGAGAAAATGAAGGCCGTAACGAGCGAAAATGTTTTCGACATTACTGACATTGCAGGTGTCAAGCATGACTTCCTCGCAGCCCACGGTTTCGATGTCGAAGGCGTGGATTACGAGGTTGATACAAACCCGGTGGTTGAACCTTTGGTTTAAGCTTTCTGTTTCTCCCGTACCTTCACGAGCATGTCCCTGGTCATTGCATCAAGGTCGAACTTCGGGTCAAAGCCCCACTCTTCCTTCGCGGCAGAGCAGTCAAGGGAATCGGGCCAGGAGTTTGCAATGCCCTGACGCACGGGGTCCACTTCGTAGGAAAGCTCGAAGGTGGTTATCACCTTTTTTATTGATGCAGCGATGCCTTCAGGATCAAAGCTCATGCCGGACACGTTAAAGGCGCTTCGATGCTTTAACTTTGAAGGGTCAGCTTCCATCAACTTGACTGTCGCTTCAAGTGCATCGGGCATATACATCATATCCATGAAACTGCCCTTCCCTATAAAGCTCGTATACTTCCCCTTTGCAACTGCATCGTAGTAAATATGCACGGCATAGTCGGTAGTGCCTCCTCCGGGCAGGGCCTCGTAGGAAATAAGGCCGGGATAGCGAAGGCCGCGAGTATCCATTTTATATTTCAAATGATAATAATCGCAGAGCAGCTCGCCTGCAACCTTTGTGACACCGTACATTGTGGAAGGCCTTTGAATCGTATCTTGAGGAGTATTCTTTGTCGGAGTGCCGGGGCCAAAGGCGGCGATGGAGCTCGGGAACATGAGTGCGCAGCCTCGCGGGCGTGCAGCCTCAAGCATGACATAAAGGCCGTTCATGTTTGTGTCCCAGGCCATCTGCGGGTCGCCCTCCCCTGTTGCAGAGAGAACGCCTGCCAGGTGATAAATCGTATCGATTTTCATTTTATCGATGAGAGCAGCAACGGCATTCCCGTCCCTGACATCAAGCATTTCAAATGGCCCGCCTTCACTCACGGGACCCGGAACTTTCTTTCTGGCAGTTGCAAGAACATTTTCAGCTCCGTAGGTTTTTCTTAAATAGGGAACTAACTCTACGCCGATTTGACCGTTGGAGCCTGTTACCATTATTTTCTTCATTTAACCACCCCCATTTCCTTGCCGACTTTCACGAAAATAGAAATCCCCTTATCAAGGTCGGCCTTTGAATGAGCCGCGCTGACCATGGCCCTGATCCTTGCAGTTCCCCTTGGAACGGTCGGGAAAACGATTGCCGTTGCAAAGACGCCATTCTCGAAGAGCTTCGCACTGAAATCTTTCGCTGCCTGAGCTTCCCCGATTATTACGGGAGTGATGGGTGTCTCACTATTACCAACATCAAAGCCTGCAGATTTAAGCTCTGCCTTAAGATAGTCGCCGTTTTCCCAGAGCTTATTAACCCGCTCATCACTTGCTTCCATCATATCGAGGGCTGCCATGTTTGCCGCCACATCAGGAACGGTGAGTGCGCTTGAGAACAGGTTTGTGCGGGCCTTTTGACGGAGGAAATCAACGAGAACGGCGCTTCCTGCTACCATTCCGCCCATTACACCGAAGGCCTTGGACATTGTGCCTATCTCAATATCAACCTTTCCATGAAGATTGAAATGATCGACTATCCCCCTTCCGCCCTTGCCAAGCACTCCCTCGCCGTGGGCATCATCAACTGCAGTCATAACACCGAACTCATTGCAAATCTTTACGATTTCAGGAAGGCGGGCAATGTCGCCGTCCATGGAGAAGACCCCGTCGGTGATCAGCATTTTCTTGCCCGGGTTGCTTGCGTTTTCTTCGAGCTTCTTTCGGAGGTCGTTCATGTCCGAATGCTCGAAACGGATGACCTTGGCCTTGGTAAGGCGGCAGGCATCAATAATCGAAGCGTGGTTAAGGGAATCGCTGAAGATAAGGTCGCCTTCGACCATAAGGGTTGGGATAACAGCCAGGTTTGCACAAAAGCCGGATTGCAGAACTATTGCAGCTTCTGCACCCTTGAATGCGGCAAGCCTTTTTTCCAGCTCAAGGTGTATGTCCATAGTTCCTGCAATAGTGCGGACAGCTCCGGGGCCGACCCCGTATTTATCGATCATAGCCTTGGTTTTCTCGCAGATTTTCGGGTCATTTGCAAAGCCAAGATAATTATTGGAGCAAAGATTTAAGTATTCCTTCCCGCCAATTTTAACCGTTGCACCCTGAGGGCTTTCCAAGGTACGAATATTCCCGTAAAGTCCCTCCCGTTTCATTCTATCCAGCTCTTCGCTCATAAAGGCCAAAGATGCAGCCATATAATCCTCCAATTTAGTATAAGTTTTTCTTGAAATCACATTAACATGCTATTTTTCATAGGTCAAGGAAAACCTAAGCGGCTCGGAGCCTGCCCGGGGGTCTGCCCGGGGATTCATCCGGGGGCCTGCGCCCGGTTAAGGGTGGCACTTATCACCGGCATTTCTTTTCGATATGATTAAGTGATGAAAGTATCACAGAGTTTTATACCCACTCTTAGAGAAGAGCCGGGAGATGCAGTTATAGCAAGTCACAGGTTGATGTTTCGTGCAGGTCTATTGCGTAAGTTAAGCAACGGTCTTTTTGCCTATTTACCCCTTGGGCTGCGCTCTCTCCGAAAGGTTGAGAATATTATCCGCGAAGAGATGAACGCAACAGGGGCCCTTGAGCTGAAGCCTACAGTTGTTATACCGGGTGAGATGTGGAAGGAGTCAGGCCGCTGGGACAGCATGGGTCAAGCTTTATTGAAGTTCAAGAACCGCCTTGGAGCCGATTTTGTCATTTCGCCGACCGCCGAGGAACCTTTTACAGCCATTGTACGTGATGAGCTTTCGAGTTATAGGCAACTCCCGCTCTCGCTTTATCAGATAAATTCCAAGTACCGGGACGAGGTACGCCCGCGTTACGGAGTAATGCGCGGAAGGGAATTTATGATGAAGGATGGTTATTCCTTTCATACCGATGATGATTGTCTTGATGATACTTACAGGAAAATAGGCAAGGCATACCGTAGAATTTTTAAGCGCTGCGGCCTGACGGTAATTCCGGTTAAGGCAGACTCAGGGGCCATGGGGGGAAGCGGCTCGGAAGAGTTTATGGTGGAGAGTGATGTTGGGGATAATACCCTGCTCTTATGCAGGACATGTGAATATGCTGCGAATGTCGAGAAGGCCGAATGTAAGCCGGACTATTCCCCCCGCCTATCGATTGATCTTGCAAAAGGGGCAGCGCAGTCTATACCCGCATTCGAAAAAATTGATACCCCGAATGTAAAGACTATAGAAGAGCTCTGCGCATTTTTAAAAACGAGCGCGAAAACCTTTATTAAGACCCTTGTTTACCGCGCGGTGAATGTGGAGCTTGAAGAGAAGCCGGTGGCCGAAAAGTTTTTTGCCGTTTGCATTAGGGGAGACCTTGATGTTAATGAGACAAAGCTGACTGCCTTGCTTAAAGCTGCCGAGGTCAGCCTTGCATCCGAGGCCGATGTCGAGCGCCTAACGGGAGCGCCAATGGGTTTCGCAGGACCTGTCGGCCTTAATCAAACCGTGCTCCCCGTTATAACAGACTTTAGCGTCACAGCTATTAACGACGGTGTTACAGGTGCCCTTGCAAAAGATCTGCACTATAAGCACGTTGCATACGGCAGGGACTTCGAAGCCTTTATGACAGCAGATGTTCGCACAGTAATTGCAGGTGATCACTGCCCCTCTTGCGGAGGAGAGTTATACGAAAAGAAGGGCAATGAGCTGGGCCATATTTTTAAGCTTGGGCATAAGTATTCGAAGTCGATGAATGTCACATACCTCGATGAAAATGGTAAGACACAGATGCCGGTAATGGGCTGTTACGGAGCAGGCCTTGATCGCACCCTCGCAAGTGTAATTGAAGAGCATCATGATGATCAGGGGATAATCTGGCCCATAACGGTGGCTCCTTATCATGTGTTACTGATCCCGATAAAGTACGACGGGGCTGTGAAAGAGGCCACGGACAAGCTCTACGAGGAGCTAAGCAAGGCAGGCGTCGAGGTGCTTGTTGACGATCGCAACGAGAGGCCCGGGGTGAAGTTTAACGATGCCGATCTTATAGGTCTTCCTTACCGTGTTGTAATCGGGGATAAAAACCTTGCAGGAGAGAACCCGAAGGTGGAAGTTAAGCGCCGGACAGAAAAGGAAGCGCGCTTAGTGGACTTGAGTACGGCAGCAGGTGAGTTAACGAGTCTGGTGCGAGAGGACCTCGCGGGGTTTATACTCATATGAGCTTTATTCCAAAAAATCGAACAATGAGCCAAGCAAATATAGAGGAATAGAATGTAATGCTTTATTAGAGCCAATATTTTTAAGAGAGGCTCTTACAGCAATTTTGGGCTTATATTCTTCCATATAGACTTTTAGCGATTTTGACTGGGTATGCCTTTCGGACTTTACTTCAATCGGGATAATATCATTTTTATACTGTATTAGAAAATCAACCTCGGCAGCGCCCTTTTCGCGTCCCCAATAAAAAAGAGGATGCCTATGGTTTGCTTTTAATTCCTGGCAAACATACTGTTCGGTAATTGCTCCGTGAAAGTCATGGAAAATTTCAGGGTCGGCCTTATAAAATGCAGTTATATCCACATCAATCTTTGCGCATAACAAACCGGTATCAAGCATGAAAAGCTTAAACGCTTCACGTTCTTGATCACGGGAGAGGGGTAGTTTCGGTGTAAATGTTTTGGGAACTTTATAAACCAAGCCGGTGTTAACAAGCCAATCCATGGCATTCTCGAATTCGCTTGCACGGCCTCCTGTTTTTATATCTCTATAAATAAATTTCTTCTTTTCCCGTGCAAGATGCATGGGTATGGAGTCCCATAACATGCGAACTTTTGGAATATCAAAGGGGGAAATATGTTTAGAGAAATCACTTTTATAGTTCTGTAAAATCTCCCTTTGCACTTCTCGCACTCCCTGTAGATCCCGGGTCTGCGCATAACAATCTACTGCCGCAGGCATTCCGCCGACATAAAAATAAGTTTTTAGCATGTCTATAAGAAGACCGGACAGAATCTCAAGCAAGGGGCGGTCAAGACTCTTTATTGCTTCAACAAGTTGCTCTCGTCCCATGGCTTGCAGAAACTCGTAAAAAGACATGGGATATAGGGTTAGGCTGTTTACCTGCCCCACAGGGAATTTCCCCTTAGCCACACCAAGGAAACTGCCTGCTGCTGCAATGTGATACTGCGGAGCATTTTCGTTAAAGTATTTTAGGGAATCCTTAGCCCTCTGACATTCCTGCAGCTCATCCAAAATAATCAAAGTACTTTCCGGTTTAATTTTTACATTGAACCGGCTTTCAAGGGCACTTATTATCCGAGAAGTATCGAGGTCCTTTTCAAAATAATCTTCAAGCTTCATGTCGCTGTCAAAATTTAAATAAACGGTTTGCTCAAATTCTCTATGCCCAAACTCCTTCAAAGCCCAGGTTTTACCGACCTGACGTGCGCCATACAGTATTAAAGGTTTCCGTTCGGGTGAATTTTTCCATTCAATTAAAGAATTTAGCAAATTTCGGTTCATAGCTTCTCTCTCAATTGAATTATATCATTTTACTTACACTTTGTCAAGGGTTTTTGTGTAGTTGGATTACACTTTTTCAGCGGACTTTTTGTGGTTGGGTTACACTATTTCGGGGAACTTTTTACTTCCTCTCTCCGAGCAGGGTTTTGAGCTCCTGAATTTCCCGAACCATCTGGGTATTATCCAGTTGGAAGCGCTTTGGAACCATTTTCTTGGAGGTACATTCAACTGCGGCTACAAGATTCTGTAAGCGTATGGCATGGGGATACTGGGGCGGGATAAAGTCTTCCATCACCTCATCCATATCATCCTTCGAGATCATGGTGCGTCCTTCTGTTACTGCCCTTTGCATTGCCCTAATGAGCATTGACTCAATCTCGGCTCCGGAAACATCGTGGCTATACTTCTTGAATAAATCTGCAACCGGAAAATTGCGAACGCCGAATTTAAGCTTTTTCACGAGGGTCTCAAAGAGGGCCACTTTCTCGGCATTGGTCTCGGGGTAAAAAAGGGCAAAATGCTCCTCTGCCCTGCCCTGACGCTTAAGGTCTATCGGGAGCAGATCGGGGCGGCAGGTGATAAGGAACCAGATGATCTTCCCGCGGAATGATGTATCACCCATAAAACTGGCAATCTGTGCAAATACGCGGTTGCTTGTCCCCGAATCCCCATCCTGATCCCTGTCTCCAAGATATGCATCTGCCTCGTCAATCATGACAGCAACAGGCGCCATTGACTTGAGAATATTGAGCACCTTTTCGAGGTTTGCCTCGGATTCACCTTGCCATTTCGAGCGGAAATTGCGGAACTTTACCATGGGGATGCCTATTTCCCCTGCAAAGGCACTTACCATAAAGCTCTTTCCGGTACCGATCGGCCCTGCAATCAGGTAGCCCATCGGGACCACCTCGGTCTGGCCGCGCTTGACAGCTTTCGCATGATTGCGGAGCTGCTTTTTTACGAAATCGTGCCCTGACACGGCGTTAAGGTCATACTCAGTTTCCATGAACTCAAGGAGGCCCGCTGCTTCATGCTCGATCATCTCCTTTTTCTTCTGGCCAAGGTACTCCATCGTGAGCACCTTATTTTCCTCGTAGCGTTCAAGGATAAGGTGCTCAAGGTTCATCAAATTAAGGCCACTCGTAACGGATGCAACTCTGTCAGCTGTAAGCCCCCTGTCGAGAAGCAAAAGGCCCTCCTGCTCCCTCGACCGCAGGAAGCTGGCCCTTACCGATTCATCGGGGAAGGGCACGCCTACCTTCACCGTGCGGGAGGAGCCGAGGAGTCTCGGGGAAATATCTGTAAGATTTTCCGTAAGCAGGATTATCGAAACATCCCCTGCTGTAAAATCCTTATTATTTGCCCATCGATTTAGGGTAACAAGACAGAAGCGGTCGGAGTCAGAAATGCGGAGGAGGTCCCCTCCGGGAACGATGTACTCGGCATAATCGACAATGAGTACCATGCGCGGGGAGGAGGTCTTTCGATCCTTTGGGGTCCGCATCAAAAAGTATTTTTCAAGATAAAAAAAGCTTTTTTCCGGTTCCCTCGAAACAAAATCACTTGCATCTGTATCCGGATAACTTTTCGATAGAACTGAGCTATACTCCCTGGCCATTGCTTCAGTGCAGAAAGAAACACCCTCAGACGGGTTATAATATGCGATAATACCCTGATTACCGAAAATTATTTCAGCAATATACTGATGTATTTCAGCAAAGATGAATTCCCCTTCTCCTGTTTCCTTTGGAAGAAAATCTCGAATGTTTCCGTGAACCATATATAAATTGGCTGTTTTGGATTTATACTTTAGTCCGAATTCCCGAACCCATTCAGGAAATCTTTTCAAACGTTCCGATTCATCTGTGATAAATTTTGACATTGTCCCCTCTCAAAACCATATTATAACAAAGAATGATATTGGGTGCAATGCTAATGCGCCTAACTTCACCTCAAATAGATAAATTGCTCAAGATTAAGACCTCTCTCGTTAACAGTAATTTGCCTGCGCTCCGAGAATAATAAACCTGTTGATCCATAAAAATTTACGATCAGATCATAGGTCCCCGGTTCCAGGTTTATTCCGCCTATAAGGGCATGGGAAGGAAAGTAACGAGAGAGCCTTAGGTCTGCCTGCTCACTTGCTTCGGCAAGGAGTCTTGTAAAAAAGGCAACGAGGAAACCTGCACCCCTTTCGTCTTCTCTTGATACAGCGATTGCAGCTCCCGCACTTGCAGTGTATTTAGCGATGACACGTGCAGTGGTTTTTAATACAGTAAGGCTGTATCCCGACTTAAAGGTTTCTCTAGCAACGGCTCCCATGTCTTCAAGAAGTTCCAGGGGAAATGCTTCACCTGTATCAAGCACAGCTTCAACTCGCCTAACACTTTGGGGGCGGCTTGCGATTGAGGGGAGAGGAATCCTTGCGAAGTGAAAGGGAGGCGGAAGAAATAGGGGGATGATGATATTTTCTTCAACCTTTAACGGGGAAAGGCCTGTGAAGGCAATAAGGTTAAGTCTGCCCATAGCCTGCGGAACGATGAGCTCATCGTGAACAGAAGAAGGAATGCGGTGATAGTATACTTCCGGTGCAAGTTCAAAGGCCCTTATAAGCTCATCGTAGTCAACTCTAGCGCTGTCATTTCTGCCTGTTCCCCGGTAAAAAAGCATGCCAAGGTAGCGGGCCAGAGCTGAATTGGAAAAGCGGCTTGCTTCAACAGGAATCCTATTTGAATCAATCTGCCTGTTTGAGTCAAGCACCCTATTGCTTGCTCTTTCATACCTGTCTGCAAGAACATTCAACTTTCCATTAAGCCGCCTTATCTCAACCAATGCGCCTTCAAGACTTCCCATGTGGTAATAATTAAGCGCATTAAAAATATTGATGTAAAGGTCTTCGTAATCTTCCCCGGAATAATCTCTTGCATTATCATTCAAAATAAAAGTGCTTATTTCCTGTGTCAAACTCCTTGCAAAATTTTCTTCCATTAGTTGCTCTGCTATTTGCAGATCCATTGAAGATTCAAGGTATAGCCCCGCATAATGGTTAACCATCCCCCTGTCAAGGTAAAAAAGAATATCGTTTCCTCTGCCGTAGATACCCCTCCTGCTCCTATTGCTCTGACTGTTTAGAGAAGCAAGGGCGTAATCGAAATCCCTTGAGCGGACATTCGTATCAATCGGGGCATAGGCCCTTTGGTTTGAGGCACAGGAAACAAGGAGAAGCAGGGCCGCCGCAAGGAGAGCGGGTTTCATTTGTTTCGCCTAACGCCGAAATAAGGGTTGCCTTATGGTTTTCTTTATCTCGCTGTTTTCACCAATCCACAGGCGGACATTTGTTTCAATATTGGTCAACTCTGCTGTCACAAAATATGAACGAACTGTATCACGGCCTGCCTGGTCAACTATTGACGAAATAGTGCCTGTAAGAAGGAATGTCGCCCCTGTCTCGTTGCGAAGGGCTGCCCTTGTTTCTTCACTTGCATTCCACTGCTGATCCTGCCTTTCCGTGCGCAGTTCTTCGCGGGTGTCTCCCCCTGCAACAAAGTCCATTCTTCCGGAATTTAGGATTGCCGCTTCCATGGCCCTTGCGATAATTGCCGTGTCTATATGCTCGCTCGATTCATTCCTGAAACTACCCACAATAGAAGCAGGAAGGCGTCCGTTGTTCGAAGCAATATAATCCCGGATAAACTGCATCACCCTTGGAGAGTTAATGCAGTCATTTATTAAACTGTTTGAGACTAATCTTGCATCGGTGTCATTCCATCGGCCGCTAAGATCGACTGTTGTATCTGAATCGACCCTTCTGACTGTTGGCCTTGAAGAACAGGTTGTAAAAACAGCGACAAGTAAAAAAACTGCTGCTAGGGCTGATAAGAATTTTTTCATGGTTTACCTCTCTATATAAAACTAACTATATCGCAAAAGGATACTTTATTCCGGCTCAGTTTGACAGACCGGGAAGATTTTGCAATAATTATCGATACCATGCAGAATGAAATAACAACCGAGGGCCCCCTGCTCGACAAGAACGGCACCCTGACACAGTGCGGGTATGCAACAAAACCCCTTCTTACATATCGCCGCGGTGATATAAAAGCTCCTCCCTGGCGTATCAAGGAATGGGACTTCTACCAGGTCTGTAATGACGATTATTGCGTGCAGATGACAATCGGCCACACAGCTTATGCAGGTGCATTAACCGTGACATTTTTCCGCTTTGCCGACGGGCTTCGATACGACAGGACGACAACGCTATTTCTGCCCTTCGGCTCGCTTAACATGCCTGAAACTTCAAATAAGAGCCTTAGTGCATCCGGTGGTGGGGTGAGCATTAATTTTGACGTAACCGAAAAGGAGCGTGTCCTTCGCTGCAAAACTACAGAGAAAAGTAATACACCACCAATGGAGGCAGAGATCAGCCTTATACGCCCACACGATGTATCGATTGTCATGGCGACCCCGTTTAAGGAAAAAAGAAGAGCCTTTTACTATAACGAAAAGATCAGCTGCATGCCTGCATCGGGTTATATAAAAATCGGCAGTGAAGAATTTGTTTTTAAACCGCAGACTTCTTTCGGGCTGCTTGATTGGGGTCGGGGCGTCTGGCCATTTTCCACCGAATGGTATTGGGGCAGTGGAAGCGGGCTTGTTGACGGCGTTCCCTTCGGTTTCAATATCGGGTACGGATTTGGAGATAGTACTGCCGCAACAGAGAACATGCTTTTCTATAACGGCAAGGCATATAAGATTGATGAAGTCCTATTTGACCTTTCTGCCGGCGGATACATGTCGCCAAAGCGCTTTTCTTCAAATGATGGCAGTTTTGAAATGGAGTTCACCCCTGTTTATGACCGTTATACTGAAAATAAAATTCTATTTGTAAATACTCGCTGCCATCAGGTATTTGGCCGATTTTCAGGGAAGGTTAAGCTTGGCGAGAAGACAATCGAGATTAAGAATTTCATGGCCTTTACAGAGCATGCAATCAACAACTGGTAGGTATTGTAAACATGAAGCAAAATGATAATTCACCTGTCAGGTTTTGGTCACTCCTCTGGGGGCTTGGCCTTGCAGGACAGTTATGCTGGCATGTAGAAAATCAATGGTTTAATACCTTTGTATATGCAAAGATAGCCAAGGATTCAAATATTGTTACGGCGATGATAATAGCAAGTGCCCTTGTAACAACCTTCTCCACATTCTTTTTCGGAACTCTATCCGACCGAATGGGCACTCGCAGAAAATTTATATCTTTCGGTTATATTGGATGGGGTCTTTTTACAATTGTTTTTGGTTTTACCGAGTTTATAAACAGCGGTACTGTGGGCGGGAATGCAAGTTTGATCATGCTTGCCGCTTTTCTTGTTGTGCTTACCGACTGTGTCATGAGCTTTTTCGGCTCCATAGGAAATGATGCAGGTTATAATACCTGGACTAACGATATGACAACAGATCGCAACCGCGGGCAGATCGGTGCAGCTCTTGCAACTCAGCCGGTAATAGGTACGATCCTTGGGACGGTGCTTGGGGGCCTTTTAATTGGCAGTGACGATAATTATCAGCGGCTATTTTGGGCGATGGGATTATTCGTCATTCTTATGGGTTTTGTCTCTCTGCTTTTTTTGAGGGATGCCCCGGGTCTTACGGGAAGGCGGGAAGGCAGCTTTTGGGAGCAGTTTGCAGCGGTGTTCAATTTTAAGCAGCTTTTTAAACAGCGTGAACTCGTATGGTCATGCCTTATAGGCATAACATACTTTATCTCATTTAATGTTTTCTTTGTTCACATGGGCAATTGGTTGATTTATAGAATGGGTTTTACCCCCGATCTTATGGGATTGATTCAGGGCCTCGGTCTTCTTGCAGCAATGCTACTTGCAATTCCCGGTGCAGGTCTTATTAACAGGAAGCAGACACCCCTTGTTGCAACAGCGGGGGTAATTATCACAGCCGCAGGATTAATAACAGTCAGTCTGTTTATCAGGCCGGGCGTGGGAGACAGCTCAGTTATTTTTGCAGTTGGGAACCTGCCGTTATTGCTCGCTGTTTTTCTAATCGGGGCGGGTTATATTCTTATAATGCAATCGGTGACAATGTGGGTAAAGCAGCTCTTCCCCGAAAGCAATCGCGGTCAATTCGAGGGTGTGCGTATACTTTCATTTGTACTGCTTCCGATGCTGATAGGTACTATCATTGGAAATATTATTGTAAGGAGGGGAGCAGGCTCTATTATTAATGAGTTTGGCTTTGTAGAAAATATTCCTACTGAGTCAATGTTCCTTTGGGCGACTGTATTATTAATCCCGGTATTGTTGCCCCTAATAAAGGGCTCCAAGTTTTACTATAAAAGGGTAAGGGGCCAAAACAGATGATTACACGTTGGGGTGCAGCAATTGACAGGGAGTGTCCCTTGCCCGAATATCCCCGCCCACAATTAATGCGAAATAATTGGAAGTGCTTAAATGGGATATGGGAATACGCTATCTGTAATAGTGAAAATGAGCCCGGGAAGTACGACGGAGAAATAATCGTGCCGTTTTCGCCCGAGAGTCTATTATCGGAAGTGAATCGCCAACTGCTGCCGGGGCAAACCCTTTGGTATAGACGAGAGCTAAAACTTAACCCAAAGAAGCCCGGCGAGCGTTCGTTAATACATTTCGGTGCAGTCGACCAATACTGCACGGTTTATATAAACGGCAAGGCCGCAGGGCATCACGAGGGCGGCTATTTTCCTTTTTCCTTTGATATAACTGATTTAGTCCGTGAAGGTGTCAATGTTTTGACAGTCGCAGCAAGAGATGACTCTGAAACCGGGATACAGGCCTACGGAAAGCAAAAATTATCCCCCGGCGGAATTTGGTATACGGCCCAAAGCGGCATCTGGCAGACAGTGTGGGTAGAGACAGTACCTGAGCAGTTTATACAGACTATTAAAATAACCCCGGATTACGATGCAGAAAAAGTTAAGATAAGCCTGCAATTCTCGCAAAAAAACATACCTGAAGCCCGGGTCGTAATTTACTCGGGGGAAAGCAAAATCGCTGAAAGCTACACGGAAGACGGCAACTCCATTGTGCCGCTCCCCGGGTTTAAACCCTGGAGCCCGGATGACCCGTTTTTATATACAGTAAAAATTACAGCAGGGGAAGACACGATAGAAAGTTACTTCGGCATGAGGAAGTTTGGGATTGTCAGGGATGAGCAGGGCTATCCGCGCCTTGGTTTAAACGGCAAGCCAATTTTCCACAGCGGCCTACTGGATCAGGGCTATTGGAGCGATGGTCTTTATACACCACCTAGCGATGATGCAATGATTTGGGAGATAGGCGAATTAAAGAAACTTGGCTTTAATATGTTACGAAAGCATATAAAAATAGAGCCATTGCGTTGGTACTACCACTGTGACCGCTTGGGCATGCTCGTATGGCAGGACTTTGTCAGCGGCGGGGGGCCCTACGGAAAATTCGTGACACAGTATCTGCCGTTTGTCGGTATTCACATAAGTGATACAGGTGGTGCTGCCGGCTTCGGACGCAGGAATAAAGACGGGCGCACTGTCTTTACTCGAGACATGGCCCGCACTGTAGATCTGCTTTATAACACTGTAAGCCTCTCTGTTTGGGTTCCCTTTAACGAAGGCTGGGGCCAGTTCGAGGCAAGGCGAATAATGAATGAGCTCCTTGCCATGGATAATACGCGTTTAATCGATCATGCGAGCGGTTATCATGATCAGGGCTGCGGGGATTTTAAGAGTTATCACGTTTACTATAAACCGTTCAGGATGAAGGCCGACAAGCGTCGCGACAACTATCACGACGCACGCATACAGGCCCTTACCGAGTTCGGGGGATATAGCTGTCCAACACCCGGGCACATGGCTTCCGATAAACTTTTCGGCTACCGCATGTATCACAATAAGGCTGAACTTACAGAGGCAATCAATAAACTTTATACCAAAGAGGTAATCCCCAAGAAAGCTAAAGGCCTATCAGCAGCAATATACACACAAGTAAGCGATGTTGAGGAAGAAATTAACGGCCTTTTCACCTTTGACCGCGCAGAGCTAAAGCCCGAGGCATCTGTGTTAAGCTCCATTAATGCTATTTTAAAAAAGCCTTCTTAACAGTCGCAACAATCGTGCGAGTCGGGTTAACCAACTGGGGGATGCGCAGGGTCATCACCTGTCCGAGAAGCAGGTAGGCCTCTTTTTGGTCCATTCCGTAATCCTGACAGATCCAGTGTAACAGCTCCCTTGTTGCAGCCACGCAACATTCTTCCAGATCGCCCTCGCAGGCTATGGTGCAAAGTTCCTCGGAGTTTTCAAGGCGAACACAGCCGTTATTCGCAGGGCGCGGGACGATTTCAACGTGCATTTTAACGAGTGCCCTGCACTCAATGCCGCCTGCGCTGTTAATTTCACCGTCGCCCTGAATGGCATGGGCATCCCCTACGTGCAGCAATGCGCCGTCTACTTCAACAGGCAATGTTACAATTGCTCCTGCACAGACTTCCTGTACGTCCATGTTCCCGCCATGTCTGCCGCCCGAGATATTTTGAATGGCATCGCCCTTGGGCGCAGTGCCAAGGGTGCCTATCATTGGTTTGGCAGGGAGTTTTATTGACGGGGAGAAGTGGACAAATCCGTCTTCTATGCGCACGACCTTCATGCAATTGCCCCAGTCTTGGTCTATAATTTTGTTTGCAAGCGGGTGCTCCCTGTTTAAAAAGCCGGTATAACCGAGGTTACCGGGGATTATCTCGTGAAAGTGGACACGGATTGAATCGCCGGGCTTTGCCCCGTCAACAGCGATAACCACACAAGGATTTCCGCTCTTTGCCTTTTCATGGGAATAAACGCAGTCAATGCTTGTAAGCCAGTCGCCTGAGCAAAGCTCTGTTTCTACTTCAAAAATTTCACCCGGGGATACTGTTATCTGCCCCACATTCTCGCTTGAATGTTTATAAACCAATGTGTTTCGCAATGCCTTCTTCATAAATGCCTCCTATAAAATCCTAACTGCTCGCACTTTTATAATGGCGCAGCCCGAGTTTCCAGAACCACAGAGCAAAAGTTGTAAAGGCAATTACTGTCAGAGCTGACACAATAAGGCCGCCCGGAGAGATACTGCCCGAAATAAGTTGGGTCGGGACAGTGGACATTATACCATAGGGCAGGATGAAGTAAAAGATCATTCTAAAAACACCTTTATAAAGAATGCCCGGAACCTTAAAGTTAAAATCAATCAACTGACTCTCTATGTGCATTATCCCTCCTGCCGAAAGTACAAAAAAGGTTATGCAGCGCAAAATCAATTCCATGTCATACCATAGGAGAGTCATAAGCAGAACAAAGAATGTATAGCCGATTCCAAGGAAAATAGAAACCTCCACTCCTGCAACTCGAACGCCATAGGCAATTATCAATATGCTGAAAATTATTAGGGGGATGGAACCCACATTGAAGTTCTCAAATGTAAGGCGAAGCAGCGGGCTCCCCGGCTTTGTCAGATATTTATCAAGATCGCCGCGCCTTATTTTATCGGGAAGGTCAACAATGCCAAAAAAGTAAATTACCATATTAAGGGCATTGATCAGCGAAAAGGTACCAACAAAAATAATCATCTGTCCCCTTGTCCATCCGCCGATTGAGTCAAGGTGCAGGTAAATTGCTTCAAAGGTAAGGAGCTGAACAATAAAAAGGGCCCCGTCTGCAAAGAAGGCAAGGAAGAAATCCGAGCGGAACATCATCATACGGCTGAACTTGAACTTAATTAAGAGCAGGATAAAGTTTAAGTTTTTTGACAATGCTTTCATCATATCCCAACCCCCTCATATTTTAGCCTGAGAGAGTTATACGCTACATGACAAAGGACAAAGAAGGCTAGGGTCCAGCAGCCAAGAATTATAAGCCCGTTTATCGCATGATCAGATCCTCTTCCTATCAGCAGCATGGCAGGGAAGTAAGTTACATAATAAAACGGGAAAATCCTCATTACCCCATACATTGCATCGGGCAGAAGCGTAAGAGGAATAAGAGTACCTGTCAGGAATTGCACAAAATTATTTGTAACAAATGTAATAGCTCTAACACTTAAAAACTTAAAAGAGAGAATCCCCAAAAAATAATGAAGGCAGATCATGAAAAAGAGGCCCAAGGGTATCATTATTAATGCAATTATTATAGAAAGAATATCACTTGGAAAAATCATCTTAATACCGAAAAGCCAACTGCATAGAAGAGCTGAAACCAAACCAAAGCCGAAATGAAATGCCGACTCTCCTGCTATCATAAAACTAAAAAAGGAAAAGGGGTTCATTGGAGTAACCATGTGCTTGGAAAACCCGCCGTCTCTAATAAGATGTGAGACTTCATCACTTACCTGATTCGAAAAATCAAGCGAGCATAAAAATGAGCTGATTATATAGTAAGAGAGCATTGCCCTATAATCAAAACCTCGAATATACTCAGTCCCTGAAAAAATAGCAGTCCATAAAATCCAAGCAGCAAGGATTCTGCCGATTGTTGCAAGCATTGTCATTGCAACATCAAAGCGCCAAACTATCTGCATCTTAAAACTAAGGCGAAATACTTCAAGATATTTTCTATAGTTTAATTTACTCATATTGAATACCCGAAGATGAAAGCAGGGCCTCTGTATCGCCGTCATAGACCTTCCTGCCGGAATTAATAACAACACAGCGAGGGCAAAGACTTCTGACATCCTCCATATAATGTGAGGTAAGCAAAATAGTAGTGCCGCTTATAGCATTAACTTCCTTAAGAAATGAACGAATCTGCCTCCTTGAAGGTGCATCGAGCCCGATTGTCGGTTCATCAAGAAAAAGCACTTTCGGGTCATGAAGCAGAGCTGTTATCAGTTCCATCTTCATGCGCTCCCCAAGGGAAAGGGTTCTTACCTGCATGTGCAGATATTCTTTTGCATTAAACAGCTCGGCAAATTTCGCCAAATTTCGCTGATAAGTCTCTTCCGGGATCTCGTACATTTCCTTGAAAAGTAAAAATGTATCTGCCGCTGTCATATCATAAATAAGCTGACTCTTCTGCCCCATCACAACGGCATACTGTTTTTTAAATGCGTTTTCGAGCTTATTCGGATAGTAGCCTAAGACAGAAATTTCTCCTGCTCCGGGTGCAATTATCCCCGTGAGCATTTTTATAAGAGTGGTTTTCCCTGCGCCGTTCGGGCCGATAAGGCCGACAAATTCACCGCGATCTATCGACAAATCAAAGCCGGAAACAGCGGTTTTTGTGACATACTTCCTGTTAAAGAGGCTCTTTATACTTCCCTTTAAGCCCGGTTCTTTTTCAAAGCGCCTATATTCTTTGCAAAGATTTTTTGTGTAAATGATATGGTTCAAGTAGGTTCTCCTGTATTGGAATCTGTAATTTGCGAGAAAAATGCGTATTACCGGGTGATTGCTAGAAGCTTAACACCCTTACAGACCCACGGGCCACAAACCTACCTCTCTTCGATTAGGATGGGCTTTACTTTATACAAAGCAAAAGATAAAGTCAACGTACATGCGAAAGTTTGAAGTTGTATCTCCATTTAAGCCTGCAGGGGATCAGGGGGAGGCCATCGCTGCCCTGGCGGCCGGCATAAATAAGGGTGATAAGTTCCAGGTTCTCCAAGGTGTTACAGGGTCGGGTAAGACCTTTACCATGGCGAAGATCATCGAGGCTGTGCAAATGCCCACCCTGGTAATCAGCCATAATAAGACCCTTTCGGCCCAGCTCTTCCGCGAGTTCAAGGGCTTTTTCCCGCACAATGCAGTCGAATACTTTGTTTCCTATTACGACTACTATCAGCCGGAAGCCTATGTGGCAGCCCGCGACTTATACATTGAAAAAGACGCTTCGATTAACGACGAAATCGAGAGGATGCGGCTCTCTGCGACTCGAAGCCTCATGGAAAGGGACGATGTCATAATCGTCGCTACCGTGTCCTGCATCTACGGTTTGGCAACACCTGAAGTCTATAAAAAGATGACAGCCTCTTTTTCAAGGGGGGACAGCATCGACGTGGATGCCCTAATCCGGCGCTTTGTCGAATTGCAGTACGAGCGGAACGATGCGGTACTTGAGAGGGGCCGCTTTCGCCGCAGGGGAGACACCCTCGAGATATTCCCCGCTTATCTGGAAGAGGCCTATAGGATAGACATGGACTGGGATAAGGTCGAGAGGATACGCCGTTTCCACCCTGTTTCGGGGGAAGTTGTTGAAGAACTTGACAGGGCCATGATCTACCCCGCAAAGCAGTTCGTAATGCCCGCAGAGATGATTCAAAGTGCCCTCGGAAAAATAAAAGATGAACTTGCAGAGCGCTATGCATACTTTATTAATGCAGGGAAGATACCCGAAGCAGAGCGGCTTAAGACAAGGGTGGAATACGATATAGAAATGCTTAGCGAAATGGGCTATTGCCCCGGAATCGAAAATTATTCTGCACCCTTAGCGGGTAGAAAACCGGGGCAAACCCCGGATACCATGATAAGTTACCTGCCCCAAAGACATCTTACTTTTATAGACGAGAGTCATGTTACCCTTCCCCAGATCGGGGCAATGTACGCAGGTGACCGATCCCGTAAGACTGCTCTTGTGGACTACGGCTTCCGCCTCCCCTGCGCCCTCGATAATAGACCCCTGCGCTTTGACGAGTTTGAAGCGCGCCTTGATAAGACGATTTATGTGTCTGCAACTCCGGGCTCCGCAGAGAAGCAGCAGTCGAGCAGGGTGGTGCAGCAGCTCATAAGACCCACGGGCCTACTTGACCCGGAAATTGAAGTTCGGCCAAGCGAAGGCCAGATGGAGGATATTTACAGTGAAGTTCGCAAGCGTATCGAAGCAGGCGAGAGATCACTCATCCTTACCCTTACAAAAAAAATGGCCGAAGACCTCAGCGACTATCTTTCGGGTCTTGGCCTAAAGGTGCGCTATATTCACAGTGAAGTCGAAACGATTGAAAGGGTAGAAATCCTGACACAGCTTCGAAGCGGTGACTTTGACGTCCTTGTCGGTATAAACCTGCTTAGGGAAGGCATCGATCTGCCCGAAGTTTCCTTTATCGCAATACTCGATGCCGATAAAATCGGCTTTCTAAGGTCGCTTACAAGCCTTGTGCAGATCATCGGGAGGGCCGCAAGGAACGCCGCAGGCAAGGTGATAATGTATGCCGACAGGATGAGTGATGCTATGCGGGATGCCATTGCCGAGACCGAGCGCCGCCGTAAGGCCCAGATGGAGTATAATAAAAAGAACGGCATAACCCCGACAACGGTAAAAAAGGCCATTATGGACATTCTTGAGCGCAGAGCTGTTGAAGAAAGGGATAGCGCGGCCGCCACCATAGATATCTTAAAAAAGACCCACAATATTCTTGTGCCTAAAGACCGTAAAAGACTCATTGCTGCCCTGGAAAACGAGATGCTTGAGCATGCAAAAAAGCTGGAATTCGAGCAGGCGGCCACAATTCGTGACGAAATTCAAAAAATTAAGGACATTGGCAGTTAATCTCCATTAGTGGTGTTACTTAAATTTCTTTTTTATGTTAAACTAATGTTAATAAGAGGAGCTGCTCATGATCATATGCTGCGGAGAAGCATTGATAGACATGATCCGGACGCAAATACCCGGATCAGGCGATGTTTTTACGCCGGTGCCGGGGGGAAGTCCATATAATACCGCGATTGCCATATCGAAACTTGGAGTGGCAGTAAAATTTTTAGGGTGTTTCTCAACCGATTATTTTGGAGAAATTCTCGTAAAAAGGCTTCGGGCAAGCCGTGTCGGAGATGAACTAATAGTCCGCTCAGAGCAAAACTCACCCCTGGCCTTTGTCAAGCAATTAAAGGCAAAGGAGCCTGAGTACACCTTCTACATGGAAAACTGTGCAGGCCCCGGATTAAAACAGGAGCATTTACCCGAATCATTGCCGGCAGAAACGAGTTGCATACTTTTTGGTTCCATATCAATGGCAGCAGAGCCAATCGCCACCACGATTGAAACGCTAATTCTTAGGGAAGGAAGCAGGAAGGGTGCAGATAAAATGGACAATGCGCCTGTAATTTCCTTTGATCCCAATATTCGCCCCTTCATGATTAAGGATAAGGATGCCTATATTGAGCGTCTAAATAAGATGATAGCCGCTTCCACCATCATTAAAATGTCAATCAGGGATTATGAATACATCTATCCTGACCTTGATCCGGAAAAAGCTCTTGCAAAAATACTTACAATGGGCCCAAGACTTGCAATTTGCACACTTGGCCCAAAGGGAGCAATGGCTCTTTTAAGAAAAAATGACGGAAATATTACAAAAGTTAATGTTCCGGGCATTAAAGTACAGGTGATGGACACCATTGGGGCAGGCGATGCCTTCCATGGGGCCTTCCTCTGCAGATTACATATAAAGAAGAAAATGTCACGTTCTGCCCTTGTGAACTTGAGCGAGAAAGAACTATACGATGCCATACTTTACGCAAATAAGGCGGCTGCTGTAGTTTGCTCTCGTCTTGGAGCAGAGATGCCAAACCGCAGAGAGGTAGATGCCACTAAACTCCCGGCGATAAAAACCCGGCAGTAAAAATGAAGAAGATTTTTTTCTTTGCCGCATTGGTAATAACGGTTTTCTCCTCCTGCCAAAGCGGACCTGAGAGAAATATCTTGGGCCTTCCCACGGTGACCAATCCCGATGAAATTAGAAGGCCATACACAATAATTGACCATAAAAACAGGGCCGTAGGGGGAAGCATACCCGCATGGGTTGATCTATGGCTTGATTCGGGCTTACAGGATATTGAGGAACTCCCGCCTTTCAATAACCGCTATGTATTTATTGGCCGTAATGAGGGGGTTCATTTAAACCCCCTAAATCTATGGATGGAAGGATTTTCACCTGAGCTGGATTTTCCCCGCCTTGCAGCCGCTCGTATAGAAAGACGTTTCAGCTCTGAAGCAGGCCATCCCGACCATGAGTACGGCTCATTTTATGAGGCTTTGATTAAGGCAGCCTCAGATGCTCCCTGGATAGGAGCAACTAAAGCCGATGACTTCTGGATACGCCGCAGATATATCCCCGATGAGGATAATAACGAAGAACTCGAGACATGGGAGTTCATAATTTTACTCACAATAGACAGGGATTTATTTGCTTCCCAATTTCAAGATATTCTTGATGATATTATACCCTTCCCCACTCCGACTATTGCTCAAATCGAAGCTGCAAACAGTATTATAGAAAACTTTTTTACCGGTTTTTAGAATTTCTATTCAAGTTCCAGAACAATTAGAGTATCGGGCAGAAGCCGGGTTCCGGGCGGCGGGCTCTGGCGAACAACCCAGCCGTCTCCAATCACATGAAAACGCAGATCATCCCTTAAAAGGAGGGGCAGGAGAAGCCGCTTTGCAACACCGGTAAAGTCAGGGACTACCTCATTTACGGCAGGATATGGAAGTATTGGTATTGATACTGCTCCCGGATGCACGAGCAGGGGATTTCTGCCCCTTGGAATTCCAAGATAGTTTACAAGAGCCTCTGCGGCTTCCCTTATTGGCGGGGCTGCAATTCTGCCGCCGTAAATTTCACCCTGAGGCTTAAATACTGCAAGATAAAGCGCTAAAGAGGGGTTATCGGCAGGCAGCAGAGCTATGGCACTTGCAATAAAATCGGTATTAGAGTAAGCCCCGCTTCGGGGGTCTATCATCTGAGCAGTGCCTGTCTTAATTCCCAGGGGAAGGTCCTCAACAAAGGCCCGCCAGCCTGTTCCCACATTCGAGGTTGCATCGATCATATAATCCCGCATTGCCCTTGCTGCATCCACAGAAAGAATCCTGCGTGCCTGACCTGATTCAAAGTCCCTTTGAATCCTGCCGTCAGGGGAAACGATCCTGTCGATAATCCTTGGAGGAACCAAAATCCCATCATTTGCAATTGCGCTTATTGCCTGAAGCATCTGTAAACCTGATACTGCAATTTCCTGCCCCATTGCAATTGTGGGCCTTGATCTGTCTGACCAGCGATCTGTTGTGCGAACTAAACCTGCAGTTTCACCGGGATTCCCCGCACCTGTCCTCGAGCCGAAGCCAAAACTCCTAAGATACTCATAAAATAAATCTGAGCTAATCTGATCGGCAGCATAAGCGGCACCTGCATTGCAAGAAAAAACAATAACATCTCTTGCATTTACTTGACCATGGCTGCCAAGACAATTGATAATAATCCGCTCGCCCCTTGGGGTGACCCTTTCATAATAACCGGGACAGAAAAATGTGGTATTCGGATTAATTATCCCTGCATCATGCATTGCCGCAAGCGAAAAAACCTTGAATGTGGAGCCGGGCTCAAAGGCAAGGATTGCAGGCCGGTCCATCCGCGAGAATTCGTTTGAAAGACGCACTGTGTTTGGATCATAACCGGGGAGAGAAACGCTTCCCAGAATATCTCCGGTCCTGGGGTCCATCGCCATAAAGATAATTGACTCTGCCCCGGTTTCATTCATTACCCGTGTTGCAATGCTTTCCAATATATATTGAATATTTACATCGATCGTAAGGAAAATTTGACTGCCCCTGCCCTGACTTCCTTGCTCTCCCCTTAGTTCACGGTCAAAGGCAAATTCCATACCTGCAAGACCCGTACCTTCATCTCCAATGAAACCTATCACCTGAGAAGCAAGATTTCGTTCAGGATATATTCTTCCGATAACAGGCTCAATATTAACTCCCCTGAAACGACCGTCTCTGATACCCGCTTCTATCATCCTGATTACCGGATCACTGACCTGCCTGCTTAAATAGAGGAAATCACTCTGTGAGCCGTTAATTCTGCTCGTCATTTCTGTGGGTGTCTGCTCAAGCAGGGGGGCAAGGAGTCTGCTAAGCTCGTCAATGTCGGTAATATCGGGGCGCCAAAGGGTTACATTGCCAAGCCTGGTTTCAAGTGCAAGAAGCCTCCCGTTTCGATCGAGGATGGGGCCTCTTCCTGCAAGCCTCTCAGTACCGACCTGCCTTGGGAGCTGCCTTGGGAAGAGCATTAGATATCCGAAACGTAAAATAAGACCAAGAGCTGCTAATGAAATTACGACAGCGAAAATTAAAAAGCGATTTTTACCGGCCAGCCGGTTTCCTTCTTCACTCATCTGACTCGTAAAACCCTGCCAATAATATTGTTTCTTGGGATAGGTCCATAATTACGGGAATCGTAGGACTGAATACTATTATCACCAATTGCAATAAACGTCCCGCCGGGAAGAATCTCCATACAGCGTTTAACGGCAATATCTCCATGTGGTGTATAAAAAACAACCACATCCCCCTCCTGAACAGATCTCCACTGTAAAATATAATTACCCGACCAGGGCAGCCTTACCCCATAGAATAACCTGCTTACGAAAAGTATGGTTCCGGGCTTAATTGCAGGTGCCATGGAATGACCATCGGCAACCATAAAATCCAGGAGAAAAAATTTAATGAAAATGGCTACTGCAAAAGCCCCAATAATGACTCTCCCTACGGTTTTCTGACCGGGAGCCGCGGTTCTTCTCATACGACATAAGTATAATAATTTATATCGTTTATGTCGATAAACCAATATAATATGAATAGTTTACTGGAAAAGCAACAAGTCAAGAAACGCAGAAAGGTAAGCTCTGATCAAAAACCGTCCTCTAAGAGAGTAAAAGTAGAAATATCACGTATTTTTTCGAGAAAGGGTAAAACTAAGGCTGCATTTAGGCCTCTGGGCGTGATATCTGCTAATAATCAAAACAATAGATTCGTAGAAAAAATAAAACAGGAGCCTGCAAAGACTCACAGAGAACAGGTAAAAAAGGCACAGCGTCCGAAAGAAAAGAAAACTAAGTTACCATCATTTACAGTTCCGGCCGCAACAGCACTTTTTATGGTGATGGGATTATTTCTTATAATTAATTCACATGACGGGGGCTTTGACTGGATAGGCAGGCAGGTTGTCAGCCCTGAACTTGAGCAGAACAGTCAGTTAAACCTTGCGCGATATGTGGGAATAAATAACGAAAATATTCCAAATTCGGCCTCCAATGAGAGGTCTGAAGAGTTATTAACCGACTCAATACCTCTTGATCTAACCGAAACATTCGCTTGGGAAAATTATACTGTTTTAAGGGGAGATACGGTTTCGGGTATAGCTCAGAAGTTTGCAGTCTCAATGGATGCTATCATTTCATCAAATGGAATAACAAATGCACGAACATTAAGGGAGGGGGAGGTTTTACGAATCCCAAATATGGACGGCATTCCGTATACAGTAAGAGAGGGAGATACCCTTTCAAGCATATCTCAAAGCATGGGAGTGCCTTTTGAGGCCATCCTTGATGCAAACGATCTTCAGAGCGATGTGATTAGAGCAGGCACCAACCTTTTTATCCCGGGCGCAAGGATGAACAGAGACGATCTTCGCCTTGCCCTTGGAGAATTATTTCTATATCCGGTCAGGGGTTCACGCCTAAGCTCTCCCTTTGGCTGGCGTAATGACCCCTTTACGGGAGTACGCAGGCACCATGCGGCAATTGATCTTTCAGCACCGATGGGAACCTCTATAATATCTGCAATGGATGGAAGGGTATCTGCCACGGGATACGACAGAACCTACGGAAACTTCATAATACTTACCCATTCAGGGGGTTTCCAAACCATGTATGCCCATTTACAAACAATCGGGGTAAGAACCGGAGATCAGGTCAGGCAGGGCGTACAGATAGGAACTGTGGGCAATACCGGTTACAGCACAGGCCCGCATCTCCACTTTGCAGTGTTCAGAAATGGAAGGGCGGTAAACCCTCTTGATTTTTTAAGTCCGCAGAGATAGAATGGAGTACAGATGCGAAAAGTAGTTTTAATTCTCATTGCATTTATCGCAGTGGTGACTTTTATAAGAGCCTTCGATTATGTCGATGATCAGAACGCTAATACAGCTGTGCATATAATTGTAGAATAATAACTTTAAGGAGGATCTTCTTGGAACATAAAGTCTTACCTGAAGAATCTTCTTTTGATGATATGCTTGACGCTGCCTGTGAGCGCCTATGGGAAAAGCAGATCAGCTATTCTGTTCGGCGTATTAAAGAAATGGATGATGAACTACTCAAGTTTGAAATTGAACTAAACGAATTCCTATCTAAAGAACAGCCTGATTGAATCAATAAAACGCTTGAAGAAATTTCCCCTCTGTACTTCAGCAGTTGTTATTAGGGGGATTCGCCGCAATTCACCCAAACTATCGTAAATAAGCAGGTTTCCGACGCGGCTTCCCGCAGGGAGAGGCGCAATAATAGTTCTTTCGGTTTCAATATGCCAGCTAAGACCGGCACCCCTTTCAAGCAAGGCGGTAAATTCCAGAGGTGCACCCCAGGCAGTGCTTATAGAAGATCTGCTCCCCTTCCATACACGGACGGGCCCCGGAGCATCAAGTCTGAGCCGAATTGTATGATAATTATCGAAGGCCCAGTCTAAAAGCCTTTCTCCGTCTAAATCCCGAATCCTGTCACCCCCCCAGCCTGCCGGGGCACCGAGTATAATTGCAATAAAACGGGTCCCGAGTCGCTCTGCCGTAAGGGCAATATTGAATCCTGCGGCAGGTATTGAGCCGGTTTTAAGGCCGTCAACCCCTTCCACCCTGCCGACAAGGGTATTACGGTTGCGCTGTGTTCGGATTATCGAGTTTTCATCGAATGGCCCGAGCCAATTTTCAAACTTCGGATAGGTAAACTCACTTATGGAGTGGAATTCTGCAAGGCTTTGAGGGTGCTCTCTAAGATATATTCGGGTAAATTCTGCGAATTCCCTTGCGGTTGTCATATTATGCTCAGAATATCCCGAGGCATCTGCAAAACGAGTCCTGCTAAGTCCGAGGGCCCTTGATTCGACATTCATCATTTCGACAAAATCTTCCACTGTAGGTGCAAAACGCAGAGCCACTGCGGCAGATGCATCGTTACCTGAGAAAATCGAAAGACCCAGAAATAGTTCTCTAAGGCTTAGTTTCTGTGCAGGGCCGAGATGCATAAGAGAGGAAAGGGGGAGCTGATTTACAGCCCAGCTTTCGCTTGTGGGCTCTATCATTTCATCGAGGGAGGCCCTGCCCTCATAGATTTCCTTAAAGCCAAGATGCATGGTCATTAACTTTGTAAGAGAAGCAGGGGGGATTTCCATGTCGGGGTTCTTGGAATAAATAACTGTACCTGTCTCTGCATCCATCACAACAGCTGCCCTTGAGACAATGGTTGGAATCTCCCAGCGGCCTGCCTGACTTTCAATCTGAGCCCGGGCAGGGCCGGGGAGGAGAAGGAGCCCTAAGATCATAAGAACTTTATACATAATCCGGTAAACTCGAGTGTCCTTTTAAAATAATATGGAAGTAATGTAGCATTTATGGGGGAATTAGTAAATCAGAATGGCATAGCTACGAAATTTTACTTGACATTTCCTATACAGTAAGAGGACAATTAATAGCTAACAGTATGGGGAGCTATATAATCACAGCCCCAACAGGAGGAATAAAGAAATGAAGAGAACAGGTGGGATAATAGCCATTGTGCTATCGATCATTCTTTTGGTACTTTTTACAAGTTGCCCGGGGGACAGAGGTGCTCAACAAGCAGACGCTGTTCAGGGAGGCGCGACTCAGATCAATTTCGGGAGCACTACACAGATGGTGAACTGGCTCCATACGGGTTGGCCCGCAGGTAATAATGCGGTAAATAACGACATTATTAACCTTACCAGAGGGCATATGAGTCCCATTGCATTCACAAGAGATGAACAGTGGATCATTAACCCGCAGGTAGTGTCGAACCATACAATTACAAACAACCCTGACGGGTCGAGAACCTATAGGATCGAATTGCACAGAGACCTGCGCTGGTCTGACGGCAACCCAATTACAGCCGCCGACTTTATAGGCTCTACCCTGATGCATAACTCTCCGGAATGGAGGGAGCTGGGAGCGGCCGCCACAGGCGGAAACAGGATACTTGGTCATCCTGAATTTTCGGCCGTAAGGGCAGCAGGAGATACAGCTCCAAGGCATTTTAGGGGACTGCGAATGTATGATAACTATACATTCAGCATTACCATTGCGGCAACAGATGCTTCAGGGAATCCGAACTTCCCCTACTTCTTTGAGATGACCTATATTGATGTTTGGCCCTATCCGATTCATGTCTGGATGCCCGGAGTAACCGTAATTGATACTCCTCAGGGAGCACGATTGAGCGATAACTATAATATTGACCTTATTCGCCGCTCGGTAGACGATCCGCAGACCGGCCAGAGGTGGCAACCCACCGTATTCTCAGGGCCCTATGTGGTTACCAACTTCGATACCATCACAAGCTCTGCTGTGCTGGATTTAAATCCAAACTTCAAAGCTCTTTACGACGGACATAAACCTCAAATTCAACGAATTACCGTTCAGCATACTCCGCAGCCCGTACAGGTAGACATGTTTGCCACAGATCAGGTGAACTTCCTTGCAGGTATAGGCGGTCAGAATGTTGATCCTCTTCTAGACATTTCAGAGGTTGCAAATAGCGGCGTTTCTTATGCCACATATCTAAGGGCAGGTTATGGTCACATACATTTCCGCCACGATTTTAGCCCAACATCAAGACAGCCTGTACGCCAGGCAATTGCATTTATCGCAGATCGTGAAGAATTTGCACGTCAGTTTACCTTCGGCTACGGTGCAGTCGGTCACGGTATGTACGGTTTAGCATTCCAAGAGTATCAGAGGAATAGCCGAACCCTGTATAACCGAATAATCCAATACCATTTTAACCCTGCAAGAGCCACAGAGCTCCTTGTTGGTGACGGCTGGACCTTAAATGCAGATGGCGGACCCTATGTTGTCGGCTCAGGACTCCCAAGGCATAGAAGAAATGCTCAAGGAGCACTTGAACCATTGATTATTAACTGGTTTGCAACAGTAGATAATAGGGTAGCAGACCTTATTGCCGCCCTTATCGTACCTGAAGCTGCCAGAGTAGGCATTATTATCAATCAAACCTCAGGGGACTTCCCAACTCTACAGAGGGAAATGGCCGCAAGGGTTACAGAGTATAGCATGTTCAACCTTGCTACTTCCTGGGCCACACCTCTTTTTGCACCATGGGACACCTTTAACCCGGATGATGCATACCTTGGAACATCGAACACAACCTATATGAACGATCCTGTACTTCACGGGCTTGCAGTTGCATTAAGAACTGTTCCTCCCGGCGACACTGCCGAATGGGATAGGCGCTGGCTTGACTTCCAGGTTCATTGGAATGCTGTTCTCCCGCAATTACCCCTCTACTCAGATGAGTACTTTGACTTCCACCCTGCAAATTTAGCAAACTATAACCCTACTCCCTTTAGCGCTTGGCGGCAGTCAATCCTTTGGGCAAATTTAAGATAAAACTTCCGGAATAATTTAACAAACAGGGCCTTTCCTAAGGCCCTGTCTCTTTTATCCAATGGCCTTTAGGCCATTGGCCATAGGAGCCATCCATGTTAAAGCACTTGCTTAAAAGATTGGTGTACCTGGTCTTCGTTTTCTTCGTCGTCTCAATAATCATATTTGCAGTTTACCAAATGGTCCCGGGCGACCGAGCCATGATGCAGGTTGGAGCAATCCAGCCGGGCATGTCCCCTGCAGAGTGGCATGAGGCCATTGAGCTGGCCCGCATCGAATTGGCATTGGATCGCGCAGTGCCCATCCAATACTTAATCTGGATGCGAAATGTACTCACTTTCGATTTTGGCCGCTCAATAACGTATCACATAGCAGTAATAGATTTGGTCAGACCTGCTATGGCAAATACCATTAAACTCAGTGTCTTTGTGATGTTCTTTGTCTTTCTTATCACAATACCCCTGGGTATTTTTACGGCGGTCAGGAAGGGCAGTACTGTTGACAGTGCCGTCCAGGTAGGGACTATCGTGGGGGTTAGTGTGCCAACCTTTATTTGGGGTATTCTCTTCATCTTGGTTTTTGGAGTGCTCTTAGGGGTCTTGCCAATATCGGGTGCAGGTACAGTAGGATTCCAGGGAACAGGTTTTGCAAGGTTTATGGATCAGGGGAGGTATATGGTTTTACCTGTTATGACCCTGGTTTTCTCAAGCCTCGCATCCATTACCCGCTATGTACGCAGCGGTATGATAGAAGCAATGCGGCAGGACTATGTACGCACAGCCAGAGCTAAGGGTGTAAGGGAGAAGGTTGTTATTTACTCCCATGCCTTCCGCAACTCTTTAATTCCCCTTGTAAATATAACAATAGGATGGACGGTCGGTCTTTTCAGTGGTTCCATGATTACAGAAAGTGTCTTCTCCTGGCCCGGCATGGGATCGATTATGTTGGACGGTCTGCGTAATAGAGATTTCAGTGTCACCTTTACCATGCTCCTCTTCTATGTGACATTAGCACTTCTGGCAAACCTTCTTATGGATATTGCCTATACTTTTGTTGACCCAAGAGCAAAGTTTAATTAAGGGGAGGTTAAAATGTCCGATAAAAACGAGATTATGGAAGAAACCAACTCTATTATTGAGGAAGAACTGATACAAAGTCCGGGACGAACTGCTTTAAAAAACTTCCTTGGGAAGAAAACTGCTTTAACAGGCATGATAATTTTCATTCTGATTTTTTCACTTTGCTTCATTCTTCCCATATTTTATCCCCTTGATGTAAACTTCGCCGACTCCTCTCAACAGCATATACGCCCGGGCCTTGGCCTAATGAAGGTCCCGAGAGAATTAAGGAATAATGCAAAAATAATTGATGTAGGGAACTCCTTTGGCGCAGGGGTTGATTTAAACAATAATGTGTATATCTGGGGGAATCCCACAAACGAAAGGCTCTTAAGCATTCCCGAAAATATGGGCAATATCACAATGCTCTCTGTGGGACTTGATCACATCCTTGCATTAAATGATAGGGGGAATGTCTTTACCTGGGGTAATGATAGGCTGAGGCTCGCCCCTGTTCCCCCTGAAGTGCAGAGAGCCAATATAGTCTACATAGAAGCAGGAAACCAAATTTCTATTGCGGTGGATAATACAGGTGAAATACATGTATGGGGTAATAGAAACTTTGTAGATGTAAGGCCTGAATTATTCGAAGGGCAAGTACAGAGGGTCTTGCTGATGGATGCAACTGCCTTTGTTATTTCTTATGATAGGAACCTATATGCCCTTTCCAATAGAAGTATCCAAATTATTACAGACATACCTCGTCAGATACAGGGGCGTGTTGTGGATGTGGCTGCAACTAACAGGGACGGCTTGGCCCTGCTGACAGACGGCACAGTGGTCACCTGGGGGGTTGGAGATCATGGGGTTGATAATATACCACAGGAGATCCAGGGCAGGGTAAGATCGATTTCGGCAGGGGCCTGGCATTTTTCTGCATCCCTTGATGACGGCTCAGTAGTCTCCTGGGGACGAAATAATTATAGGCAGACAAATACGCCAAATCTTTCGAATATAATATCTGTTCACTCAGGGTATTATCAGAATTATGCAATTGATTCGGAAGGAAATGTACATACCTGGGGCTTAACCGGTTATTTAATGGGAACGGATCATTACGGGCGTAATGTTTTCCGCCGTACCCTTGAAGGCGGTAAAATATCGCTAACAATTGGGGCAATCGGCGTAATTATTGCAAGCTTTATCGGAATTATTATTGGAGGCATTTCAGGATACTTCCTTGGCAAGGTAGACCTGGTTTTAATGCGTTTTGCAGAAATTGTAAATGCCATTCCATTTCTACCCCTTGCCATAGTTCTGTCCTATGCAATAGGACATAGTTTGGAAGAACATATGCGCTTAATCCTTATAATGTTGATATGGGGATGCCTTAGCTGGTCCTTCCTTGCACGTTTAACAAGGGCAAACATACTTGTAGAAAGGGAGAAGGACTTTGTAACGGCAGCAAAGGCAATGGGTGTAAAAGAAAGAGTAATAATTTTCAAACATATACTCCCAAATATACTCCCCGTAATTCTGGTACAAATACTCCTCAGCCTTGCAGTCATCATGCTCTTCGAAGCATCCCTTTCGTTCCTCGGCTTCGGAATCAACGAGCCAAGGCCCTCTTGGGGCAATATGCTGCAGGGCTTACGCTCCACCGACATACGTTTTCACTGGTGGCGCTGGGTATTTCCTGCTTTAACCTTAAGCTTTGCGGTTATTAGCATAAGTATGATAGGCGATGCCCTACGCGATGCAATTGACCCGAAATCAAACGACAGGTAGGTGAAAAATGCCCTTGCTTGAGCTGAAAAACGTACATACATATTTTACCACCAAACGTGGTACAGTCAGGGGTGTAGACGGTGTTTCATACTCAATTGATGCCGGCCGCACCCTCGGTATAGTCGGAGAAAGCGGAAGCGGAAAGTCAGTTTCCGCAATGAGCGTCTTGAGGATTCTGGACGGAAACGGTTATATCCATTCGGGGGAAATCCTTTTCGAGGGGAAGGACCTTGTAAAGACCCCTCTGGAAGAGCTCTATAAAATCAGAGGCAATAAGATTTCCTTTATCTTTCAGGAGCCGATGACAAGCTTAAATCCTGTTTTTACCGTAGAGCGGCAGATAGGAGAGAGCTTTATTATACATCAGGGAATGACCAAACTTGAGGCTAATGCAAAGGTTGTAGAAATCCTGTCAGATGTACAGATACCCAATCCTGAAACGGTTGCAAAGCAGTATCCCTTCCAGCTCTCAGGCGGAATGCGCCAGAGGGTAATGATCGCAATGGCCCTTGCCTGTAAACCAAGCATCTTAATTGCCGATGAGCCGACAACTGCTCTTGATGTTACAATACAGGCACAGATACTACGTCTAATGAACGATCTAAAGAAGGAAAAGGGAACATCCATCCTTTTTATCACCCACGATCTTGCAGTAATAAATCAAATGGCTGATGATGTGGCTGTAATGTACTGCGGCGAAGTAGTGGAAATGGCACCAAAGCGCACAATCTTTTCTGCCGACTCAATGTCTCATCCTTATACGGAGGGACTTATGTACTCAATACCAAGGCTTGATACTCCTGCAGGTGTACGCCTTGATGCCATTCCGGGAAGCGTTCCCCACCCCCTTGCCCTTCCGGCCGGATGCAGATTTGCCCCAAGATGCAAGTATGCAGACAGTAATTGCAAGACAAATCACCCTGAGCTAAAGGAAGTTGCGCCTAACCATACAATAAGATGTTTTTATCCATCCAAGGCAGAAAGAACCAAGGAGGAAGCAAGTGGACTATAATCAACTTACAAAAACCGCATTAAAGATTGCAGACTCTATAGATTATTCGGCTCCTCAAACGGATGAGAAAAATGTTTTACTAAGGGTAAGGAATCTGAAACAATATTTCCCTGTTAAGGGGAAGAAGAACCTTTTTGTCCGTGCAAACGATGGCATATCGATGGATATTTACGAGGGCGAAACATTGGGCCTTGTAGGTGAGAGCGGCTGCGGTAAGTCTACATTCGGGCGTACCATTCTGCAGCTATACCAGCAGACTTACGGCAAGACCATATACTTCGGACGCTCACTTGACTCAGTTGCTCCGGTTTACCTTGGTAAGACTGTTGCAAGGCTCCCTGCATTGCTGAATGAACTCGTAAGACAGAACGAAAAAACAGAAGCACTGTCTGTAACCTTGGAAGCAATAAAAAAGCAATCCGATAAAACAGACAAGCAATTATTCAGCACCATGGAAAATTACGCTCAGGCAAAAAAGCTCACCGAAGATGAGTTCCTTGCCATTGCACAAGTTTTAGGCGGGTTAATGCTTTCTAAAGATGTCGAAGCTGTGCAGATGGCATATTCGGAATACGAGAAAGTTGTAAGGGAGAGAAATAAATTAAACGCAAGGGTAGATAAGAACAGGTTAAAACTTACAAATACTAACAACAGAGGAAAATATGAAGCTGCAATTGCAGACCTCGAAGTTCAAATAGCCGAAAAAGATCAGGTGATAAAGCAAAAATACGGAGAAATCGAGAAGCTTCGCAATAGTATGCAAGGTGATCCTAACTTTAAAACTCTGGAAGCGTTCAGGGATGGCGGCATAGACCTTGCACGGCTAAGGTATAAAGAGATTCGAGCCTTACGCAAGGAAATGCAAATTATTTTTCAAGATCCGTATTCCTCTTTAAATCCGAGAATGACTGTCGGGCAGATTATAGGAGAAGGCCTTTTAGCTCAGAACTTTTTCACAAAAACTAACGAGAATATGTTTGACCATATAAAGAAGGTCATGAAGAACTGCGGCTTGGCAGACTATATGATACACAGGTATCCCCACCAATTTTCGGGCGGACAGCGCCAACGAATCGGAATAGCCCGCTCTCTTGCAGTTTATCCCAAGTTCGTTGTCTGCGATGAGCCGGTGTCGGCCTTGGACGTATCCATACAGTCACAGATTTTGAACCTGCTTTCAGACCTGAAAGAAAAAGACAAGCTTACATATCTCTTCATTTCCCATGATATGTCCGTAATAAAGTATATCTGTGATCGTATTGGGGTTATGTATCTTGGCAATATAGTTGAGCTTGCAAGAACAGAGGATATGTTCCGTCAGCCCCGCCACCCGTACACCGAAGCTCTGCTTAAGGCCATACCGACAACGGACCCCGACCAGTCGAGGGAAGAGGTGATTCTGGAAGGCGATATACCAAGCCCGATTCGACCTCCGACCGGATGCAAATTCCATACCCGTTGCCCCTATGTTACTGACATTTGCAAGGAATTGACGCCTGATCTAATTGAGGCAGTACCGGGGCATTTTGTAGCTTGTCATCATAAGTTGGGTTAGATATAATGTTCTTGAAAAAGATATTCTCAAGGAAAAAGAACAGGGCTGAGGAAGAGCTGGATTTGGAGAAGGGAGACCTTCCTGCAATGTTTTTAGCAGCAGTTTTAGTTTACGCTCCGTACTTCCTTATTTTTATTGGAGCTCTTCTCTTCCTTGGATGGGTTTTTGGAGCTTTCAGATAACCGGTGGAGAGCAGGAAAGGTGATAAAAAGACTCAAATACAGATTAAACATTCTAATAGCAAGGGCGATTTATTTTAACAGGCAAAAGCTCGAAATTTTCATGGCAGTATTTATCTCTATACTGTTTATAGGCATGGTGGCTGTCAGTATTCCCCCTATTTTAAGGGCAATGCTGCGTGTAGACAGGATAGATGTTCGCGATTTCATCCCTGCAAGGAGTACAAATCTTAGCTCTATTAACTTAATAAGTGCAAATGGAGGAAGTACTCCGGCTCTTTTACAAATGATTGATACTTACTATTTTGAAAGCGAGCAAAACCGGGAAAATATTGATTTATATGTAAGTACCGTCACGTTTAGATATTTAAGAGATCTGCTCATATACCTTGAGCAAAACCAGATACCTGCAATATTGAATACGCAATCAGAGAGTGTATTATTTACAGGGTATAATATGCATCTTGGATTAATACATATCCTCGACCCGAATGATCCCGAAAATACTTACATAAACTATAGAGATCTGATAAATACTGTTAATACCATTACTATCTCAAGCAACCGGCTTCATGAAATAAAAACCAACGATTGCACAGAATGCAATCATCAAAACATCATTGACGGAAGTATTCTATACATGGTAACAGACATCTACTGTAATAACTGCGGGAACCTTATACCTGCAGAGCCGGCCCTATGGCTTTAGAAATTAAGCTTTTCCCTGAGTGCGCGGGAAGGGAACAACATCCCGAATATTAACCATGCCTGTAATATACTGCATCAGACGATCAAAGCCCAAGCCAAACCCGGAATGCGGAACAGTTCCATAGCGCCTAAGATCAAGATACCATGAATAATCGTCAATATTCAGATTTAACTCCTTTATACGACCTTCAAGCCTCTCAAAATTATCTTCACGCTCGGAGCCGCCAATAATCTCCCCAAGACGGGGGACACATACATCCATAGCCCGCACGGTTTTATTATCATCATTTTGCTTCATATAGAAGGCTTTAATTTCCTTCGGATAATCCGTGACGATTATCGGCCCCTTTGTGAGTTTTTCGGCAAGGAAGCGCTCATGCTCGGTTTGAATATCACAGCCCCAATAAGGTTTAAACTCGAAGTTCTCGCCTGATTTTTCCATTTCCTTGATGGCATCTGTATAAGTAATATGTGCAAACTTCGCGGATGCAACAAGCTCAAGGGTGTCGATAATTCCTTTCTCGTAATGCTCGTTGAAAAAGGCAAGATCTTCGGTACAATCCTTTAAAACTGCCCCAATAATATACTTTAAAAATTCCTCTGCAAGAGCCATATTGTCTTCAAGGCGGAAGAATGCAACTTCAGGCTCTATCATCCAGAACTCGGCAAGATGCCTTGTTGTATGCGAGTTCTCCGCCCTGAAAGTCGGCCCAAAGGTATAGACCCTCGTAAGGGCCTGTGCAAAGGCCTCGACTTCGAGCTGGCCTGTTACAGCAAGACCTGTCCACTTCCCGAAGAAGTCCTTGGAATAATCCACTTCCTTACCCGACTTTGCAAGGGCAGCTAGGTCCAGGGTGGTCACCTGAAACATTGCCCCTGCCCCTTCCCCATCACTCGAAGTGATAATCGGGGTGTGAATATATTTGAAATGCCGGCTTTGGAAGAACTCGTGGATAGCAAAGGCAAGACGGTTTCGCACCCTTGCCACTGCACCGAAGGTATTTGTCCTTGGCCTCAGGTGGGTAATTTCGCGCAGGAATTCCAGGGTATGGCGCTTCTTCTGCAGGGGATAGGTCTCTACAGGTGATGGGCCGAGTATTGTAAGGGCGGTTGCCGCAGCCTCCACCGCCTGCCCCGAAGCAGGAGATGAAATGAGTTTTGCCTTTATTTCCACGGCAGCACCGGTGCTTAACTCGGCCAAGGCCGCTTCGGTATCGGGGTTCAGCCCTGCCCCTGTGTCGAAGGTACACTGAATATTATTAAAACAGGAGCCGTCATTCACTTCTACGAAGACCAGATTCTTCATTTCCCGCTTTGTTCTTACCCAACCACGCACGCAAATTTCCTGTCCGGTTGGTTGAGATTGTAATAGTTCTATTATTAAAGGCAACATAATGATGTGAATATAGCAAATTAGGACTAAAATGAAAAGACATTCTTGATATAATAAAAAAGATAGAGTACAAATAATTTAAGATAGGAGATTTTATGAAAAAATTGTCTTTGGATGCCTTCACTTTAAAACTTATTGCAATAATTTCCATGGGTATCCACCACACTGTCATGATCTTATGGGAGATATTCCCTGTTTGGGTGCATATTCCGTTATACATTTTACGCGGGATCACCTTTCCAATTATGGCTTTCTTCGTTACAGAGGGATTCAGGCGTACATCCAATATAAAGAGATATATGCTGCGGCTCTTGGTATTCGGTTTGATTGCTCAACTTCCGTATACATTGGCAATGGGAATTTACACTCTCAATATAATCTTTTCCATATTGGTGGGCCTAATTTGTCTTGCCTTATACGAAAAACTGTATGTTCAAGGGAATAAAAGAGCCCTTTTTGTCATTACCTTTATAGCAATACTGCTTGTTTCCATGGTAACTATCGAAGGAGCCCTATTCGGCCCCTTGATGATCTTTTTATACCATGTAATCAAGAACGAAAAGAGAAGAAGAACCATCCCTCTTATAAGCTGGTTTATAATGATGCTTGTATCCAATTTAGCTACACGGGCAGTTATGGGAATGGGGATGGAGGAAATGGATGCAATATTAGGTACAGCAGGAAGATTGGCCCAACTGGAAGTCCTGATGAGCCAATATCCGATCTTCTCAATTGGGGCCCTGCTCATTATTCCGCTTTTATGGGCATATAACGGCGAGCGCGGCAGACGTGCGAAATTCCTCTTTTATACCTTTTATCCTGCGCACTTTGCAATTCTTGCCGTAATTGCTTTCGCTCTAGGGTTAGTTAATTTTTCAGTTTTCGGGTTTTAAAAGGCGCCGGCGTCTGGGGCGCCGGTCTGCCTTGACAGCAGCTTATAGTAGGGATACCATTTACCTCTAGGATCAATTAAAGTTTTTTTGGAGGATTTTATGAGGAAGGTAATTATCTTACTATCATTGCTGCTTGTCGCTGCCACGGTTTTTACCGGCTGCGGAAGACAGCAGGAGCAGCAAGTGGAGCAACCACCTAAGGTATATAGGTATGCAGACGGCGGCGATGTTTCAAACATAAGCCCGCACATGTCGCTTGCCGCTTTCGAAGGTGATGTTGTCTGGTGGATGACAGGCGCACTTTATAGAAGGGTGCCTCTTGCAGACAGATCAGGCAGTCATGACGTTCCGGAACTCGCCGCAGATTTCCCGCAGCCGGTTGGCACAAGCGGTCTAATCTGGAATATCCCGATTAGGCGCAATGCTCAGTGGATAGACGGCACACCAATAAATGCAGACACCTTTATGTACTCCTATAGAATGATGCTGGATCCGAATATGGGTAATGTGACAGCCTGGATGCTCTACGATTATCTTATAACGATAAGAGGTGCCCAAGAGTACTACTTCCAGAACAGGCCGGGCAACGCCCCTGTAAGGTGGGAAGATGTCGGAATCAGAAAGATCGATGACTATACCATCCAGATCGAAGCGACAATGCGCCATTCTCAGCGCGATGTCATGAGACACTTCCAAACAAGAGGAGCGCAGCCGGTTCATGAAGGTCTTTACGAGCGCTTCATGAACGCTGACAGGACTGCCACAACCTACGGCACAGACCTTGACAGCGTAATAAGCTCAGGGCCCTTTTATATTTCACATTGGGTAAAAGATTCTCAGCGCGTATTCTCAAGAAACGATAATTGGGTTCTTGCCGATCAGAATTTAATCAAACTCGATCAGGTAAATGTAAGGATGGTTCCCGATGCCAATACAAGGATGCAGCTCTTTGAAGCAGGGGAGCTTGACTATATAGGCCTTACAAACATCACCTATCCTCTCTATGCTGAAGACCCGAGGGTAAGAAGAACCATGTCATCAGAGACAACAAATATCGAAATAAATACCTGGAATACGGAAAAACCGATATTAAACGATCTTGAGTTCAGGCAGGCCCTATTCTATGCTACTGACAGACAAACTCTGGGCGATCTATCAACCCACAGGCCCTGGCCGATGGTCCTTACAGAAATTGCAGGCGCATATCCGGCCGAAGGCATTCTGTTTAGAGATCTGCCGCAGAGACAGGCATACTTCCCTGCAAACTACGGTTATGACCCTGATCGTGCTGTACGCCTCTTTAACAGCGCAATGGCAAGGCATGGTCTTGACTCCATTCACTTGACCATGCATGTTTCCGAAACTGCCACGGTCTGGATGCTCCAGGCAGAGTATTTGCAATTTGCATGGGCTGAACTCTTTGGCCGTAACAGATTCTCCATGGAACTTATCACCCAGCCCTATCAGATGCACATGGATGCAATGAAGGCATTCCAGACAAACCCGAATGCTTACGAGCTTGGCTGGGCCGGTTGGTTATACGGTGAAGTTACAAACAACCCCACGATCATGTTCCTCTTCTATCAGAGCGAATACGATTCTCTTAATGCCCCGCATTTCCACCCGACCATCGACGATGCCTGGAGAAGGGCACGCTCAGAAGAATACCGCCTTAGCCAGGACAGACTTGTGGAGATGGCGCTTGTAATGGACAGGTATGCTTACGAGAATGTTATAGTAATACCGACAATTCAAATCGAGGCCAAATTCCTTATAAGCGAAAGAATGTGGCTTCCTGTCGATGAGTTTGATGCTATAGGTATTGGCTGGGGAACATTCTGGGCAGATGTTTACTGGTAATTAATTTTACTTAAACCTTGGGGGCAACCCCAAGGTTTTCCCCGGGGCTGTTAAATGGTAAAGTACATACTTCAAAGATTACTCGGGTTCTTAATAACCATGTTTATTATAACCACAGTATGTTTTATTGCCCTAAGATTCATGCCGGGCAATGTTTTTGACGATCCCCTGATGCCTCTTGCCGTAAGACAGATGCTTGAAGCAAGGTATCATCTGGACAGACCAATTCCCATACAGTACCTGTATTTTCTGGAAGGGATAATTTTAAGGCAGGACTTTGGTGTCTCTTTAAAGTTTGATATTGGAACACCTGTTTTCCAGGTAGTCGGAAGAAGGATGGGTGTTACCATGCAGTTAAACTTTATGTCAATGTTCCTCTCACTCCCCTTCGGGATCGGGCTTGGAATTCTGGCAGCACTTAAAAGAAATAGAATTGCAGACCATGTCATATCTGTTATGATAGTCCTCGGTATTTCAATACCAAGCTTTATTTTTGCCCTGCTCTTACAGTATTTTATTGCCTTCCGCCTTGGCATATTCCCAATTCTTTTTGAGCCGTTGGCAACAGGCTGGCAGAAGATCCACTCGATGATCCTGCCCGTAATAGCTCTGGCACTCGGCCCAATAGCAGTAATCGCAAGAAACCTGAGGGCAGAGCTTATTGACACCCTTAACTCCGAGTTCATGCTGCTTGCAAGGACAAAGGGCCTTAATAAATTCCAGGCCACTGTCCGCCATGCTTTCAGGAACTCTACGATTCCTGTCCTTGGCATTTTTGTTTGGCAGTTTATTGGGATTTTCTTTGGCGCCCTTGTTATCGAGCAGATATTTTCGATTTCAGGTGTCGGACGAATTTTCATAGCTTCGGTAAACACAAATGATCATCCATTGACTATTGCGCTGATAATTCTTTTTACTTCGATAAGCTTACTTACAGTATTATTAATTGATTTACTTTACGGTGTTGTTGACCCGCGTATCCGCATTGGGGGTAAAAAGCAATGAAAAAATACTTTACCAAAGAAAATTACCCCGAAAAGAGCAAAGAAAAATTTGAATTTGTTCAAATGGGAGACATTAAAGACGAAAGGTTTAAAACAGAGCCAATTGGTTTCTGGAAGGACTCTTTAAACAGATTCGTCAGGAATAAGGCATCTGTTATCGCCTTTTTTAATATATCTGTCATCATAATAATGGCAATTATCGGCCCATGGATGAACGAATACGAGTATAACATGCAGAATGTGGCCCTTATAAATATGCCGCCGCGTATACCGGGCCTTGAGCGTCTTGGTATTGCCAACGGCAGTTTAAGCCTTCCAAACAGAAGACTTGCAAACCTTGATAACCCTGAAATTTTCCCCCCAGGCAGTATTATCAGCGTTAGCAATCACCGTGTAATTATGAATGTTGATATGGTAGATGTGATTGTTAATGATTATATCATGAGGGGAGTCCCCGACAGGTATCATTGGTTTGGCACCGACTTCCTTGGAAGGGATATTTGGACAAGGCTCTGGAGGAGCGCAAGAACTTCGCTATTAATGGCATTTCTGGCAACGGCCATAAATGTCTCGATAGGACTCCTTTACGGATCAATTGCAGGCTATTATGGCGGTGCATCCGACATGGTCATGATGAGGTTCGCAGAGCTCCTTGAATCGATCCCATCCTTAATTGTAATGATAATGATAATCATGTTCTTTGGCATAAGTGTCATGACTTTAATACTTGCATTTATTCTAACAGGCTGGATTGGCACCGCCTGGACAATAAGGGCACAATTTTTCAGATATAAGAACCGTGAATATGTACTTGCAGCAAGAACCCTCGGTGTAAAAGATCGCAAGCTTATTTTCCGCCATATTCTTCCGAACGGAATAGGCCCCATTGTAACACGCGCAATGATAATGGTTCCCGGCGTAATGTTCGGCGAAGCCTTTCTGTCCTATCTTGGACTCGGCCTAAGGCCGCCCGACACATCAATCGGGGTTATGCTTGCAGACGGCCAGAGGACTTTGCTCACACTCCCCCATCAGGTTCTCTTCCCTGCAGTCTTGATTTCCATATTGATGATTTCGTTTAACCTTTTTGCAAACGGTCTGCGTGAAGCCCTTGACCCCACAAGGCGCGGGGAGATATAGCATGTCCGATATAATACTTGAAGCAAATGATCTGGCAGTATCTTTCCGCACTTATGGCGGCCTAGTACGTGCAGTAAGGGGTATCAGTTTTGACCTAAAGAAGGGTGAAACAGTTGCCATAGTAGGTGAATCGGGCTCAGGCAAATCTGTTACGGTAAAGGCAATAATGGGAATTCTTGCAGGTAATGCGATTATCGATGGCGGTGAAATCCTTTACGGCGGAATGGATTTAACAAAAATCCGTGAAGACGATTTCCATAAAATCCGCGGAAAAAGAATCGGTTTAATCTTTCAGGACCCCATGTCGGCTCTAAATCCAATAATGAGGATAGGTAAGCAGATTACAGAAGTCCTGCGCCTTAGCCAAAAAATGAACGCTTCCGATGCAAAAGAGAAGGCCTTAGAGCTTATGGAGGCTGTGGGCATACAGGATCCGATTCGGCGCTTTTATCAGTACCCCTTCCAGTTTTCGGGCGGAATGAGGCAGAGGATAGTTATAGCAATCGCCATCGCCTCTGACCCCGAGATTCTTATCTGCGATGAGCCGACTACTGCACTTGATGTTACCGTACAAGCCCGAATCCTTGAACTGATTAACAATATAAAGACATCCAGAAACTTGTCGATTATTTTTATTACCCACGATCTTGGAGTTGTTGCAAACATGGCAGACAGGGTAAATGTAATGTACGCAGGTAAAATCGTAGAAACAGGGACCTGCAACGAAATTTTCCTTGAACCTGCTCATCCCTATACCTGGGCCCTGCTCTCTTCAATGCCGGACCTTGAAACAAAGAAAAGACTTCTTTCAATTCCGGGAACTCCTCCAAATATGATCTACCCCCCTCCCGGTGATGCATTCTCGACAAGAAACTCAAATGCTATGAAGATAGATTTTGAAGAAGAGCCGCCCTTCTTTAAGTTAAGCGAAACACATTATGCAGCGACCTGGCTTTTACACCCACATGCACCGAAAGTTCAAATGCCTGAAATATATTCACAAAGGATACAAAGAATGAAGGAGGCCCATGCAAATGCAAGAAAAACAAGCTCTCCTTGAAGTCGATAACCTAAAAATGTATTTCACTTCCGGTATTGGAAAAAGTAAAAATGTCGTAAAAGCTGTTGACGGAGTAAGCTTTAATATTTACGAATCTGAAACCTTTGGTCTTGTCGGGGAAAGCGGCTGCGGTAAAACCACAATCGGCAGGACCTTAATTCGCATTTATAACCCGACAGGGGGCAAGTTCAAACTAAAGGGCGAGGATATTTCAGGGAAGATGACTAATAGCTTAAGAGGTTATATTACCCGTAATATGGCAATGGTTTTCCAGGACCCGATAGATACATTAAATCCCCGCATGACCATAGAGGAAATTATAGCTGAGGGCTTAATTGCACGCGGTGAGAAAAACAGGGAAGAGAATCAGAAAAAAATTTACGAGATGCTCGACAAGGTCGGCTTAACCGAAGAACATGCAACAAGATACCCCCACGAATTCTCAGGGGGACAAAGGCAGCGCATTGGTATAGCGCGCGCTATAATACTTAATCCGAATATAGTTATCGCAGATGAACCTGTTTCAGCCCTTGATGTATCGATTCAGGCCCAAATAATAAATCTATTAAACGACTTAAAGAGTGACCTTGGCCTGACAATCATGTTTATTGCACACGATCTTTCTGTAGTAAAATACTTCTCCGACAGGATTGGTGTAATGTATTACGGAAAACTTGTAGAAATTGCAAGAAGTGACGATCTTTACAGGAATCCGATACATCCATATACGCGCTCCCTGCTTTCGGCGATTCCGCAGCCGAACCCCTTAACAGAAAAATACAGAACCAGAATAAGCTATGATCCAAAGGCATCCCACGATTATAACTCTGAGCAGCCGCAAATGAGGGAAGTGGAAGCAGGGCATTTTGTATACTGCTCGCAGGCAGAGTTTGAACAATACCAAAAACAATAAAAAAATTCCCATGGAGAATAATTCATGAAAAAAGCTTTTCCATTAATCTGCCTATGTTTATTTTTAACTTTTGTTTTTTCTGCATGTACAAGAGCATCAGAGCCTGTACCCGAGCATGTGCGAGTCATAGAAGAACACTTAATAGCTTTTTCCGAAAAGTACAGCAATCCCGGCGGAGTATCCATGGCGGTTTCGTATAACGAGCGGCTTGTGTACTCGGGAGCAATAGGCTTTGCGGACAGCGACCAAAAAATAAAGCTCACTGACGAGCATCGAATGAGAATCGCATCCCTTTCAAAACCTGTAACGGCAATCGCAATAATGAAGCTGGTAGAAGAGAATAGGCTCTCTCTTGATGACTATGTTTTTGGAGAAGGCGGCATTTTCAACAATGAATACGGTACACCAATTCGATCAAACAGAGCCGACACCGATGTGACTGTAAGACATCTCCTTGAGCATAGCTCAGGCGGCTGGGGCAATACACCGAATGATCCGGTCTTCATACATAATACTCTGTCGGGAAGCGACCTAATGACCAGGGTTTTGCAGAACTTTACAATTTTGCACGAGCCGGGTACATTCTATAATTATTCCAATTTCGGCTATTTTGTACTTGGAAGGATCATCGAAAAAATAACGGATATGCCCTACGAGGATTATGTAAGAGAGCATATTTTAGCACCCATAGGCATTTACGGAATGAGGATAGGGAGCGACGGGCCGGTCCCCGATGAGCCCGAGTATATCCCAAGCCAATGGGAGAACCCGTACTCATCTATTCCTGCTCACATGGATTCCTATGGCGGATGGGTGGCAAACCCTTTAGAGTTTCTTAGATTACTCGTCCATGTCGATGCCTTCCCTCACGTTCCTGATCTGCTTGAATACGAAACAATCCGCACAATGACTGCACCGTCTTCCGTGAGTGATTTTTATGCACTTGGTTGGTCTGTTAATCAGCGTGATAATTGGTGGCATACAGGTGCCCTTTCAGGAGTATCTACGATTATGGTTCGCGCATCCAACGGCTTCAACTGGGTGATAATGACAAATTTTAGACCTGTGGACACGCTTAGAAGGCAGTTCGTTTCGGACATGGATCGCCTATTCTGGGATGTACTTGGAATTGTAAGTGGATGGCCGACAGGCACAGAGTTCTAAAAAAAACGCCCGGGAAACCCGGGCGCTTGTTCTAAAAATTATTTGAAATACCTTTCCAGCAGCCCCTTGAAAGCAGAGCAGTGACGTGCTTCGTCCCTTGCCATTTCATGGACTGTATCGTGAATTGCATCCAGGTTCTTCTCCTTGGCACGCTTTGCAATATCCATCTTGCCTGCACAGGCTCCGTGCTCGGCTTCAACCCTCATCTCAAGGTTTTTCTTGGTGCTGTCTGTGACAACTTCGCCAAGGAGCTCTGCAAACTTTGCCGCATGCTCGGCTTCTTCAAAAGCTGCCTTTTCCCAGTAAAGGCCAATTTCGGGATACCCCTCGCGGAATGCAACCCTTGACATTGCAAGGTACATACCAACTTCGGTGCATTCACCGTTAAAATGGGCCTGAAGATCCTTAATAATATCTGCATCAACACCCTTTGCAACTCCCACTACATGCTCGGCAGCAAAAGAGGCACCTGCTTTTTGCTCGCTAAACTTTGAAGCAGGTACCTTACACTGGGGGCAAAACTCGGGAGGAGCATCGCCTGTATGAACATAACCGCAAACTGAACAAATCCATTTCTTCATGATTTTCTCCTATAGATTAAATATGCAAACGACCCAAGGCCGCAGGTTCCATGAATATATTATACCCCCAAATCCTTAAAATGTGTATAGCTCTTATCCGGATAGATATGGTAATCCTAACAATAAATCGTATATAATACAAAAAATCAAATTATCGGAGAAGAAGATGGATATCGGTCGTTTTACTGCATACAAGCATAGTGTTATCGAAAACTGCTCTAAGGTCATAATAGGAAAGGATGATTCCATCTTCCTTGTATTAATTTGCTTTGTTTGCAGGGGTCATGTTCTTATAGAGGACATTCCCGGAACAGGAAAGACCATGCTTCTTCGCTCCTTTGCTAAGACCATAGGAGGAGATTTCAAGAGGATTCAGTTCACACCCGACCTGCTCCCCTCGGACCTTACCGGCATAAATTTCTACAATCAGAAAGTCGGCGACTTTCAGTTCAGGCCGGGGCCCCTCTTCACGAACATAGTGCTTGCAGACGAAATTAACAGGGCCACACCGCGAACCCAGTCAAGCCTTCTTGAGGCCATGGAGGAGCGCCAGATTACAGTCGACGGAAAGACCACGATTCTTGACGAGCCCTTCATGGTCATGGCCACCCAGAATCCGCTGGAATCCTACGGCACCTTTCCCCTCCCGGAAGCGCAAACAGACCGCTTCTTCATGCGGCTCTCTCTCGGATACATGAACAGAGAGCAGGAACTTAGCGTTATTTCAAGGCCGTCAACCCTGGACATTGTTGAATCATTAAAACAAACAGTGACCAATGAAGAAACAGCCTATATCAGAGCAAAATATATCGAAACCCTTGTAAGTGAAGATGTCTCCGATTATATCATGGACATAATCGAAGCTACCCGAAAGGAGAGCAAGTTTATAGCAGGAGTATCCACTCGCGGGGCTATCGCCCTTTATAAAGCAAGTCAGGCCTGCGCAGCAATGAACGGCAGGGACTATGTAATCCCCGAAGACGTGCGCTTTGTTGCACCCCATATACTCACCCACCGCCTAAGCATGGGCTCCACCACAAAGACCGCGAACTATACTGAAATCCTTAACAGAATAATTAATAAAGCTGAAGTTCCCCTTGAGGATGTTTAGTTAATGCTGATTTTCATCATAGCCCTATTGGTCTTGGTATTGCTTGCCGAAAAATGGTTTCTTGACAAGGCCCTTGACGGTGTTGAATTTGATTACGGCCCGTCTGTTTTACTTGCAGCCCCTAACGAAAAATTCGATATTATCACAAGTCTGATTAACCCGCGCTTAAAATTCATACCCTTCCTTAAAGTCGAAGGAAGCATCCCCGCTTCGCTTACACTTCACAATCACCCCCTTGAAGTTGCGAACAAGTATACAAGTGAGTTTAAATTTTCCTATACAACATTTATGACTCCCCGCTCGGGACGGCAGCGCAACCTGGAGGCATCAATTTCAAAGAGAGGCCGTTACCTGTTTACACATGCATACCTAAGCGGGGGGGACTTTCTTGGCTTAAATGCAGACAGGCATAGCTATGGCGTCTTCAACGAGATTGTCGTATACCCAAAGGAAATTGATACAGTTAATGTCAATGAAGTGGTTGGCGGTTTTTTAGGTGATATTTCTGTCAGGCGATTTATTATTGAAGATCCGGTACTTACCGCAGGGTTCAGGGAGTATTCCGGCAGGGAGCCGATGAAGGCCATTTCCTGGACACAAAGCGCAAGGATGGGCCAAATAATGGTTAAAAACCATGATTTTACTATGGAACCTGCTGTTACGGTTATATTAAACGTGGAATCTGATTATATAGAAGAAGAAAAGGAAACCATTATAGAAACCTGTTATAGCATAACTCATACAGTTTGCAAGAACCTTGAAGAGAGGAGGATCCAATACGATTTTTACACAAATGCCACAACCCAGGGAGTTTTCGGAAATTGGTCATATATCCCGGAGGGACTTGGCAGAAAGCATTTCTTCACAATTATGGAAGGACTCGGTCGTGCTTCGTATAATATAAGAGAGCCGTTCGCCGCAACAATAAAACGACTCGGGCCGGGCGGAGCAAGATCACTTATCATCATAAGCCCCACAATGAATGAAGATATTACGGCATTTTTACCCAAGGAGAATGCAGGCAGGGTCTTAATAATTAAGGCAGAGGAGATTCTAAGTTGAACCTAATTTTCACTTTAAGAATAATAAGTGACCTTTGCTTTTACTTCACCTTTGCAAATTTCTTCTCTTCTCTTAGCGGAGGACAGCCTGCATTACAAACTTTACCTGTCTTCGCACTCTGCTCCTTTATCTCAGGTGCAATTTCAGAAAAAGGATATATTCGTTTTATCCCATTGGTTTTATTACCCGCATGCTTCATTGTAATCCCGTTAAGTCTTGCAAATTTTTTACTGCTCCTGCCGGCAGGAGTGTATCTCGGTCTTTGCATACGAAATATCGAGAAATTAAAATCAGATTTTATTTATAACGAAGTTTTTTACACTTTCTTTAAGGTTTTAAGTCTATTCTTAGTTTTGATGATAGCCGTCGGCGGCAGGGTCCATCTTGAAGCAGCTTCCCTGCCCTTCGCTCTAATCTTTCTTATAAGCTCGGCTCTTCTTATGAATACACTGCGGCACGATAAAGATACAAGAGCCACTACCCACTTTAGAATTATCAACCTAATGCAAGTTCTTGGAATTGTGCTGCTTGGAGCTCTTTTAGGAAACAGGGCCTTCTTTGGTTTCATTGGTTTCCTTTTACGAACCTTTTATTTTAATGTCATTGCCCCATTATTAATGGCCCTTATCACGGTAATTATCTTTATCCTAAGACCCCTGTTCAACCTTATTGAACGGGTTTCAGGAAGAATCGAGTCGGCGGATGCAAATACTCAGGAGTTTGAAGCCTTTGACGGCCCCGAAGAGGCATATTACCCGGACCCCGGGGGTACAGGTTATGAAGTTGTCAGGTCCATTTTCTATCTGCTATTATTTGCCTTAGCCATTTACCTAATTTACCGGCTTTTCAAATGGCTTTTAAACAATACGGCAGCCTCATCAGGGCGGAAAGAAGCACCTGAGAGGAGTTTCTCTATTGCTCCGGGGCGAAAACAGGGTAAGCGCAGGCTTTTTTCATCGAATCAGATCAGGGAAATTTACCGAAAATTCCTTGAACTATGCAGAAAAAACGGGATCGAAAAGGAACCGTATTTAACAAGTGCCGATTATGAGCTAATTTCAAGGGTAAGATTCGAAAATGCGGATGATTCCGCACTTTTTCGCTCATTTTATATAAAAACTCGTTACGGTGAAAAACCCCCTGAAGAAGAGGAAGTTCAAAAAATGAAGGAAATATTTCATACATTCAGGCAAAATTACAAAAACAGAGTCCGTTAACTACTTCCATAATGAAGGGTGTCTAAGGTAAAATGGACAGGAATATGAAGTCCTTAGGCATTAATATTGGTTCAACTACGTTAAAAATGGTTCTGGCAGAAGGAAACACGCCTCTTTGGAACGGCGCACTACCCCACGAGGGGGATTTCCAAGCTGCCGCAAAGAAACTTTTCGAAGATGCAACGGCACAGGCAGAGACCGGCGTTGCCTTCACTGGTCTCCCGACCCTTATAACAGGAAACGAGGGCCGTTTCATGTTTGACGCAGCAGGCACCTTGGAGCCCCTCTGTGTCGAAGCAGCCCTAAGGGCCCTTAGTCTCAATGCGGATGCAGTAGTAAGCATGGGTGGAGAGGACTTAATAGTCTATTCTCTTGAAAACGGTAAAATTATCAACAATTTTTCAGGGAATAAATGTGCCTCCGGCACCGGAGAATTTCTAAAGCAACAGCTCGCCCGCATGAACATGGTTCTGGAAGACATAGAAAATGTCCCTGAATGTGCAAAGGTATATCCCCTTTCAACCCGCTGCTCTGTATTCATGAAAAGCGACTGTACCCATAAATTGAATAAGAGAGAGGCCACAAAAGACGATATAGTACTTTCTCTTTCGGATGTTATGGCAGTAAAGGTCATCGACTTTCTAAAACGAGCAAGAGTTACAGCAGGCAGGGTTGTGCTTACAGGGGGTATCACCCTTAACCGCCATATCATTAGATTTATAAGGGAGAAGGCACCCAAAATTGATTTCATAATCCCGGAGACAGCTCATGTTTTCGAAGCCCTTGGAGCTGCAGTTCTTGCCCAAGCCTCCGGGTCCCCCCTACCTGTATTGGAAAAGCTCTTTAAAACCAACGAGATACGCTTTGACACAATGGACGCACTAATTGGCAAGAAAGACAAGGTGCGGACTTTTGAAAGACGAGAGAGCAAGGTGATACCGGGACGCAGATATATACTTGGCGTTGATGGCGGCTCCACAACAACCAAGGCCTGCCTCATTGACATGGAAACCGACGAAATCGCAGCAAGCCATTACGGAAGAACCCATGGTGACCCCGTCAAAGCTCTTAAGGGATGTCTTGAAAAAATCAGAGAAAAGGTAATTGCGGATACAGGCTCAAAGGAAGTCGATATACGTCTTATTGCAACAACCGGTTCAAGCAGGGAGATACTCGGAGTCTTTTTGCAAACACCCGGAGTTTATAACGAGATTATCGCACATTCTATTGGAACAACATACTTTGACCGGGATGTGGAAACAATTTTTGAAATAGGCGGCCAAGACGCAAAATATGTTCTATTAAAAAATGGCGTACCAATAGATTATGCAATGAACGAAGCCTGCTCTGCAGGTACCGGCTCCTTCATGGAAGAAAGTGCAGCAGGAGATCTTTCGATTCACAGTGCCGAAGAGATAGGCCCGATAGCCCTTGCAGCAGATGCACCTTTAAAGTTCGGAGAACATTGTTCGGCATTTATTAACAGCGATATTCGCAAAGCAGTTCAACAGGGAGCAAGCCGCGAGAATATCACGGCAGGCATTGTCTGCTCCATTGTTTCAAATTATCTTAATAGGGTTGTCGGAAATCGTACCATTGGCGGAAAGATTTTCCTCCAGGGCGGTGTGGCAAAGAACCCTGCAGTTCCTCTAGCCTTTGCAATGATGCTGAATAAGGAAATACTTGTTCCGCCTTCCCCTGAGCTGACCGGCTGCTTCGGAGTAGGCCTGCTTGCAAAAAGAAAAAATACCGAAGGCCTCTTAACCGAAATAAGACCGGATATAAATGAATTGCTTGAAAGGGAGATCGGCTACGAGAGCGTCTTCACATGTAAGTCCTGCGAAAACCTTTGCCCGATTCAAGTTTTAAATGTGAATAATAGTAAGTACATGTTCGGAGGGCGCTGCAATAAGTATACAAATACCCGTAAGGCAATTAAGGAAGTGCAGGTCTTTGACTATGTTGAAAAAAGACAAAAGCTTCTTTTTGAAGAATTCGCAGCTCCGGAACTAGAAACTCACAGGAATTTCACAGTCGGTATCCCGAGAGCACTCTCTGTCCACACTCTTTACCCGCTTTACTCCTGGTTCTTCCACGAACTCGGCATTAAAACCTTTCTCTCAAGTGAAGTTGCCGATGAGGGTCTTGCAAAGGCCGAGTCCGAGTACTGCTTCCCTGCAGAAATTGCCCACGGAGCGGTGCAGGACTGCCTTGATAAGGGAGCCGATTTTGTGCTTCTGCCCCACTTCCGCGACATGCCAAGCTACGAAAAAAATGTTCATGCAAACTTCTGCCCAATAACACAGGCTCTTCCATATTACATGGAAAAAGCTTTCCCCGATATTGACAAAAAAAAGTGGCTGCCCCTTGTTGTAAGTTTTAAGTTTGGAGACGAAAAGGCCCTCGAGCTATTTCAAATAATGAGCGAAAAGCTAGGTATAAGTGATAATGAAACAAAAGCCGCATTTACAAAGGCAATGATAAAACAGAACGAGTATTTTTCTGCAGCAGCCAAACTTGGGAAAGAAGCAGTTATGGAAGCTCGTAAGGCTAACAGGCCTGTCATCGCACTTTTTGGAAGACCCTATAATGCCTTTACTCCCGAAGCAAATATGGGTATCCCAAGGAAGTTTACTACCAGAGGCTATTCAATAATCCCCTTCGACATACTTCCATTCGAAGACGAAGAAATATTCCCGAATATGTATTGGTATTATGGCCAACAGGACGTAAAGGCATCGAGTTTAATAAAGAAAGAAGACAATATCTACCTCGCCTTCATTTCTAATTTTTCATGTGCCCCTGATTCCTTCATCCTTCACTATATTAAGTGGATAATGGGTCAGAAGCCCTTCCTTGTACTGGAGCTGGACTCTCACTCAGCCGATGCAGGAATTGACACCAGAGTTGAGGCCTTCCTTGATATAATCGATGGTTATAAGGCGAAGAAAGATAAAATTGAAAATGAGCGCTACGATAACGGCTGGAAGTTCGTCTATGAGAAAGAGGCAGCACCCGATGATCGCCTGAGGATTGATAATAATAAAACAGGTGAAAGGGTGAGGATACGCGATAATAACCGTGTAAAAGTCCTGCTTTCAAATATGGGAGACATTTCCACAGGTTATCTTGGCGCTGCACTGCGCAGTCAGGGAATCAACGGAGAAGCCCTTCCTGTTGCAACAGCCAAAACCGTTCAGATAGCCCGCATGCACGCATCAGGCAAGGAATGTGTGCCAAGTCATCTGGTGCTTGGAAGCACCTTGGAGTTTATCTGGAGCGATAAATACCGAAAGGATGAGCTTTACCTCCTCTTTGTGCCAATTACAACAGGCCCCTGCAGAACAGGTCAATACTATGTCTTCTACGAGAATCTCTTTAAAGACCTAAGGCTGGAAAATGTTGTTGTATTTATTCTATCAGCCGATAATTCTTATACAGAACTTGGACGAAGGTTTGCAAGAGATATGTGGAAGGGTCTTGTTTTTTCTGATTATCTTAAAGACATTCAGAACAGCCTCTTAACAACTGCTGTTAACCCAAAGGCGGCAATTGCGGACTTTAAAAACTCCTGGCTCCGCTTAATGGATACAGTTGAAAAAAGACCAAAGCATATTTGGAAGGAACTCGAACACCTTGCAGCCGATCTTAAAAAGATCCCTCTTAAAGCAAAGGTTGCCGATTGCCCCAAGGTCTTGGTAGTGGGCGAAATCTACGTTCGCCGCGATGACTTTGCAGTCGGGGAACTGACAGAACTGTTAAGCGAAAGGGGCATTGTGGTCAAGGTTGCAGGAATCTCAGAGTGGATTCATTACCTTGACTTTGTTAGGGAATACGAACTAAAGAAACTCATCAATTTAAGGAAACCGGGGAGAAGACTTTTTTCCAAACCCCGGCGCACCCTGCATAAACTTAACCTGGAAATGTGGTGGAAGCACTCAATCGAAAAAAAGGTACTTTCAATACTGCAGCCGTCAGGATTAATCCCTGATACCCCCCATGACATGCGTATAATAATGAAGTATAGCAGGGAGCATTTTGTAAACCTTGAACTGAACTCTGAAATTGCAGTTTCATCCGGGTCTGCTGCTGCGGCAATGGATGCAGGATACTCAGGCATTGTTAATATTGCTCCCTTCGCATGTTTAATAGGCCGTGTTATCGAGGGGCTCTTTACACCTTGGGCAAGAGAGAGGAACTATCCCCTGCTTTCTGTGGAAGTGGATGGTAATCTCCTGCCTCCAAATATCGTAAATAAATTGAATATCTTCATGGTAAATGTGCTTCGTTTTAAGGGAGGGGATGATTTATCAAGTTTGGTTGATAATAGCGGGGAATAATGTCAAAAAGCAAGCTTAAATGGGCACTTGTACTTTCGGGCGGAGGAGCAAGGGGAATTGCACATATCGGCTTCCTTAAGGGCCTTGATGCACTTGGTTTTCCAAAGCCCTCTCTGATTGCAGGGACTTCCATGGGTGCAATAGTCGGAGGCATCTATGCCTGCGGAATGTCTCCTACAGAAATGGCACGCTTTATTATGGAAGAGTTTCAGATAGGCGATTATATGGACAGCTTTGTTTTTAAGCTTGACGGACCTGTCGGACACATCATTCAGACAGGGCAGGTGCTTGCAAGCTTTGCAACAAAGCCGGGAATGGATAAGGGGCAGAAGGCGCTGGAGCTTATCGAAAAGCTTACCCGTAGAAAGAATTTTAACCAAACCAAAATTCCCTTCCGTTGTAATGCGGTAGACCTCCTTAGCGGAGATGAGATAATTTTTAAAGAAGGGCAGGTTGCAATAGCAATAAGGGCATCAATGTCCTTCCCTCTTTTTTTTGAGCCTGTAATTCATAATAATATGTATCTTGTTGATGGAGGGATTGTAGATAATATACCTGTAGCAATAGCAAGGAAAGAAGGCTTTAAGCATGTACTTGCGGTTAACGTTAATCGATTCAGCCGCGACATGCCAAGGGAACTGCGAAGCGGGCCGCAGATAATTTATCGCAGCATTGAATGTGCACTGCGTTCTATGCAGGCAGAGCAGGAGCAGAAAGCGGAACTCACAATAAATATCAGTAATGATGCAACACCATTTTCCTTCCATAAAAAGAAAGAATTTCTAAACCTGGGAGAAAAAGCGGTGAAAAACAATCTGGAAGAACTTGAAAAGTTTTTTCATCCTGTAAAATCCATCTTGAATAAAAAAAGTAAGGGAGATAATAAATAGTGCAAAAAGCTGCTTTTGTAGCCCTTGCAGGCAGGCCATCTGTCGGGAAGTCCACTCTGGTTAACCTAATCTGTGGAGCAAAGGTTGCAATTGTAAGTCCCGTACCCCAAACAACAAGAAACGCTATAAGGGGCATACTCACCAGGCCTGCAGGACAGCTAGTCTTTGTTGACACTCCGGGCCGGCATACTTCAAACAAAAAGCCTAACAAAAAACTAATGGATGTAGCCGATAAAGCTCTTATAGATTCCGAACTTGTACTTTATGTTATAGATGCAAGTCGAGCACCGGGGCTTGAAGAAGAGGAAGTTGCAAGAAGACTTCATGAGTTTCAAGACAGAACCATTATCGCAATAAATAAAATAGATGCAATTGGAGCAGATACGAAAAGGTCGATGAGTTTCCTTGAGCAATACCTGCCGGATATAAATACATCTCGTTGTTTTGAAATCTCCTGTCTAAAAAATGAAGGAATCGAGCCGCTCCTTTCCTGCCTTTTCGAAATGGCTGATCCCGGTGAACCTTTCTACCCTGAAGAGTATTATACGGATCAGGAAATGCCATTCAGGATTTCTGAAATTATAAGAGAGAAGGCGATAGTTCGTCTAAAGGAAGAGCTGCCGCATTCAATAAGTGTTGAATGTGCAGACCTTGAACTTCGCACCGATTCCGCTACGGGCAGGCAGCGCCTTTGGGTCAGAGCCTTTATCCTTGTAGAAAGAGAATCACAGAAGGGCATCGTGGTAGGCAGGGGCGGAGAAATGATAAAGGCCATAGGTCAGGCAGCGAGAAAGGAGCTGAACACAATCTTCGACTGGAGAGTCGAGCTGGATCTAAGGGTAAAAACCAAAACGGGGAAATGATTATATTTATTCTATCAACTCCCTATTTTGCCCTGTAATCCTGCTTACCTGCTCATTTAACCTTTCTGCACTTTTTTCTGAGTCATTATACTTTCCCAATGCATTGGAAAGATGTTTCCCAACAATAGAAAAATCAGTAAAGAACTTCCCGAACTTCTCCTGGATCTGAGAGAGTTCCCCGCGTATGGTCTTTGCCTCCTGCTCAATCCTAAAACCCTTTAGACCAAAGGCTATTGCCATAAGGTAGGCATAGAAGCTGTTAGGCGAAACAGGTATTACATGTTTTAACATTGCGTAATTTAAAAGCTCATAGTCCTTATTTGTAAAGGTATCATTAATAATTGTCTCGTAAAAAACATTCTCAGCCGGAATATACATCATAGCAAAGTCAAAAGTTTTTTCAGCAGGGTTTATATACTTATCTGCAACTTCATCAATTCGTTTTTTCACACTCGAAATAAACTCCCGTCTATGCTGCCTCTTCTCTTCATCGCTTTCTGCATTGATAAACCTCTGAAAGCTTTCAAGGGGAAACTTGGAATCAACAGGGACAATCCCTTCTCCCAGAGTAATAATAGCATCCACTTGGGTACCATTCTTAAAACTGTACTTCATCTGATAATTCTTAGCAGGAAATATCTGCTTTAAGAGTTCCTCAAGAAGATACTCCCCCAGATTCCCCCTAAGCTTTGGCGCCTGTAAAATATTCTGTAAACTTGCAATATTACTCCCAATATCCTGAATATTTTTCGCAGTGGTCTCAAGTGTGCCTAGCTTTGTATGTATATCAGAAAAAATCCGGTTTGAATTATCCAATTGTTTAGTGATATTACCCTGGGTCAGATTCAAATTCTGGTCCATCCTTGACATCATTTGAGAGAGCTGACTGCTTAATTGAGCCTGGGTATCCACAAGGAGCTTCTGCTGCTGACCAAGGGAGGCGGCCTGGCTTTCTAATTGTCTGGTCTTTAGATCGGTCAGCTCATTCTTCAAGTCAAGCATCTGAGGAGATATGTCCGGTGCCCTGCCTGAACGAAGCTTAAAAAGCACCGCTACGAGCAGTAAAACCAAAACTATTAAGACAAATATAATAATAATTTCCATAAAAACTCCGCCATTTCTAAATTAGATTATCCGGATAAACCCATATTGCCATAATTTCAATAAATTATATATAGGAGGTCGTTATGTACGAATGGGATGAGAGCCTCGAAACAGGCGATAATGTAGTCGATAACCAGCACAGACTCTGGTTCACGGTCGTTAACAGGGTACTTTACGCTTTTAATAAGGGGAGAGCAAGAGAAGAGATAGCAAGAACCTTGGAATTTTTGGTTATTTATTCAGTTAACCATTTTGCTGCCGAAGAGGACCTTATGCTTAGTCATAATTACCTTGAGTACTCTGCCCATAAGCGCCACCATGAAGAGTTTAAGACCATAGTAAGGGGGCAGACACGGAGGCTTGTAAAAGAAGGTCCAAGCGCAGAATTGATCGACAATATAGTTCATGTAATTAAAGACTGGTTGGTAAATCACATAAAACTCGAAGATTTCCGCTTTGCTGCACATATCAAAACAAAACCGGTTTTAGAGAGTAAATGCTTTACAAGCATCTAAATTTGCGCTATATTTATGATGGGGTTGTGTTTGTCTATCAAAATTAAATGGTTTGGGACAGCTTCGATACTGCTTGAATGTGATGGAACACAAATCTTAATCGATCCATTTATTCCATTGAACAAGAAAATTTTTCAACCATCGATAAAAGAATTTGCCGAGATTGAGCATATATTGATAACCCATGGCCATTTGGACCATGCAGGGAATATCCCTGCTATTCTGAACCAAAGCCGAAAGAAAAACCTTGTTTATTGCACAGGAAAGGTAAGAGAAAACTTCATTTCGAAGGGCATACCGGAGGAACATTTATCGGAAATCTCCCCCGGCACTATCTTAAACATTGGCTCTTTTCAAATAAAGGTGCTAAAAGGTGCACATATAGTATTCGATAAGGCAATGTTTATTAGGGCATTCCTGAGATTATGCATCCCGGCCAATTTCAAGAGGTTGCAACACATTTTGAAAGAAAATAAACAGTATGGAGAGTTTGGAGAAACTATTGCTTTTGATATACAGTCTCAAGGAAAGCGCATATTACTTCTGGGCAGCCTTAATCTGGACGATAATACCGATTATCCAAAGGGCGCTGACCTCCTTATTCTGCCCTTTCAGGGCCGCACTGACATAAACACCTATGCCCTGCCCTTCATCGACCGCCTCGTGCCAAAAAAAATCCTTCTCGATCATTTTGATAATTCCTTCCCGCCTATTTCTTCGACAGTGAACTCAAGAACCTTTGAATCAGCCATGCGGAGTAAGTACCCCGAGACGGAGGTTATACGCCTGGTGGCTGGTGAGTTTATGGTGATCTCGGATTAGCGAGGCTCCCTATTTCCTTAACCAAATTAGAGTTTCGCCTGCGTCTTTGGTTGTAATAATTTTTCCTAAGTCCCTCTTTAAATTGCTTAGTCCTTCTGTATATTCGTCTTCATCCAAAATGCGGAACATTGAATAGCCTTTTTCTTCAACAAGCTTAATAAATTGGCTTGTTATTTCATTTTCTTCCGGGTTTTTCTTAATCTCTAATGTGTCAAATGAAAAACCATTATCTATAGAATGAGTAACTATCTTATCGATGTCAGGGTACCTGTTTTTTTCATTTTTTGATAAAGAGGGAAAATAGTTATTATACCACCTGCTTTCAATTTGCTTCCATCCTTCTGTCACTATACATACCAAGCCGGTTTGAGTTAGCTTTAAATATAAATTTTTAAATAGGCTATTAAGATCAGGCACATGATGAATTACATCGGTCATGAAAACAAAATCAAAAAAGTTATCTTCAAAGGGTAAATTTTCATGATTCCCGTCTGCGATAGTTAGACCGGGATTCTTTTCTATTGCCTTTTCCCGCATTCCTATAGACGGCTCAGCCCCATAACAATTACATGGAAACTTGAAAGAAATTCTTTGAAGATAATTACCTGTACCGCATCCAAAATCCAGTATATTCTTATTCTCTCCAAAAACTCCCCTATTGCTCATAATGTCTATGATCAGATCACTTGAGTTCCTTGTATTATCGTATGTCTTTGAAGCTTTTGTATAATCAATCATTTAAATTCAATATCCAATTGTCTTCCTTCTTCAAGAGCTTTCTTATCCATATTTGTTCCCACAACCATGCCAATAACCATACCGATTGGTATGCCTGCTCCATACAAAGCTGTATTACCCCTAAAAATGAAAGATAAGGCAAACCCTATAGGTATTCCAAAAGCGGCAATGCCAATGCCTGACCAGAGATTTTTATAGTGGGTTTTGTGTACTAATTTTAGCTCCTTTTCAAGTAAATTCAAGATTTTTAGCTGCTTCTTTCTAATCAACTTCCTTAAATGTTTGTCTATAAGTGATGTTGAATTGACTTCTTCAATATCCTGATTAAGCGTCTCAATGATATTTGAAGGCAATTCTCTTAATCTTAGCAGTCTTAATAATTCTCCAAACTGTAAATAAGTACGATTAAGTTTAACATTTCCGGATATATCTTCTCTTTCCTTTAAATCAATAATAACCATTAAAATTTTACCTCCAAATTACATTCATTAATTTTTCTTTACGACAGGGACATATATTTCCGCAACTTTTCCGGTTTCACCCTGAAATCGATCACCGTAAAATTCAAAATCGATTCCGCCTTCCATAAATTCATAACCTGAGCCGGGAAACCATTCAGAAAAAATATATTTCCAGGTTCCTTGAACAGAAGATGATACGGTTGCGTCATCACTTGGCGGCGAACTGAAAGCTGCATACAATGCCTCAGGTATAGTGCAAACATGGTACTCACCGGGAATTTCCTGTCCGTCTTTTACTTCAACTCCGATTACATATCTAAATTCACCATTCTCAGGATTTTCAGGAAAGCAAACCCCATATATGTTTTGAACTCTAGCAAAGGGTTCTTTTTGTAAATTATCCAATCGTCCTGAATCAATACATTCATCCCAGAATTCAGGGATTTTTCTTAGGTTTTCACCATTCCCGGTATTTGTATTAATAAGAAACCCTGCTATTTTAACAGCAGGCATTTTCATAATTTTAGGTTCCATAATAATACCTCCATCAACATATTGCTTTGTATGTTTTAGAACAGGCAACTTCGGAATATCATAAAAACTGTGTTTTCGATAGGCTCCGGGAGTGCAGCCAAAATGGCTGCGGAATGCCTTTGTGAATCCCGTATGGGTTTCATATCCGTACTTAAATGCTATATCAACAATCAACTTTCCTGAACTAATTTCAGAGGCGGCAAAAGCAAGACGTCTTTTCCTTACATATTCCATTATAGAATAGCCAACCCCCCATTGAAAAACCCGGCAAAAATGATAAGGGGAAAACCCTGCTCGCGTAGCTAATATTTTAACGCTAAGCTCATCTTTTAGGTTTTCATCAATATACTGTAACATCTCTTGCAAGATTTCAATATAGTCCAAAGAGCTATCCTCGCTGTAAGTATATACAATGAGCTTGAGATTTTCTATTCCGGGATTGCTATTTTGTCGCCCTTGACCCGCAGAGCCAAGGACGAAGTCCTTGACCAGTGACCCCTCACTCGCTAGTCTTAACCCATGAGCGCAAGGCAAATCTGGCTGCTGCCTGCCGAAAATACAGACACTGTTCCCGGTATTTATGCTTGGGGTTTGGAAATAATCAGGGCGATTCAGACCATCGAGAGCCCCGGTCTTACCTCAGTCATGACATTCATAAATGAGCTGGGAACGGTAAGAGTCTACTTCCCGCTTATTCTTCTTTTTTTCTGGTGGATTGACGAAAGGAAGGGGCTTCGTCTTGGAGTTCTAGTTATCATTTCCATCTGGCTGAACATTTTCATGAAAACCATCTTCAAGCAGCCGAGGCCCTTCTTTCTTGACCCGGCTTTGGGATTGGCAGAGGAGATGAGTTTCGGCTTTCCTGCAGGGCAGGCCAAGATAGTCCTCTGCTTTTGGATGCCTGTGGCAGCCTGGCTTTCGATGCTCTTGAAAAATGCCCTTTTAAAAAACCTAATCTGGGCTTTTGCATTTTTTCTGACAGTGATAATCAGTTTCAGCAGTCTATACCTTGGCCTTTATTTCCCGACAGACATTTTGGCAGGCTGGGGCATAGGAGCGGCAATACTGGCAGTCTGTCTCCTTGCAGGCCCAAAATTCTCAAAGCATTTTTCTTCTGCAGGCCTCCGTGTCCATAATATCAGCATCGCTGCAATTGCACTTGCAATGAATGGCCTTTTCCCGGAGGACAGAAGCCTGCCTGCGCTTTTCCTTGGCTTTTGCATCGGGTATACGACAATGAAAAGCCGCTTTCCTTTCACCGCATCTGAAGAAATAAAGGGGAAGAAGCCGGGCTTGCCGATTATGCTGATGCGCTGCCTCATAGGCTTTTTAGGCCTTGGTATCATCTATTATGCAACAGGGTTGATGCTTCCCGTTGAAGGGAGCCTTTTCAGAGATTTATACTATTGGAGCATCGCCTCTCCCTTTTTCGAGGCGGGGCAGTTTATTCGATACGGCCTCCTTGGGCTTTGGGCTTCGGCAGGAGCACCGAGAATCTTTCAGCAAATGGGCCTTGCATAATGAAGAAACCCTTATACGGAGACTCAGACCCCATTGCCGCCTTAGCAACCCCCTTTGGAGAAAGCGCGCTTGCCCTGATAAGAACAACAGGGCCGGGCACAATCGAACTTTTAGCCAAAGCATTTTCACAACCAAAAAAACTAATCTCGGCAAAGGGCAATTCAATCATTCACGGATGGATAATTAACCCCGTAGATAAGAGCAAAATTGATGATGTTCTTGTTTCGGTTTTTCGGGGCCCCAAAAGTTATACGGGTGAGGACTCAGCCGACATTTCCTGCCACGGAGGCATTGCCGTTATAATGAATGTAATGTTGGCACTAAGACAGGCAGGCTTCAGGGAGGCACTCCCGGGTGAGTTTACCTTTAGGGCATTCATGAACGGTAAGCTCGATTTAACAAGGGCCGAATCCGTAATGGAGCTGGTTTCTGCGAAGACAGGCAAGGCAAGGGAACTAGCCGTTCGCCGTCTTATAGGCGCTTTGGAAAAGGAAGTCAAGGCCATCAAGGCCCTGCTTGTGGATGTCCTTGCAGGGACAGAGATTTACCTGGATTATTCTGAGGATGAGTTTTCTACGTCAACTGAAGATGAGGCGGCAGGAAGGCTCCCCGAGAGAGCCTTAGCGGAGCAGGCCCTTGCAAGACTTAAGGCCCTTGCAAGGCATTGGCATAGGGAGCGCGTTTTTGTTGATGGCGCCCTCGCAGTCCTTGCAGGAAGACCAAATGCGGGGAAGTCCAGTCTTTTTAATTATCTCCTTAAAGAAGAACGTTCGATTGTTACAGAAAGCCCCGGAACAACAAGGGACTGGATAGAGTCCCGAATTTCTGTTTCAGGAATTCCCCTAAGGCTTGCAGACACTGCAGGGCTTAGAGAAGGACACGAGAACAAGGCCGAGCAAATAGGTGTTAAGAGGACCATCAACCTTCTGGAAAGGGCGGATATCATCCTCTACTTAATAGATGGGATTAAAGGCATTACAAATGATGATATGAAATTTATTTCGCAATACCAAGGAAAAGAAAAGCCGAAACCGCTTATTATCATCTGGAATAAGACAGACCTTGCAGAACCTAAGGACATGCCCCCCGATCTGCCGGGGAAATTTCTCGCAATAAGCGCGAAGACCGGGGAGGGGACGGTTGAGCTGTTACAGAAGACAACTGAACTTCTCTCAGAGCCGCCCGCCGCCGGGGAAAATCACCGGGGTGAACACCCGGAAGACGCAGGACCCGGCACCGTAAGACAAAAGGATCTTATCGACACTAGTCTCTCCTGCGTGGAGGAAGCCCTGGCCCTTGCAGATGCAGGTGAGCCATTAGACATAATTGCACCTCTCTTTCGCTCTGCGATAGACGCCCTTGGTGAAATTACGGGGGAAGTTACAAACGGAGATATACTTGATGCAATGTTCAGCCGCTTCTGTGTCGGAAAGTGAATTACCTTAATTCGTGGTCCATTCTTGCCTGTAAAGTGGCATGAATAAATTTCCTAATTTTAGATCTTTCGTCGGAATCGACTTTCTGAGAAAAAAGCATAACATAGGTTTTTTTATCATCCTCAGCCCTTGAGCCGTAAGCGATTGCTTCAACATTAAGGAGTTGGCTGTGGAGCCTTAGCTGTACAGCCGGGAAGAGCTTGTTTTTAGCCAGCTCGGGGTCTTCGGTAAAATTACATGAAAAACCCACAACGCTTATGTCCCTAATATGGCCGTTCAAAAAAGTTCCGCTCATCGGTATATTAACCGTGGTATTTGTGTCACCTTCGGTGGATAGCCGAATAAATTTTCTGCGGCCCTTTGCTTCACAATGATTCAAGATGATAGCCATTTGCCTGTTAAACTGAGCGATATTCGACTTAATTACGATGTAACCGCATTTAACCTTTAATTGCTCGGTATACTTCTGCCTGTCTGCCTCATTATCCGAAAGGGTTATTACCCCGATTCCGACATTTGCAGTGGCTTGGTCAGCCATTGTTTCGCGAATCCACTTCTCCCAGCCATCGCTTTTCAGCCCTTCATTGATACATGCAAAAACCAATGAATCGGGGTACTTAACAAGCTGATCTTTAAGTTTTACTTCATCCTTTATGGAATAAACCTCGAATTCTTCCTGGGCCAACTCTGCAATTACACGGTTCTGAATCACCGCCGACGGATGCAAAAAAAAGACCTTCTTACCAAGGTTGACATTTTCCGACATAAAGTGATCATAAGTGATATTGCGATTTTTTACCAGATAGCAAATCAGCCTGAACTTAGGTATAGGGGGATCGAGGCAATTTCCTTATCATCTATATATAATATGAAGTTGATAACTCCCGGATTCTTGAAATGAAGATTGGAGATGGTAAAGACAAGGTGCGACACTGCAGTTGCATTGCCGACACCCTTAACCTCAAGGTTTCCCTGAATGGGTTTAATAACCATGCTGCCGTCAAGGTCCTTTGTCTCAATCTTAAAAACATGATCTGCAAATTCCCAGAGGTCAAAGCGGAGGCGAATTACCACAGAAAGCTGAGGATGTATGCAGGGAAAGGTTCGGGAAACTATTGTATCGAAGGTGCCGACTATTGTAAGTTTCCCCGAGTTTTCCTGGGCGAAATCGCAGAAAGTAAAGAGTTCTATTTTCATTCGACTAAAGTGTACTCTTTATTATTAGTTTATGATAGGTTAGAATGCAGCAATGAATTCTAATATTTCTTATACAATAAAACGCATAATTCTGATCGTTCTTGGCTCAGTCATAATGGCGATAAACTTAAGAACCTTTGTACATGCGGGTGGAATTTTACCCGGTGGGTTTACGGGACTCACCCTTTTAATTCAGGAAATCTGTCTTAGGTACTTCGACTTCCATGTGCCTTTTAGCATAGTCTACTATGTCCTTAACCTTGGACCTGCGATAATTTGCTTTATTTATGTCGGGAAAAAATTTACTGCTTATTCCCTCCTGATGGTAGTGCTTTTAGGCCTCCTTACAGACAGGATGCCGCCAATGTTCACTGACTGGATTCAACTGCATGACATCCTTCTTTCAGCAATTTTCGGCGGGATTATTAATGCGATAGCTATCGCCCTATGTCTCCATGCGGATGCAACATCGGGCGGGACGGATTTTATTGCGATCTTCATATCCGAAAGGTATAGAAAGGATGCCTGGAATTATATTCTCGTGGGCAATTGCGTGATTCTTATTTCAGCGGGGATTCTTTTCAGCCTTGATATTGCGCTCTACTCCATCATTTTCCAGTACGTTACCACAGTGGCTCTCGGGCTGCTTTACAAGAAGTACCAACAGAGAACCCTGCTTATCATCACGAGCAAGCCCGACGAGGTAACTGGTGTAATAAACAGTCTTACCCATCATGGAGCGACCATCTTCAGTGGCCTTGGGGGCTATCAAAAAACGCCGCGCACCCTGCTCTACTCTGTGGTAACCGCAAGCGATATAAAGAGGCTAATCCCTGCAATCAGGTCGGTGGACGATGATGTTTTTATCAATGTTGTAAGAACAGAGCAGCTTAACGGAAGGTTCTATCAGCAGCCCAAGGACTAGGGCAGAATCCAAAGTCTTTACACGATCATAAAAGGAGTTTATTCTATTGTGATTAATGTATTTTAAGGAGAGTATGATGAGGAAGGTTTTAGTTTTAGCATTGGTTTTTGTGCTTGCAGGAGCGGGCTCGCTGTTTGCCATTGACATTCGCTTTGAGGCACCGGAATTTGAAGGAGGTGATTCTGCCGATCTCAATAGAGAAATAAAGGCAGAATTCGATGCATTCGAAAGAGAAATACGGGATGAGCTTGCGGGCTTTGATTATAATCCTGAAAGAATAGTTTGGGCCTTTGCCAACTCTTCGATTTTTGCAAGCCATGGCGCAACCCAAAGAGGGTATGGCGGGTTTAATACATTCGGCTTTTCCATTGGCCCCATGCTGGGTTTTCAACTTCCCGGGAGCCCCTTAAATTTAATCGATAATATTGACCAATTAGAAGAAATGCTCTTCGATGGTGATATAGCATTCGGTGCAAATGTACAGTTTCTAAATGCCCAGTTTAGCTTAAATACTTCCAGGTTCTTGCTTGATAACCTATATCTTGGACTCAGGTTCGGTTATTTAAATGTACCCATCGACATTTTTTCATTTAATACACTTATGGCAGGTGTAATGGCAAACTACCAGATTCTAAACCGAAGAGATTTAGGCCTTGGACTTATTCAGTGGAGGGGTGTAAATGTCGGTGCAGGCTTTGTCTATCAAAATACTTCTATTGATATAAGGGTTCCAACGGAAATTATGGATGAAGAAGCGACTGAATACTGGGATTATGGAGGAGATCGGCCGATCCGTGTAGATCTGGATTTCGATTTAGGTCTTAACTTTACGATAAATACCTTTACTGTCCCGGTGGAAGTTATGACTTCGGTCAGATTACTTTACTTCCTTAATCTTGCAGTCGGTGCCGGGGTGGATATTGGCTTTGGGAATGCCAACCTCAAACTTGGCGGTGACATGACAGCCAATTTCTCAGACCTTCCCGATGGAATGGTTCAGGATAGGCCAGCACGAATGACAATGGACCTAGGCGGGAGTTCGGCTCCCACCACCTTTAACCCGAAAATCATGACAGGCGTCGGCATAGGTGTCGGACCCGTGGTTCTGGACATCCCCTTTACATTCTATCCGCTGGATCAGGGGTATAATTTCGGTATTTCCATAGGGGTTTACTTCTAGAAAAGTCTGCCGGCGATGAGACTCGAACTCAAACGGCCTTGCGGCCAGGGGATTTTAAGTCCCCTGTGTCTACCATTCCACCACGCCGGCGGATTATTCATACTATAGCCTACTAGACCAATACAGATCAATATAGATCAATATTTAAAAAAATGATACAATAAATAAATTGCACATAATAATTCAATACTGCAAGCCATATGTATTAAGAATGTCCGCAGGCCTTTCGATAAAATTCATCGGAACCATAATGGATCTCTTTCTTCCCTGGATTTTGGCATACATGATAGACCATGTAGTACCAAGGGAGCGCATCTCCTTCATCTTTATTTGGGGCGGAATCATGGTGATCTGCTCATTTTTAGCGGTGGCAGGCAATATAATCGCTAATCGGATGGCCGCCGCAGTAAGCAGAGACGTTGCCCGCAGCATGCGCCACGACCTTTTCACCAAAATTTCCTATTTAAGCTGCGCCCAGATTGATAAAATCACGATTCCGTCTTTAATTTCCCGCCTTTCCTCGGACACCTACAATATCCACCGAATGGTGGGCATGATGCAGCGCCTTGGGGTGCGGGCGCCAATCCTCCTGCTTGGCGGAATACTTATCACCCTTACCCTGGATGCAACCCTGACCCTGGTCCTTCTTGCTGTCCTTCCCTTCGCCGTCCTTGTTGTCTTCCTCATTTCCAGAAAGGGAATCCCCTTGTATACAAGCCTTCAAGGAGCAGTTGACGGCATGGTTCGAGTGGTGCGGGAAAATGCAACCGGCATTCGCATAATAAAGGCCCTTTCAAAAGGGGACTTCGAGAAAGACCGTTTCGATAAGGCAAATAACGAAGTAACAAGCCGTGAATGGAAGGCGAATACAATAATGGCTATAACCAACCCTGCAATGTTCATAATAATAAACCTTGGTCTTGTAGGGGTCATTATTGCAGGAGCCTATCTTGTGAACCTTGGAAACACCCCACCTGGGGTTATTCTGGCATTTTTAAGTTATTTTACGATTATTCTTAATGCTACCCTTTCAATTACAAGAATGTTTGTGATGTTTTCTCGCGGCTCGGCATCGGGCGGAAGGGTTGCGGAAGTTCTTGCCCTGCCTGATGAGATAGTCGTTCAGGAAATGGAGCAGCAAAACGAAGACAGCCATGTAGTGTTTGACAATGTAAGTTTTTCCTACCAGCAGGGCCAGGGGGGAACGGAGCTTCTTGAGGGAATTTCCTTTGCCCTAGAAAGGGGCCAGAGCCTGGGTATTCTTGGAGAAACGGGCAGCGGGAAATCCACGGTTATTCAATTGCTTTTAAGATTTTATGATGTTAACTCGGGCTCGATAAGGATAAACGGCAAGGATATTAAAAGCATTCACCCGGATGAATTTTATGCCAAATTTGGTATGTGTTTTCAGAGAGACGTGCTGTTTATGGATACTATTCGGGAAAATGTCGACTTTGGCAGGGAACTCTCGGAGGAGGAGCTGCGCAAAGCAGTCCGCTATGCACAGGCCGAGGACTTTGTAAACTCCCACGAAGAGGAACTGGACTATGACCTTAGTTCCCGCGGGACAAATCTGTCAGGCGGGCAGAGACAGAGGCTGCTAATTGCCAGAGCCCTTGCAGCAACACCGGAAATCCTTATTCTGGACGATTCCTCAAGCGCCCTTGACTATAAAACCGATGCAAACCTGCGCCGCACCCTAAGGGAAAATTTCAGCAATACAACAACGATAATCGTAGCACAGAGGATAAGCTCTGTAATGCATTCGGATCATATAATGGTTCTTGAGAATGGTCGTATAATCGGTTACGGGACTCATAATGAGCTCCTAAAAACTTGCAAACTTTACGGGGAAATCAGCGAGTCACAAATGGGAGGGCCCTTCTGATGTCAACCATGCATATGGGAGGAGGCAGGGGGCACGGTGCAGGCCCCCGCGGACACCGAAATGACCCCCTGGGATTAAGAGGAGCAGACGGCAAGGCACCAAAGGTATCGGTACTTAAAACCGTAATCCGCCTCTGGCATTATCTTGCAAGGTATAGGGGCATGATAATCCTGCTTGTTTTTCTCACTTTTTTGAGTAACAGTCTCGCCCTGCTTGGGCCCTTTCTTTCGGGTAGGGCAATCGATGCCATTGAACCCGGAATTAGGGCTGTTGATTTCAGCCGGGTATTTTACTATGCAGGCCTAATGGCGATTTTCTATGTTGTTTCTGCCTGCCTCAATTATTTGCTTGCGTTTAACATGATTTCCCTTTCCCAACGCTGTGCAAGGCAGATGCGAAAGGAAGTTTTTGAAAAGCTCATGGTTTTGCCCGTAAGTTACTTCGATAATAATCAGACAGGGGACATTCTAAGCCGTATTTCCTACGACATAGATACAGTAAATACTTCTCTTGCAAACGATCTGATACAGGTCTGCACAACAGTAGTAACAGTGACAGGCTCCCTAATAATGATGCTTGCGATTTCTCCCCTTATGAGTCTAATCTTCTTTGTCACTGTGCCCCTTGCAACAATGTTTATAAAGTATCATTCGACGAGGATTCACGGGTTCTTCCGCAATCGCTCGGCGAAGCTGGGAATTCTTAACGGTTTTGTCGAAGAAATAGTTTCAGGGATGAAGACTATCAAGGCGTATAATCGTGAGAAGACAACGATTTCTCGCTTCGATATCCGCAACAACGAGGCAGTCAGCGCCTACTTCGAAGCCGACTATCATGCATCATCTTTGGGCCCTGCAGTTAACTTTATCAACAATATCTCGCTCTCCCTTATAAGCGTTTTTGGTGCCATCCTTTACCTTCTTGGCCGACTCAGCCTAGGCAGCATCAGTGCCTTTATTCTTTACTCAAGACGTTTTTCAGGGCCCATAAACGAGGCGGCAAATATACTTGCAGAAATTCAATCGGCAGCAGCGGCAGCAGATCGCATTTTCCAACTACTCGATGAGGAGCCTGAAAAGGCTGATGTCCCTGATGCAAATGAGCTGATCCATGTAAAGGGGAAGGTGGAGCTTAAAGATATCCACTTTGGCTATGTTGAAGATAAACCTGTCTTGAAAAACGTAAGCTTGCTTGCTCCGCCCGGGGGTCTTATTGCCATTGTCGGTCAAACCGGAGCAGGCAAGACCACCATCATCAATCTATTAATGCGATTTTACGATCCTGAAACGGGAACCATCAACATAGACGGCCATGTTATAACGGGTGTTACACGCAAGAGCCTCCGCCTTGCCTTTGCAATGGTCTTACAGGAGAGCTGGCTTTTCCACGGAACGGTTTACGAGAACATCGCCTATGGCAGCGAAGGTGCAACAAGGGAGAAGGTGGAGACTGCGGCAAAGGCAGCACAGGCCCATAACTTTATAATGCAACTTTCAGATGGGTATGACACGGTTTTAAGCGAGAACGGTGTTAATATTTCCCAGGGACAGAAGCAGCTCCTTACGATTGCACGGGCAATGCTATTGGATGTAAGGATGCTCATTTTAGATGAGGCGACAAGCAATGTTGACACCCGCACAGAGATTCGCATTCAGGAAGCAATGCGCACCCTGATGAAGGACAAGACCTGCTTTATAATCGCCCACAGACTCTCAACGATTCAAAACGCAGACCTTATTCTGGTTATGGACAAGGGCAGCTTTGCAGAGCAGGGCACCCACGAAGAGCTGCTCCAAAAGAACGGGGTTTACGCAAATCTTTATCAATCGCAGTTTGGTTAATTACTTCTTTCCCACTTTAAAAACAAGAGGCTCATCGCCTGTTTTATCATTCTTGTCAATGGTGACGACATCCCCCTCTTTGATCCTCCCCGCAATAATGTCCTTTGCCAGCGGGTTTTCCAAGTCTGACTGGATGGTCCTTTTCAGGGGCCTTGCACCAAAGAGGGGATCATAACCGCGCTCTGCAATCAGCTCTTTTGCGGCGGGTTTTAGTTTGAGTTCTATCTTCCGCTCTGCAAGACGAGCGCAGAGAAGGCCCAACTGTATGTCAACGATTTTATTGATTTCGTCCTTTCCAAGCCGGTTAAAAATTACATTCTCGTCTATGCGGTTAAGGAACTCAGGCCTGAAACTCCTCTTTAAAAGATCCATAAGCACATTTCGAATATCATCAAGTTTCTTTGCACCCAAAATAAATTCCGAGCCAAGATTACTTGTCATTATGATGATGACATTCTTAAAATCCACCACCCTGCCCTGTCCGTCAGTGAGCCTTCCGTCATCGAGGACTTGCAGAAAGACATTGAAGACTTCGGGGTGGGCCTTTTCGATTTCATCGAAGAGAATTACACTGTAGGGCCTTCGGCGGACTGCCTCGCTCAACTGCCCCCCCTGCTCGTACCCGACATAGCCGGGCGGTGCGCCAATAAGGCGGCTTACCGAGTGCTTCTCCCCGTATTCACTCATGTCAATGCGGGTAAGGGCCTTTTCGTCATTGAAAAGAAAGTCTGCAAGGGTCTTTGCGAGTTCGGTTTTGCCGACTCCGGTAGGACCCAGGAAGAGGAAGGACCCGAGGGGACGGCTAGCGTCAGAGAGGCCTGCCTTATTTCTCCTTATTGCATCTGCAACGGCTTCCACGGCGGCGGTCTGACCGACAACGCGCTGCTCCAGAACCTTCTCGAGCTCGAGGTACTTCTGTAATTCACCCGAGAGCATCTTTGAGACGGGAATTCCTGTCCAAACCGAAACGACAGCGGCAATGTCGTCTTCCAATACCTCTTCTCTCAATAGAGCCCCGCCCTCGCCCTTCTTTGCAGAGCGGGCCATTTGGTCGGAAAGATTTTTGAGTTTCTTCTGGGCCTCGGGAATCCTCCCGTGCTTTATCTCTGCAGCCTTTGCAAGGTCTCCGTCTCGTACATACCGGGTTTCTTCGATTCCTAGTTCTTCTATCTGCTGTTTAATTTCGCGTATTTTCTGCACATCCTTTTTTTCATTCTCCCAGCGTGCAGTCATTACATTCCTTTCTGCGCTAAGTTCCGAAATTTCCTTGTCGAGCTTACCAAGCCTCTCAACCGAGGCCTTGTCTTCCTCACGGGCAAGAGCCTGCTTCTCGATTGAAAGCTGGAGGAGCTTTCTTTCGAGTTTATCGAGCTCTGTGGGGCGGGAATCGAGTTCCATCTTTAGACGACTCGCAGCCTCATCAACAAGGTCTATTGCCTTATCAGGGAGAAAGCGGCTTGTGATATAACGGTTTGAAAGAGTGGCCGCAGCAACAAGGGCCTCGTCCTTTATCCGCACCCCGTGGTGCACCTCGTAGCGCTCCTGAAGACCCCGCAGTATAGCTATTGTGTCTTCAACCGAAGGCTCGCTCGTATATATCTGCTGGAAACGCCTCTCAAGAGCAGCGTCCTTTTCGATATGCTTTCGGTATTCATCCAGAGTTGTAGCGCCTATACAACGAAGCTCCCCTCGCGAAAGGGCGGGCTTTAGTAAATTGCTTGCATCGGTGGCGCCCTCTGCCGCACCTGCTCCGACCAAGGTGTGAAGCTCATCGATGAAAAGGATGACCTTCCCCTCGGATGCCTGCACCTCGTGAATGACCGCCTTCAGCCTCTCTTCAAACTCACCGCGGAACTTCGCCCCCGCAACAAGGGCCCCGATGTCGAGGGCAAGGAGCTTCTTCCCCTTAAGACCCTCGGGCACATCGCCCTCTACAATCCTCCGTGCAAGACCTTCAACAATTGCCGTCTTCCCGACACCGGGCTCGCCGATTAAAACCGGGTTATTCTTCGTGCGGCGGGAGAGCACCTGCATGCAGCGGCGTATCTCCTCGTCCCTTCCTATAACCGGATCAATCTTCTCCTGCCTTGCAAGGGCTGTAAGGTCACGACAGTATTTTTCAAGAATCTGATACTTCTCTTCAGGGTTCTGATCGGTAACCCTTGTATTGCCCCTAACCTGTTTAAGTGCATCAAGAATGGCATTCTTTGTAATTCCTGCCTTCCTTAGAAGCTCCGCCGCCTTGCCTTCCCCCGCGGCAATTGCAATAAGTATATGCTCTGTTGAAAGGAAGTCGTCTTTTAAGGAAGCAGCCTCCGCTTCCGCCTTTGCAAGCACCTTCGAAGCGGATGACGAAAAGTAAAGCTGCGCTGCATCACCGAAAACCTTCGCCTGCTTTCCGATAAGAGCCTCTACTGAGCTTATAAGTTTCCCTAAATCGGCTCCAATTTTTTCAACTATAGGCGGCACTATCCCGCCCTCCTGTTGGAGCAGAGCCATGAGCAAATGCTCAACTTCTATTTGTGAATGATCTTCCTTACGCGCAATGGTAGTTGCCGTATTTAAAGCTTCCTGGGTCTTAATAGTAAATTTCTCGTAGTCCATATCAAGAGAATAATTACTTTGGCAAGTCTTATGCAAGTATGCTTATGCAAGATGCGCAATCCATGGTATAATGACTAAAAGGTGGATTAATTATGATAAACTTTGACCCCGCATATCTTCCATATCCCTCAACACGTTATCCGATTTACGCAAGAGGCGGCATTGTTGCCTCATCTTCTGCCCAAGCTTCCGCAGCGGGCTTAGAGGCCCTAAGGCAGGGCGGAAACGCGATTGATGCGGCAGTGGCTGCAGCGGCAACACTTACTGTGACCGAGCCCTGCTCGAACGGAATAGGAGGTGACGCCTTTGCAATCGTTCACTATAACGGGAAACTCTACGGTCTAAATGCATCGGGAAAGTCTCCCTTAAATATTTCAATAGAGAAGGTAAAGGGTGATTTCGGGAATCCCGAAAAAATGCCCCAGCTTGGCTGGGCCCCTGTAATGGTTCCCGGTGCACCGAAGGCTTGGGCAAGGCTTACAGAACGCTTTGGGAATCTCCCATTAACAAAATCCCTTGAAAGGGCAATTCATTATGCAAGCGAAGGTTATCCCTTAAGTGCAAATCTTGCACCGACTTTTTCGGGGACTGCAAACAGGTATAAAGCTGCAAGCGGGGATAAGAAAATTTTTGATGAATGGTTTAAAACCTTCATGCCCGCAGGGGATGGCCCGAAAGTCGGAGACATGCTCATCCTAAAAAATCATGCAGAAACTCTTAAGGCAATTGCAAAATCAAATGCTGATGAATTTTATAAGGGCACACTTGCAGATCGCATGGTAGAAGACAGCAAGGAGTTTGGCGGATACTTCTGCAAGGAAGACTTTTCCTCCTACGATGCAGAATGGGTTGACCCGATTTCCATCAACTATAGGGGTTACGATGTTTGGGAAATTCCCCCTAACGGGCAGGGAATTGCAGCTCTCGCAGCCCTGAATATTTTAAGACAATTTGAGTTTAAGGCAAGGGAAAACCCCGAAACCTTCCACAGGCAATGGGAGGCAATGAAGCTCGCCTTTACCGATATAATGACCCATGTAACAGACCCCCGTTTCATGAAAGAAGACTATATGGAATGGCTCAGCCCCGAATACGGGAAAAAGCGTGCCGGAGAAATTGGAGAGAGGGCCTGTATGCCAAAGCCCTTAAATCCTCCGAAAAGCGGCACTGTATATCTTGCCACTGCCGACGGGGACGGGAACATGGTTTCCTTTATCCAGAGTAATTATATGGGCTTTGGAAGCGGCATCGTGGTAAGGGGAACCGGCATTGCACTTCAAAATAGGGGTGCAGACTTTTCCCTAAACCCTGCAGCAGCAAATACCCTTGCTCCGGGTAAGAAGAGCTACCATACGATAATCCCCGGCTTCCTAACCAAGGACGGGAAGGCTCTTGGGCCCTTTGGGGTCATGGGTGGTTATATGCAGCCCCAGGGCCATGTCCAAGTGATGACAAACATGATTGACTTCGGGCTCAACCCGCAGCAGGCCCTGGATGCCCCGCGCTGGCAATGGATAGAGGGAAACAGGATCAATGTCGAAACGGGCTTCAGGCCTGAAATTTCCCGAGCTCTTGCAAGGAAGGGCCACGATGTAAGTGTTTCCCTTTTGACCGGGAGCTTCGGAAGGGGGCAGTGCATTCTTAGAATGGACAACGGGGTTCTTATAGGAGCCACGGAAAGCCGCACGGACAGCAATATTGCGATAATATAGTTGATATTTATCATTTAGGCCCTCGACAGATAAAACAAAATGACATAATATGATATTATGTTAGACCACAAAGACTATATTGCCGATTGGCCCGATGTGCCCCATACCGATTTTGCAAAATGGCTTGAGGGGATTGCATCAGAATGGGGTGAAAAAACAGCCCTATTCTACCGCGCGGAGGGAAGCAATGAATTTGCCTGCCATTCTTTTAGTAAGCTAAGGGAAGAAAGCCAAAGGATTGCAAGGGGCCTGCTTGCTGCAGGGCTTGTAAAGGGCGACCGGGTTTGTCTTTGGGCAGAAAACCGCCCCGAATGGATCATAACCTGGCTTGGCGCCGCAATTGCAGGGCTGATTATCGTTCCTGTTGATTTCCTTGCCTCCGAAAAAGAATGCAGTAATATTCTTTCGATAACAGACTCAAAGGCATTCTTCCATTCGGCAAGGAAACAGGACTTTGCAGACGGCCTTGTCTCAGAGGGAGTTAAGATCCACATCAGGGTTTGTATAAGTGATGATTCATTTACATCTTTTGGGAAGGATGCAGGGGGCGTAGCCCTTAACACGGAAATTACAGGCTCAGACCCTGTTTCCATAGTCTTTACATCGGGAACGACCGGCTTTGCCAAGGGTGTTACATTAAGTCATAATAACATAATCGCAAATGCAAATGCAGCAATACGCCAGTTACAGCCCTATCATCATGATATATTTGTAAACGTGCTCCCCCTGCACCATACATATCCTACAACATGCTCCTTCGTAGCCCCCCTTACTTGGGGAATGTCTGTCATAGTCGTTGAAAAGCTAATCGGCTCTGTTGTTGTAAACGATATTCGAGACGCAAAGGGTACCTTCCTTATCGCAGTGCCCATTCTCTACGATAAGGTGATGGTTGCAATCGACAAGCGATACAGGGCCCTGCCCGGTGCACTGCAGGCTGTCCTTAATATCTTCCGTGCAGTCTCCCTTGCCCGTGCAAAACGAGGCCGGCCCCGTTTCGGCCAAGTCTTCTTCAAATTCATCCGCAAGAAGGCCGGCCTCTCCTCCCTCAGAATGATGGTCGCAGGAGGCGGGCCGCTGAACCCCCGAACAGCAGACTTCTTTGACTCGCTTGGCTTTAATATAGTCCACGGTTACGGCACAAGCGAGAACAGCCCGCTTATCACGGTTAATACCCCTTGGCATAAGAGAAATGTCTCTGTCGGTCTTCCCATAGCATATACCGAAGTTAAGATACTCGATCCGAATGAAGACGGTGTCGGGGAAATTGCCGTTAAGGGGCCGTCTGTCATGCTCGGCTACTATAATAACCCTGAAGCCACTGCCGAGGTTATTACCTCTGACGGCTGGCTATTAACCGGGGACCTTGGTTATAAGGATGATGAGGGCTATGTATACATCAACGGAAGGCAGAAGAACCTGATAGTGAGCTCAGGCGGTAAGAATGTCTACCCCGAAGAGATCGAAGCCCATTTCGGCGGCTCGCAGCTTGTTTCAGAGGTTCTTGTTGTTGGCAGAAAGGAAAAGGAGTTTGGAGGCGAGCAGATTTTTGCTGTGGTGGTTCCGAACTATGAAAATCTTGCTGTTGAGCATCCCGGCAAGGGTGATGATGATGATTTTATCAAAACCCTTATCAAAAAAGAAATCGAGCAGATAAACCGGGGCCTTGCCGGGTACAAAAAGATCGCAGGTTTTGCAATCCAAAAGGAACCCTTCGAAAAGAACGCCCAACAGAAAATCCGCCGCTTCCTTTATAAGAGCTACGAGAAAGCTTGACTGTGACCTATTTCAACCGATATTATTAACAAATGGGTGATAGAAAAATTCGGATAAAAGACATTATCGAATTGCTCTTCAAAATTGCTACTATAATTATGGCAGTAGCTGTAATTATTCAATGTATGAGGGGGACATATTGAATATTTTTCTCGGAATCTTGGGAGTGTTCATAATTGCGTACGCCGTTTATGGAATTGTAGAGAAATTAAAAGAAATCAATAGCAGATAACTCCATTTAGACACACTGCTAATACCACACAAAAATATTTTGCGCTGACATTAGCAGTGGTCTGTCTAACCTACTGGGGAACTACTCCGCCGACAACTGTCATACGACCGTCGGTAGCAGGGGTAATCGTTCCTCCCCTGGAAGCGATATACTCAATAACCACATAAGAAAGAAGCAGAGAAGTATCATACGGATTCGTTGCACGGGTCAGCACGGTATAACCGTCACCGCCGGAAAGCAAGAAGTCGTTTGTGCAGAACCGGTAGATCCTATTGGGATCAATCGGGGCCCCGCCTACGGTAAGATTTGTGATTCTCTGACTTGGGATGTCCAGAGTATAACGCACTTCGCTTGAGAACTGCGGGAAGCCGCCTGCCCCTTGAGGAATAGTGGCAATGAAATTAAAGAGTTCAATTAACTCTGAGCCCCTAAGGGAAACAATATAAAGATAGTTCTCGAAGGGCAGTACCGTAAGGATATCTTCCCGTGTAAGGGGGCCTGCTCTCAGCTCTGCACGCATATTGCCGCCGTTATGGAAGGCGAAGTCGAGCTGCTGGTTTGCAACTTCCCTAAAGTACCAGACATTCGCATCGGTTATCATATTGCCAAGGGCAGTTTCGTGGAAACGGGTTTGGCGGTCACCGAAGATGAAGGTTGACGATGCATTACCAATTACTTCCCTAAGGCTTGCATCAGCCCTTGCAACATAGGGAGCCAAAAATGCGTTTACTGCGGCGTTAGGCGCAAATGCTTGATTCGTGGGACTGTTTATCTCCACAGGCTGCCATATCAATTGGGCGATTCTACCGTCTACGATGTAGACTCTTGCCTGTCCCACATACTTGCCCCATTCATTCGCAGACATAATAAAAGTTTTTCCGACCCTTACAGGCATTGCATAAGTAGAGTGAGAATGCCCATCAATTATTATATCAATGTCGGGCACCGCTGCAGCAAGATCATTAACCGTAACATGGTCTTCACCTTCCCTCACATCTCCCATGTGGGTAAGAGCGATGATGATATCAACCTTCTCCCTGTCCCTAAGAATTGGAACAACTGCCCTTGCAGCTTCAATTTCGGGAACGAAGGTAAGCGGCATTGCATGGGCGCCGGAAATATATAAGGTCCTAAGGGTGGTAATGCCAATAATCCCAACCCGGAAACCCTCGTACTCCTTCACAATGTATTGATTACCTCCAAGGAAGTCACCGTTTGCCATTCTTACATTTGAAGAAACAAAGGGGAAATCGGCAAGTGCAACCTGCCTTTGGATTTTTGCAAGGTCCACGTTAAACTCGTGGTTACCGAATGTAGCAGCATCATAACCGAGAAGATTATAGCTCTCAATATCCAGATCACCGCTGAACAAATTAGCAAAGGCAGTTCCTGTATTCATATCTCCTGCATCAACTAAAAGCACGTTCTGATGCCGAGCCCTTACAGAATTGATAAATGTTGCTCTTTCTGCCACTCCGCCGCGATCATTCTGGGGAAGCAGCCTTCCATGATGATCATTGGTATGAAGCAGTACAAGTTCATAAACTCTTCCAACTTCCCGCTGCACCGGTGCTGCCCTAGATGCACAACCTGTTGCAAAGGCAATCAAAAGTAAACCGGCAGTGATTAATGCAATTTTCCTAAAAATCTTCATTAAAGATCCTCCTTAGGTTTAATTGAAGAATAGGCGCCGAGCGGGATCGAACCGCTGAATAATGGTTTTGCAGACCACTCCCTTACCACTTGGGTACGGCGCCGTGTGAAGTAAAATTACCGGAGAAATCGAAATTTGTCTAGACGGATGACCGGGCTTTTCTGATAGACATTGTTAAATAATCATGAGAAAATTATTACATGAAAAATTTAATCTTAAACCCGGGTTCAACATCAACAAAAATAGCCGTTTTTGATGAAAATACTATGGTTTTCTCCAAAACCATAAGACATTTACAAGAAGAACTGGAAGAATTCTCGAGCATAATTGAGCAAAAGGAGTTCCGCTCGCAGACTGTGATCGAAGCCTGCAACGAGCAGGGCATCGATCTTGCAGACATTTCGGCAGTCATTGCAATTGGCGGGCTCCTGCATGCGGGGGTAGGCGGCGTATACGAAGTAAATGATATGATGATAAGAGACCTTACCGCATGTACCTATGGCGAGCATGCGGCAAATCTGGGCGGCCTTCTCGCCGCAGAAATTGCACATGGCCTTAAAATCAAGGCCTATATTGCAGACCCTGTAACCACAGACGAGCTGCAGGATGTGGCGCGCCTCTCGGGCCTTCCCGAAATAGAGCGCAGCGGCAAGACCCATACCCTTAACCAAAAAGCAGCGGCAAGGCAGGCGGCAGAAGAACTTGGAAACGCATACGAGTCTTGCAATCTGGTTGTGGCGCATCTTGGCGGGGGAATCTCAATTGCGGCCCATAGGGACGGCCTCATAGTCGAGACCAACGATCCGAGAGGGGAAGGCCCCTTCTGCATGGACAGGGCAGGGGGAGTGAGTATCCTTGAGTTCGCAAAATTATGTTATAGCGGAAAATATACAAGAGACGAGATGCTTAAACGGGTAAACGGCAATAGCGGAGTGGCAGCTTATATGAATACCCGCGATTTTCTTGATGTGGAGAACCTTTACCTTAAGGGAGACCCCCAAGCAATAAGGGTTTTTAATGCACTTGCCTACCAGGTTGCAAAGGAAATCGGTGCAACAGTTGCCGTTCTAAGGGGCAAGGTTGATGCCATTGTTTTCACGGGCGGAATGTCAAAGGCGAAGATTTTTATAGACGAGATAAGAGGCTATATCGAGAGCTTTGGGAAAATTCTTGTTTACCCGGGCGAGTTCGAGCTTGAGGCTCTTGCCTCATACGCAGTTAGGGTGCAAAAGGGAGAGATTGAAGCTCATGTCTATAAGGGTGCTTCTGCTTAATTAAGTGGTCCCGTAAACGAATATAAACAATCTTTCCAAAACGCCGTTTATCTTCGAGGCATACTCAGGGTCAGCCGCCCAGGTTCCTGCAAGACCGCCTATAGTTGGAGAAGAGCCTCGGCGCACAAAACGATAGCGGGGATTTACCAGCTCCCGGTTCAGCGGCTCTGTGCTTCCATACGCTTTCAAGTGCTGGATATGGGCCCTGACCCCTATGCGGGGCTCGGAGAACCTTTCCCCCGGCTGCCCCGGTCCGATGGCGCCGAGGCCTGCAAAATTGTTCTGATCAGGGGTTACAAGATTTCCGAAGCGGAGGAACCCTGTTTCAAGGCACATCTGAGCAAATGCAGTATCATGGTTCACCCCTTCAGCGGCAGCTTCCTGCACATAAAACATGACGAGGTTTTCTACGAAATCTTTATCAGCATTGGGATTATTAGAAATCAAGAAGGAACTGAGCGCAGACGGGTGTATGCGGCCTGTTCCCATTATATGAGTCGGGACATCAGGCAGTATCGGCCTTTCAGGCACCTGTCTGTAGGTACCCGCAGTCTCGACAGGATACTCTCTTACCGGCGGCGTTGCAGAACAAGAGGCAAGAAACAAGACCAGGATTATACCGGAACTGAGGAGAATTTTCTTCATTTAGACTTTCCTTGTAAATTATTTTTAAAATTATCGGCTTTTTGGCCGTTTATTTAAAGCATTTTACATTTCCGCGCAGTATAGGGGTATGGAATATGTTAATGAAAATAAGCCGGTTTCCAAAACCCTCGGCTCAGGGCCCCTGTCTCTCCCTAAAGAAAGGCGCCCAAGAGAAAAACTAATGAATTATGGCCCTGAATCCCTTTCAGATCAGGAACTCCTTTCAGTAATACTGGTTTCGGGGATTAAGGGGAAAAATGTGAACCTAATGGCGAGGGAGCTTTTGGCAAAGCTCCAGAAAGAGAAGAATATGCCAACGGTTAAGGAGTTAAGCAAGCTCAGCGGGATGGGGAAGTCCAAGGCTTGCACGGTGGCGGCGATGCTTGAGTTCGGCAGGAGGAAATGGGCCTTGGGTCAGCAGATACGCAACCCAAAAGACATTCACAGCCTTATCCGGCATCATGCAGACCGCCGCCAAGAGAGGTTCCTCTGTCTCTCCCTTAATGGCGCCCACGAAGTTCTCGCCGTAAGGATTGTCACAATAGGCCTTGTAAACCGTACCATAGTGCATCCAAGGGAGGTGTATGCAGACCCGATACTCGATAGAGCAAGTGCGATTGCCGTTGCGCATAACCACCCTTCAGGGAACCTGCGTCCCTCCGAAGAAGACAGAGAGATAACCGACAGGCTAAAGGCCGCAGGAGACATACTCGGGCTTAACTTTCTTGACCACCTGATCTTTTCAGAAAACTCATTTTTCAGTTTTCGCCAGGAAGGTTTTATTAATAAGCGCAGTGATACCGGTTATGGAGTCTGACCGTAATATGCATCCTTACCATGCTTGCGCTCCCAGTGTTTCATCATTATATGCTCAGGCAACGGAAACGCACCGGGATTAATTGTGACAGTCAATAGCGCCATCTTGCTTATCTCTTCCAGAACAACACTATTGTAAATTGAATCGCCGGCACTTCCGCCCCAGGTAAACGGGCCATGCCCGGATACAAGCACCATCTTGATATTGGCAGGATCGATTTTATTTTCTTTAAATGTTTTTACGATAAGCTTTCCTGTCTCGTACTCGTAATTATTCTTCGTTTCTTCAGGGCTCATGAAACCGGCACAGGGAATCTCCCGGGTCACATGATCTGCATGGGTGGTGCCAAAAACGGGAATCGGTTTCCCTGCCTGAGCCCAGGCAACGGCGTAAGTCGAATGGGTGTGAGCGACCCCTCGAATCCCCGGAAACTCAAGGTATAAAACACGGTGGGTTTCTGTATCGGAGGAGGGCCTCAATCTCCCTTCTACGATTTTCCCTTCAAGATCAAGGACCACCATGGAGTCGGGAGTTAAATCATCATATAAAACCCCTGAAGGTTTTATTGCTAAAACACTTTTATAGGGGTCAAATGCAGAAACATTCCCCCAAGTATAAATTGCAAGATTGTGTCTTTTTATTTCAAGATTCGCAAGGAAGGCTTCTTCCTTTAAGGTTTTATAGTTACTCACCTGCGGCCTGACCAATAAGCCTCGTTCCAGCGCAACTCGTCTTTGAGCTTTACCGGATTTGCGTCATTATCAATCAGGATACATTCGATACCATTCATCTCCGCCCAGTCGATAAAATAGTCGGAAGTTAAGGCATCAGTATATACAGAGTGATGAGTACCTCCCGCGAGTATCCACATTTCACCCGCGCTGCTCAAACTCGGTGCGGGCTTCCAGAGGGCACGGGCAACCGGAAGTTTTGGCATTTCGTTTTCGATTTTAATCGTTTCGATTTCGTTGATAATCATTCGGAAGCGGTCGCCAAGATCGATTAGGGTTACAAGCAGTGCAGGGCCCGGTCTTGCATCAAAGATAAGACGGGCAGGGTCGGCCTTGCCTCCGATCCCGAGGGGGTGTATCTCTATCTTAGGCCTTGTACTTGCAATTGAAGGACATATCTCCAGCATGTGTGAGCCGAGCGATGCTTCCTTACCCGGCTCAAAATGGTAGGTATAATCTTCCATAAAAGATACGCCGCCCGGGAGTCCGTGCGCCATCACCTTTGCCGAATGGACGAGCATTGCCTGCTTCCAGTCGCCTTCGGCGCCAAAACCATAACCGTGCTGCATCAGATTTTGACATGCAAGCCCCGGAAGCTGAGGAAGCCCGTGGAGATCCTGGAAGGTCGTAGTAAAAGCGCCTGCCTTCTCGGACTCAAGTAAACCCCTTAGGGTAAGCTCGATCTTTGCCTGCTCAATTACGGTATTCCTTGACGGGCCCGGATTTTGACAGGAAGGAGGCAGATCATAGTGATGGCTATACTCTGCAACAAGGTGCTCGGCATCATGTTCCTTGATTTGCGCATAACGCTCTGCAAGATCGCCGACACCCCATGTATTTACCTGCCAGCCGAGCTTAACCTGAGCTTCAACCTTATCACCTTCTGTAACAGCGACTTCTCGCATATTGTCTCCAATGCGCACCACCACCGAGCTATGCCCCTCGTGCCTTGCTGCAGCGGCGCGCATCCACACTCCAATCTTGCGCCTGAGCTCCCCGTCCTTCCAGAAGCCTGCCACCACCTTGCGGGGCAGGCGCATCCTTGCGTGGATATGCCCGTGCTCCCTGTCTCCGTGGGCACTCTGGTTCAGATTCATGAAATCCATGTCTATCGAACTCCAGGGAATGTCACGATTATATTGAGTATGTAAATGCAGAAGCGGCTTGCGATTTACATTAAGACCGTTAATCCACATCTTGGAAGGCGAAAAAGTATGCATCCAGGTGATAATCCCTGCACAATTTTCTGCCGCATTTGCTTCTTCAAAAAGACGGCGAATTGTTTGCGGTGTTATTGCTGTCGGTTCTAATACCACAGTACAGGGAATTGTCGGATCGGCGTTAAACTCATCAGCCATTATTTTGGCATGTTCTGAAACTTTTCTTAGGGTTTCATCCCCATAAAGATCCTGACTCCCGACAATAAACCGGAACTCGAAACCTTTTAGATTCATAATTTATCTCCTTAAGCTCTTTTCTGCAGCCCTTTCAATTTCTAATCCGTTTTTATATCTTTCCATAAAAATCTTAAAGCTTTCAACATCTATCGGGTCAGGTTTAACCTGTGTCCCCTTTCTGCCCGCAAAGACCTTTTCTGCAAGGAACTGTTCGAGAGTGCCTTTCCCGTGCAGCATGAATGCGGCAAGCAGGGCAATGCCCCAGGCACCTCCTTCCCCTGCTGACTCCTCCATGACCATCACAGGCGCATTGAGCGCAGCGGCCATAAGGCGCTGTCCCACACCCTTAGTCTTAAAGAGGCCGCCATGCCCAAGGAAGCTGTCAATCGCTATTTTTTCCTTTTCGACAAGAATATCCATTCCAAGTTTTAATGTGCCCATTGCAGAAAAAAGGAGGGTCCTCATAAAGTTTGCAAGGTTAAAGCGGCTGTCCGGCATCCGTACAAACAAGGGGCGGCCATCTTCAATACCGGTATTATGTTCACCCGAATAATAGTTAAATGATAACATCCCGCCGCAGTCTTCATCTGCTTCAAGGGCCTTATTGTAAAGTGCATTGTAAAGGGAATCCCGGGGAATCTCCGTGCCGGTTAAACCTGTAACCTCGTCAAACAGTTTCACCCATGCGTCAATATCTGTTGTGCAGTTATTGCAATGAACCTCTGCAACCGGCTTACCCGAGGGTGTTGTCACAATGTCTATCTCTTTATACAAGGCTGATAATTCTTTTTCCATTACGATCATCGCAAAGATGGACGTGCCCGCAGAGACATTCCCTGAGCGCTCTGCAACACTGTTAGTCGCAACCATCCCTGAGCCGGCATCCCCTTCAGGCGGGCAAAAGGGGATGCCCGCTTTTAAAGAGCCCGACCTATCGAGCAGTTTTGCCCCTTCGGGAGTCAGGTTTCCTGCGCCCTGTCCTGCGCATAACACCTTTGGGAGTATTTCTGCGAGGTTCCGGTCAAATCCCTTGGGTTTTGCAGTCTCGGTAAACTGCCCCAGCATCTTTGTATTAAAATCGTAAGTCCTAGTGTCAATCGGGAACATGCCGGATGCATCATCAATGCCAAGCACCTTAAGGCCGGTCAATTTCCAATGCACATAACCTGCAAGTGTGGTAAGAAATGCAATATCCTTTACATGACTCTCCCCGTTCAGAATGGCCTGAAATAGATGAGCAATACTCCAGCGTAGGGGTATATTAAAATTAAATTTTTCGGTAAGGATGCCGGCGGCTTCCGAGGTAGTCGTATTGCGCCAGGTGCGGAAGGCAGTGAGCTGATTCCCTTCTTTATCAAAGGCAAGGTATCCGTGCATCATTGCGGAAACACCGATGGCTCCCACCGAGGAGAGAGTTAGGTCGTAACGGTTTTTAACGTCAAGAGCCAGGCTTTCAAAGCAATCCTGTAAACCGGCCCATACATCCTCAAGGCTATAGGTCCAAAAGCCATTTTCAAGGCGATTTTCCCAGTCATAGCCGCCCGTTGCCAAGGGCGAGTAACAGTCGTCAATCAGCACCGCCTTAATACGCGTGGAACCCAGCTCTATTCCGAGAGTGGTCTTATTTTCGCAAATTGCTTTTATTGCCGCTTGTTTTTCCATGGTATACCTCAATGTGTACTATAGCAGGAATAGCCTTTGACTAAAAGGAGTGAAAAATGCATAATCAAGGAAGGGTCTGACCTCGGGTTCTGCCCTAAGCCAATATCAATGGATTCAGAAAAATGACAAATTTCGAGAAAGAATACGCAATAATCTGCGATTGTAAAGACGGGATTTATAGAGTCTCTTCGGTTAGTTTTGAGAACTCTCAAATGTATATCCGCCTAGAAAATACAGAGAATGAAGACATTCCCGGTATTTGGGGTTATGTTGACAGTAACGGCCGGGAAATAATCGCCCCACAATATATTTATGCCTATGATTTTTCCGGAGGATTGGCGTATGTTGCCAAAGGTAAATGGGAAAGACGTAAAGAATGGGACGATAAATTTTGGACTGCCGAACAACTGTGGGGGAGGATTAATAAAGCCGGAGATGAAGTAATTCCATGTAAGTTTGACAGAATAGAAAATTTCATCTATACAGGCATAGAAGACAGGGAATCATCTTATCTTAAGGCGCATTTTGGAGGTTGGGAAAACGGCAACTGGGGAATAATTGATTATAGCGGCAATTGGATTGTAGAGCCAATTTTCCATTATATGGACTATTATATTTATAATGATGACTTAATCGTGTTCCGAAACCCGTACAGCATTGACCCGGAGAGCCAAGGCCCTCATGACCTTGTCGAGCTTTATGGGATTTACAGCATTAAGCAGAAGCGCATACTGTATAAACCCGAATATACCGATATTAGGTTCAATAAAGACTCAATTCTGCTTGAATCCGGAGAAGAAACAATCACAGTAAAGTATTAAACTTGCTTACACACAATATTATAACTGTCTGCAAATAATTTATATTTTTCGGTTGAATAACGGTTTTCATCTTCATTATAAGTAAAAAGATTCGGTAGTATTTTAATGGCTCTCTCTTCATTATTTTCAACATTTATTACAAGAGCAATTATATAATTTTTCCCGATTTTTTCTGCTACATTCAGCTCATTTGGAGTCATTGAAAATTCCAAAGAATTATTTTTATTTGACTTTATTTCTACATAAATAGTTTCACCATCTTCATTTTTATACGTTAAATCATACCCGAGCCCGCTTCTCCCGTCAGGATTAACATTATTTTTTTTAGCATTTTCTGATTCCCATTTTACACCGGTATACTCTTTGAGAAATGTATAATAAACCAACTTCTCAGCTTTAGCACCCCACGCCTCATTATCCCTATCACTGCTTTTACGCCCGGATCTGCCTCTTTTTCCGGGCTCCTGCGCCTCGGATGAAAGATCTGTTTCAGGTGCCATTGTAGTACTTATTATTTCGATAGGTAAAGGTTCAACAATATCTTCCTTCAATAATTCTTCACTGTTTTTATCCTGTTTTTCCTTTTCAGCAAGTAATTCGTTATATTTCTTAGATAATAATTCTATTTTCCCAAAATACAAGAGACTATTATTAAAATTATTATCCAATAAATCATTTACGATTTTTTCTTCCTTTTTTTCAAGGAATAATTCTTTATTCTTAATCCATTCCGATTCGGCGTCATACTCAGCCTCTCCTGAAAGAATATCGCCCCAAATCGAATAGAACTTCTCTTTAACATTAAATGATACAGAGTTCTCAGGCGAGTAATCATAATCGTCAAATGCCTCATATTTGTCTACAAATTGTCCCTGCTGTTCCAGGTTTGCTTTAACAAGAGATGTGTACAGCTTATTTCTATATTCTGACTTTTGAGCTTCTGTAAGTTCTTTAAAAATTTCAATATGATACAGGCTCATATCAATTTCAAAATTTGACTTATCGTTAAACTCGGGGAAATCGACACCCAGAACATTCATAATATTAATTAGCATTTCAAAGTTTCCGGGAGTATTAATATTTTCAAAATCGATCCCCTCTGAAAGAATCCGTATTTTACTTAATATGATTTTGCCTCCAATTTTGGAGCATGTTTCCATGAACATTTCTTTATTAGTTTTTGTTTTTTCTATTATAGCTCTGGATTCTTCAAGAATGTCTGTGTCACCAAAGTCCTGGGAAATTAATTCTTTCCTACCTTTCTCACTTTCACCATAAATACTTCTTAAATCCGAGAAAGTCTTCTCATCTTGAATATCTATTGTTGAAGTAATTATCTCTGCTATAGAGGCACGGAAAGATATGTCCGAACGGGCTTGACTTAACTCTCGGATTTTACCGGGTGTCTTTAGTAAAATTGTTCTGTCTTTCGCCTGTATAAATGCATAATCTTCAAAATAAAACTCTTCCTGTTCATACTTTGCATGGATTTCTTCACATAATTCTATTTTCATGTTTTTTAATGACTGACTTTTTGTATTTCTATTGTCAATGCCCCTATAACAGTTCGCATAAATTTTAAAACTCTCAAAATCACTCTTAAAACTCTTATTAAATACATGTGTTTTATGGTCTAAAATGGTAATCTGATCTTTAATTCTTAAAGGTTTTACTCCGAAATAGCGCTCTATATTTACTTGACTTTCTCTCCTTCCTGAAATTGCAATCAGATTAAACTTGCTTGTTAATATTTCACTGATTGTTCTACCTGTAAGATAATAGACTTCCCGGATTGGCATGTATTTCTTCTTATTATCGCAGTAAACCTTCCCTTTAGTAAGAAAGTCTTGGTAATTTTGACTAGTTTTATCAATTTCTATGGCCCCTCTTTTTTCAAGAACAGATTTATAGACAGCCTTGCTTATCACACCGCTTTTATCTTTTTCAGGCAGGAGCATAAGAAGGCCATACAAAGAATCTAAATTTAGATCACCGTATGTTTCTGCCGCTCCTATTTTTGCAAGGAGCATTTTCATTTCATTAGTTTCAATTGCTTCTTTATTCTTATTTTTAATAAATTTTTTAAATTCGGGTGTTACCACATAAGGTTGAAAATACTTGCCTGAATTGCCTTGCAATATGCAGCTTGCGGGTGAAAATCGCTCGCCTTCTATTTCAATCCAGCGGCTATTTAAAAAAGTAAAACGTGTAAAACAAGACAGCTTATCACCTGAAAATCTTCGGCCATTTTGTTGTCCTCCTATGGTAAGAAAGCCGTAACCGGACAAGTATTTTTCATAGCCGGCAGTTGCAAGTTCATATACATCTCTGTCAGATTCAAGCCATTCGATTATATGTTGAGTACGGGCTTTATCAAGGATTATTTCCAAATGCTCAATTTTATTTACATAAACACTAAAAATATCAGCCTTTCTTGCTTCATCAACATTATTTAGTATATTATCCTGTGCTTCTATAGGATACTGAAAATCCTTAATAATTTGTTTTACATATTCTTCTGAAGGCTTAAAACTAGCCATAAATTTTCGCGGGGATTCTGCAACGCCCAGTTTTGCTAAAAAGTCACGGAAAGTATGAATTTCAGACTCCTGCACATTAAAAATACCGGGAGGAGCCACAAATAACTCATCCATATTATTTAGAAGTTTATCCGTTATATTTTTAAGATATTCCTTTCCAAAGTATAGAGTGTCCGCACTTCTTATTGTATTATTGCGAGTTACTATCGGAATATTTATGCTTTCCGATTGCAAATTAATCCTGGATAATTGTGAAGTTTTATATATTTTCCATAACCATTGAATAAAATCCCCGCATTTTTCTATCCTTTTATCTTTCATATTATTTAATGCTGTAATAGAACCTCTGATTAATTCTGTAAGGTTATACTCTCTTACATTAAGATCATACAATTTCCTTTCAAGATCACGCGAAGTAAATGATTCTCCCAGAGCAGTCTTGAAACTATTAACCAAATCCTTATTCATAAGAGATAAACGAGTAAATCTCGGAGGCTGAGGGAAAGTATCGGTTTTGCTCTCCGGTGGGATATACACCCTTCTGCCTATGTCTATTGCTTTACCGGATGAATCAAGAATAAATTTCGGATAGTGCCTATTTACTCTGATATAGGGTCCGTACTCATCAATAAAAAGAAGGCAAAGCGACGCACGTTCATTTAAGTTTTTTCCGGGTAAAATTTCATTAATTGCTGCTGTGATATGATCATATTCATACTTCAATTTTATTTCGAATCTATTTGCCAAATTCTTAATTATATTGATTATATCAGTATCATTCGTATACTGTAAAAGATCATTAAACTTTTCACCATTTAGATAATATGAAATTTTATTTTCATATAATTTTGGGCCCTGCATAAAAGTCATATATTTATCGTTTACTGTCGGAAACAGATTGCTTTCGGCTATTGCATCAAAATAAAAATCTTCCAATTTTGCCCATGATAATTCGATAGGAAAATCCGATCGCAAGGCCAGAAGTTTGAGTGCATCATAGTCTATGGCTTTACTTGATATTTCCTTTGCCACATAAACCACTAACTTTAGTATTTCTTTAAGGACATCTTTATTCAAATCTGACTTAGTTAAATGATTCCTGGAGGCATCCAGATCAAAAGTACCATGTACCAATACCGGTAGCGGGAAAGAGACTTCCGTTTTAAAATAACTATAAATAGCAGTAGGTTGCACAGACATATCCGGTTTATATGCAACTGATATTGAGAAAAAGCTTTCGTTTATTTTACCATTACGATTGATTAATGTCCAATTTTCATTGTCTTCTGTCTTACTGCCGTTTATATAAGTTTCCAGAGTAATATTGCTTATTTCCTCTGTCTCTCTGCTAATTTTCTTATGATATTCTGTTTTATGACCATCACATATTATCGTTAAATGCTCCAGTTTATCGAGAAAAAGCATCGTGGTAGAATTTAACTCTTTTATCTGCTCATGGACATTGTCCAGCATATCATCTCTAATACTTAGTTCAATAATTGTATCAAATGCCTTTTCATTAATGTTTTCAATAAACTTAGGAGCAGCAAGGGTTGCAACCTTCAAATCAGGGAAGGGGTTTTCTGCAATGTGTTTCTGAACATTATCATTTTTCTTAAATTCAGCTAAAAGAGAAGCAGCGTTCTCGGGGCAAAACTCAATAGAAAGCTCTCCGCTATAAATCTTAATTTTATCAGACCAATTTAATACTGAGCGGAATCCGGTCCCCTTATTACCTATATAGTGATGCTTATCGTATTTAGGGCTATGATTAGAATATAAAAGAGACCTTATTCCCTCTTTAGTAAACACATTCCCATTATTGGAAAATGAAAGAACATTTTTATCCAGTTCAATTTTAATGGATTTATCTTTCGTAGAATCAAGCTCGTCAACAGCATTTTGAAGCAATTCCAGTAATTCACGCCCATGGTAACCCTTTAAATCGGCGACTTCCCTATTATAATCTACCAAGATTAAATTTGGGTCGTGGATATACCCTTCTTTTCTGATATCAAGCATTTTCCGGATTTCTATATTTATTTCGCCCACTAACTGACCCTGCTCAATACTCTCGGTTCATACCACTTATTTTGCCCGGAAGAAGACTTGAACTTCCATACCCTTGCGAGCACTAGTACCTGAAACTAGCGTGTCTACCAATTCCACCATCCGGGCTGAAATAATACAAGGTTTTTATACCATAAAATGAGGGCAAAGTCCAGTATAGGCAAACCCGGGGCATGACAGTCAGTTCCTTGGGGCGGATAATCAATAGTGACAGCATATATGTGTCATATATGACGCATATATGGCGCCACTTGTTTAACCTACGAAATAGCCGTTTCCAGGGCCACTTCCATCATCTTTGTGAAGGTGGTCTGTCGTTCCTCAGGGGTGGTGGCTTCGTGGGTTATGAGGCTGTCTGAAATTGTGAGCAGGCACAGGCATTCCCTGCCGTACTTGGCGGCGAGGGTATAGAGTTCTGCTGCTTCCATTTCCACGGCAAGGACGCCGAACTTTGCCCAGAGCTTCCATTCATCGGGGTTTTCGGTATAGAACATGTCCGAGGAGATTATCGGGCCGACTGCCGGTTTCCAGCCGCGCTCGACTGCTACTTCCCAGGCCTTTTTAACAAGTGAAAAGGTGGCTGTGGGGGCAAAGTCCCTGCCACCAAAGCGAATTCTGTTGGCTCCGGAATCGGTGCAGGCACTCATGGCAATTACCAGATCCCTCAATTTCAGGCTTTCCTGTATTGAGCCTGCCGTTCCCACCCGTATGGCTCTTTTTACGCCATACTCACGGAAAAGTTCATTAACATAGATCGAAATGGACGGGATACCCATTCCCGTTCCCTGAACAGAAACAGGTTTACCCTTATATGTTCCGGTATAGCCAAGTATGCCCCTGACTTCGTTGTATTGCTTGGCATTTTCAAGAAAATTCTCTGCTATAAATTTGGCCCTGAGGGGGTCTCCGGGAAGCAAAATAGCTTCGGCAACTTCCCCGGGCTTGGCTGTAATGTGAACTGACATGATCTTCCTCCTATCGCCTATTGTACATGCAAATCCTGAAAAGATGAATAGAACTTGACAGGGTAATTAATAATAATATACAATTTGTATGATCCGGAGTTAGATTCCATATCATACAAAATCGAGGAGAAGATATGCCGGACTTAGACAGAACCTTAATGCATATAATCGAAAAAACAGCAAAAAGTTTTCGTGTTTTATTATTAACAGGGCAAAGACAGGTAGGAAAAACCACACTGTTAAGAAATATGGCGAAAAAGGCACCGCGGAATTATGTTACTCTTGACGATTTGGAAGCTAAGAAACTTGCACAAACAGACCCTGAGTTGTTTTTACAGCAATATCCTCCTCCCATAACAATAGACGAAATCCAGTACGCTCCGGAACTGTTTCCGTATATAAAAATATATGCAGATGAAAACCGCGAACATAAAGGCGCATTCTGGTTAACCGGCTCACAGAAATACACCTTAATGCAGGGTGTGCAAGAATCACTTGCCGGGCGTATTGCAATTCTGGATTTAATGGGTTTATCCTACCGAGAAAAAATTAAAGAGCCTTTCCATAGCACACCATTTTTACCGGCAATAGATAAATCCCGGAACGGAAAGAAGCTTAATATAAATGATGTCTATAGCTATATTTGGGAAGGCAGTATGCCCGAGCCTTTTGTAAACAGGAGCATTGAGCGAGAGCGATATTATTCCTCCTATGTCAAATCATATATTGAGAGAGATGTGAGGGATTTCCATAAATTGGAGAAGCCTCTGCAGTTTTTTGATTTCATTTGTGTTGTTGCCTCACTTACAGGTCAATTACTAAATTACACTAATATTGCCCGTGACATAGGTATTGATGTAAAAACGGCGCAAGTATGGATGGGAATACTGGAAAAGTCAGGGCTTGTATTTTTATTGCATCCATATTCACCCAATGTTACAAAACGGATTATAAAAACGCCAAAGATGTACTTTCTTGATACCGGCTTATGTGCATACCTAACAAAATGGCTGACACCCGAGTCATTAATGACAGGTGCCATGTCAGGCTCAATACTTGAAACATACGTTGTGGCAGAAATTCTAAAATCATATTATCATAATGGAAGAGAGCCCAAGATCTTTTTTTACCGCGATGCAAACCAGCATGAAATTGACATTGTTTTTGAAGAAAATGGAACACTTTACCCGATAGAAATAAAAAAGTCAGCAAACCCCGGATCAAATGATTATAGGAGCTTTAAGGAGTTAGAAAAACTAAAAAAGAAAATCGGCCTTGGAGCCATTATCTGTCTAAAAAAAGAGCGTATGCCCCTGTCCCGCGAGGTTGTTTCCATCCCTGTTTGGGAGATTTAGGGCTGCCTGCTCTCCTACGGAATGTCGTAGTCTTCGTCAAGCATCCGGAGGATGCCGTTTTTCTCGAACAACTTGAACACTTCATTGCTCGGCATGGATTTGCGATCTGCGTACAGTTTGATGCAGTGAGTCTTAAATGACAGTCGGCTCATGGGGTAATTATTGCTCACATTGACTCCGATCGTCAAGGTTAACCGGTGCAGAAGGGATAGGGGGATAAAGTGGAAAACCGGAGGATTTTCCCTCCGGCTTTCTTTATTAAGGCTCAGAAACTTGAATAGTGGTCGTCCAGTTCGATGTCTTTGGTATATCAGAAAAATAATCAAGAACTGTTGCTCTTAATCTAAGAATATCTGCATCTTGTGACTCAGCCGTCGGCTGAGCATATAAAAGAGCAGGATTAACATCGGCTTCATGAATTTGAATTCCATGACTATCATAAACAGGAGTATTGTTACCTGCCTGATATAAGCCCCAATTCCATCCGTTAACTGTTCTTATGTCTGCGTTAGAAGGGACTAAAGTGGCAAGGACTTCAGCTTGTGCATCTTGAGTAAGATTGACAGTATTAGGGATACTAATACTGGTAAGCGACTGTAGAACACGTATAAAGAGATCGGTTGAAACACTTGGCATGTCTACACTTGTTACAGTAATTTTTACCAAACGGTTGGGGTGTAATGCTGTTCCGCCATTAGAAGCGGCAGTTACTTCCAGTATAACCCATCCCAAGTCCTGATGTGTATCAATAATTCGAACTGATACATTGTCCACAGGAACATTGTTAATAGTTCGAACCTGTATCGTTACACCTAAATTCGTTGCAGGAACTGAACCACCAACTTCAGATAAATGAGCTCGTACTCTTCCGGTATTTGTTTCAGGTGTTGTTCCAAGTGTTAAATAACCTGCTTGGGTTAAGCCAAAACGATCCGGCATAAGGATGGGACCGGTAGGAGTATAACCGGCAAAAGCTGCTTGTAGTGGAAAGCCATTAGGTTCTGATAATGTACGTACTAACCTTAATAAACTAATTTCCCTTACCCTTTCAGGCGGCCTTACCTCAATCTGAAAAAACACTTCAACTGTAGGGTCTGATTCACTGTATACCCTAAAGCGAGCTATTCCCAATTGCATTCCTCTTATAGTAGCCATCGTGTTAGTTTGACTGTCCACTCTGGCAATACCGGAGCTTAACGGTTCTACTCTGACAACTTTATCAGTAGCATCACCGGGGCCGACAGCAAAATGAATATCTAACGTATAGCCCCTGTATAGAACAATATAATGTGGTGGGTTAGTTAAATTAAATGGGTTTAATGACGTACCTAAAGGGTTCGCTACCAGAGGATTTGGATAATCAAATCGAGATATAATAGGCACCGTTGGATCATTCGTATCCGTAAACCTCTCCACCCAAAGTGATATATCCATAACCGGTACCGGCGGGACATTCGCGTTCGGGATCACCGTCACGTTCACAGTGCCCGTAAGATTCGTGTCTTCTGTACTGGTCGCTCTTATTATTGCACTACCCGGTCTTAGGCCTGTGACCACACCTGTAGTAGACACTGACGCTATATTCGAGTCACTGGTACTCCAAGTAACAGAATTCGTTGCATCAACCGGGAGTGCTGTCACAACAATGCTCTTCGTAGTACCGACCTGAAGGTCCGTAATACTGGTCGGTTCAACAGTGATGGAAGTAACCGGTATTGAATTTTCGACTCTTATGACACTGGAATCCTGTAAACCGGAGCTGCTGCGCACTGTAATGGTCACTACTCCCACTTCCTGTGCGTATATGGTTCTGGTATTGCCCGTACCTTCCAGTCTTATAACATTAGAATCTTCAGGGGTAATAGACCAAGTGATACCGGGGTCTGTAGCGTTTGGAGGTGTTAGAACCACCTGGATAGGCTGCGGAGTCCGGTTTATAACCATGACAGGCCTTGGAGGGCTTATACTTATCCCCGTTAACGGGACATGAGGATTTGAAACGCTGGTAGGTTCGCATGTAACAAAAATCAAACCAAACGCCAATATCATTAATGTAAAAGCAAAAGCACTAAGCCTTTTCATCTAGAGCCTCCTAAAAATACCCCTCCACCATATATTTTAGTACAAAAGAGATTAGCTTTCAATATAACGCATTAAAAAAAAGAAATATAGACAGGATCGATAAGATGGGGTAAATTGGTATGATGAATATGCACGCACTGGAAAAAATCCTACAAAAGGCGAGCGGCCTGAAAGAGGTAAAAACAGGTGAAATAGTAAATGCAAAAGTCGATTTTGCAGAAATTAACGACCTTTACCTGCAAACTGTCTATTCCTTTTGGGAGATGGGGGGTAAAAAGGTCTGGGATAAGTCCCGCCTTGCCTTCGTTTTTGACCATTATGCTCCTGCAAATACGATCCAAACCGCAGAAATCCACAAAAAAATGCGGGAATTCGCGATTGAGCAAGAGTTGAACTATCATTTTGATGTAAATACGGGTGTATGCCATCAGGTGATGGCCGAAGCAGGCCTAATCTACCCGGGAATGATCATCGTTGCGACCGACTCGCACACCACCACCCACGGCGCCTTCGGGTCCTTCGGTACAGGGGTGGGAGCCACGGATTTGGCCACGATAATGATCACGGGGGAATTATGGTTCAGGGTTCCCGAAATCATCGAAGTTCGTATCGAAGGGCAAATTCCCAAAGGGGTCTATCCCAAGGACGTAATTCTGCATGTTTTGGGTAAGCTAAAGGCTGATAGGGCCGTGTATAAGGCAATTGACTTCACGGGCTCCTATATCGAAGGCCTTGACCTCTCGGGCAGAATGGTGCTCTGCAATATGACCGTGGAAATGGGCGCAAAGACTGCTTACATCCACCCAAGCGCCGCTGTGCTGGACTGGGTAAAAAAACGGGCAGTCCGCCCCTTCGAAGTCCAAACCACAGACCCCGGCTACGCCTACTCCGAGTCCCACACCTTCGAAATCGAAAAACTTTCCCCGCAAATTGCCCTGCCCCACAGTGTTGACAATGTGGTACCAATCGAGCAAGCCCCGGATTTAGAAGTGAACCAGGGCTTTATCGGGGCCTGTACCGGAGGAAGGCTCGAAGACCTTGCGGACGCTGCCGGAATTCTTAAGGGTAAAAAGCTCCCGACTTATGTAAGACTTGTCGTAATACCCGCTTCCTCGGAAGTGATGCAGGATGCAATGAAAGCCGGCTATATTCAAGATTTGATGGAAGCAGGGGCAACCTTTTCAACACCCGGCTGCGGCCCATGCCTTGGGGCACATCAGGGGGTGATTGCCCCGGATGAAGTCTGCATTACCGCATCCAACAGGAATTTCCCCGGCCGCATGGGAAGTACCGGCGCAAATATTTTCCTTGCCTCCCCTGCAATGGTTGCAGCCTCGGTTCTAAAGGGAAAGATCACAGACCCAAGGACTCTGCTCTAGGCTATCATTTATTAAAATGGAGAAAAAAATGGAAACAAAATTCAGCAGCAAAGCCCTGGTGCTTGGAAAAAACATAGACACAGATCAGATCTTCCCCGGAAGATTCCTTGAAATTACAGACCCGGTAGAAATCGGAAAGCGCTGCCTTTCTGGCGTAGACCCCGGCATAGCAGAGAAATTCCCCAAAAACGGCATCATAATTGCCGCAAGTAACTTTGGCTGCGGCTCTTCAAGGGAGCATGCTGCAATCGCCCTTCTAAATATGGGCGCAGGTGTCGTGATTGCAGAATCCTTTGCCCGAATCTTCTTCCGGAATGCCATCAACCTTGGCCTGCCTCTAATAACATGCTCGAATATCGGAGAAAAGATTAAAAACGGGGATGAAATTTCAGTAGATATTATTAAGGGTGAAATTATAGTAAAGGGAAGCGGGGAAACCCTCTCCTGCCCCCCCATGAGCGAGCATGCCCTTGCGATTTTATCTGCAGGGGGCATCAAGCCGCTCATGAGGCAGAAGACAGGAGTTTAGAGCCTAACCTCCAAGGTTAAAGATCCTTGCAAGCATACTCGCCAACAGCAGCATTATCGCGCCGCCGATTCGAGAAGAAATCTGAGCAAAGGGCATTAAGGGCATGCGCTTTGCTGCTGAAAGAACGGCCACGTCTCCTGTGCCGCCCATATTCGCCATACAAAGACCTGCTGTAATTGCAGATTCCACGAAGTAGAACCTTACAAGTCTTCCTACAAGACCCGCACCAAGTATTCCGCCAAGGACAGTTATAAAGACGAGCAACAGGTAAGTGGGGCTGAAGGCTGCAATTACGTCGTTAAGATCGGTGTATACAATACCAATACCGCAGAGAATTACGATGGTCCAATTGGCAATTGCAAACTGGAACCACTGGCTGCATGCAATCTCTACCCTGCTTGGCAGAATGCCGGCTACCTTGACAACGGCTACCATGATGATCATCCAGGCGTATGGATGGAGACCGGGGATGAATCTCCCGATTATCGTTCCAAGACAGTAAAAGGCAACCGATAGAAGTAAGCCCATTCCGAGGTTTCCGACTGTCAGAGGAAGACTATCATCTTTAATGTCGTCTTTGCTTTGGGCATTTTCGTTTGAGAAGCCCTGCATGAGCTGCCCGTTGCCGCTAAGCTTCGGATACTTTTTCCCGATTGTATCAAGCAAGGCACCTGCAATAATTGCAAGGGCATTTGCAAGGGCAACAGCAGGAACCATGATCGCAAGCATGCTCTCGGGAGTAAGGCCGCTCTGTGCAGCATAAATCTGGGAAAGGGGAACTGCGCCTGCGCCCATACCGCCGCCCATGATGGGAACTGCGATCATCAGCATGGCATTTACCCCGCCGTACCCGGAAATTGCACCGAATATGAAGACAAGCCCGAAGGAAACGATTATACCGCCAATAATCGCAGGTATATAGCCAAAGACTGCCTTAACAAGCAGCTTACGGTTCATACCTAGAATACTTCCGGTTATAAGGGCGGCTATAACAAAGTCCAATAGACCTCCGCCCCTCATAATCGTATCAACTATGCCGACAGTTCTTGTATTTAAAATACCGAAATAAACAAGGGCAGCAGAGCCAAAAATTACGATGATGGGGCCGCCGCCAAAATAGGTTTTTACGATGGGCAGTCTTGCTCCAATTTCGTTAAAGAATGCGCCGATTGTAATCGTAAGCGCAAAACCGCCTATCATGCCTGCAGGGATTACATTCAGATACGATGCAATCATTACTACTGCAAATACGGCAGCATATACCGGCAGGGGCATATTATAAATTTGAAAGCCTGAGGATTTACCCAGTGCTGCTGAATCATTACTCATGTTTCCTCCTATTGGTCCACGATGGAACCATCAGCATGCAATCTTGTATTTATTGCACGCCGTTTAAACGGGAACTTCTTCTCGGCATCTTCCACAAGGTCTATGCCAAGGCCGGGGGTTTCGGGCAGTACGGCAAAGCCGTTTTCCACTTTGGGAACCCAGGTAACCATGTCCAACTGGCTGAAAGACTTTTGGTCCATGGTATCTGTACTCGTGTAACGCTCTGTGGCAGAGATAGCCGCATGGTCAGGCATCTCGGCAATTGCGAAGTTTTCAACCGAGGCCGCCACCTGCAGGCAGGCCACTGTGCTTATCGGGCTCAATGGGTTATGCGGTACGATTAATACTCCATTTGCCTCTGCAACATGGGCGATCTTCCGCGCTCCCGAGATACCGCCGCAGACGCAGACACTGGTTCGTGCGTAGGAAATGGCATTGCGCTTGAGCAGCATCTGGAATTCCTGAATCGTATGCAGACGCTCACCTGTTGCAATAGGCACAGGGCTGTGGTCTGCAATCCAGGCCATATCATCGAGGTTGTCGGGGATAATCGGGTCTTCAAGGAAGAAGGGTGTGTACTGTGCGACCTTTTGGGCAAAAGCTATTGCTTCCCCGGGCTTCATGCGACGGTGCAGCTCAAGGCAGAGGTCTACTTCATCACCGACAGCCTCGCGAATAAGGCGGACGCGGTCTACGGCCTCGTTTATCATTGTGGCGTAGCTTTCGTACCAGGGGCGGCTTCGAGGCTCGTCAAGGAAGGGCGAGAGGTGCCCTATGGCGCTATACCCTTCTTTCTTAGCCTTTTTGCAATTTTCAACCAGCTCTTCGGTGGTCCCACCGTCCACATGGTAGTAGGTGCGGATTTTATCACGGCACTGACCGTTTACGAGCTTATAAATCGGCACGCCATAATGCTTCCCGGCTATATCCCAAAGGGCAATGTCAATTGCTGACAATGCACCCATAATGGCGGCCCCTCTAAAGTGAAAGCAGCGGTACATATACTGCCAGTGGTGCTCGATCAATAGCGGGTCTTTGCCAATAAGATAAGTCTTGAAGGTTTCTACTGCCTCAGCCGAAGCATTAAGAAACCCCCAGGCACCGGATTCTCCGATTCCGTAAATGCCTGCATCAGTAATTACCTTTACATAAAGAAATGCATTTACGGGGAGAACTTTAATGTCGACAATCTTCATTATAACTCCTCCATCAAGTGATTAATGCAATTGGTATTACCAAAAATTCTTTTTGATCAAATTGGTATTACCAATAGTTCTTTTATCTTAAGGGGCATTTTATTAAGCTGTCAAGGATTTTTTTTGTTTTTCTTGATTATTACCTTAATGGGCAATATAATGATGTTCAATAAAATGGAGGCTCCGGCTTGTCAACACAGAATAGGGAAAAGGTCCTCGTAAACGAGCTTGCAATACAAAAGCTGCTCCAGTTAATCAAAGAGGAAAATTTGCAGAGCGGGGACAAGCTTCCCACCGAGCGAATCCTTTGCCAGAAACTCGGGATAAGCCGTACCAGCCTGCGCGAGGCCTTTCACAGCCTTAAAACGAACGGGATTGTCCGTATAAGGCAGGGAAGCGGGATCTTTGTCGAAGTTTTTAACGAGTCCGTCTATAAATACTTTCGCGGGCCGGATACAGGTAATTATCAGGACATTCTAACGATTGTTAACCACATGCTTGATGTCCGAAACATGATAGAACCCTATTGCGTGCGTCAGGTTGCAGGATTAATCACACCGGAGCAGATAAAGCTCCTTTGGGAGCATGAAAACGAAGAATATAAAAGGCTTATATACTATCAGGAAGGCCATACCGATACATTAAAACATCCCGGCCTTGATTTCGAACAGTTGATAATAAGTTTTTGGGGAAATCCGGTCATTTCTGACCTTCACAATAGGTTGAATGTCTCTTGGAAGAAGCATCTGGAGAAGATTCACGCAACAGTCCTATCGCCGGACTATAGGCACAGGCAGCACCTGCCCATCATTCATGCCCTTGAAGAGAAAAAGCCCAGTAAGGCGGAGAAGGCAATGAGGTATCACCTTGATATGAGCCAGGAAGCCTTGATTATGCTGATCAATCAATATGCAAAAGACCCTGACCGGAAAGAGCCGCCAGAATCCGGCGTTTTTCTGCGCCGGAACCCCCGGTAAATGCCTCGATTCGCTCCCGCATGTCCCTCCGCTTTGAGTTCGCACCAAAAGGACAGGTGCATACGGCACTTAGAATGCCCATTTCGTCTGCACATGCAATAATCTGCCTCTCTTCAAGGTAGCCGAGGGGGCGAATTATTTTGATTGGGTATTTACGATAAGTCATTATCATCGGCATTGTTGATAATTCGCTTTTAGCGGTCATATTCATGAAAAAGGTCTCGATTATATCATCAAGATGATGCCCGAGAGCGATTTTATTAAAGCCGTTTTCCATTGCGTACTTTATCAGCTCCATACGCCTCTGGGTGGAGCACCAATAGCAGTTCATTTTCCTCCCCTCTTTGAGCCTCCCGATGATCGGCACAAAGAGGTCTGTGAAGGGGATGCCCCTTCTTTCGAGGAGGGTTTTAAGGTCAAGTTTCTTGCAGCATGCACAGAAATCGCTTGAGATATGGATTGCGCTAAGCTCGTAGTCAAATTTAAGGGAAGTTTTGAGCATTGATAGGGTGATAGCCATGACCGTTGAGTCTTTTCCCCCGGAGGCGGCTATCAGAATGCGATCTCCCGGCTCGATTAACCGCTGTTCAAAGACGGCCTTTGCGGCAAGCTTCTGCACGATTAGGGGTGCTCCCGCTCTGCGGAGGAAACGGTTCTTACTCATTGTTGTAGGTGCCTACAATGTCCCTTATGACAAGGCTCGCAAGGGTCATCCCTGCGGCGGCGGTAACAGGCATTGCACTGCCAAGGGGCCTTCTGCCCGTGCCCCTCTCCGTATAATCGGGCTCCTCATCGGGGAGGTCCTTTTTCGGAAGAACTTCGGGGCTGTACACCACGGGGAAAGTGCCGGTAAAGCCGCGCTTTCTAAGGCCGTGGCGAACCAAGCGGGCGAGGGGGCAGCCGCTGCAGTTCCATATATCCTGCACCTTTATTTGGGTGGGATCGAGCTTAAAGGCCATCCCCATAGAAGAAAAAAGCCGTTTTCCGTGAGAAAAAGCTGTTTCAATTAAGTCAAGCTTGGACTCTAAGCTATCAATTGCATCAATAATATAATCAGCATCATCAATATTAAATTTTTCTGTATTATGTTTTGAAAAAGTTTCAGTAATTGGGATGATATTACACTCGGGGCTTATGCATTTTAAGCGTTCTGCAAGGACTTCAGCCTTTAAACGGCCTATTGTATCATTTAAGGCCTGTATCTGACGGTTGGTATTGCTCAAACAGACAGTATCATAATCCACTATTGTGATATTTCCAATGCCCGAGCGGACAAGAGCCTCTGCACACCAACTGCCGACCCCTCCAAGGCCGATCAGCATTACCCTGCTTTCCCATAGAGCTTTTAGAGCATCCGGGCCGACAAGGAGACTTAATCTGTGGAAAATTCGGTTATCATCATATTGCATAACTAATCCTAGTCAATAGTTCTGAACAATAGTTCTTGACTTTTCGGCAAGGCGGCCTTACACTGGAACCATGAATCTTAAAACTGTACTAACCAAAGAAACGATCTGCCTCAACTTAAAAGGCACGACAAAGGAAGAAGTCATTAACGAACTGCTCGACATCCTCGTTGCAGCCAAAAAAATCGATGACAGGGAGGCGGCTTATAACGCTATCATCGAGCGCGAGATGAAAATGTCGACAGGCATGAAGCATGGGATCGCAATTCCTCACGGGAAAACTCCCACCATTAATGACCTCGTGGCTTGTATCGGGATTTCAGATTCACCTGTGGAATTTGACACCCTGGATAACGAACCCTGTAGGATTTTCATAATGACTCTTTCTCCGGTGGAAAAGACAGGACCTCATCTCCAGTTTCTTGCTGAAATAAGCCTTCTTTTCAAGAGCGCAGAAAAAAGGCAAGAGATCCTCAACGCCAAATCCTCGGATCAGGTATTGAAAATCCTTGCCGAATAATCTTATAACACCCAAAAGGTGTTATAAGATTCTAGTTCCCCAGCCTGTTTAGAGCGTCTCTGGCCCAGCCCTGTTCTATGCCCGTATACTCGTCCGAGCGAGAGATCGTCGTAAGCAGAGTTCTCATTTCCAGATTAGATGTACCTGTCGCTCCTACTGCTACAAGCACCCAGCCGAATATCTGCCTTTCCCTATTTGTGCGCCAGGGGCCAAGCCGCCTTCTTGTATTGAGCTCCCTAAGGGCATCTAAAAGAATGTTCACAGCCTGATCATCAGCAAGTGCAGAGAGGGCACCGATGGTCCTTCTTATCTCGTCATAATCCGGAGCCACGCTCACATAGTTATTATCGTAGGACCTGCGCAGATTTACATACACTGAATCTTCGGTGGCACCAAAGTCCCTGATGGTATCAATCGCTGCCATGCGCATTTCCCTCATAATCCTCTGATTATTCGGGTCGGTGGCAAGCTGGGTCCAACCGGTATTAAGGGCAGTCGCAGCAACCCTTGCCTTCGATTCGCCCGGGGCATTTGTCTCGAGCATTGCCCTGAAAGCCTCGTACTTTATAGCGGGGACTATGGAGCCGTCCCTGATAATTTCGATAATTATATCGGCAGGATCATCGAGCAGGGTCGGAAGGGCATTTCGGGCCATGGTCCTTATCGAACCGTCATACCAGCCCATTGAGGCAAAGAAGACAGACCTATAACCTGCGGCATCGCCCAGAGTCTCAAGTGCATTAATACAGCCTACTACCGCTCTTTGCACTCTTCGCCTTGTTTCAACATCGGTAATGATATCCGTATTAAAATTATCGAGGCGCAGGGCAATATGCTGGACATAAGTGGGATCACCCACCTGCCCAAGGGCCAAAAGGGCTTCCTGCATTAAATGGCCCTCGTTATGGGAATGAACGACATCGGCAAACTGCACAATTTGCCACAGCTCGGGCGCCGCGGCAGTATGTACCTCTGCGGCAAGCCCCCTTGCAAGAATGGTCAGAGCTGCTTCAACATTTTCCCTGTCTTCCAGAGAATGGATATTGGGAAGTTGGGTAATCATAAATCTTAAAGCATCGAGGTAGAAATCGCCAATTCCCGTAATATTGGCATCCCGAACGGCTTCCAGCGTTTCAAGACGGTGGAGGAATGTCGCAGGAGACCTGGTTAGCTCCTCATAAAAGTATGACATATCCCTGCCCTGGGCAAAGACTGTCATCCCGCATAAAACTAGGATAATAGCTATAATTTTTCGTTTCATGGTTTAATTATGGTATAGCAATCGGGTTTTATCAATCCCTCCGGCAGAATCCACTTAATGGAAGTCGCCCCAGCTCTTCCCTATTTCAACATTCACCTTTAGGGGAATGCTTAGTTTCACGGCAGACTCCATTTCCTTCCTTATTAAATCGGCAGTCTCATTGGCAGAGTCCTTGGGACACTCGAAGATGAGCTCATCATGGACTTGAAGGAGGAGCCGTGCAGGGCTTTTTGCCTTACTTAGGGCAAGGTCTAATTTGAGCATTGCGGTTTTTACGATGTCGGCTGCCGATCCCTGGATGGGGGTATTCACAGCGACCCTCTCTGCACCGGCCTTCTCGGTTTTGTTTGCCGAGTTTATTGCATTTATCAGGCGCCTGCGTCCAAGTATGGTATATGCAAAGCCGGTCTCTTCGGTCTTCTTTATAAGACTTTCGATATACTTTCTAACCCCCGAATATGTTTTGAAATAGGCTTCGATGAAGGCGGCGGCATCGGTTCGGGAAATTTCCAGCTCGTTTGCAAGACGGAAGGAGCTCATGCCGTACATGACTCCAAAGTTGATTGTCTTTGCAATACGGCGCTGCTCGGGGGAAACTTCCTTTTCGTCAATTGCAAAAATTAAAGAGGCGGTGCGGGCATGAATATCACCCCCCTCCTTAAATGCGGAGATGAGGTTTTTATCCCCTGACAGATGGGCAAGTACCACAAGCTCAATCTGGCTGTAATCTGCAGAAATTAGGACATTACCCTGACCTGCGATAAAGGCCTCCCTTATACGCCGCCCCTCTTCGACCCTTATAGGGATATTCTGCAAATTCGGCTCCCTGCTTGAAAGCCTTCCCGTTGCGGTTCCTGTTTGAACAAAGTTGGTATGTATCCTCCCGGCACTGTCCGCCTGCTCTATAAGTGCATCAACATAGGTGGACTTTAGCTTTAAAAGGGTTCTATGCCTTAGAATCAGGGCAGGGACTTCGTCTTCACGTGCAAGCTCTTCCAAAATTGCCACATCGGTGGAATAACCTGTCTTGATCTTCTTCCCCGGTTTAAGCCCCCTCTCTTCAAAGAGAACTTTTTGGAGCTGCTGCGTGGAAGACAGATTAAACTCGTGACCTACGATCTGAAAAGTTTTTTCCTTGATGGTCTCGAGCTCCTTTGCAAGTTCAACACCGTAATCCTGTAATTTCTTGCCTGCAATCTTAATGCCCTCCCCTTCCATTTCCGCAAGTATTGGCAAGAGGGGCATTTCGAGGTTTGAGAAAATATTGATGCTTGCTGTAGAATCTGCCGTGGGGCCTTCCGTGGGGCCTTCGCGGCCGGCTTCGGTAAACTTTGTTTCAAGGTAGTCTTTTAATCTTAGGGAGAAGTCTGCATCCTCTGCGGCGTAATTGCAGGCAGTTTCGAGGGGAACAGAGTCGAAGGTACAGTCTTTTGGGACTATGTCCTTATACGCAGTCAGGGTAATGCCAAAGTAGAAGCGTGAAAGTGAATCGAGTGAATAACTGCTCCGCTCAGGGTCAATGATCCAGGCCGCCACCATGGTATCCCAAATCTTGCACTTCCAGCGCGGGATGCCCCACCCCCTAGAAACCTTATAATCGTATTTTGCATTATGAGCCACAAGGGTGATAGCCGGGTCTGCAAGAATGGGCAGAAGAAGGGCCTTAACGTCATCGGGGTTAAGGAAGGGAGCGGGGAGCTCGTCCCCGGCCGTTTGTCCCTTATGAGCCGCCACAGGGACATAGAAGCCTTCCTTAGGTTGTATCGCAAGCGCTATACCGATGGGCCTTGCATTCCATGCGTCAAGTGAATCTGTTTCAAAGTCGAGGGCTAAGAGTTTTTGCTTTTTGGCCTTTTCCAGGAGAGCTTTTAACTCATTAATTTCTAGAATTGTTTTATAGACCCCGTCCTTCGCCTGTCCTTCGGCGGGAGCATCGCCGGGCGCTGCGGCTGCCCGGGAGGCCGCTCGGGAAGCTTTCTGCGGTGCAGGCCCTGAAGAGTCCTCAGGGGCGCTCGCATCGAATTGCCTTGCACTTTGACGCATGCCCTCGCGAAGGAGCATCTTCGCACCGGCTGCTCGGTCAAGCTTTTCGATGGATAACTCATCAATCTTCTTAATCGAAAGTGGAACCTCGTCGTTTAACTTGATAAGCGACTTTGAAAAATATGCGCTTTCCTTCCCCTCAGCAATTTTCTTCCCTATTGACCCCTCAATCCCCGCAAGGTTCTCGTAAATTGCATCAAGTGAACCGTAGCGGCCCATGAGCTTTCCTGCGGTTTTCTCGCCAACACCCTTAACACCGGGGACATTATCGGAGCTGTCCCCTGTAAGAGAAAGAAGGTCCAGAACCTTATCGGGGCTGACTCCCCACTCCTGTTTAACTTCCTCAGGGCCCACAAGCTCATAGGCTAGCCCCCTGTCAATGGAAGCTCCCTTTGAAGGCCTTAGCTCCCAAATCCCGTTGCCGACGAGCTGTAAAAGGTCCTTATCCGAAGAAATGATATAACACTCCCTGCCCTCGGCTAAGCATTTTTTTGCAAGGGTGGCGATAATATCGTCAGCCTCAAAGCCATCTGCCATTAGGGAAGGAATACCAAGTGCGGCGAGCAGTTCGAAAACCAAAGGAACCTGCGCATGTAGGTCATCCGGAGCCTTCTGCCTGTTTGCCTTATACTCGGCGTACATCTCGTGGCGAAAGGTCGGGGTCGGCGGGTCGAAAATTGCAGCAAGCAACTGCGGCACTTTCATTCCTCCGGCGGCGGAAGGTGCACCGTCATTGAGCAGGGTTGACAAGGTTCGGGCAAAACCGAATAAGGCCGACACATTCTTCCCGGCAGCATTGGTCATTGGCCTAGTCATAAAGGCAAAATAGGACCGATATATAAGGCCGTAGGCATCTATAAGGTAAAGGGCTTCTTTGGACATGCCCATATGATACCGGAAAAATTGCCAATTGGGAATTGATTATATTGATGATAAATTCTATTAAGATTGTCTAATTCTGTGCATTATTAATACTAAGGAGCAGAAAATGAAGGTCGTAATAGTGATAATACCTGCTAAATCACCCGGCGGGGTCAAGGCAATAACATATCCGGTAGACGGCAATAAAGCCATCGAGTATAACAAGCCTGTCCGCTGTCCCATAAACGGAGTTCTCGCAAGGACAATGAAAAAGGATGAGGAGGTTAGGATAATCTACATTCTGGCCAAGGGAGAAAACAGTAAATGTGAGCAGAATAAAAGAATATTCCTACAGGAGCTTGAAGAAATAAATGCGGGGATTGGTGCGAAGTTGGAATATGATGAAATTGAGACGAGCTTTGAACCTACAAAACGTACCATAAATAAATTTTTATTGGACTTGACGGAAAAAATCCCCGGGGAAGCTGAGGTTTACGCTGATATCACATACGGCTATAAGCCTGAAAGCCTTGCCCTTCTATGCGCCATTAGATTTGCGGAAGAATTCCGCAATGTTAATATAGAATATATTATCTACGGGAAGGCCGAGTTTATCGCGAAGGGTGAAATAATAAACCCTAAAATTTTTGACATTTCTGCATTATACTATTTATTCAAGATGCTGGGGTCTATGGGAACCACAGATGACGAAACTGCTTCTAATATATTAAAGAAATTTTTAGTTATGTAGGAGAGTATGGGGATACAGAAACCTGATGAGCGACTAAAAGTAGAAAGAGAAATTTTTGATCTCTATAATAAATGCCTCGATAAATCTGCTCCCGACTTGGATAAAATCCATGGACGTCTTTGGAGCGCAATAAAATCATGGGACAAGAAATGGAATATTGATTATCAATTTAGAGTCATCGATTTAGGAGAAGAAGATTCTGATATAGGTATGGAAATCTATATTATTATCTGTAAGTTCAGTGAAGCCGGAAAGTATAATATTCCAAAAAATATCGAAGGATTTTTTAGTTACCTAAGAACATCAATAAAAAATGAAGTAGCCATGAGTAACCGTAAGGAGGCTGCGGTCCGGGTGCCATGGCGAGAAATGGCGAAAGTAAGAAAAATTAAACAATTGAAAAAAATGCGCGAAGTTGAACTGGGAAGGTTATTAACCAAGAATGAATATAGAGAGCTTATTTCTGAATGGATGAATATCGCAAATTATCTTGAGATAATAAATCTTGGATTCCCTTTAAGCCTTGAGAGCAAAAGCAAAAATGATGATGAAGAGGAAAGAAGCGTCCTTGATACGAAGCAGGCTAAGAATGTTTTTGAACCCGGAGACAGTATAGATGATCCGCAAGAAAAGTATAAGATTAAGTATAGCTCATTGCAGATGGCGCGGCTAAAAAGTGCAGTGCAGGAAATCTACACAGAAGATATCGAAGACAGCACATGTAACAAGGCCTTGTTTACACTTTACTGCTGCATTGACGAGGAATCCTTGGCAAGTCTTGACCTTTATTATTTGCACCCCATACTTGACAACGAAATACTGGACAATTTTATTAAGACAGGTGAAAAACCAAATCAATACGAAATTATCATGAAATACAAAAAATCGATAACTACAAAAGATAGTGCAATGGTAAAAGCTTCCCAGATGTGGAAATTATTTAGAAGTAAATTAAGCAGAAAATATCCCGATTTAAAACCAAAAAACATTAAGTTCTAGAAAACTTGAGCATTATAGATAAATAGAAAAGGAGATAATTATGGTAGTACCAATTTGGGTTATGTTAATGGGCGCCTTCGGCAGGACGGGCTTGGAGATAATGGCAAATAATAAGGATGAGGAAGTGGCTAGAAAGGCTAAGGATATGATCCAAAACGTGGACATCATAAGTGCCGCTGCTTCGTCAATACCTCTGCCAAAGAAGTAATATTGACAATCAGGTGTAAAAGCCATTAAATTCTTGATACTGAGGTGATGCATGTTTGATATCTTTAAAAAGGACGTCTCTGTTGGTGATAATATCAGACTGCATCTTACCAATTCCGCAGATAAACCTGAGGGCTTAGTGCTTGAGATTGGCGAGAGTTTCGTCTACTTGCAGGGCCCGGATGGTGCCAAAAGCCGTTTTTTCGATAAGTTAATCGGCGGCTGGGATATACTGGAAAGCAAGCAGGCAACCGCTCCGTCTGCACTTGAGCCGGGAAAAAGAAAGACAATAGTAATTCCGAAACGCCAAACGGCTGTGCCTGCAGCCTCACCGATAGCAGCTCCTGCAAACACCCCTGCAAACGCTCCAACAAATCGCTCGCCGTTTTATGAAGTTGAAAAAAAAATATTTGAGTTGATAGGACGAGGTGAAACCGACAAAGCAATGTTAGAGCTAAACGCAAACCTGACGAAGCCCAATATCGACGATAAATACAAGAGCAGTTTCTTATTAAAAAAGGCACAGCTTTTTTCAGGTAAAAAAGACTACGAGAGCTCGGAAAACACTTATAAAGAACTTATCGAATTTAACGAAAACAGCTCCGAACTACAACGTAATAAGCCGGCCTTAAGTCATTATTGCACGGAGCTCGCAAGGCTTCAGGCCCAGAGCCCTGAGAAGCGCAAACTTGCTTTGGAGTCTGTTAAAAAGGCACTTGAATATAAACAGGACAATGCATCTGCAAAAATTTTACTACAGCAGCTCGAAAGCATTGCCTCATTTGCTAAGCTGGCAGATGATACAACACACTCCGGAGGGCGAAATCTGGAAGATGATGATCTACATGTGGAAGCCGGGATTATAAGTACAGATATCAGTGGCATGCTTGAAATTGACTTTAAGGAACATAAATATATAAACCCAACAATCATTAGAAATAACGGAGTACCCACTACAGAAGCTGCAGATTTAATGTTAGATAATGCAAATAATAAGGGTTATAATATTGCTCAACGTTATGTTTTTTATCTTGATGCGGCAAAGGCTTACTCCGAGCTAAATGTCGGAAGTTACAAAACAGAGAATCTTACAACAGCCGCTGCCTTTTATGCACTTTTTAAGGGAGATACGATTTTTGGCAGATTTAAAAATGAAATTATAGAAAACAAAATAGATATAGATGAGCTTATTAAAATGAAAGACAGCGCATGCAGCTATTATCTTGAATCTGCAAGACTGCTTACAGTAATTGATCCGAAGTCCTTACTCTTAATTTTAACTAATTATCTAAAGATGAATATAGTCCTGTATTTTCGTAATAATAACATAAAAATAACAGAAAAAGAATTCGATGGCAAGTTTGATAATGTCGTAAGAAGCTGTTTAATGCATAGAGACAAGGAACTCGAAAAGATAGTTTGGACAACTTTTATCAATTTTGGCGCAAAATATCCGGGTGCGTGGAATGAACTTAATCAGCGTCGAGGCGGCACAGGTATCTTGGCCGGGATTTTAACCAATCCGACAAGCAGAAATCGGATATATAATTTAATAAATTCAATCTGGGGCTGGGAACCCATTGATACTTCACTTTTGCTCAGAAATTTTTTCCAAGCTGCTTTCTCTAAAAGGCAAAAAATAGAAGGAGAACTTGAAAAGGCAATAAATTATGTTCATCGTTTTCCATTTGAAGGAGAAAGAATCGAGCAAATTGCTCAGGTTTGGAATAATGTTCAAAAATATGAAAACCTTCTTACTATAACAGACAAAGAAACAAAGAAGGCTATCGACCAGGCTTTGGAAATTGCAAAACCATATTTAAAACGAAATCCTACAGAACGCACAAATATCCTAATAAGCATTCAAGCAATAATAGAGAAACAAATTGATTTTATTAATCAGAATACAACAATCTATGGCAGGGCATACTTTTTCCCCCTCCTTACAAAGTGGAAAATCGAAATTGCAAATTTACTGAAAGAAAGAATTACCGAGACAAACCCTATTCTTGAAATATTCGTAGACCCGCCATACTATTTAAGAAATGACAATGAAATAATTATTCCTCTATTAATAAAGAACATAGGCGCAACGACTTCAATTGGATGCAATCTTGACGGCTTTGTGGAAACAAATGGAAATGATCATTTAGACAATCGGTTTGAAAAAAGAATAAAAGAGGAAATTCCTGCAGGCGGAGAAACTATAGTAAATATCAATTTCCCAAAGAATATTGCAGCCGAAGGAAGCATCTTAAAACTTAATGCCTTTGCAAGCGCAATTAACAATAATAACGAAACTCTAAAAGCAGCTTCTTTTCAATTTACCCTTGAAGAAGAGGCAGGGTCAACCCTTACAGATTTAGATATTCCATGGGACGATGCGAATCCTCCAAAGGCTCATTTATTTAAGGGCCGCGAAGCCATTTTAGACATGTTATACAAGCATTATCTTTCCTTCGATAGAATAAAGCCATATATACTTTACGGGTTAACAAGAACAGGGAAGACGTCTATTCTAAATTACCTGCACGAAAAAATTAATAACACATCAATAATCATAAAAGGTAAGCAAAAAAAAGTTATTCCTTTAAGATGGGAAATGGGAGACATTGCTAACGCCGGGAATGCAAAGGAGTTTTGGGAATATATTTGTTATAATTTTACATTTAAAGAGCTAAGGCCATTTATTCATGAGCATCCTCTAATATTTTCTCAAATGAAAACAATTAATGAATGGAAGGCGAAAGACTTCCCCATTCTTATTGAATGCATGGATAAGGCCGGTTTATACCCCCTCTTTATGGTAGATGAATTTTCTTATATTAAGTCCCTCCTCGATAAAAAAACAATCAGCCCTGCCTTCCTTGCAACACTTAGGGAGATCTCTTTTAACGAACAGGCAGGCTTTCTATTTGCAGGAACTTATGATATAAAAGACCTAATAAGAAATAAAGAATACGGCATAACAGGCCAATTTGTTCATGCAATTGATTATCAAATAGATAAAATAGATGATGAACCTGCCGAATCGCTGATAAATGTCTCCGATAAAATACATTTTACCGACGATGCAGTATCACATATAAAAAAGCTGTCAGGGAATATTCCGTACTTTATTCAGATGATCTGCAAGTACTGCGGACATTATGCAGTAGAAAAAAAACGCTTTTCCATAGGCTTCCCTGAGCTTGAAAAAGTAATACGTATTTTAACAGGTTCGGACATGGCAGAAGACAGTTCCCAAGTAAAAAGACTTACGGATAATGCATACCAGAATAATCAATACAGCCCTGCAGACCCTCCGATTGTATCTGCATTAATATCGAGCATAGCGTGGCTCAACCGTGATTCACTCCTGAATCCGCGAGGAATAAGATTAGCAGAAATTCATGAATTATGGGACAAGCATAAGGTAAGGGGATTAAGACCAAAATCAGCTGATGCGATAAAAATTCTGGAAGAAAAGAAAATACTAAAATCAGAGGACGACGAGGGTGGCCGTATTTATAAGATCTCGGTAGACTTATTCAGAAGATGGTGGGGCCAACACCATCCGGATATAGATTTAGAATTAGCTTCAATATCGGAGGATTAATTAAAGATGACACCATTTATGACCAGAGTTATTATCGATGAAGAAGAATACTTCGGGCAGAATCATATTAAAAATTGGTTAATATCAGATATAAACATGGGAAAAAGCAAGGAAATTATCGGCCTTAGGCGTTCAGGTAAGACGAGCTTATTAAAAACCATGGAGAATAAACTGAGAAAGGAAATTGATTCGAAAGCATATCCTCTCTTTCTTGATTTTACAGAAACAAGTACTTGTTTTGGCAAGGGCACTCAAAATGTGTATAACTACATAATAGCATGTCTTGTATCTCGTCTTGTAGAAGATGGCATTATAGCAGAAAATTTTATGATTCGAGGTATTGAAATAAAAGCATCCCCGCAATGGGAAGATATTTTTGATTCTCTAACAGGTATTAGCCAACCCAAAACAATGACTATTTTTGAGGAATTAATAGAACTAAGTGCAGAAAAAACAAAGAAATGCATTCTCCTTCTATTTGATGAGTATGAATATCTTTTTACTGACAGGTTTGATGAGCCTCAGGGATTTATGCCCATGAGAAAACTTAATAAAACACCGTTTAACGGGAAAAAAATATTTTCGTACTGGTATACAGGTGCACTTATCTGGAGCAATTTAGCAGTAAAAATAGATCAATCTCCCCCTTTAAACACAACAGATCCGCCAACATATTATCTTGGTCCCCTCGATCGCGAATCCTTTAAAGAAATGTGGAACCATGAACTAAAAATTTACGATAACGAAAGCAGAAAGAATTTTATATCCGGCAAAGAAGAAATTGCATATAAACTATCCGGAGGTTTCCCATTCTATGGCAAGCAAATTGGACAACATTTCCTAACCGGCGATGAAACTCCTGACAATTCTCTTTTTAAAAATCATTTAAATAGTATGTATAATTTTTTTAACGATGAGGAAAAGCAGTTTTTAGTAAAATTGTCAAAGGAACCGCAAAAGTCAGGGAACCCCATTGTTATAAACGATTTACTGGATTTAGGTATAATTAAAAAGCCTGAACAAAACTACGAAATTACAATTCCATTCTTTAAGGATTTTTTAAGATCACATGAAAACCTAAATGAAAATCCTCTTGTTTCACAGGCTGAAGAACTTGCAGAGAAGGCAGAGCAATATGTTTTACAGATTAATCTAAATTGCAGCAACAAACAGAAACCTCCTGTATTTGAGCCGATCATAGAAACAGGCAAGTACTGGAAAGACATAAAGACATTATGCATGTCAAAAAAAGACTTTGAAGGATTTGCAAGCTCCCTTTACAAACTTATAATCGAAACTTCGACAACAAAAAAATATGATCCCCGAACGCGGCAGGAAACAAGGGATGAAAGAATCCCGAAGAATTTTTATTACTCAAATCAAGTTTTTTTCGACACGATTGAAACACTAAGACATCATTTCTCGGGCCATGTTAGACGGCGGCATGATGATTATAAAGATAAAGCGAAATACCTAAACGTGCTCAAAACCCTGCTCGGCAGTGAATACGAGCCCGAAACAGTTGAGGACTTCCAGAAAATGCAGATAGAAGTACTTAAAATGCTTGAGTCAAAATTGAAAGACCTCTCACAGATGGTTAAAGAGAAACTCAGCCAAATGCCCAAAGGAAGCTAGGAGACCCAATGACCGACCAAGCTGGTGAAAAATGCGAGCACTCCCCCGATGGCGGCTGTGAAAACTGCACACTCCCCGAAGGAAAGGACTGCCCATACGAAAGGCCCCGGGACACCCGGACCCGCCCGCCGGCGACGGCCCGCCCGGCAGGCCCCCTCTAACCAAAGGGCCAAAATCGCCGTGAGTACCTAAGCCATTTCCCCGAATCCTTCTGTGTGCTCTCGTCGATTTTCTTAAAAATCCACGCAGCAACCTTTTCAGGTGAGTCTGCCCTTGAAGCACTGAACCCCATGGCCTGGAAGGACTCATTCAGGGAAGGGCCCAGCATGCTCGCAGCGAGGGTCTTAAAGGAAGATGCTGCTGTCTGTCCGAGGAGATTGCCGCCGGACCCGCGCGAGTCTCCACCTAGGCCCCCGGCGCGCGAAACACCACGGGGAGCACCCCTGCTTTTCTCAAAATCATTTTCCACAAAATAAAGATAACCGAATCCTCGCCTTCGGAAACACAGAATTAATTCCCTTGCTAAAAGGAACCATCCCTTAATATGATCGTTAACGAGTATTTCAATTTCTTCAGGGCTTAGGCTATCAGCATTTTTGGAAATGACGGGCGGCGAGCTGACAAGAATTGCCTCGTGAATTTGCTTCATGCGATTCTCTGCGGAGAAGACAAGGGTGCGTGCCGAGATGGGGCTTGCAGGATTCCATGGCAGTAACATGGCCTTTTCAGGCAGAGGTATTTTTTCTCCGACATCGGGGACGCGATTTTGAATTATTGCTGCGGTAAAAGCTTCGACCCGGTTTCCTGCTTCGCCGGCGATGGCAGAAAGGAGAGGTGACTCACCTCCGACGATAAGGATGCCCCGGGTCATTCGATTAATTTCCCTGTATCATTAGGGTCTTCGGGTCCAGCTTAAGGGCCATATTCTCCGGGTTGAAAACAGAGCGATCCTTTGAAACGGTAAAAGCAATATGATCCTGCTTCGGATCAAGAACTATTATCACTGCAAAAAGCTCAGCATAATTTTTTAATACAAGAGGAATATTTCTGTCATCATAAAAAGGCTCTTCTCCCATTACAGTACAGGAATACCAGACAGACACACCCATCTCCGATGCAAAGCCCAGAATGGAAGGCAGATGATCTTCACCTGAAAGATAAAAATCATAGCCGTCAATTATTATCGCATCTGCATTGAAACCGCCGTCCTTAATAAGTGCCTTAAGGCTTTTCAATATCTGCTCTCCCGACACTGCTCCCTGGGTAAACTTCATAAGCACGCGGTTTTTAACGGCTTCATTCTTTACATCCTGTTCATTCTCAAGATTCTTTTTCTTTATAAACTCATTAAAAATATCTTCATACCAGGTAAGTACATAGTCCGTATGCCGTGTAAATGAGATGTGAATTACCTTTTTGTCTTGTAATAGCTTATCCATTGCAATCTGAACAAGAACCGAGGTCTTACCGATTCCTGAAGGAGATACAATTACCCCAAGTTCACCCGGCTTTAATCCGCCGTTAATAGAATCCATGAAAATGCGCACGGGGCTGCGCTTGATTAAATCTTCCTTAACCATTTGCCTTCTCCTTAATTAAAGCTTCAGAAATGCTATGGGGGACCTTGCCGTATTTTTCAAACTCCATGCTGAACTCGGCCTTACCCTGGGTAAGGGAGCGGAGTATCGTAGAATAACCGAACATTTCGCTTAACGGAATCTCTGCCTCTATTTTCGAAAAGGCACCATCTTCAGTAGACGAAAAAATAACTCCCCGCCTCTGATTTATAGAAGCGAAGACATTCCCCTGAAACTCGGTCGGACCTTCAACAGTAACCTTCATTATTGGCTCTAGAATACAGGGACTCGCCTTTGAATAAGCCTCCCTGAAAGCTCCTATTGCAGCCTGCCTAAAGGCTATGTCCGAAGAATCAACAGCATGACTCTGACCGTCATTTATAACACAGCGTATATTTATTACAGGGAAGCTGATAAGACTTCCCTTCTTGATTGCTTCCCTGAATCCCTTATCGCAGGAAGGTATAAACTCCGTGGGGATCGTGCCGCCCCTGATACTATCAACAAACTCATAATCCTGCGCAGAGCAAGGTTCCATGTAACCTGCAACCCTTCCGAACTGACCTGCACCTCCTGTCTGCTTTTTATGTGTATAGTTAAACTCAGCACGCTTAGTGATTGTCTCCCTATATGCAACTTGAGGCATGCCTGTTTCCACATCGGCGTTATACTCACGGCGCATCCTCTCGATATAAACTTCAAGGTGCAGCTCGCCCATGCCCTGGATGATGCACTGGTTTGACTCATCGTCAACGTAGGTCCTGAAGGTCGGGTCTTCTTTGGTAAAGCGGCCAAGGGCCTTTGACATTTTATCGGAGTTACTTTTGTCCTTCGGTGTTACGGCTAGAGATATAACAGGCTCAGGCACAAACATGGAGCTCATCGCGTAATTGAGCCCCCCTCCGCAGAAGGTGTCTCCTGATGCACACTCAATTCCAAATAGGGCCACTATGTCCCCCGGTGATCCTTCATTAATGTCTTCCATGTTGTCGGCATGCATGCGAACAAGACGGCCAACCTTGAACTTCTTCCCCGTTCTGGAATTCATTAACTCATCACCCTTCTTCATCATCCCCTGGTATATTCGCACATAGGTGAGCTGGCCATACTGTCCGTCTTCAAGTTTAAAACCAAGAGCAACAGTGGGGCTCTTTTCATCGGAGGAGAGCAGCACCTGCTGTTCCCCCTTGTCCAGGTCGAGGGCATAGTTCTTTACTTCGCCGGGGTCGGGGAGGTAGTGGTTAACTGCATCGAGAAGAAGCTGTACGCCCTTAAACTTATAGGCAGAACCCATAACGACAGGCACCATCGCCTCTGTCAGGGTTCCCTTGCGAATTGCGGCCCTTAAGATCTGCTCGCCTACTGCCTCCCCGTTAAGGAACTTCTCTGCAAGTTCATCTGAAAACATGGAGGCCGCATCGAGAAGCTCCTCCCTATACTTTTCAGCATCATCCTTTAAATTGGCGGGAATGTCAGTTATGCGCAACTCTGTTCCCTGCATTCCGTCAAAGTAGACAGCCTTCATTGTTATAAGGTCCACCACTCCCTCATGCCTGTCTTCAAGGCCAATGGGGATCTGGATAAGCACCGCATTAAGGCCAAGCTTGTCTTTCAGTTGGTTTTTAACTCTGAAGGGATTTGCCCCTGTGCGATCACACTTGTTAACAAAGGCAATCCTTGGGACATTATAACGCTTTAATTGCCTGTCCACTGTTATTGACTGTGATTGAACCCCGCCCACTGCGCAAAGCACTAAAATAGCTCCGTCAAGCACGCGCAGGGCCCGCTCGACCTCAATCGTAAAATCCACATGCCCCGGGGTATCAATAAGGTTGATCATATAGTCATTCCATTGAACCTTGGTTGCCGCCGATTGGATTGTAATGCCCCGCTCACGCTCAAGAGCCATTGAATCCATGGTTGCCCCTACTCCGTCCCTTCCCCGGACCTCGTGAACCGTGTGAATCTTTTTGGTATAAAACATAATACGTTCAGAAAGGGTGGTTTTCCCTGAATCTATATGCGCACTAATCCCAATATTTCGCAATCTGATGCTCATTAATCGAGTACTCCTTGATTCGTAAAGATAATAAAGTATTAATAAAAAAACAAGCGACTAGTCAGGCTTACTGCTAAAAGGCTTATTGCCTTACATTCCCTAGAAGATCAAGTATATAAAGCTCAAGGTAGAGAAGCAGGGCATCCTTTGTACTTAAAGTGGAAAGTGTGGTATTTAAACTCACCACATTCCAGGCAATTTGACGTACAGAGTCATAAGACGGCCTAAAATGCTTATTTACCTTGATTGCATGGCGCACATTATCCCTTGCAAGGGCATGGACATCCTCAACTAGATGATCTCTAGCCTGCTTATCAAGGAGCAGACACCAGCGATCCTGCAATTCCCTCATATACTGGTCGTGAGTATTCCCTACAGGCGTCAAGGAATAGCTGAGTTCCTTTGCCGCAGCCTTTATATCTTCAGGAAGATTCTTCCCCGCCGATATTCTTGAGTCATCAGAGCCATCTCTGCCTGAGCCCCCCGGCTTACCTTGGCCGAAAATCCCCTTAAAAAAGAAGATAATATTCGCTATCAGTGGGATGGTATACCAAAAGGGGAGGGTTCTCTTAGCATCGTATAATAAATCCCTGCGCCGCAGCAGAAGCAGAACAGAATAGGGCAGCAATTGCCCCTTATTAAAGAGCTTTGCAGAAATTGCAACTGATTTTCTTTCCTGCTCTTCGGCAATAAGGATTATTCTAGGGTCCATTAAAATTGACATGAGCATCGGACATTGCTTTTCGGTTATCTTTGGCAGGAATTTTTCGAATTCCTTTTCGCTCTCCATGGCAGGTTCTCTTTCAAATTCCAGAAGCAGGGTGCTCCATCTCTTAAAAATAGCGTTCTTAACCTGAACCTGCGCTTCCACGAGTAATCTAAGAACCAGAGGCAGCATCTTCTCTTTGAGTACGAAAGACCTTGCATTCTTTGCAGTGCCGGGCAGAATAAAAAGCTCAGGTAGCTCACCGTTCTTGCTCTCTGTGGCCTTTGACTTAATCCAATTTTCAAGCTGATCGGTCGAGAACTGCCCAAGAAGGGTCTCTCCCTTTGGCCCCGTGAACTTGATAATCTGATCCATCGTATAAAAATAAGGAGGCTTCGCAAGATTTGCTTCAACTTCCTTTAGGGCATTCTCCGCCTCTACCAGCTTTACCGCACGGGCCTTATAATACCCGCTTATTGCGCTGATTATCGAAAAAGCCTGGAATGCCGCAATATCCATGCTTAGAATCTCAGCTTTCTTCCTTATATCGTTCTTTACAAGATAGGAGAAATGAGCCCAGAAATGACTTGCAAGGTCTCTGCCCCGCTCTATCTCGGAAAATGCATCGATGGGCTTAGCAACTATCTGTTCCAGAAGGTCTTGCAGATAGTTCTCGTTACATTTGAGCAAAAGAGCCAGCTTCCTTAGGGCATATTCCTTATTCCCCGACCTGCGAAGATACTCACGGATCTTAAGCAGGGCAACTTCGGCCATTCGCCTTGGAAGCATTTTTGAAAGCACAAGTGCCGAGCCAAAACCCTCGGAGAATGCAATCTTTATAATCGGGATATCCGCCTGTATTGCATCGTCAAGCATCCCGATAAGGTCCTTGTCGGAGTTTAGGAACACTGCTTGATTCTCGGGAACCACAAACCCAAGGGAATTCTCGCTAGGGAAGGGGCTGGAAGCATCCTCATCAGGGTCCGTATAAATTTTTTCAAGCAATCTGATGCAATAATGGGGCATATAGATAAAGATATTACCGCCGCTTGTAATGCGCTCGCAGCGGCCGTTTTCTATAAGCGCAGAAAGCTCAGACCAGAAATTTTCTTCCCTTTCAACTTGGTCTTCCCATTTTTTCCAATCGGGATTTGAAAGAGAAAGGGGTCTTGCCGATTTTGCCAGATAATCAAGAATGGTATTTACTTCGATGTACGGTGAATTGTTTTTATCAACGTAACCTACTAATATCGAATATAGATCAGCAGTATAAGCCATACTCTATTATTTTCGGTTTTTAAAGCTATGTAAAGAAGGGAATTCATGGAAAGAAAAATAATTGGCCTAACAGGTACCTACTGCGCAGGGAAAAATCATGTCGCCTCCCTGTTTGAGAAAAACGGCATCCCGGTACTCGAGCTGGATAAGCTCGGACACCTTGCAATAGAAGCCGAAAAGGATCTGCTAATCGAGCGCTTCGGAAAAGAAATCCTCGCTCCAAATAATCTTATAGACAGGAAAAAACTCGGCCAAAGGGTATTCGCTAGAGCCGAGGAGCTCGCCGCCCTCGAAGAAATAATTCACCCTTGGGTAAATAAGGAGACAATGGACTGGATTAACTCAAGGGAAGAGGAGGTCTGCGCAATAAATGCGGCCCTTCTCCACCGCTCCTCCGCCTTTGAATACCTAAACTGCATTATTATAGTGCAGGCACCCGTTCTTGTGCGGCTTTTACGCGCAAAGAAGCGTGACAAACTGCCCTGGCTGCCATTAATAAAGCGATTCAGGAGCCAAAGGGATTTCGACTCTCAATATTTAAGGGGAAAAACCGATATATACAGGGTAAGCAATTTTTTTACTTACGGAAATTCCGGCAAAAAACTGGAAGGTAAAATCGAAGAAATTCTTTCCCTTAGGGGAGTACTCAGGGTGTAAACATGGAAAAGAGGAAGTTACTGTTAGTTGCAATTTCAGTCGGGATATTTTTAGTGATAAGTATTATGACAGCAATTTTCTTATTACCGCCAAGAAACGCACTTGGGCCGAACCCGATGGAAATGGCCTCAAACCCAAATATTCCCAATGGATTTTTGACCATAAGCCCGGTTGAACAAATCGACCCGGTTGAACTCGTAAGAAGAGAAACCCCCGGCCTGCAGCAGGCCCCCGAGGGCACAATCAACAATAGCGTTAGCCTGCATGTAAGCGCGGACCAATCAAGGCCCGGCGAAACGGTGATAAGCGTCCGTCAACCTGCATCAACACCGACACCTGCCGACAGGACCACAGCGACAACACCTCCTGTAACAACGCCCCCGGCAAGAACGCCGGCCGCACCTGCAAGAACACCTGCAGCACCGGCCGCTCAAACCGCGCCTGCCGCTTCAACACCGACCGCTTCAACACCTGCCGCTTCGGCCACACAAACTGCGCCGCCGGCACAGACAACCCCGCCTCCTGCAACAACCGTTGCACCGACAAGTCTCCACAACGATTATTGGGTGCAGACAGGGGCCTTTTCAACAGTGGGCATTGCTGAAGGGGTAAGAGAGACCCTTGCATCAAGCGGGATCACTGCAATTATTGAAAATAGGGTGATAGACGGTAATACGGTTTTTCGCGTGCGAGTCGGCCCCTATAATTCACAGAACGAGGCTAATTACTGGCTTACCCTAATAAGATCGATAAGAGGGTTTGAAGAAAGTCAGGTAAGAGTAACCCAGTCGATAAGATAAATATATCAGATAGAAATTCCCTAACTCTTCCCCGGCGGACTTCTGCGAACCACGAACTCCGCCTGAACCGCCGCAGAATGTTCCTCCGTATTCGCCTTTGAAGCCCTTGAGTGAAGATAGACCTGAGCCCTGAAGGGATTCTCCCCGGATGCCGGCTCCTTGCGCCTCCAGCTCCCTGTGGAGCTTAGAACCCAGGCATTTGTATTGTCCTGTAAATAGGCTTGAAGATTATCAAACATGAGCTTGCGCAGATCATCCTGCAAGACAGGGAACATAAGCTCCACCCGCCGCTCTAAATTTCGGGGCATCCAATCTGCACTTGCAAGGTAAATTTCTTCTGCCCCGCCGTTTGCAAAATAGTAGATCCTTGAATGTTCCAGGTAATGATCAACAACGCTTATCACTTGGATATTTTCGGAAAGTCCTTTAACCCCGGGAACCAGCATGCAAATGCCCCGGATTATAAGACTGACCCTGACACCGGCCCTCGAAGCTTTATAAAGGGCCTTTATTAATTCCGGGTCAGCAAGCCCGTTCATCTTCGCGATGATCTTACCCGGGGCCTCGGGGCTTGAACGGTTAATCTCCCTGCTTATAAGCTCCAAGAGCCTCTGTTTCAGGGTCGTTGGGGCAATTACAAGCCGCGTCATTGACTGCGGTGCAGAATACCCCGTGATCATATTGAATAAAAGCCCCGCATCGTAGGCCATATCTTCCCTTGCTGTAAAAAGGGCAATATCCTCGTAGGTTTTAGCGGTTTTATCATTATAATTCCCGGTGGAAATATGGACGTATCGTTTAATCCTCTCAAACTCGCGGCGCATCACAATCGTAAGCTTCGCATGAACCTTAAGCCGCGCAAGACCGTAAATTACGATCACCCCTGCCTTCTCAAGGCGATTTGCCCAGGAAATATTCCGCCCCTCGTCAAACCTTGCCTTAACTTCCACCACCGCAGTAACATGCTTACCAGCCATGCTCGCCTGCTCTAACGCAGAAACTATCGGGGAATCCCCCGAAGTCCTATACAGGGTGGTCTTGATTGCGGCAACCGAGGGGTCTGCCGCCGCCTCCTTGAAAAAGCGCACAACCGGGTCGAAGGCCTGGTAGGGCAGATGCAGGATAATATCCTTCTGGCTTATTCTGTCCCAAAGGGGCAGGTCCTCGGGGAAGTCCGGGTGTGCGTAGATCCTCCAGGGCTTTTCCCTAAGGTGGTCAAAACCGCGTAACTGCTCGTAAATTATTTCGAGGTTCATGGGGCCCGTCACCTGAAAGAGCTCATCGTCATCAAGGTCGAGCTTCTCGGCAAGACAGTCACGGATTTTCTTGCTGCCCGGGGTATAGACCATTCGCACAGGCATTGATCTGTCACGCCCTTCAAGCACTTCTTCAAGAGCTTCGATAAAGTCCTCGTCCCTCTGATCATCAATCGAATAATTCGCATCCCTATTCACCTTGAAAATGAGGCTCTCCTTGATCTTGAAACCGGGGTATAGGTAGCTCCCGAAAACCTGGACAAGGTCTTCAAGCAGGGCCCAGCAGCTTATGCCGGATTCCACGTCACTTGGCAGCCAGATTATTCTGTCGGGCATCTGGGGGATGCGCAGAATGGATATACATTCCTCGCCGGTTTTTTCGTAAGAGATTAAAAAGCCTGCATGCAGGGAATGGTTATCAATTGTTGGCAGAGGGTCATCATCCTCTAAGCGAAGGGGTGTGAGAAGGGGGTAAATTTCCTTGACGAAAAATGCCTCGAGGAAGATTTTTTCTGTGTCGGACCATTCATTCGGGCGCAGAAAGCGGAGGCCCCCCTCGGCTAATCCGGGGATCACTTCGTCTATAAGGGCATGGAACTGACGGCTGAGTATCGAGCGAACCTTGCTGTTTATTCTTCCCAAGAGCTCTTCAGAGTTAAGTTCGGGGCCGTCATGTTCCCTCGCCCTTTTTAGGGTAGAAACCCTGACCATAAAAAATTCATCAAAATTTGATGACACTATCGAAAGGTATTTTAATCTTTCAAGGGGGGGCAGACTTTTCCTTAGGCCCTCGCCAAGAACGCGCTCATTAAAGTCCACCCAGGAAATCCCGCGGTCGAAAAATACAGGGGACACCTCGTCAGGGGAGCTATCATTTTGAGTGTTATCATCTTGGGTTTCGTATTCTTTCATTAATTCACCACAATCTTATAACCAAAAACTTCTTCAAATAGTACACCCCTATCACCTAAACCTGAAAATTCAAGGGCAAGGTCCTTTGCGCCCTCGGTATGAAGAACTATGGTCTCACTCTTTTTTTCGACAGCCCTCAGGGTAACTCCCTGAGAATAGCTCCGATCCATGGCATCGGCCACCCTAAGTATCGACACCATCTTTAAAACTAAAATCCTCTCCTCTCTCTGCAGGGCAATATAATCGATGTCTCTCGGAGACGGGGGCGGGCCCCTATGGTAATGAATTACATTGCCTATTATATCAAGCTCTTCCCGTTTTAAACCAAAAACTTCCGAGTTAGCAATTATATACTGACCGTGCAGATTATGGCTCGAAGCCCTGATAAACATGCCTATTTCGTGGAGCATTGCCGCAGCTTCAAGCATCATCCTTTCGCGGCGGTTCATGCCGTGCTCCTTAGCCATTGCATCGAAGAGGGTCATGCAGAGGCCCGCAACATAACGACAGTGGGCCTCGTCAAAATGATACTTCCTGCCAAGGCTTACAACAGAGGCAAAGATCTGCGAGAAAAACTCGTCTTGTAAAACCGGGTCAACCCCCTGGGCAAGGTCAATTAAAAGGCCCTCGCGGATGGAAATCCTCGGGACCACAACCTGGGCCGCCCTGGTCCTGTCAAAGATCAACTTATATACAAGTAAGCCCGGAATGAAGGTCTCCGCCTCCCAGAAGGTCATGTGAAGGCGCTCCATACATTCCTCTATCGAATAAACCTGCACCTCCTGAACAAACCTTGTAAAAACATCCCTCGAAATTACCCTGCACTCCTCGTTAAAATGCGTCCCGACCTGTGCCGCGGCAATATTCGCTTCGAGCCCGACAACAACAAATGTACGCACATGGGCAAGGTCAAGCTCGGAGGAAAGAATGTCAGATGCCCCTTTAAGCCTCTCGCTGACATACCTCTCGTACATTCGCGAGGAGCCGAGACGTGAAGCCTGATCGATTAAAATAGTACCGAGCTTTAGACTGTGGGCCGCAACCATCTGCCCCCTGCGCAGAAGCATTATCTCCGTGGAGCCGCCCCCCATTTCAAGGATCATGGAATTTGCGCGCCAGAATAGGGGCAGATTATTTTTAAGGGCATAGCGCACAGCTAAATAGATAAGACGGTTCTCTTCGATTCCTTCGACTATATTTAGGGCTAAACCCGTTTCCTGTCTTACCCTGTCAACAAAAATATCACGGTTACGCGCCTCTCTTAGAGCACTCGTTGCAATAACGTGGACATCCCTGCCCGGTATTCCCCAGCCCCGGATAAACTCACAGAGATTCTTCAAAAGTGCGATGCACTCAAGGAAGGACTCCCTTGAAACCTGCCCCGTATTAAAAACATCCCTCCCAAGGGCCACCGGCTTGCTTGCCCTGTCAAGGGCCCTCCAGTGATTATCGGGGCTTATCTCTGCTACAAGCAGCCTTATTGCAGTTGAACCAATCTCCAGCACCGCAACCAGACGGTTATTACTATCTCCGGGATCCATACAATACTCACAACTTATCTATGAGCATTGAGCACTTGCCGGAAGGAATGGGAAGGGTTTTTTTCTTCTTCCCAAGTATATTTATCGTAAAATAGTAGAGCTTTTCGCTCTCCATGTGAATTTCCCAGCCCCTTCCGCTCTTATTCGACAGAATCGTAATCATGTTTTTCTTTAGGGAGAGGTTTTCGACCCCCATAATTTCAAGATTGGGGATGATCCAGTCGACGGTCTTTCGGGGCAGCGAAATAAAGAGGCCGACGATATTCTCTATGGTAAGGCAGATCGTGGAAAGGGCCGCATAAGTAAGGTATTGCGGCCTCGGAAAATCCGGTTTGTCGGGCCATTGCGCAGGCCCCTCCGACAGCGGAAGATATGCCTCCCAGAGTTTGGCCTTGCCCGGATTTCCGTCAGGGCTCATTGAATCGAGCACGAAGTAAAGGTGCCTTATGGCAAAGTCCCTGGCTAAATCCCATCTCTGGTAACGCTCCAACCCCTTAATAACCATAAAGGTGAGCTGGGGGAAAACAGAACCCCGATAACCATTCCCGCTTTCCTCGAAGGCCTCCTCGGATACTGCAACACTCGGAAAGGGATGCGGCGCCCCGAAGACAGCAGGATCGGAAAGCTTACTGATTATGCGCTCAGCCTTATCATCATTTGGAATTTCTGCCATAAGCGGCCAAAACCCGGTTATGGTCTTTACCTTTAGCTGCTTCTCGTGCTTATCGATATCATAATAAAAACCCGATTCATTATCCCACATAAGGGAATTAATGCGGGTCTTTAGGGCAAAGTACTGTCTTTTATACTGAAAACTGGCTTCTTTATCGTTTAGAATGTCAGCCATCGCAGAAAGATATAGCACATTCACCGCCATCATTGTATTAAAATCGAGGGGATAATAAGTATTTTCGCGCGGAGAATTTCCCATGCCGGTAGCGCTGAGCGGCACCTTATAAAGGCCGTTCGGCTGCTTAAAAACCGAATCTACCCATTCATT
>WRKT01000005.1 GCA_009777995.1 Treponema sp. | reverse complement strand
TTAAAAAGGTTAATTATTATGCATGGATTCCTCTGAATGATGTGTCAAAGAAGGAAATTTCAGAGATTAGGGATGTGAGGGCAGAAAACGGTTTATTTAAGATTGAGATTGAGAATAATACTTATCCCCATTCCGGGTGGGCTTATCTTGATATAACGAAGATGGAGGTTGTGGGGGTTGAGTATATAGGAGAAAAGGGGATTTAACAAAAAACTATGTGCTACAACGTTATTCATCTGGATTCCCGATGCGAAATATAATCGTCAATATCGCTCACTATATAGAGCTTCCCCGTAGAATGAAGTGTATCATAACAAGATGTAATGTAATCAAAAACTTTAAACTTATTAAAGATATTTAAAGCTTCCAAGCCTGTCAGATTGTGCGCTGACTTAAAACTTTCGAGGCAAAAAACTTTAAACTCAAGTAATTTATCCACTTTAATACTCCGGCAGTTCAAGATTTCCGGTAAGAGTCTCTTCCTCAAATAGCAGAAAGAGTTTTTCCACACTATAATGCCATACCTTTGTTTCTTCACTATCAAGTGCATTATATAAATTAGAACTATAAAGTCGTAAAAAAGCTTCTTCATGTGAAATATTTCGCTGGTCTATTATTTTTTGTAAAAGTCTGGAAACAATCACAGGAAACAGAGCTTCAAATTTAACTTTATCCATTCTCGCCTTCTATAAAATTTTCTTGTTTTACATAACTTAAATATTCCAAAGACCTTTCAGTATGAAAGAGTATTTGATCGAATATTTCCTCAACTTTCAATCGGGTTATTGCTTCTACATCTGAAAGAAGTCCTGACTCAAATAATTGGATTGTGGCGTAGACATTATCGTTTGCAACCGGGCCAATTGCAATATCATAGCTCTTATTCTGGGTTTTTCCACGAAATAGTGTCATATCTACCTAATCGTAAGCCTATTTTCAAATATTTTCAAGTAAATTCTTCTCTATCTGTCATAGAATGCCATATTGATATAAATTTTAAAGATTATCAAAGTTCTCAATTTCTTCTACCCCTAGCACCTCATGATAGACTAGAAAGATACAATTCATATATAAGCACACTGTCACCCGGAAAGGAAGGTTTAACATGGCTAAAATAACCACCGTAGAACAGGCACTTAGAATAGTGAAAAAAAGAGGCTATGCACTTAAGTATCTGCCAAAAAAGCTTAAAACAACACAAGTTTGCCTTACAGCAGTGGAAAATGATGGCGCTGCGCTTGATTTTGTCCCCAAAGCATTCAAAACTGTAAAAATCTGTCTTGCTGCCGTACAGAATGATGGAAGAGCAATCAGAGATGTTCCTGAAGCACTCATATCAGCAGAAATTTGCCTTGCCTCTGTAAAATCCGATGGCTGGGAGTTTCATTCAGTTCCAAAAGCGTTCATAAGCGAAGAAATCTGTCTTGCCGCTGTGCAAGGAAATGGCTCTGTACTTCATAGCATTCCACATAAATTTAAGACCTTTGAAGTTTGCCTTGCTGCTGTGAAGAATAATGGTGGAATGCTCGAATATGTTCCAAAAAAGCTCAGAACAAAAGAAATCTGTCTGGCTGCTGCAAAAAATAATGGCAGAGCAATTCAATTTGTTCCTCAAACACTCAAGACTGCGGAAATTTGTTTTGCTGCTGTACAACAGGATGAGGAACCGGAATATCTCAGCGGAAAATCACAAAGCTATCTTTGCGTTACACTGGATGGGAATCATGAAGCACTTTTATATATTCCGAAAGCTCTTAAAACCGCAGAACTATGTCTTGCTGCTGTTCAGAATGATGGTAATGCGCTTGAATATGTTCCAAAGGAAATAAAAACTATAGGTCCAAAGGCCTTAGAAATTTGTCTTGCTGCTGTACAACAAAGAGGTAGAGCCCTTGAGTTTGTTCCTGAAGTGAATAAAACACTAGAAATATGCCTTGCTGCGATGAAAAACAATGGCTCACTACATGATGTGCCGGAATTACATAAGACAGGACCAAGGGGCCAGGAGATCTGCCTTGCCGCTGTGCAGAATAATGGCTTTGCACTTGACAATGTTCCTGAAGAGCTAAAGAATCCGGAAATCTGCCTTGCCGCAGTTAATGATAGTCCCTATGCGCTAAATAATATTCCGAAGGAGTTCTTAACCGCGGAAATGTGTCTTTCTGCCGTTAATAATAATAACGGAAGTTCAGGAATAAGATATGTCCCTGATACGTTCATGACTAGCGAACTTTGCCTTGCCGCTGTGCAGACCGATGGTAGTGCGCTTGAAGATGTTCCCAAAGCATTAAAAACAAAGGAAGTCTGCCTTGCAGCTGTACAGCAGAATGGTGCAGCACTAAAGTATGTTCCTGAAACTCTCAAAGCTAAGGAGCCGCATGCAACTAAAATCTCCCTTGCAGCAGTGCAGTCCGATGGTAATGCGATTGAACATGTGTTAAAAACACTTAAGACTAAAGGGTCACATATTTCTAAACTTATCCTCGCCGCTGTACAAAATAATTTTTTCTGTATCGAACACATACAGGAAAAACTTCAAACCGAGGAACTTGTTTCTATGATAATAAAAAAAATCGATGAAATAAACTTAGATCTTAAAGCAAAGAAACTGAATCTTTTCTCATTAAGATATGATGAAATAGAAGAACTTAAAATTAATGAGCTTTCTAAGTTGAGCGAATGGTATGGTGAGTATGAGACAGGTAAATTTTTATCCTTTATTTCAAAAGAATTTAGATCTAAAGTAGAGGATAAGATTTTAGAAGTTTTCGGTATTGATGGTGCAAATTATAATTATTGGATGGATTATTGCAGGAAATTGAAACCTAAGCTTCTGGAAAAAAGAGTCAAGTTTAGCCGCCGTATGGTTCACTGGGTTAATATAGATACAGTTATATCTAAAGCACTGTATGATTTTAACATTGCCATTAAATTGTTCCCCCGCAGTCCTAAATTCTATACCGGTAGAGGTCACATCTACAGGTACATGGGTAAAGAAAAAAAAGCCCTTGTGGATTTCAACAAGGCTGAAAAGCTTGAAAAGAATTTAGAAAATAAGGAAAACAAATAATGACAAATAAAGGCTGTTATATACAACACAAAATGAATTAAGAAGGAGTTTTTATATGAGTAACGATATCCGAGAATCTAGATATTGCTTTTCATACTTAGGAATTATTAATTATATTTTTGCTCAGCATATCCATGAGAAAAACTCTCAATATATACATATTCTATTGAAAAACCTGAATGATCATGCAAATTTATTATACAATGACTATGTGGAATCCGAATATATAGATTTGAAAACTGAATTGTTTTTTATATCTTACTATACAATGGGCTTATTTAGTTTCCTAATATACAAAAAAAAGGATAAAGTAATAAAAAATATTATTCAAGAAAGTAATATTCTTAATAACAATATAAAAACTATAATAAAAAAGAGGTATTCGAAAATTATGAAGGAAGCAGAAAAAATAATAAAAGATTACTATATTAAAAATAAATTGTGCCATAAAAGATGGTTTTTCGATTTAAATTCAAGAACGAAGAGTTTTATTAAGGATATAAAAAAACTCGAGGTGGGATGTAGATATGTTTATTGGGATATGGATGGAATAGAAAGCATAATATTTAAAGGTCCTGGTTTAAATTATTTAGATGAATTATTATTTATGAAAAAAGGTGATAATTTTAATGAGAATGAAATTGATTTAAACGAGGAAGTGATTGAAATTCTTAATATTTTATATAATAATCAATTAACAAGATATTATAATGAAATAAGAGTGAATGGTAAGAAATATGAAATAGAGAATAATAATAAACTATTTTCTAAATTCATGTTATGCCTTGATTATCCGGAAGATAGCGAATATTATGGAATTAGAAAAATATTAGATTTAAGTTTTAGTATACAATACAATTTTGTTGAAGTAAATGATTATTACCCTTCTTGGAGACCTTTAAGTGGAGGAGGGAAAATGACTGTTCTTTTTAAGAAGAATAAGAAGTGGGAAATGTTATATGAAGAAAGTTGGATGTCATAAAGATATTGTACAAACTGTACAAGCATAGTATTTCCCTGACAGCTTCTCTGTATTTAAACCATATCCATCTGCCAAACTAGGAACTAAATCACTACCAAATTCAGAAGTCCTGAATATACAACCATCAGCATAAAAACACGATCACCCTGGAAAGGCAAAGTAATATACTAAACTACGCAGGCTTTTTCTGCTTTATACTTAGCTGATATCCCAGATTGTCTAAGACTTTGACGATGGTAATAAACGAAGGGTTCCCATCCTGCGATAAAGAGCGATAAAGGCTTTCACGATTAAGGTTCAATTCCTTGGCAATCTGAGCCATACCTTTTGAACGAGCAATGTCGCCAATTACCTTAAATAGAAATTCAGGATCGTTCTCCTCAAGCGCCGCTTCAAGAACACCTATCACATCCTCTCTAGTCTCTATCTCTTCTGCCAAGTCGCAATCACTGATTGTTATCTTTCCCATGTCCTATTCCTTCTCTTCCAAAGGTGAAGACACTATTTGCTTAGCCCTAGCAATATTCTGTGCCGACTTCGGCTATCTTTCAGGTTTTTAATCCACCTTTTATAAATGTTGGTTTTGCGTACCTTCATAATTATTGTGTAGCCTATAAACTACTTATTGTCAAGTTCATATTAATAAAATTTCCACAAAATAGTATATTCTCTCTGTCATCTCATGACAGATCAATATGATATATTTAATGAAGAAAGGTATATCTATTGTTTAGGCCGGGTAAACATGGACAATGTGGTAAAGAAGTACCATAAACACCTCCGGATTTACGATCCAAAATTTATACTGCTGTAACACGAAACCAGACATAAACAAATAAACCTAGATAATCATTTTCTAAAAAGTTTTTTTACAAGGGACTGAAGTATATTTATAATGATTTCAGAAAGGTTAATTATTACGCCTGATTTGGTCCAAATGATACGTCAAAAAAGGAAATTTCTGAGAATAGGGGTGTGAAAGCTGAAAATGGCTTGTTTAAGATTGAGATTGAGAACAATAATTATCCTCATTCGCGTAAGTTTATCTAGATTTAGAAAAGATGGAGGTTGTTAAGACAGAGATATCACATATTTCTGCTATTTAATGTTGATTTCAAAATAAATTTGAGTATAGCACTATATGATAGATCTGTCGCCATATAATTGAATAGATTTTAGAGTTTTAGGAGGTAAAATTGTGAAAATAAAAACAAAACAGTTTACATTATCTTTAAACGATCAGCTACCGAATGATATTGATGATCCAATTGAACTAATTCAAAAAATAACAAGAAAAGTGGCTATCAACTCTAAATGTTCTAATTTCAAAAATGTATTTCTTTGGGTTAAATTAGCAGAAGACACACTTGAGCGCTATTCAAATTTAGAAGATAAATCAATTTTATATTTGCAAATTAACTTGGCAATGGCACTATATTATATGGGAAAATTAGAAAAATCAAAAAATTTTTATGAAAAAATCATTGATGTTTTCCAAAAATTAGATAGAGTTAACAAAAAATCATTTACAAGTTTATACTATAATTATGCTAGAATTTTATTAATATTAGGTGATTATGAAACTGCAGAAACTAATATCAACAATGCAATAAAATTAAATAAGAAAAGTGCTATATCATATTCTTTAAAAGCTAGAATTCTAACATATCGGGAATTTTATGATTCAGCTGAATTCTATTACAAATTAGCAATCGAAAATTCAAAGAAGAATGGAAAAATGCATATAGAAGCAGACTATTTTTATGATCATGGTATTTCTTATTATAAAATAGGAAATTATATTTTAGCAAAAAAGTATTTATATAAAGCATACCAAATAAGAAATAAAATTTATGGTAAAGAAAACCTATGTACTATCTTTACTCTTTGTGATATTGCAGCAATACTTTACTTCGAAAAAGAATATATTAAAGCATATAAAATATATAAAACTGTTTATACGGTTTTCAACCAGATTCTAGGCAAAGATAATAATGAAACACAAAACGCCTTATATAACTGTACATTAACAATCATTATGATAAAAAAACACAACAACATAATAAATCATAAAACACTTGATATTCGTTCACATTACGTGAAGACTCTTATTATAATGAAAAAATATTCCGAAGTAATAGGTTATTTAAAGAGCCCATTTGTTATTCTTGGAAAAAACGAGTTATTTTTGCTTTTGGATTATGACAATATTACAATGGATGCACCAAAAGTTATTTTATCCATAAAAGGTTCATCTGTTGGCAAAATCGCAAAAATAATGGAAAATAAAAATATTCCTATAACAAAAAATAGTGTTCTCGCAAAGGAAATGATAGAAAATTGCCCTCAATTTCGTTGTATTCCAAAAAAATATTGGAATGATGTTGCAAAGATAATGGGGCCTATTAAATAATGTTAGAAAGTATAAACCATTGCCAAGGAAACAGGAGCAGATTATGTGTATAAACATAGTATTTCCCTGACAGGTGCTCCAGTTTCCTAACCCTTTCAAACTTTCAAACTCGGTAGCATTTGAGAGACAGGCGCTGGGGTGCGGTGGAATTTAAAATGTGCTCAAAAGAAATTGAGGAAGCAACCAAAAATCTTAAAACCCTGCGCGACAAGTTTAACCTGGATAAAATACAAGAGCCGTCTTTTTTAATGGTGCTAACATGCACTTAGTTTTCCTACCAGCGAAGAAATGGCGTGTATATAGTACCTATTGGGCGCCTACGGGATTGATATTCTGAAATAAATTTTGTCTCTAGCACTCCATGATAGATCAACTCCTTATAATTTCTGGTATGAGAACAAAATCACCCGTAAAAAAAGGAGTTGGATTAGTTAAGATCACTACAAAAGAACAAGCCTTTGCTGCAACAAAAGAAAATTATGCAGTGATAAAATACATCCCCAAAAACCTCAAAACAGCAGATCTTTACCTTGCTGCTGTGAAATGTAATGGTCTTGCACTCCAATATATTCCAAAAAAAATAGTTACAGAAAAACTTTGTCTTGCTGCTGTACAGCAAAATGAGGCTGCACTATCATATGTTCCTAAAACACTAAGGACTTCAAAAATATGCTTTACAGCAGTGCAAAAAAATGCTTATAAAACACTTAAAATTATCCCAAAATCTTTAAGAACTGTAAAACTTTGTCTTGCTGCTGTAAAAAATGATGGTTTGGCTTTAAAGTATGTTCCAGAAACCCATAAGAGTATAAAGCTTTGCCTAACTGCAGTTAAAAATAAAGGCTTTGCACTAAGATATGTGCCAAAAGAGGTAAAGACTATTGAAATTTGCCTTGCTGCTATACAAAACTATGGTGGAGTACTTAGATATGTTCCAAAAAAATACAGAACAATGGAAGTTTACCATTCTGCAATACAAAACGATGGTTTTGCTCTAAGATATGTTCCAAAAAAGCTTAAAACTGCTGAAATATGTTTTGCTGCTGTAAAGTCTGATAGAGGCGGAGCACTTTTTTACGTTCCTAAAGAACACAGGACCATGGAAATATACCTTGCTGCAGTTAAAAATGATGGCTCTGAACTTGCATATATTCCTGAAACTCTCATAACAGAAAAAATGTGCAATATTTCCATATTAAATAGTAAAAATACTAGAAATATCCTTAGATATGTTCCAGAAAAATACAAAACAAAGAAAATTTGTATGATTGCAGTTAATAAAGATGGCGCTGCACTTAAATATGTACCAAAAGCGCTAAAGACTGAAAAACTTTGTCTTGCTGCGGTAAAGAATAACAATTTCATCCTTGAATATGTTCCTGAAGAACTAAGAACCTCAAAACTTTGCTTTCCGGCAGTGAGAAATAATGGCTACAAAGCCTTTCGTTTATATCCTGAATTATCAAAAAAAACAATTTACCATCTTGCTGCCGTGAAAAGTAACGGCGCAGCACTTAAATTCATTCCTGAAGAACTCATTACGACTAAACTTTGTATCATTGCAATTAAAAAATATTTCTTTTCTATGGAATATGTACCCGAAAAATTTCAAACAAAGAAACTAATCACTGTATTATGCAAAAAACTGGAAAGCATAAAATTTCCATTATCTAGGATAGGAGCCGGAATAGTTTTATCATATGTCTCAGAAAGATTCAGATCCGAGGTAAAAAATAAAATTATTGAAGTCTATGGTATCGATGAAGGTAATGTAAATTATTGGATAGCTTATTGTAAACAATTTATTAATAAGAAAAAATATACTGAAACAATTTTTTTGTTCAATATCGCAGCTAAATTGTTTCCTGGTTCTCTTGAATTATGTATTGCTCGAAATGATGCATATGAACTTGTTGAAAAAAAAAGGCGCATACTTCACTATAACAAAGTTCTGACTTCTACTGGAGATATTTTCTCGACTTGGGAACCTGCTTTATATAAACCTAGAACTAAAGCTTTGGATAATTCAATAGAAATATCCTCTAACACAGAATTTTCCAAAGTGGTTATGAGTTCATTTCGAGGGAAATACTTTGTAAAGACAATTTTGGAAAAGGAAAATTCTAACGATTTCGTTGTATCTCCTGATAAATTCAATAAAATAAGTGGAAAGGTTTATTGGGGTGATTAATTGTAGGAAAATACTATGTCCAAATAACTCTGATTTTATACTATTTAAACTCAAGTGTGTAATTTTCATAAATTCCTTTGAAGATTCATTCCACATATCTTTCTATCTCCACTCCTAGCACCTTATGATAGACCGGATAGATATAATTTCTTATATAATACACCATCACACGAGAAGGAAGTTTTAACATGACTAAAATAACCACCGTAGAACAGGCTCTTGCAATAATAAAAATAAGAGGCTATGCGCTTAAGCATTTGCCAAAAAAGCTTAAAACACCACAAGTTTGCCTTACAGCAGTGCAAAATGATGGCGCTGCACTTGCCTTTATTCCGAAAGCTCTAAAAACTACTGAACTATACCTTGCCACTGTGCAGAATGATGGTAAAGCGCTTGAATATGTTCCAAAGGAAATAAAAACTATAGGTCCAAAGGCTATAGCATAATAATACTTGACAAAACAGTTAATTTACATAAAAATTATTTAAATAAGGGGTGAATATGCAATGTGCATTTTGTAAGGAAACATTTGAAAGTAAAGAAGAGAAGGAAGCAAAGGACTTTGAAAAAGAGAAGGAACAGAAAGCAAAAGACTTTGAAGGTATAAAAAAGACTATAATAGCCGAAATAGAGAAATTCGAAAAATTAAATAGAGAGAAAGATGCAATGAATTCACGAAAGGGACTCGAAAAAATAAATCGTAAAATTGCACAACTTAACTCTAAAGAAATAATAATTTTAGACAAATTATGCCCTAAATGTGAAACAATTATTGGAAATATAATTGAAGATAAATTGGATGATAGAATGGAAGAAATTATAGAAAGCATTAAAGATTCTATATAGAACCGCTAAAAACAAGAGGTTAAAAAATGAAAAACATCATACTAATAACTCGGGAAAACAATGAGGTGGTTACTCAAGTTTCGGTTTACCTATGTAATAACCACAAAGAAGTAAAGCAATTTTGCCGTTTCATAAATAGCCTTTCACTCGATGGCGGTGAAAAGCTAGCTGCAAGAGAAATTTTCATGAACAGGGAGTACAATCTGGAAAAATATGTGCCTTTAACCTTCGAAGACATACTAAAAGTCAAAAATAGAATGATACAGAAAATAATGCGTGAACTGGATATGCAGATGCTGGCAATAGCTTTATATAATGCCAATCAAGAAATAAAAGATCATATTCTTCAAAATATGTCCCAACGTGCTACAGCCATGCTTAAGGAAGATATGGATTATATGGATATACCTTCCGAATCAGAAATTGAAGAAGCCAGAGAACTTGTCCTTGACATTCTTAACTTTCTTTCTGTTGAAACCTTCGACGAATCTTTTAATGCCTTTGACAAGATGGTAAAAAAAACACGAAAAAAACACAAAAGCCCGATTGAAGAAGATGATGATAATAGTCTCAATATAGTCCTGGTATTTCGTGGCACTGGCAATGTCTCCTCCGGAATGTCAATATCAATTTTCGACTCATTTCATGAAGCAGATAATTTCTGTAATTTTATGAATGAACTTAAACAGGCGAAGGGTAATTTTATCTACGCAAGGCATGCCAAACAGATGGTTGAATATGAAACTACAAAACCTTTGGTAATACGTTTTGAACAAGTACTTGAATACAACAGTAAAGTTCGTAATGAATATCAAAAAACAAAGATCATCAGAGAAGCGTTTAAAAAAATAGGTCCAGATACACTATTCATGGCTTTTAAGGGATTGGATAAACGATCCAGAGAGCTTCTTATGCAAAGCCTCCCCATTAAGACCACAGACGCGATCAATGAAAAAATAGGCTTCCCGGATACATACGATTTGGATTTATTTACATTGAGTGAAACTCGCAGAGCACGACAGAAGATAATAGACTCGATAAACAAGAATACTCGTAAATTCGAACGAAATGTTTTTCCATGGCAACAACCAATGATAAAATGCTGAAAATAATGCCGGCATTGGAAGTCTGGTGCAGGGAAATGCAAATAGACTCAATCAAATCTTCCATAGTGTTCAAACATACATGCTCAGCTTATAAAGAAGGTAATTATTTAACGAAATCCCTTCTCTTTCTGCTGCCATAGCCAGATTTGCATGCAGGGATTTGGGCACGCGAAGGCCCAATCTTCCACTGAACTGACGTTCATTTATAGGCTCAGGGATTGGAACACCCTCTGCAAGCTTAGATTCCACCCAACCTTCCATTTCACTCTGAATCTTCTCGAATGCCTCTGTATAGGTATCCCCACGGCAGGAACACCCCGGAAATTCACTCACGGTAGTCAGGTAATAAGAGCCGGCATCAGTGGCAACACGCTGAATTACAATGTGATACGGACGGGACAGATACTCCTTTACAGTCATGTTATCCTCCAAATTCATGGGCGTCACCATATATTACGCATATACGACGCATATATAGCTCATATATGATGCCATATATTGGTCACTTTGTCAAGGAGAGGCTTCGGTATCTATAAAATACATATTTTTCCGGTATAATAATTTTAAGAGGTAAAATATGAAAGATTTTTTAATCAGTAAAAGAGGGAACAATATCTTGGGTATTGTTTTAACAATAATCTTTTTCTTAATAGTAAACACACTCTTTGGCCTGGGCGGAGCTATAGGCGGAGCTATCGCCGGTGCTTTAGGATTCGGAGGTGCAGCTGTGCTAAAGTTAGTCCTTAAACCAAAAGAAGAGAATACTGATAAAACGGATAGCTAAAGCAGCACCATCCCCAATTTTTATTTTCCATGAAAGTGTTTTAAAAGTCTCAAATAATCTTTAGAGCTTTCATATCCTACATAAGAAATAAAATCAAGAAAAGGCTCAACATTACCGACATTAGCTAAGCGAATCGATGATATATAATCATTTCGCAAAACTGGTGGAATGATTATTATAGGATAACCTTTTTGTAAAAGGTAAAGATTCATTACTAAAAGCGCCGTTCTGCCATTGCCGTCAATAAATGGATGTATAGTTGCAATGCGTTCGTGTAACTGAGCCGCTACTGTAACAGGATGTAAATTTTCTTTAGCATCATTAATACTCAAGATAGATTCATTCATTAGCTTAGATAGTTCTTTATGATTTGGTGGTAAATAATCAGTGCCTGAAATAAATACCTGTTGTTTTCTATATTTCCCTGCGTTTTTATCATCTATCCTATAATAAAACAAGCGATGCAATTCCAGAATATCGGGTTCTGTGATTGAAGTATTTTTTGTTAGAGTATTTAAATAGGTATATGCTTCGCTATGACCTAATGCTTCAGAATGCTCTCTGATAGTCTTTCCGCCTATTGTTAAACCATCCTCTAAAATGATCTTCGTTTCAGATTCGGTTAATGAATTGCCTTCAAGAGCATTGCTTGAATAAGTAAATCTAATACGATAAAATTGTTGAAGTTCATTTAGTAATTGTTTTTTAAACGGGCGGTAAGAGTCTATTTCTTCTTTTAAAATGTCAATTTCTGTATTCATATTCTTGTATGAGAATTGAGTTATTTCTTTTAGTTTCATTCAGACATCCTGACGTTATCATATTGCATAAATTACATTTTGTCAATATAATAAACAAAGGGGCTCTTCATTGGAAGTTAAATTTCATAATATCGATCAAGTTGATGATTCACTATTAAAATATGCTGTAATAGTTTCCAGGTACAAGGGGAAATGGATTTTCTGCAAAAATAAAACTCGCAAATGGGAATTACCGGGTGGTACGCGTGAAGAAGGAGAGCCAATTTTAAACACTGCAAAGAGAGAACTCTATGAAGAAACCGGTGCAAAAGAATATGATATTAAACCTATATGTGCATATTCAATCAATAGTTACGGCTTACTTTTTTTTGCAGAAATAAAGGAGTTAGGAGATTTACCTGATTCTGAAATAGAGAAAATTGATTTCTTTGATGATATTCCGGACGAGCTCTCATTTCCATTATATCATCCAAAACATTTTGATAAAGTAAGATTTATGTTTGAAAAAAACATTCATAAAGAGTTAATAACCCAAAGACTGAAATTAAGATTGCTCAATAAAAATGATCGAGAACTTATTTTTAAACTACGCTCTGATTTAAATGTGATACAACATACAGGAATTAAACAGTATACTAATATAGATGAGGCTGATCCATATATCAAAAAAATAGAACAAGGAATGGAAGACTTTTCATGTCTTATGTGGACTATTAATATTTCATCAATAAATTCTCCCATAGGAACATTGTGTTTTTGGAATTTTTCTTCTGATAAAAAAAGAGCCGAAATAGGATACGATTTATTACCTGAATATTGGGGTCAAGGTTATGCATTAGAGGCAATAAAAGCCGCATTGCCTTTTGGTTTCTTACAATGTGGATTTAACTGTATATTAGCTTACCCCGTAGAGGAGAATCTTGCTTCATGCCGTGTCCTTGAAAAAGCCGGATTTAACTTAATAGAAAAGAAATCTTGTAAAGAAGTAAACGAAGATTGCATTATCTGTAAATACAAAATAAATAAAGGTTGATATATTTCCAAGTAACAAGTATAATTTACCTGATATGGAACTTGTTCTTATTATACTTGCTTTCTTACTACTGGCTGCAGGGTTATTAGGTGTAGTAATCCCTATACTGCCCGGCCCGCCGTTAAGTTATATTGGCATACTTGTTTTACAATTAAGCGGACGCTCAGAATTTACCTTCGTTTTTATGATAACATGGGCAATTATAACTGTGGCCATAACCATAATTGATTATCTCCTTCCTGCATTACTATCAAAACGTTTCGGCGGATCACGAGCAGCTTCCATAGGTTCCATTTTAGGACTTCTTGCAGGCATTTTTCTATTCCCTCCCCTGGGTTTGGTAATTGGACCTTTTCTGGGCGCATTAGCAGGCGAATTAATTTACCAAGCTACTCACGGCGCGGCATTTAACAAGAAAGCCATTAAAGTCGCATTTGGCGCATTCCTGGCTTTTATCGTTGGTACAGGAGCCAAACTGATAGTATGTTCTTTGATGTTATTCCATGCCATTAGAGCTTTAGTTTAAAAAACTTTTTATATCCGGCATCCTATGACAGATCAGGGAGATAGAATTATTTTTATGAAAGACTTAGAAGAATACGAAAACGCGAAAGATCGTATCAAGGAATATCAAGAAAAAGGACTCGAAGAACTGGACTTATCATCGATGGAAGAAATACCGAAGGAGATACTAAAGTTAAAATCACTTAAATCATTGAATTTAACCAATACAAAGAAAAATATTCCTTCTTTTATCGGAAAAATAATCTCTTTGGAAAAGTTAACCCTGGGAGACAGTTCCTCATCTTTAGTTATAGACCCAAGTGAAAGAATAATACTTCCCCCTGAATTGGGTAATCTTCAAAATCTACGAGAATTAACGTTTAAATATAGCATACCTGTAATTCCGGAATGGGTTTGGAACTTAGAAAAATTAGAGATTTTAAACATTCAAAATAATGATATAGAAACAATACCTACCGGAATCGGGAAATTAAAAAATTTAAGAAAAATAGAAATTAATGGAGAAGAAATATCCTCTCTTCCTCATGAAATTGGCAAGCAACTTCACTTGACTCATCTATCTCTTAACTGTCCAAAGTTAAAAATACTTCCAGAGTCCCTTTCAAATCTCAAATCATTAGAAGAATTCGAGTTCATAAATTGCAACATGACTGCCATTCCCGACATCGTATGCAATTGGACTCTGCTTAAGTCACTAAGAATTGAAATGGCTTTTACTTTTGTCGGCCCCTATACTTCATTAAAAAGTATACCACAAAACATAGGGGATTTGAAAAATTTAACTACCCTTATACTTTCCCGAACAAGTATTACCAAGATACCCGAGTCCCTATGCTATTGCCCCATTGAGCATCTTGAATTTTACGGTGATTTCATTACTTTACCTGAATCTTTTGGTGATCTTTCAGGGTTAATAAAATTAGAACTTTATTCTTCAAAACTTAAAAACTTACCCGAATCTTTCGGTAAACTAAAAAAGCTCGAATACCTCTCTTTACGAACATGGCATGACCTTAAGCTGCCGGAATCATTTGGCAAACTTACTGCACTTAGAGAGTTCTATATTAGGGCCAATAATATGAAGACTTTCCCCAAATCTATTAATGGCCTTAAAAACCTTAAAACACTTTCCTTGGAGAGCGACAAACTTCAATCTCTTCCTGAATCGATTTGTAACCTGGCGAAATTAGAATACCTTGGTCTTAAGACATATAACCTTAAAAAATTACCTCGAAATTTTGGGAATCTTGCAAAATTAAAACACCTTCATGTTTTTTCAGGTGTTCTAACCGAATTACCGAAAACTATATGTAATCTAAGGAAGTTAAAGAAACTTTATATTGATGGATATAATATAAAGAAAATCCCGGCCTGGCTTAATAAACTTCCATGTAAAAAAAATATGTTGTATATCGATAGCAAAAATAAAAAATTAAGTCTTCCTGAATCAACAGGAAGAGAGAATCTCGAACCTGCCTTTAATCAGTATATTAATATGAGTTTTAGTTATATGATAAATTTACATGATTCATATTCATTAAAAAAGATTGAATCAATCTTATGCTCTGCCCCTAAGTATCAAAATGCCAAAGAAGACGAAAAGAAAGCTTTTGAAAACATTATGTTTACAAGAAGACGTAAGCTAATAAGCAAATTCAAGTGGACTGAGGAAAATAAAAAGCAACTAGTCAAAGTAAGTAATGATTTTCTCAAAGCCTGGGAAACCGGCTATACCAAAGCAAAGACAATAATCGAGACTCTATACGAAAGTGAAGAGAATAAAGATGCTTTCGAAGAAAAATACTATATAGAAGTAATTCTCCACCCTGATATACTTATCAAAGAAGGTGCTAATGTAATAGGCCAAGAACGTATATACGAAGTTATTCTTGATTACTTAAATCCTGATTTTACCTTAAACATGACAGTGACCTATGATCCGGCCACTAAAGACGAAAGCGAATACCATAGAGACCCCTATGTCGACCGCAGCATAAACTGGAATGCAGGCGGATTTGGTGATATTGAGCTAAAGGATGAGTACATCTGCTTAGCATTAAATAGGCTTTATGCAGAAAATCACTGGGCTTTTCAGGATATCATGAAGATAAATTATATCGCCACGGAGATAAAGATCGATTATGAGAATGAGGTTATAAAATGACCTCTATGTCTCTTCATACAAGTCCGCGATTAACTTAGTCACAATAATAGTGGCCCCTAATAAAACAGCCGCAGTAACTGCTTTTTCAACTTGGAAAGACTTGTTTTCACCGGTCTTACACCATATTGCAAAATGCTCACAGTTATTAAAAATAAGGTTATACTGCTTTTCCCCCAGGCGTGAACTAGCCCGTTTCATCGTTTCCTCCTTAGAAAAGAGTCTTTTTTGATCGCTTTTTTCAGTGAATTCTACGATATTACAGTACCCGCCTCGGGCAAACTGCTCCAAGCTTGTTTCCCTAACACAGGCATCCAAGCCAAAGTCACCATTTGAGGATGAGTAGTGGATCACACGGTCTTCGCCCGCATAGACACCGTAGTGTTTGTAGAAGATGCGGTCTGTGAAGATGATGTCCCCGGGGTTAAGGTTTTTCATAAATAAATATTACTATACTAGTCTGTCATGGAGTGCTAGTTCAAGAGAAAAATACTAAAAATCCAAATTTATTATTACTTATTATTCTTTACAACAACAGCAACTATAGTCCCAATACCTCCAACTATTGCCCCTATTCCAGCTCCAACTAATGTTCCTGCACCCGGAACGATTGACCCAATTGCAGCTCCGGCTGCCGCTGCTCCGCCAATACCTGCAGTAATAATTGCCTTATCCTTTGTTTCCATTTCTGTTGACATTTCGACCTCCTTAGATTGTCTTCTAAAATTTATATTGCAATATTATTTATGTCAAGAGGAGCATTTTCAAGCTCATGGTCTTTCCTTCTGGCAAATTGCTATAGATTTATTACAATAAAATAAACATCTTAGCTAAAGTTTTCATTAAGTGATAAGTAATGAATCACAATATCATTACCTACACAGACTCCGTAGTGTCTGAATAGATAGCGACTTACTAAGATAGCATCTCTAGGTTAAAAGTTTACAATTTTTTGATATAAACCATTACACCAACAAATAATTATTGCTCATTTTCTTTTTTTTCTCTCATTTTAAACCCTTTCTTAGTCAATATAAGTTTTGGCCGACCATCTTTTTCCATTGTCACTATGACATCGTAATCTTTGTAAATAGCATAAACTAAAGCAATACCAATCCCACTGGCAATTATTATTGCAGCTACTCCAGATCCACTAACTGCAAGAGCTCCCATTCCTATTGGAGGAACAATAATAGTGCCTCCTACTACAAGAGTAGCCAATCCAATAACTACTGCCCTTGAAATTTTAGTAATTTTCTTTGATTTAATTAATTTTTCAACAAGTTCACCTGTAACAATAATTCGATCAGGTTTTAACTTATATGCTTTCTCTAGCTCTTGTTTTGTTTCAACTTTTATTTCTTTCATTATATTCTCCTACAGTTTTCATAATAATATACTATATTGTGTCATTGCGATATTTCGAAATAAGTTCTAAAACAGAGCTAAGCCATCAATCTTAACTCCTCATAACAGATCAGCCGAAACTATGTATCATTAGAAATAGCCACTGCTACAATGACACCAATTCCTCCTATAATAGCTCCAATACCTGCTCCAATCAATGTACCAGCTCCAGGTACAATAGATCCTATAATTGCTCCTGCTGCTGCAGTCCCTCCAACACCAGCCACAACCTGCTTTGACTCATCCGGAACTTGAGGTAAATTTGACATGTTTCTCTCCTTAAGAAATATATTAAAAGAGTACATTAAAAATATTATTACGTTGATCTGTCATAGAATGCCAGATCGAGGAGAAAAAACAATACTTTAATATGAATTCTGAGCAACTTGGTTTTTTGCAATTTCTATTGAACTCCAGATTTAGGTTTTACTTCTCCAATTTTCTCTTATTCTTTTTCTACTACAGCTGTTAATTGCGCAAAAAGCATATAACTATTGTTTTTATGCCATAGATAATTAAATTAAGCTTTTCTTAAACTACTTATAGCTTCAGCATTTTGTAGAATACCATGACCTCTAACATGGGAAAACTTGCCTGATCCCTCCCCACCAGAGTGGAAATTTCCTGATTGATAAGTATCAATAGTATTCACATTCACATATGCTGAGAAAGCTCCTTTATTCGCTCACTTTCGATAGGGTTCATTTCTCCATTCTTTAACGTAAAATAACCAAAATATGAGAAATTATATATAGACTTTTTTATAGCTTCGTTATACATCCCTTTTCGCTATGGATTAAGCCATTCTCTATCTGGTCTTGTAATTAATCTTGCATCTATATAAGCCCAATCCATTGGCAAGATAGTTACAGCTTTATATATATTCCTATCTTTATCTTTGTCAACTACCAAGGCTACGTCTGCAATTTTATCATCTGTCAAATTTAAAGGTAACAATAATTGTAATTTATTATTATACCAATGTGGTATTGCGACTTTATAATTTCTTATTACTTTTGACTTTATAGATTCGATAGCGCCATTCAAAGCCATCATTGCAAGTCTATTATTCTCTTGAAGAGGTGATGGTAACCTAACCTTGTTAGTTTCAATAATATGTTCTGTATTAATTTCAATTTCTAGTTTAGTATCAAAAACTAAATCAGAGGGATCATCTATATAGGTAGGTAACTCTGGTAATGTATTACCATATGGTTTCAGTTTATCTGAATAAGAGTCAACAAATGAATAAAATGTCCAATCAGGAGCATTATGTTGCAATGATCCTTTATTACGGAAAAATAAAGCAAAAATATCTTTTTCATTACTGGTTTGAAGTCCAGTATTAAAACAAGCTTTATCGTCATTATCAGAAAAAACAATTAAATTCAGGTATTGTGCATGCATGAAAGTATAATTCAAGTAATTAGTTAAGATTGGATACTTTTGCTTATATTTTAATTTAAATTCTGGCCTATGAAAATTCCAATCTTCTAACCTAGCCAGTTTTACTAACCTCTCATACGGCGCTTCCCATGTTTCACCATTATTAATATCAAATGGAAAATGAGCGAAGACATCTTCTGAAGACTTATTTTGCGAAGTCTTATAAAGATATTTGTACTTTTTCGTAGACATTTTATTCCTCCAAAATTATTAATATAAGATAAAAAATTATCTTTAAACTAGGCTTATATAATGTAGCACTATGATGTACTATCCTTTCCATAGTAAAAATGATTTACTTCATTACTCCATTATCTCTATTGTTACAACACGATTATATCTCTGTGTTTCCTCAGTTAAATTATTGCCCCATCTATTTGTTCCACCCATATAAACACAGCGTAAATTTTCTGCCGGAATACCCAAATTAACAAGAATATCTCTCACTTTATCAGCCCTTTGTGTAGAAAGGAATAACTCCCCATCATCATAATAAATTCCTGCGGCATAGCCTGTTATAATAAAAATTTGATCATTTCTTATAGCAAGTATATTTTTCATATCTCCGGCTATTTCACCTAAACGATGTTCATAATGTCCTTCAGACATGTCGGGAGCAGTGTTCGTATAATGATTACCTTCAGAAAGGAAAAATCTAGTATCTCTAACGAAGTGAATATTGCTGTATGTTAATGAGGGAATAATTATTGGTTCAGGTACTCTCTCAATTATAACAGCAACCGGAGGTTCTACTGGTTCCAAATTTGAATCACACTGTCTAAGAAGGAATAAAATTAGCAAGACTATAAGAGCTATGCCGACAGCTATAAGTATAGCCTTAAATATAAATGGAAGGAATGGTAATATTTTTGCAAAGATAGCTCCAACACCTTTCAGTATACCTTTAATAAAATTTTTAATTATAGAGAATATTTTTTTAAGGATGCTATCACCACCTCTTAGAGATTCTTCTTTTTCCTTTTTTCTTTTTACCTTATCTTCCTCTTTCTTCTTTTTAGTTTTTATTTTGACAGTTTTCGAAAATTTACTTTCCTTTCCATTTTCTGCAATACTCTTTACTTTAAAATAATATCTAGTGTCTGGCTGTAGGTTACCCAAGTTATAGGAATGGTCGCTAGACTCATTTATCATAACCTCGTCTTTGTAAATTTTGTAATACTTAGCATCTTTAATTTTACTCCATTTTAGGGCAATCTCACTTTCAGATATGGCACTCCCAGACAATCTTGGGGGTTTAATTATTTTTTCGTTCGTTTTTATTGTTATAATATCCGAAAATTTGCTTTCCAGCCCATATTCAGTAAGGCACATTGCTTTACAAATATATTCTTTATCTGGCTGTAGGTTATTTAAGTTATAAGAAAGTTCATCATCAGATTCTTTTATCATTACATCATCTTTGAAAATCCTATAAAATCTAGCATTTTTGACTCTACCCCAATTTAATTCGACTTCACTCTCTGATTTTTCACTCCAAGTTAATTTTGGCGCTTCGGGTCTAAAAAAATCAGGAATAACTTCTGATAATAAGCCACCCGAATTGCTGTGTTCAGATCCCAACAGATTATCAATAGTCATAAATAAATTATCCCAGTTTCTTGTGTTTCTTGTATAGATTATATTGTTTTTTAGTTCATCAATATTCTCTTTAATGTCTTTTATTTTATTGCTTTCTACTAAAGGTATTGTATAATTAATGAGATCATCTACTATATTAACATAATATTCTTTTAATGGGGTTTTTTCTGCACCATTATATTGTAAATCTCTTAAACGATGTATTGAATATAATGTCATGGCAATTTTGTCTGCAATTGTTGGTGATATAGAATAAATTTCAATTATTATCTCTTTTAACAGTTTCTTTTTAACCTCCCAACTCTGCTGCTTTTCTTTTCCTGTCCATAAATCATGTTGATTATCTTCTTCTCTTACATCATATCTATAATCTGCACCTTTATGTGTGAATAGATGTTTATGTTCAGCAGTGCTTGGTATCAAAAGCCATTCTTGCAGATATTTATCAATATCATTATTATAACGTTCATTTTGTAATTGACTAGAACTGACACCTGTTTCTAAAAGATAATCATATATTTTCTCTTTAGTAAATCCGAATTTTTCTATACGTTTGAAAATACTGGTCAATGTATTTGCACCTTTGTATTGACCATCTACGATATTTGCATCAATAACTAGATAAACCAAATCTTGAATAAGCTTAATATTTTCAGTATTTGTCGTTCCATGTACTGCATTCCTTGTATCTTTTTCATGAAGTTCTGATTCTGCCATTTAACCTACTCCTTTTAATTAACACAAAAATTATACATCTACTCTAATTTCAGAGTCAAGAATAAAATTAGATAAAAATGTCCACAAATCTCCCCACTCTACCACTCCATGACAGATCAATACACTAAAATAAATTCCAAAGGAAGGCCAAAATGATAAAAATAACCGATATCATTCTCTTAATAATAATAGCTTTAGTATTAGCCAAGGTCGTAGATTTCATCATAACCGTAATTAAAATAATATTTGAAAACGACAGGATTATAAAAGGTTTCAAGCAAAGACTCGCAACCGGCGAGATAACAAAGGATGAGTATGATTACCTGATTAAGGACTTTCTGGCTAAGTGCAAGAATGGAGACTTAGATGCATAATGCCAAACTCGGTAGTACAGGTTACTATGAAAAAAATATGAATATGCTATATTTTATTCATTAGAGAAAATGGAGATATTGGACATAAACAGGTTTACGACTATCTTGACCCATGTATTGTGAAATAGGGTAAACTTGGATAGGATGCTTAAGAGAGTTATGAGATTTAATAAGGAGGGTATTCATGAACATTAAAAACATAACATGCAGGGAAAAAATAGCAGTTAATGATCTCATTGAGGGGAATCATTACTATATTACCAAAAAAAGTAACTACTTAAGAATCAGAATAATAAAAAACGATACGCAAAACAGAATCATTGAGTTAGAAGTTTTAACCCCCGGACCTTCACCTCTTTCAGGAGCAATCTGCAAACTAGACATTAGCAATACTGAATGTGAATTCTATGCAATTTTGCATAAAGATATGAAAGGGAAAAAGCCCACTATCACCTAATAAACTCATACTATGAATATGGAAAAATATGATACTTTACCAAGAATAAACAGAGACGCTTTGAAAAAGGCAAAAAAATACCTGTGGGTTTTTTTACCGCTATTTGTAACTGATGATATGCTTTATAATCATCAGAAAGTAATGCCCAAGTTAAATAGTTCACAGCAAACCTTTTTAACCTTTTATCTTATTGAAACCGATGCTATGCGTGTTAGTAACAATGGTCATATAGGGGGTTTTCTGCAGTTAATTCATAATGGATATGGCAGATATGTTTTTGAAAAACCATTATCAAAAATAATTGAAACATGGGGGGCAAAAAAAATTAGTAGAATTGTTGAAGAAGCCAGAAGCCCTTATGAAAAATATAAAGACAGGGTTAGAAAAATAAAATCCTTGAAAAAATGCTCTGACTTATACTTGGAAATAAAAGATTTCGAGAAATTGGATAATGAATATTTTAAGGTAAGTCTTAAGGAAGCAGAAAAAATAAAGAAATATATTGAGAAAAATATAACTGAATTCGCTATTATTGATGAAAGTGATTCACAAGTTGCTGATGTTGAACATGGTATTAAAGAAATAGAGGATAGGGGGAGAATGATTGAGGAATCAGAACTCATAAGTAAATACTTTTATGAAAATATAAATAACTTTACAATAGACAACGAAGACAACATAATTTTAGTAAGTGCATCTTCTATATTTGGCGAGAATTACACAGTTCCACTAATTAATTCTACTTGCTTCAAGATTAACGGAAAGAATGTAACAATTAAAGTGACATAGCACTCCATGATAGATCAACCTTATAGAATTACAGGCATGAAGATAGAATACAGCGCAGATAACGAAATTGCCAATTTCAGAGAAATATGCATGGGGAGCATGGCAGGAGGAATGCTCTATAGGGGTAGTTACCCGATAATGAGCATGGACCCTGAAAGAGACAGGGCTTACGACAGGCTTGTCAAAAAGACCAAAATTACTTGCGTGGTGAATCTCTCTGATAATGAATCGGGGCTTGAAACTACAGCAAGCTCGCTTCATTGGTACCGTGAACTGCTGGATGCGGGCAAAATTATCGGTCTTGATATTCGGTTTCTTTTTGATTTTGACAAAGAAGATGAATACGGGACGTTTAAGAGTAAACTAAGGCAGGCTTTTCAATTTATGATAACGCATGCAGGTCCTTGCCTTATTCATTGCAATGCGGGTACAGACAGGACTGGTTTTTTGGCTGCAATCATCGAGGGCCTCTTTGGGGCAGAAATCGAGGATATTGTCTATGATTATCTTCTTTCACACGGGAAAGAGTTCGCAGATGACAGAGAGAATGAACTAAACTTTACTACAGGTAATATTATCTATAATCAACTAAATACTGCGCTTGGAGGTAAAATTTACGATAAGAAAAATTTCAAAGAAAACATCGAAAACTATATAATATCGGAGATCGGTTTACCCGAAATAGAGCTCTATAGATTTAAAAAGAAATTTACACTATAATAAATTAAATGAGGGGAAAAGTGGATAATAAAAAAATAACAGATTTTAATCTCTATGATTTGTTCTATAGAAGTGCAATGTTCTTTAATAAAGAAATCATTGCTCTTGATGTTAATGTATCTGATGCTACTGACAAAAAACTAAATAAGATTCTAAAGGAGCTAGAATTCATTAGTGCGAAATACATGGATGAAATCAAATTTTCTGATGTAATTTATGAAATATTTCCGGAAATAAATCAAAGAACAAAAATTATAAGCTTTAACTATAAACCTGTATCAAAAAAAGATAAAAAAAATATCGACATAAGCAACCATATTGAAAGATATAAAAATTTTAATGTAGATAACTTGCCTCTTATTGAAGTTGCCAAGGCATTTAATATTAGGGTTGAAAAATCAAATACCTTGGAAACCCTGGGCAGGTATGTGGCTAATGAGAAAAAAATTATACTTGCCTCAGACTATGTTCCGACCTTTATACATGAACTGGTACACGGTATAGACAGACACATGTCAGACTATATTCACGATGAAAATTTTAATGAACTAGTGGCAGAATTATCAACAATATTTATTTGTAAAATTTTCAGTATTCCAATTAATGTTTCATACTCTATACACTATCTTGATGCCTATTCTACTATGGAAGTGAATGTAAGTAAAATGATAAAACGTGCTTCAGAAATTGCAGAAAGCATAATCAAGATAAAAGAGCATATTGACAAAAACCGGTAAATTAGAGACACTAAAGCCATGGATGACTGTATATTCTGTAAAATAGTCAAGGGAGAATTAAAATCTTGGAAGGTTTATGAGGATGATTTTACCTATGCCTTTTTTGATATTAATCCCATAAGCGAATATCATACACTGGTAATCCCCAAAAAGCATTATGAAAATATTTTCGACATTACCGAAAATGATTTCCTTCACTTATCAAAGACAATGAAGAAAATCACCAACATGTATAATAAAAAGCTGGGAATGAAGAACATCCAGATTATTTGTAATTCCGGCTCCGAAGCCCAACAGGATGTCTTTCATATACATTTTCACATTATCCCAAGGCATAAGGGCGATAATCAAGACATAAAATGGACCACCCACAAGGAATGGCAGGAAAATTTCGACAAATTACTGGAAAAACTAAGCTAGTTTACCTCTTGACATTAGATACAAAATGTATTACATTAATGAGGCTGAACGGAGAAGTTATCATGGGAATTACCAGATCAACGGTAAAGGTTGGTCAAAAACCAACTAAAGATCAATTAAAACAGATTCGAGAAATTGCAAAGAAACCTATTCATTACACTGAGGACTGTCCGGAATCTACCCATGAGGCTCTCGCAGAATTCGCAGCCATGGCACGAGATCGGAGGAAAAAGAGGGTAAAACCTGTGGTTGCCCTACGCGTTGAACCAGAGACTCTGGAAAAATACAAAGCCCTTGGAAGTGGCTACACGGGGATAATGGCTGATGTACTAAATTTCGTAGCAGACAATCCGGATATTCTTTCAAAAGTTCGTGCCTGATTTATATAGTCAAAAGCAGATGTCAAAAAAGTACAAAATTCTTCACAAAAATCATTAAGTTAGACAAATTTGGTGCATTTAGTACAGTATGTAGGCGGTAAAACAGGGGAGCCTGACAATAAAAAAAATGAAAATATTTTGTTGATCTATCATTCTATGAATGACCAAAATGCTACATTAAAGGTATGAAAATGAATAAAACTGCCAAAGAAGCCAGAAAGACGAATGCAAGGACAAGAGCCGAGAAAGAAAAGCCTTTTAAGGACATGGATATCCTTGATCATCTTGAGAAGATCCACGAAATTACGGCAAGCACAGGGCTGGAAAATTATAACCCCAAGGGGAAGCGGCACCTGGATTACCTGACAAAAAAGCTTGGAGTAAGCCCCTTGCAAGCGGTTCTCTTCTCTCACTTTTTAGCACAGGGGGATGATAATAATATCCATATCAAGCAAATAGCCGATTCGGGGCATTGTAACCCTATCAGAATGGTAAAGTATATGACCGAATGTGAAGAGCTGGAAAAGAAAAAGCTGATCCGATGCAGTAGAGGCAATGGCAGCGTTTCATATCGAATTCCCTTTGAAGTTAAGGATTCACTTAGAAAAAACAACGAGTACACTCCTATGAACAAGGATAAATTGGACATAAATAAATTTTTTGTAATTCTTGAGGAACTATTCGAAGAGAAGAGTAACGGCGAACTAACAAGTGAAGCCTTAACAGGAGAGCTGCTTAACCTTATCAAAGAAAATATGCAGCTCGAGTTTTGCAAAAAGATAATGAGCTATAACTTCCATGAAGATGACCTGGTCTTGCTCGCCTGCTTCTGTCATTTGTTTGGAAACAACAACGACGATCATATAGGAAACCATGATTTTGGCTCGATTTATGACAATAAATTTTTGCTTAAAGAAATTACAAGCGATTTATCTGCAGGGACTCATAACCTTATCGAAAACAAATTTATCGAGTTTAATAACGATGATGGTTTTGTCAACAATGAATCATGGAAGCTTACTGACATAGCAAAGAAGGAGTTGCTTTCAGAGATAAACGTAAAGAAGAGTAAAAACTATAAGAAAAATCTCGTTCTGTTTGACACAATTAAAGCAAAGAAAATGTTCTACAATTCAAGGGAAACAAAGGAGATAGAAACCCTCTCCTCCCTCCTCATGCAAGAAAACTACTCGAAGATCCAAGAGCGGCTTGACGGTAAAGGAATGAGAAAAGGATTTGCCTGCCTCTTTTCGGGAGCTCCCGGGACAGGGAAAACGGAAACTGCCTATCAGATTGCAAGGGAAACGAAGCGTAACATTATGATGGTCGACATTTCTCGGATAAAAAGTAAGTGGGTCGGTGAAAGCGAAAAGAGAATAAAAGAAATCTTTGACACATATCGGAATGCCGTGGAAAATTCCGAAATAACACCGATTCTTCTTTTCAATGAAGCCGATGCAATAATCGGTAAACGGAAGGAATTCTCAGCTGCAAGCCGTGCCGTTGATCAAATGGAAAACACTGTCCAGAATATCATCCTTTCAGAAATGGAAACCCTCTGCGGTATCATGATTGCCACTACAAACTTAACGCAGAACATGGACAACGCCTTCGAGCGCCGCTTCCTTTATAAGATTGCCTTCGACCGCCCCGGCATTGAAATCCGTAAGGGTATATGGAACTCGTTGCTTCCCGATTTGTCCGAGGAGCAGCTTATCGAATTATCTAGTAAGTTTGACTTATCGGGCGGGCAGATCGAAAACATCACCCGCAAGATAGAAGTTGATGCAATTCTAACAGGCAAAGACCTTATCCTGGAAAACCTGACACAGTATTGCAAAGACGAAGTTGAAAACAGTTTTAACTCAATCCAAAAAAGTATAGGATTTATGCCTTGAAAGATTTTATTGCGATCGACTTTGAAACAGCTAAGTATTCAAGAGAAAGTGCATGCTCGGTCGGCCTTGTAAAGTTTGAGAATGGAGAGGTGACAGACACCTACTATTCTCTTATAAGGCCGCCCAAGTTATACATTCGCCCTGACTTCACAGAGATTCATGGCCTTACAGTAGATGATGTTAGAGATGCGCCAAGCTTCGCAGATATTTGGGACAGCTCCATAAAGCCTTTCATTGGCAATATGACCTTAGCAGCTCATAATGCAGTGTTTGATATCAATGTTCTTAAGGCAGTTCTTAAGTGGTATAATTTGCCTGTTCCGGAGTTACCATATTTCTGTACCTGTACTCTTGCTCGAAGAACTTGGCCTGAGTTAAAATCCCATAGCCTTACATCCCTTGCAAGCCATTTCGGCATTGTCTACAATGCCCACAACGCCCTTGATGACGCCCTGACTTGCGGGAAGATCGTGCTATTAGCAAGGGAGAAGGTTGGTAAGGAGTGATAGATGAAAGGTTTTGATGCTATCCAAGGTTTTTTTAGACATGGTTTTTTAGCTATTATGGTGATTATTATCATTCTATTGATATTAATACCAATTCCTACTTTAGCATTGGACATCCTCATAGGATTAAATTTTTTGATTGCCTTAATAATTCTGTCTATTGTGTTATGCATCAAGAAAGCAACTAGTTTTACTTTACTTCCAAGTATAGCTTTAGTATCTACAGTTTTCTGTATGATAGTGAATGTATGTGCTGCACGGCTTATTCTGATTAAGGGTGCTGATTTTGATGGGTGGCTCATACGCTATATTTCATCACTGCTAGTAGGGCCTAATAAAGAATATTTGGTGGTAGGTTTAATTATCTATCTTGTAATCGCCACGATTTTTGTGAAAATTATACTCAAAGGTATTACCAGAGTAGTGGAGGTAGCTGCACGGTTTACCTTGGACATCCTTCCGGGTAAGCAGATGGCTATTGATGCAGAGTTCAGCTCCGGCATTATTGATCAAAACGAGGCTGTTTTGCGCAAGGAAGCGCTTCAACAAGAGTCTGACTTTTATAGTTCATTAGATGGTGCAAGTAAATTTATAACAGGTAATGCAAAAGTGGGAATTTTCATTACACTGATCATTATTATTGCCGGAACTCTGATAGATCATTTAATTAGAGAAATTGTTCTTCTCGATGCCATTACAACTTATCTGCCTCTAGCAATTAGTAGCGGAATGCTTTTCATGATACCATCCGCCTTAGTAGGTTTTGCAGTTGCAAATGCTGTTACGAAAGAAAGTCAAAAGGATCGATTAGTAATGAGGTAGAAAATGGCAGAACCATATAATTTTCCTAAACTTCTACGAGAAATAATTGGAAATCCCCTTAAAGAACTGGGTTTTGTGCAAAGGCGCTGTTCATTTTCTAGGGGTAATTCATTGTTTAAAGAAAAAGTATATTTTACTAGAGACGGATTTAAAAATAAAGGTTTTATGATTTTTCTTATTATAAACCAAAATCATAAAGATGTCCTAGGCTTTAACTTAAGCAGTCTCATGGGAAACATGTATTATAAATATAATTCGGAAGAAGAGTTAAAACAAGTATTAGCATTTGCATTAGCAGATATTATAGATACTGGTATACCATTCTTTTCAAATAAACGGAATGAGTTATCATAGTATTTCCCTGAAAGTATCTACGAATGAAACAAAATACCAATATATCATCATAATAAATCTCCGGCATTTCCTGACAGATCATTCTGTTATATTTACAAAACTAGGCCAAAAATTTTTAAGGAGCATACAAATGAATAAAATTCAGCAGGATTTAAAACATAAAATAGAACACATATTTAAAGTAAAATGTACAGAAGTAAGCAAACTTATAAATCTAGAGGGTTCAAATCATGTTTACTTATTTAACATAAAAGGTCAAAATTACGTTATAAAAAAATTAAACGATATGTCAATAATGGACTGGAAGAGAGAGAAAGCTGCATATAATTCTTTAAAATCTTTCAATATTACAGACGAACTGGTTTATTTCGATAATGGCATAAAAATAACAAAATTTCTAGAGAAAAGCAAATCCTTGAGTTATGATGAATCTGACATGATTGACTTACTTGATCATATTCGTAAGGTTCATGAAAGTGGTATTTCAATAGAGTATGAGTATGACATTATAGATAATATGAACAAGTATATTGCTCACTGCAACAAAGAAACAAAAGAATTAAACGAATTAGCAAATTTCAGAGATCAAATTAAATCAATTCAAGCTATGCTAAATAAATTAAAGGTTCCGCGTGTTCTTTGTCACGGGGATGCATGCATACCTAACTTTTTTCGTCTACCTGATGGCAGCATAAAAATATTAGACTGGGAATATGCAGGTATGGCTGATCCGCTCCTTGATATAGCAATTGCGACATTACATCAAGGCTTCGAGAATGTTGATCCTGTATGGTGCCTTCATCAATATCTGAAAAGAGTGCCCACAGAACAAGAATTTTTACGTTTAAACTCTTTCCTGGCCTTAAACAGCCTTGCACTTATGGTTTGGTGCATATATGGAGACCCTGAAAATTATGAATATTACTTGAATTCTGCTGTTCATTATAGTAAGTTTGTTTTAGATATCTGAAGAGAAAAATTATTCTGATCTATCATCCCCTGCTAGAGCAATCCGGTACACTTCTAATCATGAAAGAAACGCACAGGAAAAGAATAACATTCATTACTCAGTTTATTCTGTTGACTGCTACAATTATTTTTTTGTATTTCATCATATTTAGATTTACTGCAGATTTTATTAAATCGATGGCTATTTTATCAATAGTCATAATCGCAGCAAGTATTATCAAGGAAGTGGATTATTTTTACTATATTTTATTTTCAGACAATGATTCCTCGGGCTCTCCGGAAAAAGATGAGCTGATTCTCCACGATAAAATAAGGCCTAAAAAAATGTTCTATAATCAAAGAGAATCTCAGGCAATTACGATGCTTAACTCTCTTTTATCTGAAGAAAACTATAGTAAAGTCATAAACAGACTGGATAATAAAGGAATGCGGAAGGGCTTTGCCTGCCTTTTCAGCGGCGGCCCGGGAACCGGTAAAACAGAAACTGCCTATCAGATTGCACGCCAAACAAGGCGTCATATAATGACTGTAGATATTTCTCAAACAAAAAATAGGGAATGGGGAGCAGACGAAAAGCACATTAAAAAGATTTTTGATTCCTATCGTAGCCTGGTAGAGAAATCTGAAATTACTCCCATACTTCTTTTTAACGAATCTGACTCTGTGATTAATAAGAGGACAGAACTGGGACAGTTTAATAGGGCAATAGATAAGTCTGAAAACAATGTCCAGAACATAATTTTACAAGAGATAGAAAACCTTAATGGTATTTTAATTGCCACCACGAATTTAGCCCGGAATATGGACACTGCCTTTGAACGCCGTTTCCTGTACCGAATCAATTTTGATAAGCCTACCGCAGAAAGCCGCAATGAAATATGGAAAATGCTAATGCCGCAACTACCGGAGGAATTATGCCGGGATTTGTCGAATAAATATGAACTGTCCGGCGGGCAAATCGAGAACATTGCCCGAAAGGCAGAAGTAAACATGGTTTTGAACAATGATGTACTGCCTATGGCCACCTTGGTCCAATACTGCATAGAGGAAAGTCAAAGCAGTATAAGTACAACTGAAAAGATTGGATTTGGAAGAGTTTAGGAAAAAACATTTCCACAGGTAATTTCCATTTTTCCCAAGCTATATAGATACACTTAATTCCCGGCCATAGACACGCGCAATCCGCTCCAGCGTCTTAATCGTAGGATTTGCCTTCCTGGGATTTTCAAGGCGTTGATATGCTTGATATGACAGACCTAACCGTCGTGCTATGTCGGTTTGACTTTGCTCACCCCGAAGTTCACGAAGTTGTAGGGCAACGGCAATATGACTAGAGACAGACACGGGATATCCCTCTTTATATTTTGGAAAAGGAACAGGTAATCCTCTGGATATATCGGATTCAAGACATCCTTCAAGGGCTTCACGGGCCATTGCCAAAACTTCTTCCTGTGTAAATCCACAGGTCTGGATATTGGGCATATCCGGAAACCGGGCAATGAGCATATCTCCATCTTTTTCAATAGTACAATTATAGACCATAACAAAACCTCTTAATTTTTTATATCGGCCTCTTTCAATATCCGCTTACCGAGAATACCCAAGTCTTTATTGCCATGGAAAGGAACAGGTATTGAACGGCATCCCTCTTTAACATAGATATGATGGGATCCATTTATCCGATCAAGTTCCCAGCCATGAGCTTTAAGTTTTTCTATAACTTCTTTTGCCGTCATAATGAATTTTACAGCATATATGTTGTATAGTCAAGTCGATTTACTAGGATTAGATATTTATTCAGAGGAGGAACAGGTAGCATAACTTCAGGCTTCATTCGGGGGTACTGTCAGGGAAATATTATGCCTGTACATAAAGACTATATCCCATTTGATCCAAATTTTTTTTTACAAGACTGTCGAGATGAATAAGCTATTTTGATCCAGTACTAAGTAACTGTTCAAACCTTCAAACCATCATACTTTCAAGAAACACGAAGATGGGACACAAAGTTCTCGCGGGCCTTACTAGTGAGCTAATTTACAGATACGTATATTTACACGTTATCCAATTCCTTTGCAAAGCTTATAATGAGATTGACGACTTCCATTGTATTTTCCGAATACTCTTTGTGCAACTCATAATAATATAATTTTGGGTCAACATCAGTAAAACGAGGATATGTAAATCTATCAGTTCCCCACACATAACCTTCCCATTCTCTATCGGATGGTACAAATAGATCATTCATTTTTTCATAAAGAGCTTTAACTTCTTTTGTTTCTTTTTTTCCTTTTATTTCACAATATAAATATATTACCTTCCAATCATAAGTAACCCCAAATGAATATCTTCCATTCTTTATAGGTATAGACATATAATCCCATTTTCCATCTAACTCATAACAACAAAATGCATCAAGAAATTCCTTTTTTACTTGTTCTAAAATTTTAGTTTGAAACAATACCAGGGAATTTTTTTTATAATCATCAAAAATTGATTCAAGCGCCTGTTTTATTTCAAATGCCGCTTTTAATTTAGCATCCGACTCTGTAACCAGTTTTTGTATCTCTTTCTCCATTTTTTCGTCCTCCGATATACCACAAAATGATCTTATAGATGCAATTAACTGCTTTAAAACTTCAAAAACAGATTTAATTTTCGCATCGTCTGTATATTTTAGACACTCATGTAACCAGCTTAAAATATCATTTTTCCATGATATTGAGATATATTCTCCTATCTTAGCGTTTGAAGGAGAATTACCTTCTTTCGTTAAATAGATAACCGGAATTTTTCTATTCTTATTTCTTAACCTCGAATATTCCGTATAACGAGAAACCTGTTTTTCCTGATCCCCTGCATTAATTTTAACTTCAATTGGAATAAAAATATTTCCATCTGAAATCACTATGTCAATACGGCCAATGTCGGTATGATATTCGTTTTTTACCAAAGCCTTATCAAAAATTACATCAAACGGTGAAAGTGACTTCTCATTTACCATTTCAATAAAGTATTCTAAAAATAGACCACCTTGATAATGACTCCCTTCCGGATTAAGTAAATCCTCAATTACCTTGCAAATTTTCCTTTCATCAGTGGTTATATTGGTGATCTTAAAAATATTATACTTTTCACCTGTTTGTTTATAGTTTTCTTCAAATTTTCTTATTGTACTTGAGCATTGTTCGAGTAAAACCTTTGACGCTTGAAGTATATCTTTAGCCATGTTGAAATTCCTTATTTGCCTTATCTACCAGATTGTACATTGGTAATTTCCACCCTGTCTATCAAAAAATTCATTAAAAATTCTCACTGATCTAGCATTCCATGCTAGATCAGCATGATACATTCTAAGTACAACCCTCCGTAACGAGGACTAATCATAAAAGGAGAATTTTATGACAAAGATTGATGTAGATAATAAACTCGGAGACATCAGTATTGAACTGGTGGAAAAAGACGGTGATTTTACTGTTACGATCAAAAGATACATAGGCGATTCCGAAGAAATAATTATACCGGATAATTTTGGAGGTATTCCTGTCACAGTTATCGGAAATTTAGCATTTTTAGGAAATGAAAGTTTAATAAACGTTATACTACCTGAAAGCCTAGTAATTATAGAAGGGAGTGCATTTAGAGACTGCATCGGCCTTACTGAAATCAAGCTCCCGCAAAGTCTTACTACAATTGGAAGTGGAGCATTTGAAAACTGCGAAAAGCTCAGTAAAATCACAATTCCAAAAAACACTGTGGATATAGCTACATCAGCTTTTGACAACTGTAACAATCTAAAAGAAATTACCGTGGATGAACAGAACCCCTATTTCGCATCAAGAGATGGCGTTCTATTTGATAAGAACTTTACAACACTTATTTTTTATCCTCAAGCAAAAGAGGGTGATTATACTATTCCGGATACAGTGAACACCATTACTCCCAAAGCTTTCAGCAATAAAATAAGAGGTCTAACAAGTCTTTACTTCCCAAAGGATCTTATTGACATTGGTAGTTTTGGTAACTGTGAGAAACTCACCCGTTTTTCAGTAAACGAAAACTCTAGGTACTTCTCAAGCATAGACGGAGTATTATTTGAAAAAAGCAAAGAAGGGAAAGTGGAAGGAATAATGTGTTATCCACAGGGCAAGAAAGGTACTAATTACACGGTTCCGGACTATGTATGGTGGATTAGATTCGATGCATTTTATAACTGTAAGAATCTAACAAGCATCATTCTTCCTGAAGGTCTTGAGCATATAGGAGAGGAAGCTTTTTACGGCTGCGAAGGGCTAAGTGAACTGGTCCTCCCGGCAAGTCTTGAATATATTGCGAAAGGCGCCTTTAAGGAGTGTCCCAACCTTAAAACTATCACACTTTCAAGAAACACCAAGATGGGGCACAAGTCCTTGGATGGTTTTTCAGGTGAGCTAATTTACAGGGATTAGGGTATAATATGGAAATGGAACAGGAAAAAAAGCCTGCAAGGTTAAACATTACCAAGGCGGCTCTGCCAAGAATCTACCGAATAGACGAGGAAATTGCCTCGGGGAAGTATCCGAATACAAGGACACTTAAGGAAATGTTTCAGGGTGATTGGGGAAAGGTAAGCATTTCTACCATTATAAGGGACATTGATTTCCTGCGTGATACTTTTCGTGCTCCAATCAAATACAGTGCGCTGCATCGCGGGTATTACTATACCGAAAAAACTTACAGAATCCCTGCAGGCTTTACGGGGGCAGAAAACATGCTGGCCCTTGGTATGGCAAAGAGCATCCTCTCCCTCTATCATGAAACGCCTCTATATAATGCCTCTATAAGTCTCCTTGAAAGCATCACGGCCCCCCTTGCTGCAAGCGGAAATCGTGACTGGCTTGAAAACCGGATTGTGGTTCCAAAAACCGCTGCAGCAAAGGTACAGAATGAAATATGGGAAGCCATTATAGCAGGGCTGAAGGAGAACCGAGTTATCACTTTTGATTATAGGGGAAGATGGGATGAGGATCATAAAAGCAGACGGGTACGGCCGTATCAATTACTTTTTGACTCAGGAGCCTGGTTCCTCTATGGATTTTCAGAAGAACGAAAATCGGTTCGGGTTTTTTCCCTTTCCCGCATGAAAAACGCCCTACTTACAAAAGATCGTTTTTCCCTTCCGCCAAACTATAGTTATACTAACCTTACAGGGGGCAGTTACTTCGGTGTCTTTATCGGTATGGAAGAGTATCATTTTGCTATCGACTGCTTTGGAGAGGCTGAACTTTATGCCACAGAGCGGCAATGGGCAGAAGACCAGAAAATAAGGAAAATTAAGAGGAAGAATACTTCCGGAAACGGTGCCCCCGAAACAGGGGTTTCCGGAAACGGAGTTTGCTTGGAATTTAAAAGTACACAGTATGATAAGGTTCTTGAGTGGGTCCTTTCCCGCGGGCAATATGCCATTCCGAGGAAGCCAAAAAGGCTGGTCGATGACTGGATAAGGGAAATTAAGGAAATGGCTCAAAATGTTTCACGTGAAACAAAGTAGTTTCACGTGAAACTTATCTTAGGAGTGCAATATAACCGGAATAGGCATAAACCTGCCCCCACTTCCTGCTGCTGATATTTTCGAGAATCCCAAGCTCCATAAGCCGTTTAACCGTGCTTATTGCCGTAGGTTTTGTGAGCCCTGTTCGCCTTGTAATCTCAGCAATGTTTAAAACCGGCTTTTGCTTGAACAAGGAAAAAATAATCACGGCAGATTTACTTGCACGACCAAGAGCCGATAACCTCGCATCATCATGAGTAAACAGAGTCCTTATCTGAACCAGGGTATTTTTCGCATTTTCTGCTGTCTCTGCCACGCCCTCAAGAAAGAAGTTTAGCCAGGACTCCCAATCACCTGTTTTACGCGGCTCTGAAAGTTTATCGTAATATAAATCCCTGTGCTCCCGAAAAAACAAACTCAAGTATAAAAACGGAGAACGCAGAAACCCTACAGTAAAGAGGTATAGGGTGATAAGCAGTCTTCCTATGCGGCCATTGCCATCGAGAAAGGGGTGAATTGTTTCAAACTGATGATGTATCAGGGCCGCCTTTACAAGGACAGGCAGTTTATCATTTGCATGAATAAACTTTTCAAGGGCATTTAGACAATCTGCTAATCTATCGGGGGGAGGCGGCACAAAGAGCGCATTCGTAGGGCGTGTGCCCCCAATCCAATTCTGGGTCCTCCTAAACTCCCCCGGAGTTTTATTAGACCCCCTTGTATTGGTCAAAAACACCTTATGAATCTCCCTAATCAATCGCAATGAAAGGGGGAATCCGCTCTGTAACTTTTCAAGCCCGTGGTTTAGCGCAGCAACATAAGAGGATACTTCATCCACATCATCTATCGGTACTCCGACTATGCCATCGGATTCATAACGTAAAAGATCTTCAAGGGTGGATTGGGTGCCTTCGATTTGAGATGATAAAACCGCTTCTTTACGAACGTACATATAGTTGATAATAGCAGGGTCAGGCAGGTTTTCAACAATGCCGTTTAGTTCCCCTATGGCAAAGTTGGCCTTTTCCAATAGAGTAGATATCTCTTCAATTTTAATCCCGGGAACAGGCGGCAATGGCTTGGGGACATAGGTTTTATAACGCATTTAATTTATCATTAAATATAAGCTTTAACTTGTCAATAGAGAAAGTAAAAGTTTAGCCATTATCTTTTACTTTCTCGAAAAGAAAGTAAAAGTTCGCCGACCATCAATAGCCGTTGACCCCAAAAGCCAAAACCACATATACTTTGCCCATGATACTTCAAGGAGTTTAAAATGATGAATTTCCTCTTCATGGATCAATACTTTATACTATTGGTAGTCCCGACAATGATACTCTCCATGATTGCTCAAATCATGGTTAAGTCCACGTTTTCAAAATACTCAAAGGTTGGTTCTTCAAAAAATATAACAGGGCGCGAAGCAGCGATGATGATCCTAAAAACAAACTCGATAAACGATGTGGCCGTTGAATCTGTAAGAGGCTCCCTTTCGGATCACTACGACCCCGGGTCTAAAAAACTAAGGCTCTCTGAGCCCGTCTATGCGAAAGCCTCAATCGCCGCACTCGGAGTTGCCGCCCACGAAGCAGGCCATGCGATTCAACACGCAAAGGGCTACGGCCCCCTGGTTCTTAGAAGCACCCTTGTGCCTGTCGCAAATATCGGCTCCCGCTTCGGTCCGATCATGGCAGTCATGGGGCTCTTTCTTTCAATGCCCCCGCTTCTTAACATCGGGATTCTGCTTTTTACTGCAGCAGTATTGTTTTACCTCGTAACCTTACCGGTTGAGTTTAACGCTTCTTCAAGGGCTCTCGCCCTGCTTGAAAGCGGCGACATGCTGACAAGAGAGGAGCTGAACGGTGCAAAGAAAGTGCTTAACGCTGCGGCCATGACTTATGTCGCTTCTGCCCTTACAGCGATAATGAGTTTACTTAGACTCATTCTCCTTTCGAGGGGTAGGAGATAGTTTAAAGCAATTTACCGTTAGACCAAACCGGCTCAGATAACCCGGACGAGAAGGGGTTCCTTCTATTAAAGTCAGGAAGCCAATCCGTGCCGGTCACAAGCTCCTGACAGAAACCGTCATCAATACCAAACTCGCTCAGCATTTTTAACACTGCCTCGTATTCGCTCATCGATAAAAAGCGGCCCGGGATTTTTACATTCCTTCCGGGAATATAAACCGGGGTATACTGGGTCATAAGAGAAAGTAGGGCCCTACCCTTGCAGTGCTCTGTATACCATTGTAAGACTCCCCTTGTAAGATCAAGGCGGCCGGGGATTACGAGGTGGCGGATCATAACACCTGAAGTCATAGTCCTATTTTGGTCTTGGTTGAACGATAGAGTTTTTAATTCCATCATCTTCAAAATAGCAGCCGCTGCATGCTCAGGGTAATCGGGGGCCTTGTAAAATTCTCCTGCAAAGCCGGAATCCAAGGTTTTTAGATCCGGAAGGTAGACATCAACTATATCTTCCAATAATTCCAATGTCTCAAGTCCGTCATAACCGGAAGAATTCCAAAGAACAGGAATCGAAAGGCCCCCCTTCCTCGCTGCAACTATCCCCTCGGCAAGTGCAGGGCCCGCATGGCTCCCCGTCACAATGTTAATGTTAATTACGCCCTTCCCCTGCAGAATTAGGCAGATCTCTGTAAACTCCTTGGGCGACACAGGAGCTCCAAGACCCCCTTGCGAAACCTGATAGTTCTGACAAAAAACACAGCCAAGATTGCACCCTGTGACAAAAATCGTCCCCGAACCGCCGCTACCTGCAAGGGGCGGCTCCTCTCCCCGGTGAATCCCTGCAAAGCCTATCCGTAAATCCGATGTCTCACCGCAAAAGCCCCGCCCCCCCCTATTGCGATTGACACCGCAGAGCCTTGGACATAATAGGCAGTTTTCATAATGGACACTCATATATATACTCTTAAATAGCTATGAACAATGATAGATTAAGTTATATCCTAAACCAACTCGGAGAAGAGGACAATCCGTATGGAGCAGTAAGTCCTCCTATTTACCAAACCTCCATCTTTTGCTTCGATTCTTTTGCGGAGTTCCGCGCAGCTACAAAAAACGAAGTTAAAAGTTCCATTTACACAAGAGGTAACAATCCCACAGTAATGCTTGCTGAGCAAAAGATTGCTTCCCTCGAAGGGGCAGAGAGGTCAAAGCTCCTCTCTTCGGGGGCTTCGGCAATTTCCCACGGGATTATGGCATTCATAAAATCGGGGGATCATATAGTCTGTGTTAAGGACTGTTATTCCTGGGCTTCGAATATGCTTGAAAAATACCTTCCGCGTTTTGGAGTAACCCATACTTATGTTGACGGCACGGATACTCAAAAAATAATCGATGCAATAAGACCTGAAACAAAACTCATCTACCTTGAAAGCCCCACTTCCCTTACCTTTACACTGCAAGACCTCCCTGCAATTGCTGCAGAGGCGAAGAAGAGGGGAATCAAAACCATCACCGACAGCACCTGGGCAACCCCTCTTTACTGTAACCCGATAAAGCTTGGTGTAGACCTTGTTCTTCATTCGGGGAGCAAGTATCTTGGCGGCTCAAGCGATATAGTTGCAGGGGTTATTTCAGGAAGCACAGAAGATATAAACCTGATTCAAAGGCAGGAGTTTATGCAATTCGGAACGGTACCCGACCCGTTCATGTCCTGGCTGCTCCTGCGGGGCCTTCGCACCCTTCATGTACGGCTTAAAGCTCATTATGAAAGCACGCTTAAAATCGCAGATTTCCTTGAAAAGCACCCGACTGTCGAAAGTGTAACCTATCCCATGCTGCCTTCTCACCCGCAGCACGATCTTGCAAAGAAGCTCTTTAGCGGGGGCTCAGGGCTTTTCTCATTCCGGTTAAAAACTAACAGGTATTCGGATATAGTTCGTTTCATTGATGAGCTAAAACTTTTCAGGCGTGCCGTAAGTTGGGGAGGCTATGAGAGTCTTGTATATGCAAATGCGGCAGCCTACTACGAAGGTGACGATATTCCTGCCGATAGATTATCACTTATACGCCTTCATATAGGACTTGAAAACAGTGAAGACCTTATCGAAGACCTTGAAAGAGCTTTATCAAAATGAAAACCATATTTGAAGTAGATACACAAAGGATTTCTTCGATACAAGAAATCCCCAAGGATATTTCAAAAGCTTACCACCAATCGCTTTTCGATTACAGGGAGGAACAGGATGACGATGCATATCAGGCAGAGCAGCGTTTCCTTAATTTTGTCCGAAATGGTGATATAGAAGGCATGCGTGCATTGACCAAAAACATGAGTACTATGTTTATGGTGCCGCAATACACTAAAAACAGCATTCGTCAGGCTCAGTTCATGATGTGTGTAACCATAACTTTATTAACCCGTGCAGCTATCGAAGGGGGCTTACAGCCTTCAGCGGCATTGCTCCTAAGTGATGTATATATGCGCCAAGTAGACAAGTTTCAGTCATCAAAAGATATGGCTCCACTAACAAAAGTAGCCGCTCTTGATTTTACAACAAAGGTGAATGAAGCAAACAGGGACCCGGGCAAGTCCCATTTGATAAAAAAAAGTAAAGAATATATTTTCGATCATCTGCATGAATCCATTAGTCTTAAAGATATTGCAGAGCATTGTAATGTTTCTCGTGAGTACCTGTCTACCCGATTTAAAATCGAAACGGGTCAAACTGTCATAAAATTTATCAGAAACAAAAAACTAAAAACAGCCAGGAAAATGCTGGAAAATTCAGATTACCAAATCCACGAAATAGCATACTACCTTGGATTTCCTTCCCATAGTAGTTTTTCCTGTGCTTTTAATCAAATATATTCAATTACACCAAAGCAATACCGTGAACAGTATCTATTAAAGAGGTCACATTAAATAGGCAACAGATCCATAAGCTCCAATTATCAACAAACCATTCTTTCTTTGAATTACTCCATTTTCAATGATTGGTTCATTTTTCATATTCAAAAAAGCTTTTGGTATCTCCCACTCTACCTGTCCATCTGTAAAATTGCAAATTACCAGTAGAATCTGCTCTCCATAACAACGCCGGTAAATAAATAGCTCTTTATGTTCAGGATCGATTAACTCATAATTTCCATGTGTTACTATGGGGTAATTCTTGCGAATTTCTATCAAACGGCGGTAAAAATTTAACACGGAATTAGCATCATCTTTCTGTACTTTTACATTGATCTCGCTATGGTTCGGATTTGTTTTTATCCATGGTGTTCCCTTTGAAAACCCTGCATTTTCGGTATTCTCCCATTGCATAGGTGTTCGGGCATTATCGCGGCCTTTATGATATTGAACTTCCATTGCATCCTTAGGTGTTACTCCCATGTTTATTGCTATATTGTATGTATGGATTGCCTCAACATCCTTTACTTCGTTAATATTATCAAACCTGATATTAGTCATACCCAATTCTTCACCTTGATAAATAAACGGTGTTCCCTGCATCATGTGAAGGCAAACTGCAAGCATTTTCGCAGAATTCTCACGATACTCCCTGCTGCTATCATTACCAAAACGGGAAACTGATCTGGGTTGATCATGGTTACACCAGTACAAACTATTCCACGCCTTATTATGCAGCTCAATCTGCCAATTACTCAGTGCTTGTTTTAATCGAATAAAATCAGGCTTTTTATATGCATTTCCCGGATCTACCCTGTCTAAAAGCATGTGGTCAAACTGGAAAATCATGTTTAGCTCATCCGGGTTTGAGTACTGCGAAGCATCCTGTGGCTTTACACCGGGCGTTTCTCCGACAGTTATCAGGTCATATTTAGACAAGACTTCCCTATTCATCTCCTGCAAAAATTCATGCAGGCGTGGCCCATTATTTACAAAGGGAAAAGGCATCCCGAATCCGTTGGGCATTAATTGTCCATCGGGCAGCTCAGGCACTTTTGAAATCAAACTAATCATGTCCATCCGAAAACCATCGACGCCCTTTTTTAACCAAAAATGCATCATGTCGTATACTTCTTGACGTACCTCTTCATTATCCCAATTTAAGTCCGGTTGGTTTTCAGAAAATAAATGGAGGTAATACTGACCTGTTTTAGGGTCTTGCTTCCACGCTCCGCCGCCAAACAGTGACATCCAATTATTCGGAGGTGCATTATCTCGCCCTTCACGCCAAAAATAAAAGTTTCGTTTATTATTATGCAACGATTGCCGAGATTCCTCGAACCACGGATGCTTATCACTTGTATGATTAACTACTAAATCAAGCATAATCTTTAAACCTTTTTCATGTGCTTTTTCCAGTAGCTCTTCACAATCTGCCATAGTACCAAACTCAGGTGCTATGGCACGGTAGTCACTTATATCATAGCCGTTATCCACACCGGGCGATGCATAAAACGGACTTATCCACAATACATCGACCCCTAGATATACAAGATAATCTAGCTTTTCAATAATACCTCGCAGGTCACCTATGCCATCACTATTGGAATCATAAAAGCTGCGAGGATATATCTGATACACAACACTCTTTTTCCACCATTCCACATTAACCAACTTTATTATCCTTATTATGATACTTGTCAGCAATAAACTGTACTACCTGAGGTTGATATTTTTCGAGATTCCAGAAAATCAGCATTACAATACATAGTATATATACTATAAGCGGAATACCTAATGCGACCATTATCATGGCATTGATTGTACCCGGCATCTGTACCGCAAGCTCGGGATTATACTGTCCCAAAGCAAGACCCCAGCCAACCATTGCTGAGCCTAAGCCGGTGCCAAGCTTAATACCGAAACTGTTTGCACTTGTTGCTAATCCCTCGGTACGAATTCCGGTTTTCCATTCATTGAAATCTACAATATCACCTGCTAAGGTAAATATAGCAGTTGAAAGAGCGGCAGTACCAAATCCGCGCAAAGCGATAATAGATAAGTACAATGGAATACTACGGGGGTTTAATAATCCTATAGAACATGCAAGAGCAGAAATTGCTAACCCGCCCATCATTGTATTCCGTTTACCAAACTTACGGAAAAGAAGCGGCATAAAGGGCATAGCAATCAGCATGGGAATTACACTAAGCAATGCCTGAAAGCTGAAGATCTGTGCATTTCCTAAAACATCACGCGCATAATAAATACCAATACCACTATTCCCGTTGGTAACGTAAAATGTAATGAACAACAGTACAGTTATATAAAAATAACGGGTGGAAAGCAGTATTTTTAATGATGCTGATAATGAAGGTTTACCCTCCTTTTTATCTGCTTTCTGTTCACCGGAAGGAATCTGTTGGACTTTTTCCCTGACACCCAAGAAGGTGATAAACAATAGAATAACTGACAGAGCTGCATAAATAGCGGCCAGTGTAGACCACGCCGCCTGATTATGTATGCCGCCTAACCGCATCAAGAATGATGGAGTCATCATAGCAACAGCCAAGGATGCAATAGTGGCAAAGATACTTCTTACAACCGTGGCAACACTTCGATCTTGTGAAGTAAGAGAAAATAATGGCAGTAATGCAAGATATGAAAGATTTACGGCTGTATTACATACAACTGTAAGGAATATATATGTAAGGAATACATAGATATTCTTGCTCGAAACACCCAATGCAGCAGGTACATTAAAGACAAGCAAAACACTAACAGCAAAGGGTATAGCCATAAATAAAATCCATGGCCTGGCCTTGCCCCATCTTGTTCTGGTCTTATCGATGATAATTCCCATGACAATATCGCTGACGCCGTCTAATACACGTGAAACCAGCATCATTGTACCAATGAAGGCGGCTGCCATACCTGCACTATCGGTATAGTATAAAGTTAAGAAAGAGCCGACAAACATCAGGATCAGGTTGTTCCCCATATCCCCAAGGCCATAAAATAGCTTTTCCTTCTTTGATGTTTTCATTGACGCTACGTTTTGACGTTCTGTCGTTATTTCCGCGGAATTTTGTTTCTTTTCCATTTTATTACCATCCTTTATTTCTATAAACTAAGTGTGGATGGTAATAAAGTCTACATAATATTTAATGCAACTATATGATTATTAATATGAATTTATACAGTTTAGCCCATTTTATCGCCTAATGCTTGCCAAGCTTAATCGATATTGCTTTTATATTCATCTCGGGGTACCTCTTCCGGATAACCGGAAGCAGCTCTTCCTTCCTGCTCTGTAAAATTTGAACCCAGCCGGGATGATCAGCTTCGATAAGAAGTGTTCCATGTTCCAGCTCTTTAATCTTGGAATGCTCTGCAACTGGAGGCGGCTCTCTGCTTGACCAAACTTCCATCGTAATACTATCCCAGGAAGAGAACATCTCCATTTCTGCCTTTGCTTCTTTTTGGAAATTGGGCCCAAAGTTGTCCCTTAGAACTTCGGTTAAAATATCCCCTGCCCTTCTCATGCTCTTTTTACCTGCCCTCCTTCCATCTTATAAACGATGGTATCGGGTTTTTTATACATTTCATAGGGCTCAACAGGGAGGAAGGTATAGAAGGCCTGCTCGTATTCGGGCATTACAGAGATAAACTTCCTCCTCTTCTCTCCGTCAAGCTCAAGGAGCACATCGTCAAGGAGAAGCACGGGAGGCTTTCCTGTTTTCCCCGTAAAGGTAATGGCTTGAGCTATACGGAGGAGCAGGGCAAGAAGCCGCCTCTGCCCCGTGGAGGCTTTCCCCGAAAACTCGATGTCCTCCCTTGTAAAAATATAGCGATCCCGGTGGGGCCCCGAAAGGGAGACTCCAAGGGAAAAATCAGCTTCCCGTTTTTCTGATAGAAGTTCGACAATCTCATCGGGGCTTTCTTTTTTCCACGCAGGTCTATACTTTATACCGATGCCTGCGATGCCGGAAATTTCCCTATAAAGGGGCTCAAAGACAAGGGAGAATTCCTCGGCGATTTTACTGCGCTTTTTCGTTAATTCAAGTCCGTAACGGGCAAGCTGAATATCAAGAGCATCGAGGGTGCTATCATCTTTATTCCTGCCGCTCTTTAAAACGGCATTACGGCTCTTTAGCACATAACGGTATCTTCGCAGGTCTTCAAGGTATAGGGGATCCCAAAGACTCCCTGTCTGATCAAAAAACCAACGCCGCCTTTCGGGACTTCCTGCAATAAACTCCATATCCTCATGGCAAAAAACAACAGAAGGTGCAACCGAAAGAAGTTCCTTCCTGTCATCAAGGCGCTTCCCGTCAACATTTATTGTTTTCTTTCCTTCACCATAACTAACGCTGATTTTTGAGTGTAATGAATTTTCAAAGGAGAGTGAGGCAAGACAGTCTCTTTCACCTGTCCTAATTATGTCTCTATCTCTAACACCTCGAAAGGAAGAAGCATAAGAGCAAAAGTATAGAGCCTCAAGAAAGTTTGACTTGCCCTGACCATTTTCACCTACAAGAAAGATATCCTTGCTTCGCAAATCGGTTTCAGTATCAATAAGGTTCCTGAAAGATACGGTTCTTAGAAAGGCAAAACTCACGGCCGAAACGTTACCCGCGTTTTAGCAGACTAGTCCTGCTGCATGGGCATCACTATATGGAAGAAATCCTTCTCGGGGACAGGCATAATGGTGATGGTTTTATTCGGATCGGTAAATTGCACGCTGACTTCATCCCCGCCCATAACCTTCAAGGGTTCCTCAAGATAACGGTAATTTAGGGCCATGGAAAGCTCTTCACCGACATACTTACAGGGTATTTCCTCCCTTGCATTCCCGATATCATTTTCTTCGCAGAAAACAGAAACAACCCCGGACGAAAGCCCAAGATAAACCCTATGGGACTTTTGCTCAACAAGGAGGGAAACCCTTTTCAAGGCATCGAGCATTTCAAGGCGATTAACAATGAAGCTGTTTTCCTGGGTTTCAGGAATTACCCTGCGATAATTTGGAAATTGTCCTTCAATTAAAACAGAAGAAAGTTTATACGAACCAAAGCTGATAAATATTGTTTTGTCGGTTATCGAAACTCCTGCCATACCTTCATCACCTGCACGCTTTGCGACAATGTTTAGAATTTTCGGAGGAATTATGACACCTGAAAAATCACTTACGGTATCCGGAGCAGGTTTATGCATATAGGCAAGGCGCCTGCCATCGGTAGCAACCATCATAAATTTATCTTCTGCCTTTTCAAAAAATACACCATTCATAAAGTATCTTGTTTCATCATCAGAAATAGCAAAAATCGTTTCAGAAATCATTTCCTTTAAGTCCCTTATAGGCATCTCGAAAATATCTTTTCCTGCAGCACTAAACTCGGGGAACTTATCTGAAGCAATGCTCTTTAATTGGAACTTTGCCTTTTTAGCAGAAGTCTTAATCGTAATTCGATTCTCGCTCTTCTCAAACTCTATTTCCCCGTCAGGAACGGAGTTTAAAATACCTGAAAATTTATCTCCATATACTGTAACACTTCCTTCTTCAAGAACATCAACAGGTACCTTGGTTTCAAAGTTAACCTTCATATCCGTGGCTTTAATAGTTAGGATTCCTTCCTTAGCCTCAAGATAGATATTTGAGAGAATGGATATTGCATTCTTGGATGCTATTATCTCGTTTGCAATTGATATCTCTTTTAGCAAAATGCTTCTTTCACAGGTAAACTTCATAACTTCTCCTCAATAATTATTATAATTGGTTTATATATATAGTAATAGTAGTAATAAGGACGCAAATTTGTGCACAACCATTCTAACTCCATATATATCAAAGAATTAGAAATAAATAAAGCATGGAAAACTAGCCCTTTCTATTGCTCCTTATTAACAATTTCCACATCCCCTTCTTTTAATAACTTTAAAACCACAGGTTTTCAAGATAGTTTCCTCTTTTACTTCTATTTTACATTAAATTCTTTTATCTTCCTTTTAAGTCTTTCAAGAGCCGTATAAAGATGAGTGTCTATGCGGCTCTTTTCTTCTGTAATCCTGATTGAATGCATGACCGTTGTATGGTCCCTGTCTCCAAAGGCTTGTCCGATTTCTGTAAGAGAAAACTCTGTGAGTTCCCTGCACAGATACATTGCAATTTGCCTCGGCTTTACTATCCCTAAGCTTCTCTTCTTGCCCTTTAAATCGTTCGGTGTAAGACCGAAATCCTCTGCTACAACTTTTTGGACTATATCTATGGACATATTTCCCTGCTTCGGGTCTGCGAAAGTGTCCTTTAATTGTCTTTGGGCAATTTCCATGGTAACAGGCTTATTTACAAGGTCTGCATAGCTCATAAGCTTGTTCAAAGCCCCTTCCATGTCCCTTACATTGGATGATATGTTTTTTATTATCATTTCTATTATTTCATCAGATATTTTGATATCTTTTCCCAGCTCTAATTTCTTAAACTCTATCTTTTTCTTTAAGATTGCTATCAACTCTTCGTATTTTGGCAATTGCAGCTCTACGCTCAAGCCGCTTGTAAACCTGGATTTTAGTCTCTCGGCTATACCCTTTAACTCGGTGATAGGCCTGTCACAGGTGAAAACCATCTGCTTTCTCTTGTTTGAAAGGGCTTCGAAAGTATAAAAAAGCTCATCCAAGGTACCCCGGGCCTGGGCGCTGATGGTATGAATATCATCTATAAGCAGGGTATCCACACTTCGGTATTTTTTGGCAAAGGCATCCTTGTTTTTCTCTCCCATCCCGACAACCTTGACAAATTCCTCCATAAAACCTGCCCCGGTAATATAGAGAATCTTTAAATCGCTGTTCTGGTGGATAAAATGCCCGATGGACTGCATTAAATGGGTCTTTCCAAGGCCTGTTCCCCCGTAAATCAATAGGGGATTATAGATTTTGGAGCTTCCCGGGTTCCTTGCTACAGCCGAAGCCGCGCTGAAGGCATAGCTGTTAAGCTCCCCTACGACATAACTTTCGAAAGTGTACTCTTCCTGAAGGTCGGGGTGATTTGCCTTTTTGACGGGCACTGTTTCCTTCTCAGATTCGGAATTCTGCTGAATTTCTCCGCTATCAGAGGGAATTTGCACCTGCCCCTGGGGTTGTTTTTGCGCCGGTTTATCCTTCTTCTTTACTTCAAGCCGAATAGAAAGGTTTTTTCCTGCAGTTTCTTCTATTTTGGCCTCGAGCATCGGCATATATTTTGAGTTGAACATCTCAAGGAAGAAGTTAGATGGAACAACGGCATGAATTATAGTTTCATCTGAACGGACATACTCCAATTTTCCGAACCAGATATTGTATTCTTCATCACCATGCTCACTTTTCAGTAGAAATAAGGTTTTATCCCAAAAAGATTTGTAGTTCCACTCCTGCATATACCGGCCCCGAAAAAGTTATTCACATTTTATCAACAGTTTTATTTAATAACTGTAAAATGCTAAAAACCTTTATTAATTCGTTTTTATCTTCTTCTACCTTAAAACATGAATAGTATAATCATCTAATTCCTTATAATACAAAGAATTAGAACTAAAACTATACTTGTCATATCATGGAATAATTTTCCCTTCCCCCGTAAAATCCGACAATGCAGGTTTTTCCCAAAAATCTCAAAGTTTTCCACAATCTATCAACATTCAGTTTTAATCAAAAATTTGCTTAACGTAAAATACATTGTAACCTGTCTTTACTTTATTAGACAAGTATAATCTTTACCTTTTTGCAAATTTTTTATATCATCAAAGGATGAATTCCGACTATAACGCACAAAACATCACTGTTCTTGAAGGTTTGGAAGCTGTAAGGATGCGGCCCGGTATGTACATAGGTACCACCGGAATTGACGGCCTGCATCATCTGGTTTTTGAAGTTGTTGATAATTCGGTTGATGAAGCCATGCAGGGTCATTGCAACGATATCCTCGTGGTTTTGGAAGGTAATGATATAGCCCGCGTAGAGGATAACGGCAGGGGTATTCCGGTTGATATCCACCCCGATGAGGGAGTGAGCGCCCTCGAGCTCGTAATGACCAAGCTCCACGCAGGCGGCAAGTTCGACAAGAAGGCATACAGGGTCTCAGGCGGCCTCCACGGGGTCGGTGTATCTGTGGTGAACGGTCTCTCCGAATGGTGCGAGGTCTTTGTCCACAATAACGGTAATATTCATACCCAGCGCTATAAAACCGGCATTCCCGAGGGCCCTGTTCACGAGATCAAGGCTGAAAACCTCCCCTATACCCAAAGCGAGAATGACGGTAATATCCGCCGCGGTACTGTGACCCGCTGGAAGGCCGATCTCTCGATTTTTGAGACAGGAACCTATAATTACGATGCCCTAACCAATCGCCTAAGGGAGCTTGCTTTCCTTAATAAGGGCCTTAAGATTACGATTCGCGATGAGCGCCTTACAAAGCCGAAGGTCCACGAGTTCCAATTTGAGGGCGGGGTCAAGAGTTTCGTCCAATATCTTAACGAGAATAAGACCGTACTCCATAAGGAACCGGTTTTTATCGAGAGTTCAAAGGATGATGGCCTTGGCGGTATAGTCGATGTCGAGTGTTCAATCCAGTATAACGACGGTTATAACGAGATAATGTACTCCTTTGTGAACGATATAAATACCCGCGAGGGCGGAACCCACCTTATCGGCTTTAAATCCGCTCTTACAAGGACCTTAAACGAGTACTTAAAGAAGTCAAAGCATGCAAAAAAGCTTGATGAGAGTCTTTCAGGTGATGATGTTCGCGAAGGTCTGACTGCAGTCCTCTCGATAAAGGTCCCAAACCCCCAGTTCGAGGGGCAGACCAAGGGTAAACTCGGTAATTCTGAAATTAAGGGCCTTGTTGAAACTGTCATTAACGAGCAGCTTGAGCTATATTTCGATAAGCATCCGGATGTCATCTCGAATATCCTTGAAAAATCCGTGCTTGCGGCAAAGGCCCGTATCGCAGCCCGCGCAGCCCGCGATGCCACCCGTCGCAAGAACGCAATGGACTCGGCAGGCCTCCCGGGTAAGCTCTCCGACTGCTCGGAGAAGGACCCCACCCTCTGCGAGCTTTTCATAGTTGAGGGTGATTCTGCAGGCGGCTCTGCAAAGATGGGCCGAAACAGGCATTTTCAGGCCATCCTCTCCCTGTGGGGGAAGATGCTCAATGTGGAGAAGACCCGCATAGAAAAGGTTGTAACGAACGAGAAGCTCCAGCCCATAATCGCAAGCATAGGTGCCGGCTGCGGCACGGAGTTCGACGTGAACAAGATTCGCTACCATAAGGTTATCATCATGGCCGATGCTGATGTTGACGGCTCCCATATTCGCACCCTGCTTCTGACCTTTTTCTACCGTTATATGACAGCCCTTATCGAGAAGGGCCATGTCTATATTGCGATGCCCCCGCTTTATAAGATTAGCCATAACCGCAAGGACTATTATGCCTACGACGATGCAGATAAGGATAAGGTGATGGCCGAGCTTGGCGAAATTAAGAAAGACGGTGTGCAGCGTTATAAGGGTCTTGGAGAAATGAACCCCGACCAGCTCTGGGATACCACAATGGATCCCACTCGCCGTAATATCATCAAAATTCACATGGATGATGCTGTAGAAGCAGAGCGCATTTTTACAACTCTAATGGGGGAAGTTGTAGCTCCCCGCCGCGCATTCATCGAAGAGAATGCCCTGCTTGTGAGTAATTTGGACGTGTAGATACCATGAAGAAGGTGCATGTCGGCTTTGGCTTTCATGTAAATCTATACCACTCCTTTCGCGAAGACACTAACGATCAAAAAGGCTTTGCCCCCGATATTCGTGTTATACGCCATTGTATCTCTGTTCTTAACAGTTATAATTCCCGCGGCATTCCCGTAAAAGGAACCTGGGATTTTGAAAACGCATTCTCTCTTGAAGATGTCCTCCCAAAGTATGCTCCGGATATTATCGAAGGTGTTAGAAGGCGAGTAAGTGAAAATGGTGATGAGCCAATCTTGATGAGCTATAATAACGGCTCTACCGGGGCCATGACCCGGGAGGAGCTAGAAGCCTCTATGCGCATGTCTATCTCAAACGACATGAAGTCAGGCACCCAAGATATCTTCGGTACATACGCCCCTGTCTCCAGGCCCCAGGAGATGATGTTTTCTCCCTCTCAAACCGCAACTTACTCAAGCCTTGGTATTAAGGCCCTTTGCATGTATTATTCTTCTATTCCCTTTGACAGCTTTCGTACCATTATACCTCTGCTGCCCGAAAAGTATGCCTTTAATCCGCTGACATATCGCTATAAAGAAGATAGCATTGTTTTTATTCCGACATATAATACGGGTGATATTATCGATTACGGCTCTTTGCTATACTGGGTAAGGAGACTTCACGGTAAACAAGAAACAGGTGAAATTGATAATGATGTCTTTATCTTTATTAACATGGATGCAGACAGCGAGTTTTGGTACGGTTTAAACTATCCCTTCCCTTTGAGTAAGCTCCCCGGGCTTTCAGGTCTCCAAGGCCTTATCGCTGAAATTGCAGAACTCCCCTATGTAACATTCGACACACCCTGGAATTATCTTAAAACCCACCCGCCTCTTAAGGAAATATCTTTTAATCATGATATTGCTGATGGTAACTTCGACGGCTATTCAAGTTGGAGCGAGAAGCCCTTTAACCGCCGCATCTGGACGCGTATCGAACGTGCCCGTGCCCTGACTCCGAAGAAAGGCAAAGAAACAGAGGCTTTCTTGAAACGAGTTAGACTCTTATCTACAACTCACTTTGGTCTTTCAACGCCCCATTTAAATATTCGCCGCGAGAAGAAGGCCCTTGACCTTTCAGCTGAAATGCTTAAATGCATGGATGCCGATTCTTCCGGTGTCGGTTGGAAGGGCGGGACTGTTGATGATCTGCGCTATTGCCTCCCTGCGAGCGCTGAAGGTCTCGCGGTAGGTTCTGCAGACCTTGCGGCGTTTCCCGGAGTAAAGCCGCCTTCCATTGAATATAATAATGTAAGACATAAAGCTGAGAGCCCTGAAGAAAAAGAGTTTGACATAGCAGTTAACGGCTTTAATCTTAAAGGCACTTTAAGCAAGGCTCAGTTAAATCTTCCCGGTCAACTTGAAAGCGGTAATTACTCGTTGACTTCGTATAAAGCAGAAAAAATTAACGGCATATTTTATTCTCTTAAGATTAAATACCCTTATACTTCTGAAGATGCCTATGTCTATAACCAGATCGCAGCTCTGCAAAGGCCCCAGGACGATAAATGGATCGAAGTGTGTCCTTTTGAAATTAATGCAGGGCCCTCCAAGGGCGCGCGCATCATAAAGCGCAACTACGAAGGCGATATCTGCGATTATTTAATTGATGATTTTGCCAAGGCAGACCCCAAGAATGTCGAGATCGATTCTTTTAACCATCAGGTGAGTAACGGGATTGTCGGGGTTAATACTACTAACGGGGGCTTCCTCCTTGCAGTGCAAAAGCAAGTGGCCAACTCCATGGCTTTTTGCCCAATGCGAATACGAGGCGGCAGGCTTTTCCTTAACCCCTTCGGCACTTACTACGGCAAGCAGAGAAACCATGCCACCCACGGAAACGGCCTTGGTATTCAGGCTGCAATACACTCAGCGCCACAGTACTTTCCGCTTGCACCATCGTATAACGGTGCCGAAGAAGAAATCCTGCTCGCTATTTTTCCGTTTAAAGATAAGCCCGGCCCCGCTTTATGGGAGCAGGCAATCGCCTTCAGTGACGGCAGCATCTCCGCCGAAGAAGTCCAAAGAGATTTTTGTATTAATAGGGAAGCTGCAGATTCAGACAGGGAGACGCCATTAAAGAAAATTAGCTCCGGGATTCCCGTTTCCATTCAGATTAAAATAATGATTAGTGGTATAATGAGTAAAATAAAAAGGCGGTAATAAAATGGTGAACACTACGAGCACTACGAACACCAAAAAATATACCCTTACCTCCAAACTGTGTTATGCAAGCGGCGATATAATGGGCGGCGGCTCATACGCACTTCTTTCACTGCTTTTTTTGAGTTTCCTTGTCACGATTGAAGGCATGGATCCCGGTTTAGCGGGCGCAACAGTCATGCTCGGAAGAATCGTCGATGCTATAATAGACCCGCTCCTTGGTGTCATTTCCGACAGGACCCGATCCCGTTTCGGAAGGCGGCGCATTTTTATTGGTATCGGAATTCTGCCCTTTATCGTCACTTTTATTATGTTATGGTACAGTTTCGGGATACAAAGTGATATCGGCAAGTTTATTTATTATAGCGCTGCTTATGTCCTTTTTTGTATTGCACTCTCCTTTGTTGCTGTGCCTTATAATGCCCTGCTGCCTGATATGGTATCAGGCTATGAAAACAGGGCAGGTTATACCACAACCAGGATGTTAATTTCGAATATCTCTGCAACAATTGCAGTTACAACACCTGCGTTCATACTCGGGCCTGAGGCAAGCAGAACCACCGGAAGTTACCTGGTCATGGGCATAGTCTTCGGCCTCTTCTTCGGTCTGCCTCTTATCATCACCTTTTTCACGACATGGGAAGAGCCGCCTGCCGATACAGAAGAAAAACCGCCGGGCCTTGGCGAAACCCTTATGCTGTTCTTCGACTCATTCAAGAACCGCTCCTTTCGTCAGTACCTTGGAATTTTCATCTTCGGACAGACAGCCAACGATCTCGGCACAGCGGTAACAGCCTTCTGGCTTTCGGATGTTATGCGCCGGGGAGATTTCCTTATGGTGGTATCGGGCCTTACAGTAATTGCAAGCATCTCCATGCTGCCAATCAACAATAGACTTGCAAAAAACAGCGGGAAGCATCACCCTATTTACTACGCCCTCCCCCTCCGTGTAATCGGTCTTGCAATAGCCTTCTTCATGGGCCCCGCACACGGAATACCCCTGCTCATCCTTGTCTGCCTCTTAAATGGCGTTGGAATGGGAGCCGCCAGCTTTGTCCCATGGACCCTCCTCCCTGATTTACCGGACACCGATGAGCTTATTACAGGAAGACGGAATGCAGGCATTTACGGAGGCATTACCACCTTTACCCGTCAATTTGTATCAGGCCTCTCGATATTCCTCGCAGGTCTTATGCTCAGAGCTTTCGGATATGTCGAGTCCGTTGCAGGGCAGACCATAGTGCAAAGCGAGAGAGCTCTGCTTGGTGTACGAATAGCCTTCGCGATAATTCCTCTTGTGTTGGTCTTACTTACAATTTGGTTTGCAGTGCGTTTTGTGCTTACAAAGAAGGGACACGCCGCTGTCCGCAGAGCCATCGATCATAAGCATAGCTTAGGCGCTCCGATAGAAGACCCTGAAGTAATATCTGCCTGTGAAAAAATATCGGGGATACCATTTTCACAAATGTGGGCAGGTAAGAAATGAGAATGAAGACTGTCAGTATTCTTTTATTGATTTTCTTCACAACGTTATGCGCTATGTATGCTGACAGCGATTTTGATCTCGATCTCGATATTGACCCCGATGATGACTTTTACTTCTTCGAAGAGTTCTTCATTCAAGAAGATATAATGTCAGCAATGTCCGAAGATCTGTCAATGGATGATTTCGATGATTATTTCTTTGACGATTTTGATGATTTCGATTATTTTGATGATGATTTTGCTGAAGACGATCTTCATGATTCTATCGATCCTCTTGATTTTCTTGCTCCTACAATAATTGTTGATGCTCCATCATTTGAAATGCGCACCTTTAATGATTTATTTCCGCACTTTCCCGGTGTATGGCTCCCCCTTGTCTATAGCGAAAACGGGCTTAGACATTCCTTTTCAGTAAATGAATACCCCGTTCTTTATCCGAACCCCGACTTAGATATAAACTTAATCGAAAGAGTTATGGAAGCAGACCCCTCTCATTTAATTGAAGCACTGTTAGTAATACCTTATACAGACAGAGAGTACGACTTACTTGATATCTTCAACGCACTCGGAAGAATCGAAAACATAAAAGACTACCCCGCCAATTTTAACAATAACGAAATCTTTATCTTTTCCGATTCCCATAGAATTGATAACCCCCAGAACAGAATAGCAATCCCTGACCCCCCGCCCTCAACCTGGCTCCCCGCTTCACAGACAATGTATCTTCGTCTAAGAGAAATATACATAGGGAACCTCTTCCTCCGCGGAGACATAACCGTTAACGTTCACAGCATCACATATAGCATGACAAACTTCATTGATGTTCGTTATTTCTTTATCCCGATAGTACGAACAGAAAGATTCGCCGCTCTAATTTACATCGAGCCCGTCACCGAAGGCCTCCTAATCTACAGCGTCGCAGGATTCTATCTCCCAAGCTTCTTCGCAGACAGAATGAACCTTACTCCCAACATTAATCGCCGCATCGAAGTCTTTATCCGCTGGATCACCGACGGCCTAAGGTTGTAGGTTGCTTATGTATGTATTATAATTTATATAGTAAAATAAAAATTGGAGGTTTTTATGAAAAAGAACAAATTTTTGGGAATTGTCGGGTTACTTATTTTTACAGTATTGTTTGCAATCTCTTGCGATCTTTTTGAAGTTAATCCATTCAAAGGCACATGGGTAACAATTGAGGGCACTACTCTTGTTTTTGAAGATTCAACATGGAGAATGAATACTTTTATTGGAGGTGCGGGACTAAGAGGAACCTATACATATTCCGACAATACTGCAACTCTTACCTATACTCAAATTAGCATTGATAACGGAGCAACATGGCGGCCGATAACTTCTTCAGAAGCATCCGGTTATTCAAGAACTGCTACTGTTTCAGGGGATACACTTAGATGGGGAGTTAGAACATACGCAAGACAATAGAAAGGCGGTTCGCTATCTTTTTGGTCCTAAAATAACCAAAATTATGAAACTTACGAGTGGTGAAAAAATACACGAGAGGATAAAGTAACCCAAGAAAGATCGGTTTCTGTTCCTTGCTCCAAAACCAACCATTAGTGCAAAGACGAACCAAAGAATACCACCGAAAATAACCATACGCCCTCCTTTAAGTGTATAATATCAGTTTTTCTTGTTTATTTCCATAGGCGGCTCATCTAAATGCAAGACAGTAACGCTGCAACCAAATGGGTAATGCAGCTTGGAGGAAAGGGTGATACGCAACTCACGTTAATTTCGCAGAGAGTATACTTACTTTCAGTGTTTTTTGAGTTTACCTCATTAATGAAAAGGTCTATGTCCCATAAGAGGGGCATGCGCTCATCGGTTAAGGAATGGATTTCTTGCAATTGGGGAATCCATTTGTTTTCCATTATTTCACGCAAATCCTGAAATAAGCCGCAATGCTCGCTGAAGTAAAACCTGCCGCTGGTCGGCCTAACCTTGGAATCAGGATCTCTTGAAACGGGACAAAGAGCATTGGACTCCTGATACCCAAACCCGGAAACCTTGGTTCCGGTAAGATAACAGCGAACCACCACGTTAATTAGACCATCTGCCCACTTCTGGTTTATGAGTAGTCCGTCATTATTAAAGTAGGGACTAAACTTTTCCAAGAACTCCCCTTTGGATAAAATCTGCTCATCATGTGGAGAAGGAGCATGAGTAACCTTGAGTTTTTCTCCTGCTGAATCTGCAAGTCGGACCTTGTAAACCCCGTTACCGCTTTCGCCCCGGTATTGCTTTAGTACCCGTATACTAGAACTGTTTAGAGATACAAGAAACCGTTTTTCGAAATCAGAGAAATCGGTATACATCTCGGTATCCCCACCCCAGTCCATATCTCGACTTGTATATAGAACCTTTTTTGTCCCTATTTTTAGTATTGTATCGGGATGAGTAGAAACAAACACACCCTTCTCTGAAATATTCACAAGCAGCCCATCCAAACGCGCTCTATTATTCCCCTTCTCAATGGGGTTTACCCATACAAGCACTGCGGAAAACTCTGCTAGTTTATCTTCCAGTTCATCTGCTACCGCATCGTGGTAGAGTACAGTTTCTACGGTAAAGCCTGCCTCGATTAACGCCTCAGCCAACTTTTTATATTTTTCATCTGTCAGTGCATCTCTGGAAGAACCCGTTTCCCCGTATAGTACCAGTGCAATTGATCGTTGCTTATTCATTTCATCATTATAAGTAGAAAATCATATAAAATCCGGCATACTCTATAAAATTCATACACTTTGCACTTTACTTGACAAGTCGGACTGAATAGTTCTGTAACTCATTCAACTTGAAATTTCAATTAAATAGGTCTAGAATTATCTTGCATGGATGATATAAGGCAAAATTTGGAAGAAATTACTTTAAAAATCACTGAGACTGTTCCGGTGGCAGCTATATATCTCTTTGGCTCTTATGCATACGGTACCCAAAATAAGGATTCTGATGTAGATTTATATGTGGTTTTTAAGGATGAGATGACAATGAGGGAGCTGGATGCCATTACTGCAATAAGCATGGCAATCAGTCCGATAAGAAAAAAGCCTATGGATATTTTGGGTCTCAAACAAAACCGTTTTGATGATATGAAAGTATTGGCAACCCTCGAGCGTAAAATTGCCCGAGAAGGAGTCAAACTTTATGGATAAAGTAGAATAGTAAATATCAAATATCTCCATTTTACTCTAAACGTTTAGAGTAAAAAGTATGAATAATCATACACATGATAGTATTATTTTCTTGAATTTCTCTAAATTTAGATGATATAATGTCTTTATGAGCAACCTAACTGGCGAAAATACCATTTTCCTTGATTATATCAAGTCCGATGATCCTGTTGAAATTGATCAAGGCATACGCGATACCATTATGGGCATACGTCTTTCGATACTTACCATGGGCCTTGGGCTTGCCAGGATAAAATCCGAAAGGCTTTTCATGAAGTTGAATTGCCGAAACATCACCACATATATTAACCGGTTAAGTGAAGAAACCGAGATGGATCACAGCAGTATCTACAATTGGCTTAGCATTGGTGAGGCATATATCAAGTACAGAGATGAACTTGAACAGATAGGTTTTAGTGATAAAGATGGCCCAACAAAGCTTACCCTTTTAGAACGTGCACTCGCTGTAAGGGAAAAAGAAGAAGTCTTCGCAAATCTAAAGAATATGTCTCATCGGGAATTTGTGGATTTCACGAAGGGCGGCAGCACAGTTGAAGCTGATGATATTCCCTTTATCGAGATTAAAGGCAGTGTAGTCTATATAGAAGGCAAGAGAGCCATCATCGTAAGTAAAAAGCTTGGACGAAAGACTAATAAATACTTCATGAAGGTTTTACAGGTTGCGTGTAGTGCGCTGGATAAGGGTGGGCGTATTGCACCTGTCTATCTGCGGAATAAGAGGGAGTCCGAGCGGTTCAAGCGCGCCTACGGGCGCATTATGGCAGAGGTGAGGAGGGAGGAGCGGGGTAGGTAGGGGTGTTGTGGCAGAACAAGTGGCTGTTAACCACTAGGTCTGTGGTTTACTTGTAGTATAATTTGGAGTAAATTGGCTTATGGCAGTAAAAAAGAGTGAATTATACAGTAGCCTTTGGGCAAGTTGTGACAGCTTGCGCGGGGGCATGGACAGCTCTCAGTATAAAGACTACATATTAACTCTTCTTTTCGTTAAGTATGTTTCTGACAAATTTAAAGGCGTAGCTTACGGTGATATAGAAGTACCCAAAGGCGGCAGCTTTGACGATATGCTTGCACTTATAGGTGATAAGAATATCGGTGAGAAGATGGATAAAATTATTGGTAAGCTTGCCGAAGCAAATAATGATCTTCATGGTGTAATAAATAATGCTCACTTCAATGATGAAAGTAAACTTGGCAGAGGGCAGGAAATGGTTGATAAACTGGGCGAGCTGCTCAGTATTTTTCGAGATAAGATGCCTGATTTTAGCCGAAATCGTGCTGATGGAGACGACATCATTGGTGATGCATATGAATATCTTATGCGAAACTTTGCTACAGAAAGCGGTAAAAGCAAGGGTCAATTCTATACTCCGGCAGAAGTGTCGCGCATCCTTGCCCATGTTGTAGGCATAGATATGGTAAAAAGCAAAGCTAATAATGATATAACCCTATATGACCCGGCCTGCGGTTCGGGTTCGCTTCTTATTCGAGCTGCAGAAGCAGCTCCTTTTGATGTTGCAATATATGGGCAGGAAAAAGAAGGAACCACAGCAGGGCTTGCCCGCATGAATCTCGTTCTGCATAATAGAGCTACTGCCGAAATAAAAGGCGGTTACAGTACTTTTTCTGATCCTCAGTTTTTTAATCAAAATGATGATGATACGCTGCGGCAGTTCGATTTTATCGTAGTAAATCCGCCCTTTTCCGATAAGAACTGGACTCACGGCCTAAAAGAATACGGACGCTTTGATGGATATGGGGATCGTCCGCCGCAAAAAAATGGTGACTTTTCCTGGCTTCTACATGTGATAAAATCGCTTAAGCGTAACGGAAAAGCAGCGGTTATTCTTCCTCACGGTGTTCTCTTTCGCGGCAACGCAGAAGCAGCCATTCGACGTACTATTATCGATCAGGGCTTAATCAAAGGCATAATTGGTTTACCTCCAAATTTATTTTTTGGTACAGGCATACCTGCCTGCATTATTGTTATAGATAAAGAAAATGCTAAAGAGCGTGATGGCATCTTTATACTCGATGCAAGCAGGGATTATATTAAAGACGGTAACAAGAACCGCCTTCGTGAGCGGGACATATATAAAATAGTTTCTGTTTTCAATTCACAGCTTGAATTGCATAAGTATTCACATTTTGCAACCAATAAGGATATTAAAGAAAAAAACGACTATAACCTTAATATACCTCGTTATATAGACAGCGGTGAAATAGAAGATTTACAGAGTATCGAAGGACATTTAAAAGGCGGTATTCCAAGTGTGGATGTGGATAGTCTATCCCTCTTTTGGGAAGCTTTCCCTGATTTGCAAAAAAAATTGTTTAAGTCCTCTCGTAAAGGATTTAATTCCCTTGCCGTAAGCGAAGATAAAGTGCGGGATACCATTAACAGTGATAAAGAATTTTCCTCTTATGCTGACAATGTAGAATCCGCCTTTGAAAGATGGAAAACGAAGGTTGACAAGAAACTTAAGGGTATAAACAGTTCAACCAAGCCTAAACAGCTTATTTTTGAAATTGCTGATGTAATTATAGATGAGTTCAAAGCTATAATGCTTGTAGATAAATACGATGCTTATGAAGTACTGCTCTCTTACTGGAATACTGTTATGGCTGACGATGTTTATCTACTTGTAGAAGAAGGATATAAAGCTATTCGTGATACAGAAAATATAACCAAAACCAGTGAAAAGAAGAAAAAAGATGGTACAAAAGAAACCAAAACCAAGATTATAGACTGGCAAGGTAAACTTGTTCCCAAAGCTCTTGTAATAGATATGTTCTTTTCTGATGAAAAAAGAATAATTGATGATACTGAAACTGTTATAACAGCGGTAGAAATTGAATTGGAAGAAATTATAGAAAATGCAGAAGAATATTCGATTATTAATGAGGTGTTGAAGGAAAATGGCAGTCTTGATAAAAATGAGCTAAAGAGAAAACTGAAAGATAAAACTCTTGAATCAGATGACAAGATGATTTTACAGAATATGGCTGATTTAGTCCTAAAAGTTGATGAAGGAACAAAAGCTTTAAAAGACCTTCGTGATGCTCTTGATAAAAATGCACATGATAAATATGCAAAGTTGACTGATGCAGAATGTCTTGAACTACTGCTTGAAAGAAAATGGTACAGTGCAATTACAAGCGGTATTTATGAGCTTTATATAGCAGTGCATCATTGGATTACCGACAGAGTGTCAGAACTTAACGATCGTTATGAGGAACCCTTGCCTGTGCTGGAAAGTAAAGTTGCGGAACTGGAGGGCAAAGTTAAATCACACCTGGAAACTATGGGGTTTGTATGGTGAAGTGGGAAGAAACAACAATCGGCACAGAATTTGATTTGTTTGCTGGCGGTGATGTAGATAGAGAACATTTTTCTGAAACGAGAACAAATATATTCAGGTACCCAATTTATGCTAACGCTTTACAAAGAAATGGGTTATACGGGTTTACTTCCAATCCAAAATACAATGGTGATTCCATAACAATTACTGGGCGTGGCGATGTTGGTGTTCCAATTTATCGAGACACTGACTTCGATGCAATTGTAAGACTACTTGTACTTACACCTAAGCCAAATGGAAAAGCAGACAGTCGTTTTACGACATATCTTATCGAAAGATGTGTTAATTTTCCAATGGAAAGTACAGGTGTGCCACAGTTAACTGTTCCACAAATTCGTAATGTTGAATTAATTCTCCCACCTCTCTCCGAACAACGCCGAGTAGCTGCCGTACTCTCCGACACAGACGAGCTTATCACCGCACTGGAAAAACTTATCGCTAAGAAACGCAGCATCAAGCAGGGGGCAATGCAGGAATTGTTGACAGGTAAGCAGCGTTTGCCGGGGTTTAATGGGGATTGGATGGTTACAGATATTGGAACAGAATTTAATTTATATGCTGGTGGAGATGTAGCGAAAGAATACTTCTCACATGTACATACTAATACTCATACATATCCCATATATGCTAATGCTTTGCAAAATGATGGTTTATATGGGTATACTTCGATGCCAAGATATAAAGGTGACTCTATTACAATAACAGGGCGAGGTGATATCGGTGTAGCAATGTATAGAGAAATTGATTTTGACGCTATTGTACGGCTACTTGTACTAACGCCAAAAGCAAACAGTAATGTAAATAGTAAGTTCACAACATATTTTTTTAACTGTTGTGTTCAATTTCCTCAAGAAAGTACAGGTGTACCACAGTTGACAGTTCCACAAATAAGAAATGTTGAACTTTTGCTTCCATCACTCCCCGAACAAACAGCCATCGCATCCATCCTCTCTGACATGGATGCGGAAATTGATGCACTGACAGTGAAGATGACTAAACTCAAACACATCAAACAAGGAATGATGAACGAACTGTTGAGCGGTAGAATACGGCTCATAGGCGAGGAAAAGCCGTCATGAGCAAATCGAAGAATAAAAACAATATCATTATTTTCAAAACAGACGATGAAAAAATAACCGTAGAAGTCCGTTTTCATGAAGAAACCGTATGGCTAACCCTTGACCAAATGGCTGCTCTTTTCGAGCGGGATAAATCTACTGTATCACGGCATATAAAGAACATTTTTGATGAAAAGGAACTTGAACGCAGCTCAGTTGTTGCAAATTTTGCAACAACTGCCTCAGATGGAAAAACCTATCAAGTAGACTATTTTAACCTTGATGTGATTATCTCAGTCGGGTATAGGGTTAAATCCTTGCGAGGTACACAATTCCGGCAATGGGCAACCAAGCGTCTTCATGAATATATCCAGAAAGGTTTTACCCTGGACGATGAGCGCTTAATGCAGGGCGGAAACCGTTATTTCCGCGAACTACTCCAGCGTATTCGCGATATTCGCTCCTCAGAAAGGAACCTTTGGCAGCAAGTTACTGACATTTATGCCACAAGCATTGATTATGACCCAAAATCCGATCTTACACAGGAGTTTTTTGCCACAGTCCAAAACAAAATGCACTATGCTGTACACCAACAGACAGCAGCCGAAGTAATCTATAACCGTTCAGATAGTGAAAAACCGATGATCGGCATGACTAATTTTAAGGGAAATTATATAACCAAAGATGATGTTAAAATTGCAAAGAATTATCTTTCAGAAATAGAGCTTCAAAAACTAAATCTACTAACAGAAGGTTTTCTTGGATATGCGGAATTACAGGCAATTGAAAAAAATGCGATGACCATGAAAGAATGGAAAGATTTTTTAGACAGGCAATTAAAAATGTTGAACAGAGATATTTTGACCGGAAGAGGGCGGATTTCTCACAAAGAAGCTATTGAAAAAGCAGAAAAAGAATATGAGATATATAGAGAAAAAGAAATGAAACAGATTGAAAGCGACTTCGATAAGGCTGTCAAAGAGCTTACGAAACTAAACCCGGCGCAAAAGGAAGATGAGAGCAATGCCTAAAATTAACGAAATTGAACGGGTAATTCAAAACCAGGTGGTACAGTTTTTTCAGGATCAAGAAATACTAGCTTACAAGTATTATGGTAATTTGCAGGATCAATTAAATAAAAATATTATTCCTGAAAAACTGATAGATTGGCTTACTTCAAGAAAAGGCGGCGGGCATAGTGCAAGCCTATCAGCAAAAGCTGTTGAAGAACTTATGGGCACAGCAAGCAATCTGCAGCAGGGCTTGTATAAGGCAAATCAGGATGTATATACGATCTTAAAATATGGCGCAAAAGTCAAAGAAAACCTGGGAGAGCCCGATAAAACAGTTTACTTAATCGACTGGGAGCATTCTCAAAACAATGAGTTTGCCATTGCCGAAGAGGTAACAATTAAAGAAAAAAGTGAAAGACGTCCCGATCTTGTTGTTTACATAAATGGTATTGCCATTGCGGTTATAGAGCTTAAGAAATCTACCGTGTCTGTATCAACAGGTATACGTCAGAATCTTTCAAATCAAAGTGAACATTTTAACATGCCTTTTTTCACAACTATACAGTTTGTAATGGCAGGTAATAACAGCGAAGGTTTACGCTATGGCACTATCGAAACAAAAGAAAAGTACTACATGGAGTGGAAGAATAATACTGACAATACAAGTGCACAACCTCTAGACGATGTATCTCTGGATATTATAGAAAAATGCAATCAATTTCCTGATAAACTAAAATGGCAAATTTACAGCATGTTTTACAAACCGCGTTTTCTCGATCTAATCCATAATTTTATGATTTTTGATAAAGGCGAAAAAAAGGTAGCTCGTTATAATCAGGTTTTTGGTATAAAGAAGGCACAACTGCGAATTAATAAGAAGCAGGGTGGTATAATATGGCATACTCAGGGTAGTGGGAAGACTCTGACTATGGTGTGGCTGTCCAAATGGATATTAGCAAATAACTCCAATGCCCGTGTATTAATCGTTACCGACCGCGAGGAGTTAGATGATCAAATAGAAAAGGTTTACAAAGGTGTTGATGAAAAAATCATTCGCACGAAGTCTTGTGCTGATTTAATCGAAAAACTGGATACATATCAAAACAGGATTATTTGCTCGTTAATTCATAAATTTGGTAATCGAGGGGAAGTGTCTGAGCTTGATTATGATAAATATATCAAGGAATTAAAAAAGTTATTGCCAAAGGATTTTGTGACAAAAGGTGACTTTGTTGTATTTGTAGACGAGTGCCACCGTACGCAAAGTGGTAAGCTGCACAAGGCAATGAAAGCAATTTTGCCAAATGCAATTTTTATCGGTTTTACAGGTACGCCACTTCTCATAAAAGACAAGGCAACAAGTATAGAAGTGTTCGGGGGATATATCCATACCTATAAATATGATGAAGGAGTTGCAGACGGTATAGTGCTGGATCTGCGTTATGAGGCCCGGGATATTGATCAAACCATCACTTCGAAAGATAAGATAGATGAATATTTTGATACAAAGACACTCGGTTTAAATGATGCAGCAAAAGCGAAATTAAAAACAAAATGGGCTAATATGCAAAAGGTATATAGCTCTCGCAAACGCCTTGAAGTGATAGCCGAGGATATTATTAGCGACTTTGATGTAAAAGGACGGCTTGCAAACGGTAATGGAAACGCTCTTCTTATAGCCGATTCAATATATTCTGCTTGTAAGTACTATGAAATATTCTTGTTCAGAGGATTTAATAAATGCGCTGTAATTACATCCTTTGTACCGCTGGAAGCCAATCTTCGTACAGAGGCAGAAGATGCTGAAGAATTCTATAAGTATGATGTTTACAAAAAGATGCTGGGAGATCAAAGTGTTGATGACTTCGAAACCGAAGCAAAGCGAAAATTCATTGAAGAACCGGCTCAAATGAACCTTCTGATTGTTGTTGATAAACTACTGACAGGCTTCGACGCTCCGCCATGTACATATCTTTACATAGACAAATCAATGCATGATCACGGTCTTTTCCAGGCAATTTGCCGTGTTAACCGCCTTGATGGCGAAGAAAAGGACTTTGGTTACATTGTGGACTATAAGCAATTATTTGGTGACTTGACAGATGCTTTGAATAAGTACACCTCAGGGGCTTTCGAAGGGTATGCAAAAGAAGACATCGAAGGCTTAATAAAAGATCGCCTTAGTGAAGCTCGCAAATTCCTTGATTTAACCCTTGAAGAACTTGATGACCTCTGTGGAGGGGTGAAGCACCCAAAAGCGGAGATTGACTATATTCATTACTTTTGCGGAGAAGATGGTATTGGCGGAATAGATGACGAGGCATGTTCCCGCAGTCGTGAAAAGCTCTATAAATTAGTTAATCGCTTGATTCGTGCTTACACAGAAATTAAAGGTCAAATGACAGATGCAGGTTATACTCTTTCTGAACAAACAGACATTGATAAGCTATTTGATTTCTATATTGGAATAAAGGATACAATAGGAAGGGCAAGCGGTGATTTTATTGACTTAAAGTCTCATGAAGCCGACATGCGCCGTCTGATTGATAATTACATTAAGGCTGAAGATAGCCGGAAACTAGGAGAGTTTGATAATTTCACTTTGCTGGATTTTATTATTGCACAAGGTGAGAAACTTGACGGCAAAAACAAGGAAGCTGCTGCCGAAGTAATTGAAAACAATATCAGGAAAAAAATTGTTGAAAAGATACTTATAAATCCAAAGTATTATGAAAGAATGTCAGCGATTTTAGATGAGTTAATCAAGGCACGCCGTGAAGGTGCTACTGCATATGAAGCTCTATTACAGAAGTATATCGAACTCGTTAAAAAATCAGAAAATCCGGAGAATAATCCTGATTACCCTGAAACCATACGGCACAGCGAAGTATTACGGGCATTTTATGATAATTGCGGCGAAAATGTATCATTGGCCATTGCTCTTGATAATGCCGTTCGTGAAAGTAAACTAGACGGTTTTCGTCATAATACGTTTAAAGAGAAGAAAATAAAGAAGGCATTGTATGATATCCTTAAAAACCATGACGAAGTTGAGAGGGTTTACAATATTGCATCAGCGCAGAAGGAATATTAATTGAATCTTGTTATTTCCGGCATAGAAATTAAAGTTTGCAAGAAAGATATTAAGAACATGCATCTCTATGTCAAACCACCAAATGGGAATGTAACGGTTTCTGCACCCCTTACAATGAGTGATGGCGCAATAGAGCGATTTGCCCGCACAAAGATAAGTTGGATAAAGAAACAGATTAATAGATTTGACTCCCAGCAGCGCCAATCAGAAAGAGAATTTATATCCGGTGAAACTTTATTTCTATGGGGTAAGCAGTACTATTTGTTAATTGAAAATGGAAATAGAAATTCAATTGTACTGACCGGAAATAATGCAATTTTAACTGTCCGTAAGAGGAGCACCTCAGAGCAACGAGAAAACTTTGTTCGCGAATGGTATCGAGAGCATTTAAAATCGGAAATTACGCGCGTTTTGCCGAAATGGGAAAAAATAACAGGGTTAAAATGTAGAGACTGGCAAACTAAATATATGACTACTCGTTGGGGTACATGTAACACAGCAACAAAGAAAATATGGCTTAATCTACAGCTTGCAAAAAAAACTCCTGAGTGTCTTGAGTATGTAATACTACATGAGCTTATCCACTTTATAGAGAAACATCACAACGAACGGTTTATTTCTTTTATGGATAAATATATGCCGATGTGGAGAGAGATTAGGGTCACGTTGAATGGACAGACGCTTGATTATATGGAGTGATGTACAGGTCTTTGTGAGGTACATAATTTCTGATAAGGAGTTTATATGAAGTATATCATTATTTTAATATAATAGATATTGACAAATTAGATTATAAAATGTAATATAATTTTAAGAGGTTTTAATGAAAACAAAATCTGAAGAGTATAATATTTATGATGTAATTGAGGGAATCCATCATAATAATATTATTTTACCATCAATTCAACGGGATTTTGTATGGACTAAACAGCAAGTTGTTGCATTATATGATTCTATTATGTTAGGTTATCCAATTTCAACATTTTTATTCTGGAATATTGAAGATTTTGATTTTTCACAAAATACTTATTTTTATCAATTTTTGAAAGAAGTGTATTTTAATTTTCAAGGTAAAACTAAAAATCAAACAACTAGCTCAAAAATAGATTCCAATATATTAAATAAAAATACTATTGCTATTCTAGATGGGCAACAAAGATTAACATCTCTTTATATAACTTTGATTGGTCAAGCAAAATTAAAGGAAAAATATAAAAAATCAACGAGTGATTGGACTCTATTAGAATTGTATTTAGATTTAGGTTCAGGTTCTGAATTTTTTGATGATGAAGGGTTTATTGAAGGTGATGAAGATGAAGATGAAGCGATAAAAGATAATCTTGCTTATACATTTGATTTTCAATTATTACCAAGTAACCCTAATAAAAAAAGATGGTTTAAAGTTAGAGATATACTGAAACTTAAAGATGTAAACAATAGAGAAAAAGAAATTAATAATGTATTATCTTTCATTGAAAATTCAATTAGTGAAACTGCAAGGAAAAATTTATTATTATTAGCGAAAAGGATATTTGATGAAAAATTAATGAATGTAGCTGAATTATCTGAATGTGAATTAGATGAAGCATTAGAAATATTCATTCGCTTTAATAGAGGAGGAACTCAGCTTTCAAAATCAGATTTAGTTTTTTCTACTATTGAATCAAGATGGTCAGAAGCAAAAGATAAAATAGGAGAATACCTGACAAGTTTAAATAGCAATAAATTTAAATTCACAAAAGATTTTATTGTTAGACTTGCGTTAGTATTATACGGGCAAAATAGAGATATTCAAAAAACAATAATTAACAACGAAATTGTTCAGCAATTACGAAATAATTGGGATAAAATTGTGAGTTCTATTAATACAACGATATTTTTTCTTTCATCGAATTGTGGCATTACAAGTGATAGAGAAGTAAGCTCATATATTTCTATTATTCCAATAATTTATTCTGTGTATAATAACGATTGTCAAATTAAGAATGAACATGATATGAAAAAATACATATTTCGCTCTCTTATATTAAACATTTTTTCTAGAAGGACAAATTCATTATTAGTTGATTTAAAAAGATTAATTATAAATTCTGAATTTATAATTAGTATCGAAGATATAGAAAATAAAATAATTGATTTCAAAATAGGTGATGATAGACTGGATCAGATTCTTGATAATGATAAATCATTTACTACACAGCTTACTCTTTTCTTAATGGGAAACAATAATATTTTCCATAGCAGAGATGGGACAGAATATCATCAAGATCATATACACGCATCCAGTTTATTTGATAGTTTTAATAATAAACCATATGGAATTTCTGATACAGATTGGATAAAATGGGGAAAAATGAAAAATAAATTACCAAATCTTCAATTATTAAAAGGAAAGCCAAATCAAGCTAAGTCAAAAAAGAAATTAAATGAATGGTTAGATTCAAGCGGTGCACCGACAGAGACAGAATTTAGAAAAGCATTAAATTTACCAATAGAAATCAGTTTAAAACTAAAAGATTTTGAAGAATTCTATAATTTCAGAAAAGAAATATTAAGAAAACAATTGAAAGAAATGTTATTGTAAACTATGTTGACACCATGCTTGCAGCATGTTACTTTATTATTGGAGGCAAAATGTGTCTATTTCATACATCAATATCAGAGTTGATAATGATATAAAAAAGGAAGCCCAAGATGTATTCTCGTCCTTGGGCATGGATATGACCACCGCAATTAACATTTTTTTACGTCAAGTGATATATTTACGCAGTATTCCATTCGCAATTGCCTCGGAGTCCGCAAAAAAGGTGCCAAAACCAGGTTGTATGAAAGGAAAAATTTGGATGGCTGATGATTTTAATGCACCTCTGGAAGATATGAAAGAGTATAAATATTGAGGGATAATATCGTGTGTATAGAAATTATCTGGAAAAGGTTAATTAAATTTGAAGGAGAAATATTTTATACTGTAAGATGTTATCCATTTTCATATAGAATTGAAAATAATATTTTAATTCCTATTAGAAATGATAAAGAAATAAATAGAAAAATTCCAAAATCAGATATAGAAAAAGCTTTATCGTATTGGCCAATTCCAGGTCCTGGTGTAATATCAAGTGAAATACAAGGTTCAAGCTATGTATACGGATTACTAAGTGATAATAGAATATTAGGTAGTAAAAATGGAAAAAATTAAAAGATGTTCGGTATTTTTTAACAGATGCAAGAAACAATAGTTTCTCGATGATAGAGAAGGAGAAGATATGACAGATAAACAACATGAAGAAAATCTGCTAGTCGTTTTCGCAGTAGAAGAATATTCTAGACGACAAGGAATACCTGCACATGAAACCATAAATCTTTTTGTAGAGCACGGGGTAACAGAAGCAATTAGGCAGTGCTACGAAACACTTCATACTCAAGATATATATGAATGTGTAGCATTTGCTGAAGATATTCTTAAAAGGAAAAAAGCATGATACTTTTTCATGGTTCAAATATTGAGTTTGATTATGTTGATTTATAAAAATCGAAAGACAGGCGAGACTTTGGCAAAGGTTTTTATACTACAACTATCAAGGAACAAGCCTTGCATTGGGGCTTTAACATGTTTAATCGTTTTGGTGGTGATGGTATATTTCTATACGAATTTTATTTTGTACCTTCTAAGGATTTAATATCAAAACAATTCACAAATATTTCTGATGAATGGTTTGATTTTATTTTATTGAATAGAAGTACCGGAGGTATTCAGCACAATTTTGATTTTATTCAAGGGCCTGTCGCTAATGACAAAATCGTTCTAACTATAACCGGTTTTCTTGATGGTATTTATACAAGATCAGAGGCAATGCAAAGATTAATGTATAGTAAGGCTAATGATCAAGTCTCTCTTCACACTAAAAAAGCTGTTTCATTATTAAAACTGAGAGAAAAGAGGAAGACACCTTTTAATAAAATAATGTATAATGGTCAAGAAATAAGCTTTTTATTAGTTCAGAAGACAGAACAAATTGTAAGCATTATCGCTGAAAAAGAAAAAATTACTTTTGATTCTGCTTATTCTATTTTTACTGTTTCCAGACTATATAAATCTTTGCGAAATCCTGCATCTTTATTATGGGCAGAAAATGCTGAGTTTATTGTTGATGAATATTATAGAGAGAAATCAACTTCAAAATGAGAAAATATGAATAATAATAAGGAAAATTTTTTTGCTTCAGAGTTAATTTTGCTTGTGAATTTCAAATGGCAGTTCAATCTTACACAACTGCCAAGTATAAGGGGATTATAGTGGCTGACCCTCGCTGGTTACCCATACCACTTGTGCAATGCACTTGTAAAATATATTACATTACGAAATGTTTGTAAAGGTTAGATTAAAATGAACAAATCGGAGAATAACATCATTCTTTATGTACAAGCATAGATATTAGTTGACAGTCTCCTCCGAATGAAGCATTGCCTCCCGCAAAATTGCATTCATTCGGGTTTGATACCCCTTCCCGGTACTCTGCAGCCATTCAATCACATCAGCATCAAGCCTAACATTTACTGTCTTCTTGATAGGTTTATAGTTAGCCATATTTCGCAAATGGGAAGGCTTGAATTCTTTCATCTGGTCTTCCGTTAAAATCGGAGCGTCAGAAAAATCAGTAACCTTGAAAGCATTAATTTCTTCTAGTCTCTTCTTTGTAATGGGAATAGTATAACCTCTCTTAAAATCATGTTTCTTATCATCTTACTCTCAATCCCACCATGAATACAAGTTCTCCTTAAGTAGCTGCCCCAAGCGTTCAAAATCTCGATCAGAGTCAACTTCAGCCTGTTTATTGGCATTTGCTAATTCTTCGTGGTATTTCTCAAGTTGGGTAAGTAACCTTTCCGTCTCATCTTTATCCGGGCTTTCGGCTAATTGAAACCTTCCATTGACAAACTCAAAGTATCCTGCCCTTGGATTTAAACCGCTTTCCTTGCCTGCCCAGCCGTTGTCTTGTGCTATAAAATCTCCGCTAAAGCCAGAACCGCCGTTATTATATTTTGTAACCAATCCTTTATACTCAGGGTAACGAGATTTAACCTCCTGCCGAAGATTATAGTAGTAAGCATCAGGATTGCTCATACGTCTTAAAAGTTCAACTGTTTCTCCGGCTGTAGCTATTTTATTCTTTTTGTATTCTTCTTCAGAATGTCCGTATTTTTCTTCAGTTTCAATATAGTCATTTAAATGAGTTATCATTACTTTTACAAGTCCGTCAAATCCTTCCCATGGACGTATTTCTCTGATAGTTTTTCGCCATTTAAAATGGTTTCGAATAGAATATTTTAGATCATAGAAAAACCTTTTAATGTCATCTAACAACCAATGAAGGCGTAAACTTATACTTATTTTTCGTTTCCCATTCTTGTTAAGAATATCTTCAAACATTTTGCCTATTGCTTGTGCTTTTATGTTATCTTCAGAAAAACCTGTTGTATCATTTTTTCTATTTTTCAATATTTTTTCTGAGTAGCTCGGATCTAGGGGTTGAGAATATTTTAGCACTTGTATAGTATAACATATTATGTAATGTTTGTAAAGGTTAGATAAAAATGAACAAATCGAATAATAACATCATTCTTTATCAGGATGAAAACGGTATTACTAAAGTGTCTGTACGATTTTCTGATGAAGATTTATGGATGACTGAGGTGCAAGAAATTCTTGCTAGTTCGAACCGAAAGAAAACGCCAGGTTGAAAGGAATTGACCTATCTTCCCCTCAAGGTTAAAATAATCTGAGGGTATTACAATTGGAAAAAGATAAAATCCATAAACATATTCGAACAGAGCGAATGGAAATTGTTGAACCTGACGGAACTGTTAGATTGTCCTTGTTTAACAGTAAAAACATTCCTCCGGCTCTAATGGATAATGAAGACATTTTACCGGGTCATAGGCAGGATACGGGTATGGCAGGGATTATGTTCTATAATTCAGAGGGCGATGAAAGTGGCGGCCTTTTGTTTTCAAGTGAAAAACGCCTTGACGGAGGGTACAATTCAGGTCTTTCCATGACTTTTGATCAATATAAAAACGATCAAGTGGTTCAAGTTCTCCTTGATGAAGATGAAAAAGGAAAAACATACGGATTTAGGGTTTTTGATAGAAACAGTGCTCATATAAAGGACACTGTAGCTCTTAGTAAAGCTATGAAAGAAACGGATGATCCGGAAAAGAAGAAAGAATTTGAAAGCAAATTAAAGGCACAAAATGTTCTACGTATGCATGCGGGAAAAGACAGAGATGGCAGTGTTGGTGTTAACTTATATGATAAACAAGGCAAACAACGAATACGCTTATATATTGACAATGACGACATGCCACGCTTTGAGATTTTTGACGCAGAAGGAAATGTGAAACATAAGCTTCAATAAACCCCACATAAAAGGAGTACCCCCGTTATAATAACTATTTTCCCATAGCTTGCTTATATAGAGGACAGTTTACATGAGTGTTATAGTTACATAAAGATTGCCTCATATCATCTGATTTAGCTTTACCATCAACATTACATTTTGAACCTCCGAAAGCTCTGAATGGACACATAATAATTTCTCCTTGAAAGCCTAATTAATGAATATCTCATTTGGCTGACAGCCGAATATTCTTTACAGGCTATTAATTATACATTATTGATTAAATTTTGTAAATTGTTTTGAATTTGATAAACGATATTAATTCTTTACTATCAGACATATTACTATTTTTATAATATACCCTGTTAGTCAAGACCGGCAAAATTGTTTGGGGCGTACCCATTGTACCGGACTAGTATGGATCATGAATTATAATGTAAACTACCCCCATGAAGAAAACCTTCCTTAACGAGTTCACCGGGCGTGAGCTAGAAGACCTGCTTAAAGACCCTTCCAAAGTAACGGCGATCTGCACGTTTGGTTCCTGCGAGAGCCATGGCCCACATTGTTGTCTTGGGCCTGATACCTTTGTACCGACAGAGGTTGCGAGGCGAGTTGCCGAGCGTCTTGAGAATGTGGTTGTGGTACCTTGTTTGCCTTATGGCACGTCGATTAACTACAATAAATTCCCTATGTCTATTACCCTTCGCTACGAGACTGTAATTGCTGTGGCTGAGGATATCTTGGAAAGTCTTATCAATAACGGCATCAAGAAGATTTACATTCTTAATGGGCATGACGGAAATATTCCGGCTTTAGAGATTGCAGCCCATAAGGTAAAGGATAGGCATCTTGATGCGAAGATTTTGTACCTGCCTGCTTGGTGGGAAAAGGTTGGGCCTGTTATGGGGGATCGTTTTGAGGTTTGGAACGGGCTTGGCCACGGGGGCGAGGGTGAGACTTCGATAATGATGGCTGTAAGGCCTGAGCTTGTAGACCTAAAGTGTGCTAAAACTCAAGTCCCGCAAGATTTAATCAAAGCAAGTGAAAAGGCGAATGTTATCTGGGACATCAAGGAAATAAGTGAAACGGGTGCTACAGGTGATCCGACAAAAGCAAGTATCGAAAAGGGAAAGCGGATGCTGGATATCCTTGTTGATCTTGTTGCTGATGCTATTATTAGCAGTTAAATTAAGGGATAAAATGAATAATACTGCAAATTTATTCGGAAGCATGGTTTTCAACGAAGATGTTATGAAAACGAGACTGCCTGAGAATGCTTATAATGCATTAAAAAAAACAATGTCGCAGGGGACACGTCTTGATCTGGATCTTGCAAACGTTGTTGCAAATGCAATGAAGGACTGGGCAGTTGAAAAAGGTGTGACTCATTTTACCCACTGGTTTCAGCCAATGACAGGTATTACTGCCGAGAAGCATGAGAGTTTTATCACTCCCACGGGGGAGGGGAAAGTTATCATGAAGTTTTCAGGTGAAGAGCTTGTCCGTGGGGAACCGGATGCATCGAGTTTCCCCTCAGGCGGACTTCGGGCCACCTTTGAGGCGCGAGGTTATACGGTTTGGGATACCACGTCTTATGCTTTTATTAAAGATGGGACGCTATGCATACCAACTGCATTTTGTTCGTATAGCGGTCAGGCCTTGGATAAAAAGACTCCGCTGCTTCGTTCAATGGAAGCAATCAATAAACAGGCTCTGCGTGTGCTAAAGCTTTTTGGAAATACAAGGGTTAAGCACGTGGTTCCTGTGGTTGGACTTGAGCAGGAGTATTTCATCATAGACAAGGAAATGTTCTTAAAACGTCCTGATTTAATTTATACAGGCAGGACCTTGTTTGGTGCCCGCCCGCCAAAAGGGCAGGAGCTTGAAGATCATTATTATGGCAGTTTGAAACCTAGGGTGTCGGCTTTCATGAAGGAACTTGATGAAGAACTCTGGAAGCTTGGTGTTCATGCAAAGACCAAACACAATGAAGTAGCTCCGGCACAGCATGAGTTGGCCGCAATTTATGGCACAAGTAATATTGCAACAGATCATAATCAGCTGACAATGGAATTGATGAAGAGTGTTGCAAACAGGCATGGTCTTGTATGTCTGCTGCATGAAAAGCCATTTATGGGAGTTAATGGAAGCGGAAAGCATAATAACTGGTCCATTTCTACGGATACGGGAGCAAATCTTCTTGAGCCGGGTGAGACTCCATACGAAAACGCACAGTTCCTGCTCTTCCTTGTGGCTGTTATTAAGGCTGTCGATGAATACCGGGATTTGATCCGAGCTTCAACTGCAAGTGCCGGAAACGAGCACCGCTTGGGTGCAAATGAAGCGCCGCCTGCGATTGTTTCAATGTTTTTAGGTGATGAGCTTACAGAGATATTACAGTCTATTGATTCAGGTTCTGAGTACAGTAATAAGAGAATGTACCAAATGGAGATTGGTGTTACAGCATTGCCATATTTTCCAAAGGATACTACAGACAGAAACCGCACTTCCCCATTTGCATTTACCGGGAATAAGTTTGAGTTTCGAATGTTAGGATCATCATTTTCAGGGGCAGGCCCCAACACTGTTATAAATACAATTGTGGCAGATGTTCTTGCACAGTTTGCAGACTCTCTGGAAAATGCTGAAGATTTCAATTCCGCACTTGCTTCTCTTATCAAGACTACATATAGAAACCATAAGGGTATCATCTTTAACGGCAATAATTATAGTGAAGAATGGCTAAAGGAAGCAGAGCGGCGCGGATTATCAAACTTGAAAAAAACTGTGGATGCGCTTCCTGTGCTCATTACTGAAAAGAGTATTTCTCTTTTTACCAGGCACTGTGTATATTCTGAAATTGAACTGCATTCTCAGTATGAAATACTTGCTGAATGCTATAGCAAAACATTGAGTATAGAAGCTTTGGCAATGATTGATATTACATTTGAATATATAATCCCTGCATGTATTGGATATCAGAAGGATCTTTCTGAGCTCCTTGAGCGTAAAACTGCTCTTGGTAATTTTAATACTCTTTTGGAAAGTACTTTCTTAGGAAAAATTGCCGATTTGTCTGCAAGGCTGCTTGAAGAACTGAACTACTTAATAAATGCTGAAGAAGAGGCAAAGAATGAACAAAGGCCTGATGCCCGGGCTGAATTATATGGAAACAAGGTATCTGCAGCAATGTCGAAAATGCGGGAAACAGTTGATGAGCTGGAAATAATGGTGGCAAAGAAGCATTGGCTTATGCCATCCTATGCCGAGCTATTCTACAGCGTTATTTAAAGAGTTATAAAATTAGTTTTTCTAATTTTATAACTCTTGACTTTGCACCGTTTATCATCCACAATTTTACCACCAATAAAACCATAAAAGGAGACCATACATGGCACAGAAGGCATTGAAAAGAAATGAGGTAAACGTGCAGGAAACTTGGGATTTATCACGTTTATACAAAACGGAAGCGGATTACGAGGCTGCACTTTCTGATGCAGAAAAGAAGACAAATGCCTTTGTGGATAACTATAAGGGTAAGCTTAATTCATCGGGGATTATCAATAAGGCACTTGATGATTTCAGGGATTTGCAAGTTTTGCTTAATTATGTTGGTACTTTCCAGTCACTGAACCTTTCAAGCGACCAAACAAACGAAGAAAATGCAATAAGGAGCGGCAAATTTGGGATTTTTGCTGCGGATGTAAATAAGAAGCTCGTCTTTTTCATGTCGGAGCTGCAGGCTCTTGATCCTTCTCTTCTTGAAACTGCGAAAAACGAGGCAACAGAGAATAAAATCTTTCTTGAGAAGGTAATCAAGGATTTAAAACATAAGCTGGATCCAATCGTAGAAAAGGCACTTTCGGAATTTAGTCAGGTTTTGAATGCGCCAAGAGAAATATATCAAAAGTCAAAACTCTCCGACATGAACTTCGGGACATTTACTGCTGCAGGGAAAACTCACGATCAGTCCTTCAGTCTTTTCGAGGGTGGGTGGTCAAACGAGATTAACACAGAAATTAGAAGGACGGCATTTGAAAACTTTTATGCAAAGCTCGGGGAGTATGAAAATGGTCTTGCGAATAATTACCAAACCCAGATTCTAAAAGAAAAGGCTTATGCCAACCTTAAAGGTTTTGATACTGTATTCGATTATTTACTTGATATTCAAGATGTGTCATTAGAGCTTTATAACCGTCAAATAGATATTATAATGGAGAAACTTGCTCCTGCAATGCGTAAATATGCAAGTCTTTTAAAAGAGATTCATGGTCTCGATAAAATGACTTATGCAGACCTGCACCTTGCGGTGGACCCTGAGTTTGAGCCGACTGTGACTGCGGCAGAGTCAAAAAAATATGCGCTTGAAAGTCTTGAATTGCTTGGGCCTGAATACCGAAAAATGATTGAAAGGTCTTATGATGAAAGATGGATAGATTTCCCGAAGAGTCTTGGTAAATCTACGGGCGGTTTCTGTGCTTCTCCATACCGAAAGGGTTCATACATATTATTGAACTGGAATAATCAAATGAACGAGGTCTTTGTTCTTGCTCATGAGCTTGGCCATGCGGGACATTTCTACTTCTGCAGTGCGGCACAGAATGCCTTTAATACAAGACCTTCAATGTACTTTGTAGAGGCACCGTCAACAATGAATGAAATTGTAATGGCAGAACATCTTAAGGCAAAGGAATCGGATGCACGCTTTAAACGATGGGTGCTTTCTTCGATGGTTTCTCGCACATATTACCATAACTGTGTAACTCACTTACTTGAAGCAAATTACCAGAGGGAAGTGTATCGCCTTGTGGAAGCAAAGAAACCGATAACTGCCAAGGTTTTAAACGATTTGATGCTTGGTACGATCAAGAAATTCTGGGGCGATGCAGTTGAGGTTCCCGATTATGCGGGAAGAACATGGATGCGTCAGCCGCACTATTTTATGGGTCTTTATCCATACACATATTCGGCCGGATTAACTGTCGCAACTGCTGCATTTGAAAATATCAGGAGCGGTAAGATTAAAGTAGAAACCTGGCTTGATGTTCTTAAGGCGGGCGGTACTTTAAAACCGGTGGAACTTGCAAAAATGGCAGAAGTTGATCTGACTACAGAGCAGCCGCTTTTAAGCATGATTAACTATGTTTCATCGATGATAGATGAGGTTGTTGATATTACCCGGAAGTTAAAATAGGTTCTACCTTAAATACTTCCTTAGTACTTTAAAGACTTCCTCGAAGTCCAAAGGTTTAGCAAGGTGGTCACTCATGCCTGCTTCAACGCCTTTTTCGATATCCTCTTTATAAACATTGGCTGTGGTTGCTATAATAGGTATGTTTGTCGCGTTTATAATCTCGAGGGTTCGAATTAGGCGTGTTGCATCGTAGCCGTCCATTTCAGGCATTTGAACATCCATGAATATCATATCGTATTTATCGGGGTTCTTACTGAACAGGCGGACGGCTTCGGCACCGTTTTCTGCGCAATCGAATTGGATGCCGGTGGTTTCAAGCATGGTCATGAATATTTCGCGGTTTATTTCCACGTCTTCTGCAAGAAGAACATACTTACCTGTAAAGTTATCACTTGTTTCAAGATTGGCATCTTCGGGTAAATCAAAGTAGCTTTTACCTTTAATATCGTTTTCGGTTGCGATGCCGACAGGAATTATAAAGGAAAATGTGGAGCCCTTGCCAAACTCTGATTCGAGCCATATTCGGCCGCCCATGAGTTCCACTATGCTTTTTGATATTGCAAGACCGAGGCCTGTTCCTCCGTATTTCCGAGTTGTATTACTTTCTGCCTGCTCGAAGGCGCTGAAAAGTTTCACTTCCTGTTCTTTTGATATTCCAATGCCGGTATCACGCACATTTACCTGTATGCTTGCTGTTGTTTCATTCTTTTCAAGGAGTTTAATTGACCATTCTATGGTTCCCTCTTCGGGGGTAAACTTTACTGCATTCGATAGAAAGTTAATTATAACCTGCTTTAGTCTTTGATCGTCGGCTACGAGCATCTTGGGAATATTAGTGTCAATATTCGTTATGAAAACCTGTCCCCTGTCTTCTATTCGCTGTTTAAAGATATCGATTATCTGCTGAACCATTTTATTAAAGTCAAATACTACACTGGATATCTCGTGCTTTCCTGCCTCTATTTTTGATATGTCAAGCACGTCATTTATTACACTTAAAAGATGGGCTGAAGAGTTTTCGATTTTTTCAAAGGCATAGTCCTTACGTTGTTGGTCGTCTGACGACTTGCCTATTGTTGCCATACCGATTATCGCGTTCATTGGCGTTCGTATTTCGTGCGATATATTTGCAAGGAATGCGCTTTTAGCCTTGGTGGCTGCAAGTGCGTCTTCGCGGGTTTTTACAAGGTCTTGCAGCATTTCGTTCCGGGAAATTGCGTTTGCCATTAAGAGGCTTCCCGATAATAAAACTGTCTGCTCTTCTTCTGCGATGGTTCTTTCATTACGAATATTGAAAAAGCAGACACAACCCCAATAATTCTCTTGCAGATATACCGGGAAGGCAAACATGGATTTTAAATTCATGTTAACTGCTATTCTATTGTCTTCTTCGCTTAAGTCGGCTGTTATTACTTTAAAGCTTTTATTTTCGGTAAATACTATTTTCATGTCGGATATTATGCTCATTTTTGCAAATTGCGAAGGATCTATGCCGACAAGGTTGTTTTCAGGCCAGTATGCTGAAAGTTCATATACATGATTGCCGTCTTCGGGGAAGGATATGTGTTTCCAAATGCAGATCTGCTCTGCATCAAATACTGTGCCCATCATCTGCATACAGTCCTGCAATGCTGCATTAAATGAGTCGTCGTCTGCTATAAGTAGAGAAGTGACGGCATCATTTACGGTTTTCATTAGCCTTTCGATATGCTGTGCCTTCTCAAGGGCCTTCTCTATTGCGGCTCCCGATTCCTGCTCGGTACGAATTATACGGTTGAGAAACACTACGACTATAATTATCATTATTATATAAGCAGCAGTGAGAAGGAGGAAAATCAGAGTTGAGGCTCTTTGAAGGTCTCTTTCAAGATCAGAAACGAGCTCGTTTGCCCAAATATAGCCTATGACTTCACCGTTCCTCTCGATTGGATGCATTGCATTCATAATGTTTCCGCGAACCATGGTTCCCATGATAACATCGGGTGTGTTAGTTGCCATGACAACCCTGCCGGGATGTGTATCTGCTATGGGAATGCCTACAGTTGCGGAATACTCTGACGAGGGGCCGTATGTCAGAATGGCATCGAGTGCGCGGGAGTAAAATCCTACACCAAGGCCTTCGCTGATTTGAGAGATGCGGTCAGTTATTTCCCAAAGTGCTTCGTTAAGGACTGCAATCTGTTCTTCTTTTGAAGCATGGAGCATCCCTGCATTCATCAATATTTCATCGTATCCGCCGTCTACAAGCTGAGTGTCCAACATTCTTGCGATTGAGATAAGATTTTCTGTCTTTTTCTCTAGAAAGATATTGGAGTTAATTTCACTTACAATATACCCGATTGAGATAAATGGTATTGCAATGCATAGTGCAAGTATCAATAGCATTTTCCAATGGAGGGTTAGTATATTCGAACGTTTCATAATTAATATTCCTCCCCGGGAACTTGAATTGCAGAAAGAATAAAACGATGTATCAGTGACCAGTCATCGTTTATTGGTAATAATATATATTGACCAAGATTAAAGCTCTCATCAACCTGATCTGCTCTTAATCCCTGACGCAAAAGGTTGGCATAGGTTGCGTAAAGGATGGTATTTGTGTCAAAGACTGCCCGGTTTTCTACACTTATAGAGCGAAACCTGACAATATTTCTGACAATATCTGCAGGAGTAAAATCTGTTTCTACATATCGCATAAAAACCATTGCAAGCTCATGGACTCTGCGAATATCACTTATTCCGAGAGCGGTGACTTGATCGATAATAGAAGAAAGGATTAATTGCTGATGGCGGGATCTTCCGAAGTCGGAGATGAAGTGCCGCGAGCGTGATACTCTTAGGGCCTCTATTCCGTTTAGCTGATGGGTACCTGCAGGATAAAAAAGAGTGGACCATTGTCCGCCATCGCGGACACGGTAGGTGGGATCAACAAGGGGAGCATTCAGAGTAATTTCAACCCCGCCCAGAATATCGATAACATCGATAAAGGCATACATATCAATAATAATATAGTGATCGATATCGAAGCCTGTCATGGCTTCCATTTCTCTTACCAGCCGCCTCGGGCCATAGTTATAATAGTATTCGTTGATTTTTCGACCCCCGAAAAAGAGATCCCTTGGCAAGCTAATTAAGTCGACTGTCTGTGTATCTTCATGGGCCATTGCAAGAATAAGAGTGTCGGTAAGCTGCTGATTCGTGCCTACAATTAGAACATTAAGACTGCTTCCTCTTTCCGACGGGCCAACGGGGAGCATGTCGAAGTCGGGGATTGAATCCGGGGAATTATCACCTAATCCCATACCAAAAGTTTGAATTGCACCAAGAGGTACATATTGTTCATCAAGAAGATAAATCCCGCCTGCTCCTTTTTGAATCCCGATTGATCCGACTCTGGTTCCCTCAAGGTTAAAAAAGTCAAAGAAAACAAACTCTGAATCTTCATTCGGTTCCCTGGAGAGGATCAGGTTCATTGTTCTAAGATAGGCAACGAAACCCGAATCGTTAAAAAGCTCTTCGAGTTCACCTAAGTTCTGTTCGATTAAAAAATCATCTAAATTGCTATTATCGATTCTCTGCACTGTGCGATTGGGGGTGAGTAAACTTTCATTTGATTTTTCGTTATTTTCAATTAAATTGGCAAGGTGCTCAACTGCATGGAAGTATGCAAGACGGTTATTAGAGCCTCGCATATCATCCATATCGAGAGAGGACCTTCTATTGCTTTGCAGTTCGTATGCGATTTCAGGCTGTCTTAGAATACGGCGAAGTTCATTATTCTCTTCTGCCATTAAAGTAAAGTTTCGCGAAAGCCTGTCAATTTCTGCTTGGGTTTCCCGGATTTCCTGCATTAGAGAGTTCTGTATCTGCCTATACGATGCAGCTGTGAAGTAAATTCCTGCAAGGCCGATGAGTATGAGAACCACAGTTAGAATACCGAGAACTATATATATGACCCTCATGGTTTTTTACTATAATATCATACCTTGATTTATAGTTAATAGCCGGTAAAATTGAAGATATGGCTTTGAAAAGAATTCTCCTTCTTACAACCGGCGGTACTCTTGCAGCCAAGGATTCAGGAGCGGGTCTTATCCCGAATATGGCTCCGGATGAAATTTTACGATTCATCCCTGAAATCGGCCACTTCTGCGATGTTAAGGCCCTGGAGATCCTAAACATTGATTCAAGCAATATACAGCCGGAGGACTGGCTGCTTATGATGCGGACAATTCGTGACTATTATGACGATTTTGATGGTTTTGTCATAACTCACGGCACGGACACAATGGCCTATACTGCAAGTGCCCTATCATACTTAATTCAAAATTCCCTTAAGCCCATTGTTCTTACCGGCTCCCAGAAGCCAATCGCAAGTAAGGATAGTGATGCAAGGCAGAATATTTTCGATGCCTTCTGGTTTTGCGCCCATGGGGAGAATGCGGGGGTTTACCTTATGTTCGATGGTAAGGCAATAATTGGCAGCCGTGCCTCCAAGGTAAAGAGTAAGAGCATGGATGCATTTGAAAGCATAAATCATCCTATTGCAGCCCTTATTCATTATCCAAAGGCGGCTATACATCTTGGGCGCGAAGAAGGCGGGGAAAGAGAGGGGCCCTTGTTTTTTGACGATATAAGGCCCGGGGTTTTTCTATTAAAGTTGATACCGGGTATTGAGCCGAATATCTTAGAGTATGTCGGGCAGTACTATGATGCCATTGTTATCGAAAGTTACGGCATGGGAGGAGTGCCTTTCGCTGACAGGCGTAATTTTCTTGAGCAAGTAAGGCGGCTAGCTTCCAAAGGGAAGATACTTGCGATTGCGACCCAGGTTAAAAGTGAGGGCAGTGATTTAAGTGTTTACGAGGTTGGGATGAAGGCCCTGCAGAGTGTGCCTCTATTGCAGTCAATGGATATGACCATTGAAGCTGTAGTTACAAAATTAATGTGGATCTTGGCTAAAACAAAAGACTTTAAGGAAGTTGAAAAATTATTTTATATGCCGGTGAACAATGATATTTCACTGTTCCCCGGCACATTGCTCTCTTAATTGCCCACTCTAATTGAATTAAACCAGGCATTGTTAAACAGATCGAGGGCTGGGCCTAAGTCATACTTTAGTTCAAGGTTGACGATATCTTCCACATCATACCAGGAATAACCTTGTTTATACCTGCGGGCAGGAATATTCACTGTTGCAGGAAGGCCAAACTCGTCAACAAAGAGTGCGTAAATATCGGGCCTATGGATAAAGTTGATAAACTTATGGGCGAGTTCCACATTTCTTGCACCCCGTAAAATGACCATATTGTCGATGAAGGCAGTGCCTCCCTCTTGAGGAATGAAGAAGACTGTGTCTCTCATTAACTGTTCATCTTCCATAATCTCAAGAAAGACATCCTCTGCATAACCGTGTGCTACCCAGAAATCTCCCATTGCAAAGGCCATACCGTAGGCTACTCCGTCGAATCTTGCAAGGTTTGGTTTCCATTGATTGTTGATAAGATCCCTTGCCGCTTCAATTTCCCTCGGGTTCCTGGAATTTGGTGAATGGCCGAGATAGCTCAAAGCAACGCCCATTGTCTCCCTCATGTCGTCGAGCATTGTCATCCTTCCTGCAAGGTCCCTGCGGGCGAAGATTGACCAGCTTCTTTCAAAGCTTGGCACTCTTGCGGTGTTAACCGCAATGCCCGCTGCTCCCCAGAAATAGGGAACCGAAAAGTTCATGTTCGGGTCGTAAAGGGCCTTGCTGAGTACATTGGGATCTACGTTTCCTAAGTTTGGCATCTGTGATCTGTCAAGGGGCTCAAGCAAGTTTTGTGCAATCATTATTGCTACATAATCTTCAGAGGGGAATACTATATCATAAGTGCGTGTAAATATTCGAAGGAAGCGGCCTAAGAATCCTTCCCTGTTTGTTGCGAGTACCTTTGCGTACATTTCTTCGTTACTCGCATATTCATCGTAGATAACCCTGACGCCGTACTCCTCTTCAAAAAGCTCAAGTACATCGGTTGGGGTATAGTAGCTCCAGTTATAAATGTATAACCTTTCCTGACGGCTGCAGGAGGCAGTACCTATAATCAGTACTGCCGCCAACACAATTAAGACGATAATCCTTCTTACTTTCATCCTTCTACTCCTATTAAAATATTTAGCCTTACTAGTTTGCCGCAATGTTTTTTAAAAAGTTTCTTAGCAAGTATGTTAAAACCACCGTTCCAAGTATCATCACTACGGAGAGTGCGCTTATTACAGGGGTTATTCCCCCCCGTCTGGTGATTGCCGAGAAAATAAAGATGGGCAGTGTAGATGAGCCGGGCCCTGCGACAAAGAAGGTTATTACAAAGTCTTCAAGGGAAAGGGTCACCGCTGTTAGAAAGCCTGCGATAATGCCGGGCATACAAACGGGTATTGTTACTTTATACAGTACCTGCTTCTCACTTGCTCCAAGATCACGGGCTGCTTCTATTATAGAAAAGTCAAACTCGTGCAGCCTTGCCGTTACCATAAGAAATACAAAGGGTATATTAAATGTGGTATGGGCAATATATATCGAGAATAAGCCTAGGGGTATGCCTACCCCTGCGAAAAATATTGAAAGTGATACTCCCACTATTATTTCAGGGAGTATCATTGGAAGGAAAGAAATGGTTTGAATATAGTTTCGCATTCTGAAACGATACCAGTTTATTCCTATTGCACCGAAGGTACCTATTAATGTGGCTGTAAGGGCCGAAGTTGCAGCTATTATTATACTGTGCTGGAAACTACGCCAGAGTTCACGCTCCGATAAAAGCCGTTGGTACCACCTTAGAGAAAAGCCTGACCATGTCATGCTTGTGGAATTATTAAAAGAAGAAAAGATTAAAACAACAATGGGCAAAAAGAGAAAGAACATTGTTATGATAAACACAATACGGGAAAATGAAAAGGGAGTCTTTGCAGCCCTTCGTCTTGCATGGCGGGCAGCTTCGCCATGAGGGGTATTGCTGTTTATGTTCATTATTTTCATAACAGCTCCTCCCTTGCTATTGCCTTCTCCCTTCTCTGCATGCTCATCATTACGATGACTCCGACTGTTGTAAGAAGGGTTATGACAATGGAGATTGATGAGGCGAGAGGCCAGTTTCTTGAAATTAATATTTGATCGGCGATTATATTTCCGAGCATGTAGGAATCGAGTCCGCCGACAAGCTGGGGCACCACATAAGAGCCGAAAATCGGTATAAAAGTAAATAGGACAGCAGCGAAGATGCCGCTCTTAATATTCGGTAAAAGTACCCTTACAATCGAAGAAAACTTCCCTGCACCAAGGTCCCTTGCGGCTTCCAAAAGTGAGAAATCGAACTTGTCGGTATTTGCAAAAATGGGAAGGATGGCATAGGGCAGGTACATGTATACCAAAACAAGAGTAACAGCTCTTTGGTTATACATTAGGGGCAGGTGATCACTTATTATATTAAGTCGTAACAGTACCTGATTAATAAATCCGTTATTTCCGAGTATAAGCATCCATGCAAAAACGCGAATAAGGAAGTTGGTCCAAAACGGAATTATTATAAGCAATAATAATACATTCTGGTATTTACTTTTTGCCATAAAATAACCGCAGGGAAGGGCGATTAAAATTGTTATGATTGTTGATATAATCGAAATATAAAGAGTTCTTCTTATTATTATTAAAAATGCAGGGTTCGTTAAACTCCTATAGGCATCGAGTGTGAACTCCCATACCACTCCGCCATGGAGTCCCCTTCTAAGAAAGCTATAAATTACTATTATGATTATCGGGGCAAGGAAAAAGACAGTGAACCAGAGGCCCATCGAGAAGGAGTATCTTGGGCCGTAATTATGTTTCGCACCGGGAGGCTCCTTTGGCTTGACGTGTTCGGCGAGGTTACTCATTGCTTTACCTCCACAATATATCCGTCATGGGCACTCCATGAAAGGTAGACTTCATCCTTCCAGACTATGTCAGGCCCCTCATCATAGTATTTTGCGTGCTGCTTAATTGCCCTTATTACAAGGCCGTTTATTTTAACGTAGAATTTTGTTTGGAAGCCCGAGTATATTGGCTCATCAACCATTCCCTTGAATTGAATAATATCGCCCCTTCTTGTCGAAGGCTTATCTTTTGAAATAACAATCTTCTCGGGCCTGATTGTAAAGCTGACCCTTTGGCCCGGCTTTACTTCATCGACTGTTGTTACTTTGATAATTCCGAGCCCGGGGATTTCAAGTTCTGCCATATACTCAAAGTCTTCAGGGCCCGAGGCTTGAGTCTCGGGCATTGGCACCCTTTCGGCGGAGATGACTGTGGCATCAAAAAGGTTGGTCTCTCCTATGAAGTTTGCAACAAAGTCGGTTGCGGGGCTTTCGTAAATATCATGGGGGGAGCCAACCTGTAAAATCTCCCCAAGATGCATTACAGCAATTGTGTCGGATACTGAAAGTGCCTCTTCCTGATCATGGGTAACATAGATGAAGGTGATTCCGATCTTATCGTGGATCTCGTCAAGGTCGATGAGCATTCTCTGGCGGAGTTTGGCATCGAGGGCTGAGAGAGGCTCGTCAAGGAGGAGCACCCTCGGCTCGTTGATAAGGGCCCTTGCGATGGCCACCCGCTGTTTCTGCCCGCCTGAAAGCTGATCGGGCTTTTTATGGATATGACTTTCCAGTTGAACGAGCTTAAGGTAGTCATTTACCCTAGATTTTATGTCTTGAGTCGAAAGTTTTTTAAGTCTTAGGGAAAAGGCAATATTTTCAAATACAGTAAGGTGGGGGAAAAGAGCATAGCTCTGGAAAACAGTGTTTGCCTGTCTTTTATTTGGAGGTATGGGAAGAACATCTGCCCCATCGAAAGTAACTATCCCGCAATCCGGGGTTTCAAATCCTGCGATAATTCGCAAAAGGGTTGTTTTGCCGCAGCCTGAAGGTCCAAGGAGGGAGAAAAACTCACCCTTCTTTATCGATAAACCAACATTTTGCAAAACAGTTACGTTACCAAATGTTTTGGAAACTCCCTCGATGACAACATCGCTCCCTTTCAATCCTTAGTTCCCACCTCCTTAAAATTCAAAGGTAATAAGTACAATACGTGTTTTACCCCTACGGGTCAATAGGTTTATGTGGAAATTTATGATTCCAGTTTTGAGAGGTAAGGGGAGTATTTCTTATCCGAAGCGGCAATATGATGCAGTATCCAGTCCATCAGATACTTCACAAATTTTGCAGGGTCGGGGTTATCATCATTCTCAAAATTCCTGACCTGGTTTGTTACTTCGACGACAAAGTCCTCGTGCTGTTTCTTATGCTCCATGAATTCGGGATACTCGGCCTTCAGCATAAGGGCTTCTTCATCAGAGAAATGGGTTTTAACGTACTGTACCGCTCCCTTAATTGTCTGTAAAAAATAGACCTTTGCAAGGACTCCGCCCATTTGAACCCCGGCATAAAACTCATTGGTCAGCCTGACCAGCTCCTTATGCTGGGTGTCAATTGTACTGTTCCCAACAAGAAAATCGTCGCTCCATGTTACAAGTTCATTAGCCATTTCCACCTCTCTTTCAAATATGGAGTTCTTGCGCAGCAAGAACTCCCAAGCTGAACTGCGTAGCAGTTCAGCACATCATAAGCGCCATGACTTTGGCATTCCCTATGATATTTTTTATTAAACAGCTTTCGTTTGGTTGATGAGCCGTTCCTTCGAAACAGGCCCACACTGCACAATCTATGCCCTGCCTCCTAAGGAAGGATGCAAAGGTTCCGCCTCCAATACCCACACATTTAGTCTTTACATTGTAAACTTCTTCGACATTTTTTGAAAGGAATTTGACTAAAGGAGAGTCCTCAGATGTCGGAGGTGATTCATTATGCTGACCAATTTCGTATTCGATTGTTACCCCGTGTCTTTTTTCTACTTCTGCCTTGATTCTGTCTACTTCCTTTAAGACTTCGGCAACAGGGTGTAACGGCAGAATTCGCATATCGCAGTAGAAAACATCTTCCCCCGGGATTGTATTTATGTTCGGCACGTTCGGCTCTTTTTTTGTCGGCTGAAAGGTTGAGTAATCGGGTTTGAAAAGCGGGTCTTTTTCGGCAAACTTTTCCGAAAGGCCGAAGTGGAGCCGCACAGTAAGGTCTGCTCCTGCAATATAGGCATTAATGCTCTTGCCCGGGCTTGCTGCATGTCCCTGCTTTCCCTTTGTGATAAACTTGACCCATACATGGCTTTTTTCAGCAATCTGAATATCGCTCCCGGTTGAATTGCCCGAATCGGGGATCAGCATCATATCGCTTTTACAGAATAGTTCCGGGTGGTTTTTTATCATCCAGTCGACACCGTAGACGCTTCCATTCTCTTCGTCAGAGGCAAAGAGGAGTTTTACAGTTCTCTTAGGAGTGATGCCCTGCCTTATAAGTGCAAGGGCTGCTATTATAGAAGAGCAAATTCCCTGCTGGTTGTCTTCGACTCCCCTGCCGATGATCTTCCCGTCAGAGACTTCTGCCTTCCAGGGGTCTGTTTGCCAGAGTGATGCCTCCCCGGGGGGTACCACGTCAATATGGCTCATGATCCAGAACATAGGCTTTTGGCCCGTTACGGGGTCGGGAATGTCCTCTCCGGGTATTGTCGCTATTAGATTGGGTCTTACCCCGCCCTTGGCCCTAGAATCCGGGGAATCATAGCGCTCAAGTTTTGTTATGCCCTGCTTTTTAAGCCAGGATTGCAGAAATTCACACTTATCCAGCTCCCCCTCGCCCCCTGATGCAGGTGAAATTGCCGGGTATTTACAGAGTTCAGTCTGTAATTCTATTGCAATTGCTTCGGATTTATCAATAAATTCAAAAATTTTCTCTTTCATAGCCTGCTCCTTCTTAAGCTCTTATACCTGTCTTTTTATACACCTCCCAGGAGCTGTGGATCAAGGTGTCTAGAGAGGAGTTTTCTGCTTTCCAATTGAGTTTTTTAAGCGCAAGTTGTGAAGATGCTGTGTGAAAAGCGGGGTCTCCGGGGCGTCTTGGGGCAAAAATCGAAGGGATTGGCCTCCCGGTAATCCTTCTTGCGGCCTCGAGGACTTCAAGATTGGTTGTTCCTGTCTCTGTTCCGAGGTTTACAGTGAGACTTTCATCATTATTTTTTATATAATTCAGTGCAGATACATGGGCTATGGCAAGATCGCTTACATGGATATAGTCGCGGATGCAGGTGCCATCCCTCGTTTCATAATCGTTCCCGTAAATTGAAAGCTCCCTTCGAATACCTACGGCTGTTTCCATAATAATCGGAATCAGGTTTGTGGGCCTCTTCTCAAGGCCGGAAATCCTGCCCCTTACATCGTAACCTGCAGCATTAAAGTAGCGGAGACTTGCAAAGCGTATTCCCTTAAGCCTGTCATACCAGTCAAGTAATCTTTCGATTTCCACCTTGGTAAAACCGTAGAAGCTCTCGGGGTTTAAAGGGTGATTTTCATCGACAGGGATATACTTGGGCTGACCGTAGACTGCTGCACTTGAAGAGAAAACCAGATTTTTTATTCCTGTCTCTGACATTGCATTAAGTATGTTTATTGTGCCGGTTATATTGTTAACAGAGTACTTCTCGGGGTATTGCATGGATTCGCCCACAGCTTTAAGAGCTGCAAGGTGGACTACAGCATCAATGTTTTTTCTGCAAGATGCAAGAAGGGCATTATAATCAAGCATGGAATTATTATCGAAATCTGCTTCGGGGAAGAGATTCTGCTCAAGGCCGCTTGAAAGATTGTCAAATACAGTTACCTTATGTCCTGCATCAAGAAATTCCCTTGCAACATGGCTGCCGATATAGCCTGCGCCGCCTATTATCAATATATTCATACGGACACTCCGACAGATGCTCCCTCTTTGATCTGACGATTTAGCTTCTTCATCTCAAAAAACATAAAAACACCTGTAATTAAAATACAGATTGCCTCTGTTGTGGGAAGGGATGCCATAAAGCCCCAAAGCCCCCAGACATTTCCAAAAATTATTGCGCAGGGGACAAGAACTATCACTTGTCTTAGCATATTTAGGGTGATAGATGTCCTTGGCCGCCCCGTAACCACAAAGAAATTGCTCGACATGACCAAGAATGCGCATAGGGGAGTCATTATATTGTGAATTCTTAAAGCTATAGGTGCAAATGAGAGCAGTGCAGGGCTTCCGTCAGGCACAAATAAGCGCACAAGCTGGATCGGAAATATTTGAACCATAAGAAATCCAAAAGTGGCAATGCAGGTTGCAGCAAGTATTGCCAGGATATAGGTTTTCCGCACCCTGTCAAACTTTTTTGCCCCGTAATTATAGCCTAAAATTGGCTGGGCTCCCTGATTTATCCCGATTACGGGCATAAAAATGAGCATTGTGAATGTGCTTACTATGCTCCACCCTGAAAGTGCGATGTCGCCCCCATTACTGACCCCAAGGGCCACAGGCCCCAAGCGGTTTAAGATATTGTTAAACAGGATAATTACGAACGATCCTGATGCTTGCATGATAAATGATGATGATCCGAACCCCATTATCTCGTAGGTAATTTGGAGTGATGGCCTAAAGGTAGAGAGCCTGAGCCGTACTACGGCCTTTTTACTCAAAGAAAAAGAAATAATCCATATAAATGAAGAAAATTGGCTGATAATCGTTGCCCAGGCTGCCCCTTCAACACCCCATCCGAAGACTATTATGAAAAGAGCATCGAGTATTATGTTCATTACGGCACCTAGAATCATGCCTATCATTGTGATTTTCGGGAAACCCTGGGCCCTTGTACAATGTGAAAGCCCAAAGCCCATCTGAAAGAAAATAAGACCAAAGAGAATGACCCTGAAATAACTCTTCGCATACTCTAAAGACTGACTTCCGCTCCGGGCTCCCATTATCGATAGAATATCCTCAGTAAAGAATAGTCCAAGGCACATTATTACTGCACCTATGATTGCAAGCAGGACTACACAGTGGTTTAAAGTGGCTTCCGCTTCCTGCTTGCGGCCCTGACCAAGGCGCATTGAAATCATATTTGCCGAGCCAACACCGAAGAGCATGGAAAAGGCCATTGAGATGACCATTAAAGGCATTACAAGGGTGAGACCGCCGAGGGCTGTCTCATCAACCCAACGTCCAACGAAGATACGGTCAACCACGTTGTATAGGGCATTCACGAGCATCCCGGTGATTGCAGGAAGCGAGAAGCGGAGGAGAAGGCGGCTTATTGGCTCGGTTCCAATACGATCAGCGGCACTTTGTGGAGGGGCTTCGATATCTGACAAAAACGGACTCCCTGAAAGTGATAATTATCATTATTTATCTTGCATGATATAATGTTATCCACAAAAAAAACAAGGAGCTAAAGGGCATTTAATCCTAAAGTAAAATTTTTAAAAGCCGATACTTGAGGTGGATGTCTGTCTTAAATTTAAAAGAGGGGAAGATTGTGGATTATTCAAATGCAGTTTCCAGTTATAAAGAAACCAAGGTAAAAACGGCGAGTCAGGGGCAGCTTGTGCTTATGCTGTACGATGCGGCAATTAAGAACCTGGATCGGAGCCTTGAGCTTCTTGGCACAAATTTGGGAGAAAAGATAAATCCGGGAAATATCGAAAACATCTCCAAATTTATCTTAAAAACACAGGAAATTATTACCGAGCTCACCGTTTCTCTGGATTTTGAGAATGGCGGTGAAATTGCAAAAAACCTTTTTTCTCTTTATATCTGGTTTAATAGGGAGCTTTTAGAAGCGAATATCTCCCACGATACCCATAGAATCACTGCGATTCGCAACCAGTTAAATGAACTGAGAAGCGCTTGGGCCGAGATTGCCGCAAAGACCGGTGTTGAGAGTAAAACCGTCAGCGGTGTTAATATTGCAGGATAGGGGGTCGGAATGGTACTGACAATGCCGGCACAGAGTATCAGCGCCGCAGAGTTACAGCAGCGTGTTGCCGTAATTAAGCGTTTTAGGGAGCTCCTAAGGGCTCAAAGAGACAGGTTTCAGGTTTATTTGAATACCCTGGACAGGCAGAAAGATATAATCGAAAATGGAAATGCAGACGATCTTATTCGGCATGTAGAAATGGAAGAGAAGATCGTAGAAGATATTTTTTCTATTCAAAAGGTGATAGACCCCCTTGAGCTCATGTATAATTCAACAAAGAAGGATGATGAAGTCTCGAACCTAAAGGATGTGCTTGAGGGCTTAAAGAGCGAGGCAATAACCCGTTCTGCAAGAAACAGGGACATGCTTGCTAAGCGCATGGTCGAGATTCGATCCGAGATAAAAAGCCTTAAGACAAATGCCTATACAAGGCGCAATTTTGACTCGGGGCCTAAGCCCACCGTGGTTGATATCAGCGGTTAGGTTCCTTTTTTAGCAATTCTGCAAGTTTAGTTTCCTCACCCAAAGACATGGATAGCGGCAGAATTATCGGCTCTTTGATTGAAGGCGGGATTAGAAAGCCTCCTTCAAGAAAATATTGGAAAAGTTCTTTATATTTTCCCGGTTCAATGCTTGTTTTAAGTCTTAAATAAATGCCGTTGCGCTGCCATGGGCTTGATCTAAGTGATATTTCAACTTTTTGATAGAATCGGGGGCCTTTATTTGCTTCTTTTGCTTGTTTTATTGCAGAAATAAGGTTATAGAGGGCCCTTATGGCAGGGGCAAGCAGAACCGGAGGGATAAGATCGCCCGGGGAGAAACTAGCATCGAGGGTTTTATCGAGTACCAGCACCGGGGGCCCGAGGGGGCAGGGCAGGATTGGCAGTATGACAGGCGGTCTTACAGCAGGCAGCCCTTCTTCAGAGTTTTCCTCTGTAAAGGGGCGCCAAATTGCAGGGCCCTCTTTTATGCCTGCCTGCTCAAGGGCCATTGCGAGGGTGGATTTATCCTTGTAAATTCGAAAAGTCTTATCTGGGAAAATTTCCTGTAAACCTTTAAGAAAGCGCCTTTCAGTCGGATGCGGGAAACCGGTATTAAGGCCCCTTTCTGCTGCGTTTTTTAAATCTCTAAGGACCATCGGCGGCTTATGACCTAGAACTGCCCTTCCTCCATCCAGATAGAGGTCTACGAGCCTTTTCCCGCCTTCAAGGTAGAGGTGAGATTCCCTTGCCCTAAGTACATTAGGGAGCAGCCGGAGAAGCTCTACCGGATTTTCCATAGAATATTCCATCGAACTAGCCATGGCGCTCCTCCCTTATCTTTTGGAAATTGGAACTCTGGTGCTCACTTAGAAAGCGCAATTGATGTCCTGTTTCAAAGGAAACCCTGATTATTGGTCCGTCTTCATCTTCCCTGATTTCCGATACATAGCCGTAACCGTGATCATCGTTATAGACCCTGTCTCCAATGGCCCAGCGGCCGTCGGAGGATGTTCCCGATTTTTTCCGCTCAGGCACGGGGCCGTAGCCCCCGGGCTTTTTCCCGGTAATTCGCAGGAGGTTCTGATCGATTTCCTTAAGGAAGATTGAAGGCTGCATTTGCATGGTTCTGCCGTACATGCGTCTATAGGCGCAAGACGTGAGGTAAAGCTCGTCCATTGCCCTGGTTGCACCGACATAAAAGAGCCGCCTCTCTTCTTCAAGGTCTGCTCCCTCCTTATCGTCCCTCGGGAAAATTCCCTGCTCAATGCCTGTGATTATGACTCTGCGGAATTCAAGGCCCTTGGTATTGTGGAGGGTAATAAGGGTGACCTTGTCCCCGCCGGAATCATCAGAGTCTTCTATTGAGCGATCCAGTTCGATATGTTCTAGGAAGTTTAGAAGGCCCTCGGGTCCTGCCGGGTAAAGACTTGCCGCATTTGCCACCTCCTGAATATTGCCGAGCCTCTGATTCCCTGTAATTTCATCGTGGGAAAGGTGGTACTCTGCAATACCGCTCTCTGTTGCAAGGGCGACCACGCAGCCGGATAGGCCGACCCCGGCTCTGAGCCATGCGCTTGATACCGGCATTGAGTCGCCTGAAAGCGCCGCCCTTCCTGCTTCAATTGCCTTAAGGAAGGCTTTTACCCCTGTCTGAGCTTTCTTTGAGAGATCCGGGGCTAATTTTTCGGCTGCAAGTGCAAGGTCTCCGCCCTGCTCTGTAATTCGGCTTAATGCAGAAGGCCCGAGTCCGCGGGAGGGCTTATTAGCAACGCGGCGAAAGGCGACTTCGTCCCTCGGGTTTACCAAAAAGGAAAGCAGGGCAAGGATGTCTTTTACTTCTTCCCTCTCGTAGAACTTTAAGGAGCCCACAACCCTATATGGGATTCTTCTGCGAAGGAATTCCGTTTCAAAGCCGAGGGATTGAGCATTTGTTCTATAGACCAGGGCCCAGTTTGAGTAAAGATTCCCCGAATGCTTCATGCTTTCAAGGATTAACTCTGCACAGAACCTTGTCTCGTTGTCCTGGTCGCTAAGAAAGGTTAGCACAGGTTGTTTGCCTTTCTCGCGTTCGGATACAAGGGTTTTCCCCAAGCGTCCGACATTGTGATTTACCACGGAGTCGGCTGTTTTTAGGATGAGTGATGTTGAGCGATAATTCCGCTCAAGGCGTATGATATCTGCACCGCCGAAATTATCCGAAAAGGAGAGGATGTTTTTTACTTCGGCCCCCCGAAAGCGGTAAATCGACTGATCGTCATCTCCTACTACGCAAAGATATGATCCGGGGCATACGAGTTCTTTTAAGAGTTCTGACTGGGCAATATTTGTGTCCTGGTATTCATCAACCAGGATCATCTTGAATCTCTCTTTAAATCGTCTTATTGCCTCGCCTCCTTCTCTTAAGATCCTTACAGGCATCTTAATAAGGTCGCCGAAATCCACATTGCCTATTTCGTTAAGTCTCTTTTCGTATTTTGCGTAGATTGTTCTGAAAGAGTCCCTGTGATCGATTAAGTCGAGCTCCGGATCATCGGGTGAGAGAAAAAAGTCCTTTGCGCGGGCTATTTTGTGGGAAATTGCCCTAACTTCTGTCCTCGGTTTTCCTTCCATTATGGTGGCAAGCAGGGCGGCAGAATCATCATCATCATAAATAACAAAACCGGGATCGAGGCCGCCAAGATTACCGTATCGCCTTAGGAACCAAGCCCCGAAGGAGTGGAAGGTCCTTAGCATGACATCCCCTGCCCGCTCATCAATCTGCCTTGCCCTTTCCGCCATCTCCCTTGCGGCCTTATTCGTAAAGGTCACTGCGAGAATTGAGTGCGGGTCAGCGTCCTTCTCCCTTATGAGCCATGCAATCTTAGTTGTGATAACCCTTGTCTTGCCCGACCCTGCCCCCGCAAGGATAAGAAGCGGTTTTCCTGTATGGAAAACCGCTTCTCTTTGCTCCGGGTTGAGGACTTCAAGGTAGGCCGGGACTTGGGTTTTCAATTTTTTCCTGCCATTAAAAAATGATAATTATCATAAAAATACACAAATTATTGTGAATAATGGTATAATATCTTTGCCCTAGTATACAAGGAGTTTACCATGAAGAAGTTTCTAAGAATTTTTGGGATTATTGCTTTTGTGGCATTAATCGGGTTTTCTTTTGCGTCATGTGAAGATGATAGTGATAGTGGTTTTATTTATCAAATGACATTTCAAAATAGTTCTTCCCAAACAGTGACTATCTCTTCCAATGATCTAGATCCTTCCAATATAACATTAGCCCCGGGCCAAAGCAGACAGGTAAGATCAAGACTTCAAATAGCACAATATTTATTTGGGCCTGCTAATCTAGTCGCACCAACACAAGTAGTAGCAGGTACAGTTGTCTTTGTAGATATATAGACCGAAAAGACTCCTGCGGCTCCCTGTGTTTTTTTATCATCAATTGTATTATAATTAAGGGATAGAAAGGCGGTTGCCGCATAGGAGTATTGTTATGAAAAAGCTGAGTATAATTTTAATTTGCCTATTGCTTGGGTCTTTTGTATATGCCCAGAGCTCGATGCAGCCAAATATTCAAGGGTATTTCGCTGTAATTAACGGACAGGCAACCGGGCCTTATGACACATTGGGTTTATTGACTCTTATAAGTAACGGGCGATTGGACAGGAATACCTATGTATGGAGAAACGGGATGTCCAACTGGGAGCTTGCGGGCAGGATTGCCGAGCTGGCCCCACTGTTTGCACTTACGCCTCCGCCGGTACCTTCAGCCACTCCCGCTCAGGTGACTCCTCCTCCTGCAGCTCCGGTTACTCCGCCCCCGACTCCCGAGCCTGCACCTACTCGCACCACTCAAACTGCCACTGCGCGTGCCGCAAGCACTGCTCCGGCAAGAGGACAGAGCATTCACAGCATTGGCGGCGGCATAATTTGGGACTGGAGTTTTAATAATGGTGTGCAAATCGGGAATATTTATACAGGCGCACGTAATATGCTTCTTGGCGGGTTCTTCTTCTATGATGCAAGATATGTGGAAGCAGGTTTGCATATTGGCCCTGTCCTAAAGGCTGATGTTATGGAAGCTTCCGGATCTTCTAACGTTAAAAATGTCGAAAGCATGGAATTTGACGGTTTACAGTTCGGTATCGGTGTTCTTGGCAAGTTTCCCTTTAATGTAGGCCCTGTTATCCTATTTCCCCTTCTTGGTGCCGAGGTAAATTTCTATACTGCTGATATCGGGTTAAGTCAAATAGGCTTTATGGGGGGTGTTGGCTGTGACTTCTTCTTAAGTGATTCCTTCTTTTTAAGGGCCGAAGGGTTGTTTAACCTGCGCCTTCCCGGCTTTGATAATCTCGGCGATTTCTTTAACCCTCCTAATACAATTACAAGCTATACAATGGGAAGAGGCCCCCGCTTAAAGCTGGCCATCGGGTTTAACTTCTAGAAAGTATTGATTCCAGGCCTTTTCAATTCCGGAAAGGCCCGGTTCCCTGTTTAATAAGTTCTTGACATGGGTTCCCCACTTTAAATTATCGCAAAAATAGGAGAAAAAACGCCTTGCCCTGCTCAAATGAAACTCGGGCGGCTGGTAGCGGGCAAGGAGTTCGAGGAAGCGGAGGCCTGTTTCTTGGATGGAGACTCCGTGTGCCCGGCCCCGGGCCTCGGCAAAGGACCAAGGGCGGCGAACTGCAAGGCGGCCAATCATCACGCCGGTGCAGTCATCCCCGCGGGTTAGCATTTCTTCCCGGGAGGCGATATCGCCGTTTCCGTAAAGTGGGATGCGCAATTCCTTTCGGAGCATGCCCACATAGTTCCAACGTGCCCTGCCCTTGAACTTTTCCTTGGCTGTTCTTGGATGCAGGGTGATGAGTTCGATTCCCTCATCTTCGAGGCGGCGGCAGAAGCGGACAAGGTAGTCAAAGTCGTCGGTAATACCGGTTCTCAATTTTACACTGAGTCTGCGGCGTGTCCGGGGCCTTAGGTTTTGAATCAGCGCCCCTGCCTTGTCAATGTCTGCCATCCAGCGGACCCCTGCTCCCTGGCGGGTTATTAGAGGGGCCGAGCAGCCCATGTTTATATCAATTCCAAGACATTCCTTTTTATCCAAAATGTCCACAGCTTTCCCGAGCAGGTTGGCATTTCCGCTTACCAACTGGTATACCAACTTTTCGGGGCAGGGGCCTCCGTCTAAATACCATGACTCGAAGGGGCCGTTGTCGATAAGGGCGGCGGCGCTTATCATTTCGGTGAAGTATTCGTCTGCTCCGCCAAAGCTTTCTATAAGTTCGCGCAGGGCCCTATGGCTAAGTTCGGCCATTGGTGCTAGAATAAAGGATGGGGACATGGTATAATTATCATGCTTATTAATAAAAAAATAAACACGTTGGACCGGATGGGGGTACTTGATTCGTAGAGCCATCGGCGAAGCCGGTGGCCCCGAAGAGCCAAGTGCAAAGCACTTGACTTGATTGTGCCTTTGGTCTAAACTATGTATAAGTAGAGGAGCGTGCTCATGATAGCAAAGAGTGATATGCCCATTAGTTCCGCAGCCCCGGAAGGAATAAAACCGGAAGGTGTTGCTTATAGGGTGCTTGTTGTTGACGATTCCATGTTCATCGCCAAACAGCTTGGACAGATTTTCACTTCTGAAGGGTTTGAGGTTGCAGGGACCGCTGCCGATGGAGCTCAGGGAGTGGAGTTATACAAGTCATTGCATCCGAATGTCGATCTGGTTACTATGGATATTACCATGCCGGTTATGGACGGTGTCTCGGCCCTGGAAAAAATTCTGGAATTTGATAAAAATGCATGTGTAATCATGGTCAGCGCTCTTGGAAAGGAAGATGTTGTCAAGAAATCACTTCTAATGGGCGCGAAAAGCTATATAGTTAAGCCTCTGGATCGGAAAAAGGTCTTGGAACGGGTAGTTTCTGTTCTAAAGCGCTAAGACAAAATGTAAATTTTTCAATATATTCTCTTATATATGAAAGCAAGAGCTATAAACGATTATATTTATTGTGTTCACGCGGATATTAGGGAAGGCGGGTTATTCGAGGGGATTTGGCCCATCCCGGAAGGTGTTTCTCTAAATTCTTATCTCGTAAAGGGCGAAAAAACTGCTTTTATAGATCTGTTTCGCGACTGGGGTTCTGCTGTCGAGCAGATGAAGCAGGGTATTGCTTCAGCGGGGAGCAGCTTTCCGGAAATTGATTACCTTATTTTAAACCATATTGAGCCCGATCATACAGGCTGGCTTAGGGAGTTCAGGGCACTTAATCCTAAGGCAGAGATCATTGCCACAAAAAAGGGCATCGATCTTGTTAAGACCTTATATAAGATTGAAAGCGGTTTAAGGGAAGTCAAGGACGGAGATACCCTGGACCTTGGCGCCGGTATAATTTTAACTTTCTATGAAGCGCCAAATGTCCATTGGCCTGATACCATGGTCACTTTTGAGGCAAGCTCAGGCACCCTTTTTTCCTGCGATGCCTTCGGTTCCTACGGTGCACTCGGGGAGAGGGTTTTTGATGATGAGTTTGACGAAAAGGAACACGCCTTCTTCGAGGATGAGTGTTTAAGGTATTATTCAAATATAGTATCATCCTTTTCCTCCTTTGTGGAAAAGGCAGTAGCTAAACTTTCCGGTCTTACTATAAAATGTGTTGCACCAAGCCATGGTATGGTATGGCGAAATGATCCGAAGAAAATTATTGACCGCTATTTAAAGTACGCATCCTGGGCGAAGGGCCCTGCCGAAAAAAGCATAGCCATAATCTGGGGCTCGATGTATGGAAATACCAAGGCAGGTGTTGATGCCCTAATTAGGGGAATCGAGAAGGAAGGGGTACCGTATAGTATGCATAGGGTGCCTGACGAGGATGTTTCCTATGCGCTCACCGCAGCCTATAGGAGCTCAGGGCTCGTAATTGCAATGCCCACTTATGAGTATGCAATTTTTCCTCCGATGGCCTATGTACTCGATATTTTTAAGCGAAAGCATATAATCGGTAAAAAGGTTTTACGCATTGGTTCCTGGGGCTGGATTGGCGGAGCGAAAAAAGAGTACGATGCTATATTAGAGAAGTTAAAATGGGATAACCTTGAGTCTATGGAATGGGCAGGTTATCCGACAGAAAAGGAACTCGCCCTTCTTGAAGAAAGGGGGAAGGAACTTGCCGGAATGATAAAAAGTCAAACATGAGCTCGATTTGTCTTCACAATGGTACAGTGATTACCGGTTTTGCAGCAATGGAAAACTGTGCAGTACTTGTGGAAGACGGCATTATTTCCGACATTTTTTCCCAAAAGCGTTTTGAAAAAAAGCGATTTGATCCCGGAACCCTATTTATCGATGTAAATCAGACTATAATCTCTCCCGGTTTTATTGACACCCATATTCACGGCTTTGGCGGATATGGCACTGAAGATGCATCTGCCGAGTCCCTCCTTTCGATGTCCCGGCTCCTTGTTCAGTACGGTGTAACTGCATTTAACCCGACCCTCTACCCTGCACCTCCTGCCGAAATGCTCAAAGCTGTAGCTGAGGCTGCCTCTGCAATTGGTAAGGAAACCGGTGCTCAAATAATGGGGCTGCATCTTGAAGGCCCATTTATTTCCCGCGAGCGTCTTGGCGCAATGAAGGCGGAAGCAGTGCAGGATGTTGACATAGTCTTTATGGAACAGCTCTGGAAGGTTTCAGAGGGCCGCATTGTTAATATGACGGTTGCACCTGAGCTTAAGGGTATGAGGGAGCTTGCACTTTTTTGCTTGAAGAAGGGAATTGTTCTTCAGGCAGGTCATACAAATGCCTCTTATGAAAACATGGTGGAGGGTATGCAGGCAGGTATACTCCATGCAACTCATCTATTTAATGCAATGAGCAGGATGGAGCATAGGAACCCGAATGCTGTTGGGGCTATTCTTATTCACCCAAATATGTCCTGTGAAATTATTGCAGACGGTTTTCATATTAACCCTGAACTTTATAAACTGCTTTTACGTGATAAGCCATCGGATAAGATTGTGCTTATCACCGATGCCCTTAAACCCACCGAGCAGAAGAAGGGCACCCTCTATGCAAACGGTGATGAGCTTGTCTTCAGCGACGGTGTATTTCGCCGTAAGGAGGATGAGGTTATCTCAGGCTCGGCCCTTACCATGATAAAGGGCGTGCAGAATCTTGTGAAATACGGTTTCAGCCTTGAAGATGCAATTAAAGCCGCCTCTTCTAACCCTGCCCGGATTATGGGTTATACTAAAAAGGGTGCAATTGCCCCCGGCTGCGATGCGGATATTGTTGTTTTCAGTAGGAATTTTAAGGTGATGGCTGTTGTGGTTCGCGGAGAAGTGAAAAAGAATCTGTTTGAGTAAACCGGAGGAATTATGAGGCTTTTAATCCTAAAAGATTATGATGATGTCTGCATTAGGACGGCAAATTATATAATTGAGCGCATCAATGCCTTTGCTCCAACTCGGGAAAAGCCCTTTGTCATGGCCCTGCCAACCGGTTCAAGTGCCCTTGGTGTTTATAAGAACTTAATTTCTGCACATAAGGAAGGGAAGGTCTCTTTTTCAAATGTAGTATCATTTAACCTTGATGAGTATCTTGGCCTCCCCGGTGATCATCCCCAAAGCTATAGGCATTATATGAAGGAGAACTTTTTTAGTTCAATCGACATCCGCAGCGAAAATGCCCATATCCCTGACGGAATGGCCGATGACCCGGAAGAAGAATGTAACCTCTACGAAGAGAAGATAAGGGTCCATGGGGGCATCGAGCTTTTTATTGGCGGGATGGGTGTAAACGGTCACATTGCTTTTAATGAGCCCGGGACCTCCCTTGCTTCTCGTACATCGGTGCAAATTCTGGCGCGTGATACGATCATTGCGAATGCCCGCTTCTTCGATGGAGATCCGAGGAAAGTGCCGGTGAAGGCTATTACGATGGGCATTGGAACTGCAACTGAGTCAAGGGAGATGCTTATAATTTCTTCAGGGCGGCAGAAGGCCAAGGCTCTTAAAGACATGGTAGAAGGGCCTTTGAGTCACTGGAACCCTCTTTCCTGCCTTCAAATCCACCCGAAAGCCGTTGTTTTCTGTGATGAAGATGCTGCCGAAGAGCTAAAATACTCAACTGTCCGATACTATAAGCATATAGAGGGCCTTGAATAGAAATGTTCCAAAGAAGAGTATTCCGTAGAGTATTCATCTTTTTCCTTTTTTTTCTCTTGATTATTCCTGTTATACCGGATGAGGGTAATAATCCGCATCTTGCCGGGTTTTCCGATCCTGCTCGAATTTGGGGGAACGGAGTGGAGCGGGTTATAGAAGAGGCCTATAGGCTTTTCTTTCAGACTCGAATTATCGGCGGCAGGGTGATGAATTTGCGAATGCCCTTTGCACAGAATCATGAGCGCGATTTCCTTACGGAAGTTGAATGGAGCTTTGTTGAAAGCGGGAAGGGGTATCCTGATTATCTGTGGGATAGGATTAACGAACTTCTTGACAGTGAAGATTTTGCTGAATATGTCAGAGCTCTTACTGACGGGAGGGAGAAGGTTATCATCTTTGATCTGCCGAGTCAGAGTTGGACAATTTCTCGCAGTCTTTTTGACATTGCAAGAATGAGGACAGGCTCTTATCAGGGTCTTCCCCATAGGCCTTGGGTGCTTACGGGGGGAGGGGGCCTTGAGGAAAGCGATGTCTATAATTATATTTACGCCATCGGTCTTATCGGAATCGACTGCTCTGCCTTTGTCTGGCATGTTCAGTCTTATATTGCTGCCGCAGGAGGAGTTAATCTTGGCCGGGTATTTTCCGGAGCTCTTGGAGTAAGAGGAGGCCAAAGTCCTGCAATGTTTGCAGGAACTAACTTCTTTAACTCGAATAATTCGAATATTATTGCCGTAAGGGACGAGATTCGTAATCTGCGACCTGCCGATATAATTTTGTTCAGAGCCGAAGACGGCGGGATGTCACACTCTGCTGTGATACAGTCGATCAACTTTACAACAGGCGTTATTCGTTATGTACAATGTACTGACGAAGCGCCTTTGGCAGAGCGGGGGGTTCACGAGTCGTTTATTCATTTTGATCCGCGAAACACAAGGGTCTCCCTTTCGCATCCTTCCCTGGTCTGGTCTCAAAGAAGATATCCGCCATTCCCCGGAGAACTGGCTTCGCCCTTTTCTGACGATGGCGAGAGATACAGGGCCTTCCCTGAGCGAGGAGGCGGAAGGGTGGTGCGCTTAAGGCCGGTTGCAGAAGTGATTGACAGAATGGCACGAAGATAATTTTATGCCTGATATACTGATTGCAGATGATAATAAACAGATTGTTTCAATATTGGAAGAATACGCGGTAAAAGAAGGTTTTAAAGTTACTACAGCCTATGATGGCGCCGAAGCTATTGAAAAATCTTTGGAAACGCATTTCGATATAATACTCCTTGATGTAATGATGCCGAGAAAGAATGGATTTGAAGTTTGCCGTGAAATTAGGAAAAACTCAACTGTCCCTATTATAATGATTACTGCGAGGGGCGAAGATTTTGATCGTATAATGGGGCTTGATAACGGTGCAGATGATTATATAGTCAAGCCTTTTTCGCCTGCAGAAGCAATGGCAAGGATACGGGCAATTCTGCGCAGAATCGCTCGTGAAGATACCACATCCGCCCGGATTATCATTATAGGGGACTTAACAGTAAATCTTGACGAATACACTACACAAATAGGTAATAAAAAGATTACGCTTACCAAAAAAGAAGTGGAAATTTTATGGACCCTGGTAAATAATAGAAACAAGGTCTTTTCTCGCGAGAATCTTATTAACAGCTTATGGGGTTATGATTATTGCGGAGATACTCGTACTGTGGATACCCATATCAAGCGCCTGCGTATAAAACTGGATGAGGTTCCGCATTCTGATTGGGAAATAAAGACGATTTGGGGTGTAGGTTATAAATTCGAGGCATCGATATGAAGAATAGAATCCTGTTTCGTCTTACTTTGTACTTTGTTACTTCTTTTGTCATTTTCGCAATAGTAATAGGAATTGTGTTTTCGACACTGTTTTCGAGGCACAATTTGAATGAACATATGGCTGATCTTGAAAGACGGGCTGTAAATGCTGCTTATAATCTGTCAGGATTGCTCTTCGGTTGTCCTGAATGTGAGACCGGGCTTTGCACATGCTCAGGCTCTTTCCTGCACATTATTGAGATTATATCCATGAGCAGGGCCTGGGTAGTTGACTCCAATCTAAACACCATTGCATGCGGAAGCATTGAGCATAATATCTTTCCTGAGCATGTCTGCGCTGATTTACCTGATTGGGCTATATCAATTGCTGTAAGAGCAATAAATGAAGAAAGATTGATAAGTGAAAGCTTTGGTTCATTTTTCAGAACAACCGATATTGCGGCTGCAATGCCAATTTTCGCTCATAACGAAATTCACGGTGTAGTTATACTGCATCATAATCTAACAGATATAGGCTCTGTAACACGAAGTGGAATAACGATATTGCTTTTTAGCATGATAGCAGCTATAATGGCTTCTCTTGCCGTTGCAGTTTCGCTTTCATCCCGATTTACAAACCCTCTTGAAAAAATGAAAAAGACCGCTTTGCAAATAAGCGGTGGGGATTACTCCGGAAAAACAGGAGTAAAACAGCCGGATGAAATAGGTGAGCTGGCTGCAGCTATGGATGAAATGGCTGACAGGCTGGACCTTTGGTCTAAAGAAACTCTAAAGCTGGATAAGCTTAAAAATGATTTTATCGCAAACATTTCACATGAACTTCGGACTCCGGTAACAGTTATCCGTGGCTCTCTGGAGGCTATTTGTGACGGTGTCGTAACGGACAAGGAAAAGGTCGCTGAATACCATAATCAAATGCTTGCCGAGAGCATATACCTTGAGCGTTTAATGTCCGATTTCCTAGATCTTGCCCGCCTGCAGAACACTGATTTTGCCATTGATATTAGTCAAGTTGACCTAAAAGACATTGTTGATGATGTATTGCGGTCCATGAGGCGAATTGCTGAAGAAAAACAGATAAATCTCGCCTTTAGATATGATGAGGAAGACTTTAGGATAAAAGGGGATTATGGCAGACTGCGGCAAATGCTTATCATAGTTCTGGACAATGCTATAAAGTTTTCTGCTGAATCGAAGACGGTTGATATTGAATTAATTAAAAGCAAAACAAAAATAGAGATAGCAATTAAGGACGAAGGTTTCAGTATAGATCCGGAGGAACTTCAATACATTTTTAACCGATTTTACAAAGCCCGTAGTGAGCAAAACAATGACGGAATAGGGCTCGGCCTTGCAATTGCCAAGCAAATTGCCGATAGGCACGGGGTGAAGATCATTGTTACAGACAATGATAAGAAAGGGGCGGAATTCAGGTTTATTTTTTAGTTTGAAGATATATAAGCATCTTAAAAAATGCATTTTTTTTCATAAATGACATATTTTTGCCACAATTTTATTCATATAACTAAGTATGAAGAAAACAGACCTCGGCTTATTGGCTTTGTCCCTGAAGAATCTCAGGGCAAAACCGGTACGCACAGCCTGCCTTGTGGTAGTTGCGGCAATACTTGCCCTTACCCTTTTTGGCGGGTCTATTCTTGTGTTTAATCTGCGGCAAGGGCTGTCCGTAATGACACAGCGCTTTGGAGCAGACTTGATGGTCGTACCTCAAGGTTCCGGCGGACAAGCTGAGGCCTTATTATTGCGAGGCGAAAACAGCATTTTTTACTTTGATGCAAGTATAGTCGATAATTTAACCCAAACGCGGGGTATTGTATACGCATCACCCCAGTTTTTTCTTACCTCTCTCTCTGATTCTGTTTGCTGTGATGCTCCTTTTCAACTTATTGCTTTTGATCCAATAACGGATTTTGTTATACAACCATGGATTTCTGAAAAGTTTTCCGGGCAGATCTCTGATGGGCAGCTTATAATTGGAAGTCGAATTATCCAAAGACCGAGCGGTACTATTATGCTTTTTGGACATGAATACCCGGTTGCTGCACGCTTATCTGACAGCGCAAGCGGCTTTGATACTTCAATTTTTATGACCATGAACACTATGCAGCATCTTATAGGACGCGGTCACGCAGAAGGATATGACTTTCCGGCAGACAGGTACGAAGGAGAGGTGATTTCTGCGATTTTAGTTCAAACAGATCCTGAAATAGAGCAATCATTTATTGTTCATGATATACAGGTGCAAAATCAAAACGTGGATGTACTGGTTTCCAGTAGTATATTCTCCAGTATTACCGCAGCATTATCGGGACTTCAAAGATATATTCAGATATTTTCTGCCGCATTGTGGGCATTGGCTATTGTGGTACTGACAGCGGTGTTTTCCGGGATAATTCATGAGCGTAAAAAAGAATTCGCACTTTTACGTATTCTTGGAGCGACAAAAAAACACCTTGCCGGTATTGTGCTAAGCGAATCTCTTACAGCAGGGCTCATCGGCAGTGTAGTAGGAATTTTCCTTGCAAGCCTTACAGTTTTCCCTTTCTCCGCTCTAATAAGCACACGGCTGGATTTGCCCTACCTCGACGCATCGTTTGTACAGATTATTACTCTTGCTTTAGGTAGTCTTCTTCTTTCTTCCATTGTCGGGCCTCTTGCATCATTGTACTCTGCAATCAGGATAAGCAATGCGGAAACATATTTTACCATGCGAGAGGGTGAATAAATGAGTCTGCTGGAACTTAGAAAATTAACCAGAGAATACGAACGCGGCGGACGAACTTTTAAAGCTGTAAATTGTGCGGATCTTTCGATAGAGCCGGGAGACTTTATTAGCATAATCGGAAGAAGCGGAAGCGGGAAAAGCACATTATTAAATATGAGCGCAGGACTTATCGAGCCAACCGATGGGGATGTTTTATTCGATGGGGTTGATATTCATTTATTAAACGACAACGAAATTTCTTTATTCCGCAATGAAAAAATTGGCTATGTTCCACAAGGACAGAGTTTGCTTTCTAATTATACGGTTTTAGAAAATGTTTGTTTGCCTTGGTTTTTATCTAAGCGCGAAGGAGATCCGGTGGAACAAGCTCTCGCACTGCTTGAAAAAACAGGTATTAAATATCTTGCCAATTCATATCCTAAAGAACTTTCAGGGGGAGAAATGCGGCGAACGGCAATTGCCCGCTCTCTGATTAATAAGCCGGCACTACTCATTGCCGATGAGCCGACAGGTGACTTGGATGCGGAAACTACTGCAGAGATAATGCAGGTCTTGGCAGCAATCGCAAAGGAAGGAACTGCAGTGCTTATTGTTACACACGAACTTGATACCATTTCTTATGGGAACAAAACTTATAAGATGGACAATGGTAAGTTATCTGTATATCCATAGGGAAATTTAAGAGGGTAATTTTAAGGAGGAATAAAATTATGAAACGAATTATCGGTATTGGTATTATCACAGTAGGAATTTTGCTTGCTCTTGGACCTCAGTTTTTGTTCAAGGTTTGTGACACTGATCCTAATATTATGAGATGTCATTGGACAGCACAGGCTGAAATCGGTATTGGGGGAATAATCGCTTTATTGGGTATTGCCATGTTTATTTTTGCTGATATTAAAATACGACTTGGGCTTTCCATCGGAATACTGCTTTCAGGTATTTGTGCTTTGCTTGTTCCCCATGTGCTTATTGGCGGCTGTTCTACTGCTTCAATGGCCTGCAATACAACAGCCTTTCCGGCAATCACTGTTATAAGTATTTTGCTGCTTGCAGGAGTTTTAATTAATATTATACATTCCCTGCGAAAGTTATCTCCAACTCTGAAAAATACTCTTGGTCTCTCTCATGTGAGCTAATGAAATAGTTATAGTTTCGTTAGTTTGTACTTTATTTGCCGGGAAAATTGGTACGGGGTTACAGCCTCCGACTTCTCGCTCCAACATACTCATTTGGTAGCGCATATTACAGTTCTGGCAGACCAGCACTGAGCCAACTTGCACATAATATCCCCTGCCGGATGGATAGCATACTTGGCAGGCATTAAATGCAGTACGAATTGTACCGTCAGGTGCTATAACAGCCAATACTTCCATGTTGTAACCGTCTACGAGCATGGGGAAAAAGAGTGCGTTCTCTGATAACTCATCAATCCGGATAATTAAATCCTGATCCACAATCTGAGGTTTTCTATCGTTCATGCCATAAACCCCGGGTTCAGTTGAAACAGATCCTGTTCTTAGAGAAGATATCCTTGTACCGGCCCAGAATAAAAGAGCTACGGTTATTATTGCACTTACTAATAATGTTGCGATTCTCTTTTTCTTTGCTGCACTTTGTTTCATTGCATTTCGTTTCTTCTTATTTATTTTTGCGTTACTTTGCTTTTTCATTTTTATTGCCTTTCATAGAATTATTTGGTTACAAATAAAATATACTATAGAAATCCGATTCTGTCAAACAAGGTCAGGAATTAGCCGTAGTCTTTCTTCTTGAGTGTATCGTGAGAAGGGCGATGTCTCCCTGACGTATGCCGGGTATGCGTGAAGCCTGGCCCAGGGTAAGGGGCCGCACAATGTTCAATTTCTCCTTTGCTTCGGCGGAGAGGCCTTTTATGGAAGTGTAGTCTGTCTCGGGAGAAAGTTTAATAGCGTCTATTTTAGAAAGTTTTGCGGCTATCCTTTTTTCTTTTTGAATATAGCCGGAATATTTTATGTCAAGGCAAACTAATTGGAGCCATTCTTCGGGCCAAGAGGAAAAATCATCATCTTCTTTCAAATCTGAAAGGTCGGGGACTTTAATTTTTTTCTCTTTTATTAAGTCCTTAATACTGTCAAGACCTTCTAGCTTTTTTTGGAAGTGCTCCCATCTCTCATCACTTATTAATTTCAGCTCCCTTGCCTTTGGAAGCAGGCGACTGTCTGCTGTATCATGTCTTAGGACAAGGCGGTGCTCTGCTCTGCTCGTGAACATACGGTAAGGTTCTTCTGCGCCAAGGGTGGTTAAATCGTCGATCAAGACGCCGATATAAGCTTCTGCCCGCCCGAGAAGCAGGGGAGGCTCATTGCGCAATTTCTGAACGGCATTTATTCCTGCAATAAGGCCCTGTGCAGCGGCTTCTTCGTAGCCGGAGCTGCCGTTTGTTTGCCCTGCCGAAAAGAAGCCGGAAAGGTGCTTGGACTCAAGGCTCAAGGTTAGATCCAGTGGGTTGATATAGTCGTATTCCACCGCGTAACCGGGTCTTACGATGACGGCTTTCTCAAGGCCTTTTATACTCCGAATAAAATTTGTCTGCACATCTTCGGGCAGGGAAGTCGGAAGGCCGTTAAGGTAAACCTCGTTTGTGTATAGGCCCTCAGGCTCGACAAAGACATGATGTCTTTCCCTTTCGGGGAAGCGCATCACCTTATCCTCGATGGAAGGACAATAGCGTGCTCCTGTACCCTTTATCTTCCCTCCGTAAAGGGGCGAGCGGTGAATATTCTCCCGTATGATGTTATGTGTCTCCGCTCCCGTGAATGTAATCCAACAGGGTAACTGGGGCAATTTTACGAAGTGTTCATTCTCAAAAGAAAAAGGTTCGCACTCCTCACCCTCCTGTTTTTCCATTGCTGAATAATCGATGCTATTCCCTGCCACTCTTGCAGGAGTACCTGTCTTTAAGCGGCCAACCCTGAAACCGAGGCGGCGAAGGTTCGGCCCAAGGCCGAAGGAAGCCTCCTCTCCAAGCCTTCCCTGTGGTGCATCGTATTCCCCTATGAAAATCTTTCCTTCGAGGAAGGTTCCCGCTGCAAGAATAACGGTGGAAGCAGAAATCGAATGCCCCCTTGCTGTTTTTACGCCAAGGACCCGGGGAGGGCTGCCGGGCAGGCTGCCGGAAAGAGCGCCCGGCTCGGAGGATGTTATCAAATCTACTACCGTATCCATGAAAATAGTAAGGCCTTTTTGGTTTTCCAGTGCGGTGCGGGCTGCTGCCTTATACATTTCCTTGTCGGCCTGCGCTCTTGGAGCCTGTACTGCGGGCCCTCTTGATTTATTCAGGACCCGGTATTGAATCATGCTTTTGTCGATTAGTTTAGCCATTTCACCGCCGAGGGCGTCGACTTCCCTTACGATATTGCCTTTGGAAAGACCGCCCACTGCGGGGTTGCAGGAAAGTGCTCCAATGGAGTCGGGGTTTGTTGTTATAAGGAGACAGGAAAATCCGAGGCGGCTGATTGCTAAGGAGGCTTCAATCCCTGCGTGGCCGCCGCCAATTACAATGCTGTCATAGTCCATTAATCTAAAAGGCTTTCAATTGTAGCCTGCATTGTCGCACTATCCCAGTCATAGCCGCCAATAATTCTGACTGCGATCATGCTGTTTGCGTCTACGACAAAGACTGTGGGAAATCCGGGGACTCCATAGGATTCGGTAACCCTCCCGTCCTCATCAAGAAGAGCTGTGAATGTATATTCGTATTCTTCCATGAATGCAGAGACCTGTGATAGAGTTTCTCTTGAATTAATTGCAAGCACCTTAAAGTTTCTGTCGCTGTATCTATTGTACAAAGCCTCCAACGAAGGCATACCCTGACGGCAGATCCCTCACCATGTGGCCCAGAAATAAAGGAAGACGACATCACCCTTTAGTTCCGATAAGCTTATCGTTTCGCCTGTTGTTGCAGGCAGAGAGAAGTCCCGAATGGAGACCCTTTCTCTAAGGAGGGGCAGTCTTTCTTCGCTGCTCCCGGAAGGAGCGTTTTGCGCTCTTCCGGGCGTGCAGGAAGCAAAGAGGAAAAGTGCGGTTAACAATAAGGTAACTCTTACCGTATAATTCTTTTCCATGTTTTTTCTCTTAGGTCAGGCCTATCTGCCTTCCCAGTGTCTGTTCAAGTGCTGATCAACCCTTGCCATATCGTGGATAAGGACATTTCCTGTATCCATTAAAGACGATAAGGTGGAATATGATTTGAAGTACCTGCCTTGATAAAATGCCATGATGTCATCTTGGTTAACACTGTAAAGAACAGCGAGGCGAAGGTTCACATCGCTTAATACACCGTTAAGGTTGGGAAGCCAGTATGATGCAGCATGGGACGGGATAACAATAATGTCCAGATCAGGATTACTTGTTATAAGGTCAAATCTGTCGGGAGGTACAGTAAAGAGCAAGTCTGTTTCACCGCTTCTGAATGCTGCAATTTCAGCATCCTTATCCGTGATGAATCTCATGTTGACATATCTTACCTTTGGTGCCCAATTTGTACCCGGCATATAACCCGGGTTTCTTTCGAAATGAATTTCGTAATCGTTCTTATAGAGAGGGATATAAGGTCCGCTTGCCCATAAATGATGATTAAATGTCGGCCCGGGAGTTAATGCTGCCTGGTCACCGTAGAGAGTGTGGATACTGCGGTCATAGGAAGCAACAGGGAAGTTGTTTATCGACATAACCTGCTGTTCGTTAATGATACCTGCACTCTGATGTGCAAGATAGTTTAGAACTTGCGGGAATGGAATACGGGTTCTTACCCTGACTATCTGATAAACTCCTTGAGCATTATTTGCCTGAGTTTTATTTGCGGTTAGGGTCCTGATCGGAGTAGGAGTATTCTGTTCCATTACTTGGCGCAGGGTTCTTCCTGTATCACTGTCTCTGACAGATTCAAGAAGGCTGATATCAGTAACAATAGAAATTTCGTTCATACTCTCGTGTAAGCTGAATGTTCTGTGGTCGGGTACCGATGTCCTGTCTCTTGCACGGTTAAGAGAAAAGACAACATCTTCTGCACCGACACGAACACCTGTATTAACTGCGGCATTGTTAACGACTCTTGCAAAATGAATGTCATCGCGAAGAACAAAGTAGAAATCCTGATTGCCCTGTGCAATTACATACTGCCAGGAAAGAGAGCCGTCAGGGATGACTGCATCCCTGCTGTCAAGGTTTACGAGGCGAACGTTGATGTTTGAGTTGAGCTGGTTGATCGAGCCGTCATTTGCTCTTACGGGGTCAAGTGAGGTAAGGTTACCTGTGCCCTGACTCATCATTATCGGCCTTGTTTCTCTTAATGCAGTATTCACATAGTCGTTCATTTCCCAGTTCTGGGAGCGTGCAGGAAAGAGGAAAACAGAGTCCCTTCTCATTACAGAGGTATTAACACCGAGGGTTCTGATGTTTCTGTAGAACGGGATATAGAAGGCGTTGTCTGTAACAAGGACATTTTCCATATCGGTATAGGTTCTGACATATTCTGCAGGTGTCTGTGATGCTGCAAGTTCAATAAGCTCGTCAAGTCTCCTATTGTTAATGCCATTCCTATTACTGTCACCGTCAGAATGGAAAAGGGATCTTACGGCATAATCGGGATTGCCCGTAACTGTTGTCCAGCCTGTAAGAGCAAGGTCGTAATTACCTGCATCAACCTGCGTAACCCAGGAAGCAAAGTCGGGCTGAATATTAACGTTAACTACAAAGCCGGCATCGGTAAGAAAGCCGCGCATCATGTTAAGGTTAAAATCGTTTTCACCTCCGGCTGTTGCAAGAAGCGTAATCGGAATGCCATTTCTGGCTCTGCCGCTATCGCCTGAGTCGCGGTTACAACCGGCAAAAACGCCAATAAGCACTGCAGAAACTATTATCCCTGCAATGATCATTTTGGAAATACTTTTCATTTTTTCCTCCAAAAAATTTTTTTATACCCGCGGTGTTACCTGCAGGGTTTATCACAATTAAAAGCTAATCTCTCCCTCTAAAAGCTCTTTATAACGCACACATGCCACTGAATGACCGGGGAATGCTTCCACTAAGGGTATATTTGCCTCGGTGCATTTTTTTTCAACAAAGGGACAGCGAGGAGCAAAGCGGCATCCGGGTTTTGGGTTTACCGGTGATGATATTTCGCCTTTTAAGATGATCCTTTGCTTCTTAATTTTTACATTTACACTTGGAATTGCAGATAAAAGTGCTATTGTATAAGGGTGAAGGGGCTTTGTGAAAATTTCGTTCTTTGGCGAATATTCTACGACTTCACCAAGATACATTACTGCAATATTGTTTGAAATATGTTTAATTACAGACAGATCATGTGAAATAAAGATATAGGTAAGTCTTAGCTTTTCCTGAAGTTCGATCATCAGATTCAGAATCTGCGCTTGTACCGAAACATCCAAAGCACTTACAGGCTCATCGCAAACTATAAACCTTGGCTCGATTGCAAGGGCCCTTGCGATTACAACCCTCTGCCTGCGTCCTCCGTCAAATTCGTGGGGATATGCATTCATAACCCGCTCCGAAAGCCCGACCATTTCCATAAGTTCACGCACCCTAGCCTTACGTTCTGCATCGGTGGCGTAAACATTGTGTATTTTTAACGGTTCTTCTATGGTCTGGGAAATTGTATATCTGGGGTCCAGAGAGGCATAGGGATCCTGAAAAATAATTTGCATATACTTGCGCATACTGCGCATTTCTTCCTCGGAAAAGGAAGTGATGTCCATGCCATCGTATATTACCCGTCCGCTTGTAGGCTCGTGCAGCCTTAGGACAACGCGGCCAAGAGTAGACTTTCCGCAGCCGGATTCTCCGACAACTCCAAGTGTCTCTCCCCTTATAATCGAAAGATTTACATTGTCAACTGCATGCAGATTTCCGCCGGGTACGCTGAAGTATTTGCAAATATTATATAGTTCGAGTAGTTTATCCATAGCTTATAGTTCCAAATAACATTTTGATATATGACCTTCTCCCCTATAGCCGGGAGCTGTCATCTTACATTCAGGTATCGCATAACGGCAACGCGGGTGAAAGAAACAACCGGTGGGAAGGTTTGCGGGGTTTGGCATAAGCCCCTCAATGGGGGTTAGCTTAATGGAATCTGCTTCGAGTTTGGGAATGGAATCAAATAGTCCCCTTGTATATGGATGCCCGGGATTTAAGAAAACCTCTTCGACTGTGCCCTTCTCTACAATTTCCCCTGCATACATAATTGCAACATTATCACATGTTTCTGCAACGACACCAAGATCATGGGTTATCAGTAATAGCGACATTTTATATTCATTGCGTAAATTTCTTATTATTTCCAACACTTGAGCTTGAATGGTAACATCAAGTGCAGTTGTAGGCTCGTCTGCAATTAGCAGCTCGGGGTTGCATAGAAGAGCCATGCATATTACTACCCGCTGCTTCATTCCGCCCGAAAACTGATGAGGATAATTTGAAAGCCTGTCTGCCTTAACACCGACAACTTCAAGTATATGTGTTACTGTTTCTTTTGCTTCGTTTCTTGATATTTTTTTATGGGTAAGCAGGGCTTCGGTTAATTGTTCTCCTACTGTCAGAATGGGATTTAAGGCGGTCATGGGATCCTGGAAGATCATTGAAATGCTGTTTCCGCGAATCTGTCTATTGCGTTTTTCAGTGTTAAAAACAAGGTTTTCTCCGCGGAAGTTTACTGCGCCGCCGACAATTATTCCGGGCGGGTCAGGGACAAGCTGCATTATTGAAAGTGCTGTGGAAGTTTTACCTGCACCCGTCTCACCAACAAGGCCAAGGCTCTCGCCTTCGTGGAGATCAAAGCTTATACCGTTTACAGCTTTTACAGTCTCATCTTCGGTTATATAATGCATGTGTAAATCTTTTATCGAAAGTAAAACTTTCGGAGAAAGTGCCTCAGCCACTATCACTACCTCACTTCAGCTTTGGGTCGAGGGCATCTCGTAAGCCATCGCCAAAATAATTAAACGAAAGTACAATTAATACTATTGCAAGCCCGGGATAAATTGCCAAATACGGGTGCAGTTCCAGAAACCTGCTGCCCGACCTTAATACATTGCCCCATTCAGGTATATGAGGTTCAACTCCAAGCCCAAGGAAGCTAAGGCTTGATGTGGATAGAACCGCGGAGCCGATTCCCAAGGTGGCGCGCACGATTATGGGTGCCATGGAATTAGGGATTATATGTTTTAAAACAATCAGGTAACGGGGCTGACCGTTTGCCTTTGCTGCTTCTATATACTCATTATTGGAGACGCTTAAGACAGATGCACGCATTGTACGTGCATACATGGGTATCCCGCCGACACTCAAGGCAATAACCAGGTTCGTAGTGTTTGCGCCAAAAGCTGCGATAATTGCAATTGCAAGGAGTATGCCCGGTACTGCGTACAGTATGTCCAAAAGGCGCATAATGATATTATCGGGCCTGTTACCGTAATGCCCGGCAATTGCGCCAAGTAATCCTCCGATGATGATCGGTATTGCAGTGGAGACTGTGCCAACCACAAGAGAAATACGGGCACCAAATATTATCCTCGTAAAGACGCAACGACCAAATTCGTCAGTTCCAAAAGGAAACTGAAGTGTGGGAGACATTAACATTGTCTGGAAATTATTTCTGAATGCTATGCTCTGATCAAAAGTGAAGATTGACATTATCGAGACAGACAGCAGAAAAACCACGAAGAAAAGGCCGAGCATTGACATATTGTTTCTAAACAGTCGTCTTATAACATCGATCCAAACAACTGACTTGCCCTTATTTCGAATTTTCGACAGTATAATTAAGCCCATTGTAAAAGCGAAAAGGTTGCCGGATACAGTGCTTATGATCAACAAAACGGCAATAGGCAGAAGTTTTTTATCGGCATCCATGTCTTTAATCCAACGATTTGCTGCCAAGGTTGCTATAATATAGAAAATAGAAAGAATGGCTAAAATTACCATTCCGGGAATAAATAAACTTGAAACAGAAGGTTTAAATAAATTAATCATGGATATTACCATAATTGAAATGCTTGTAAGGAAGGCCCAGGCACCAAGCAAATATTCAACTGACCTTTCTTTTTTTATAAGCATAAAACCTGCAATTGCCACAAACATATTAAAGACCAGCATAAATGGTAATAATGCAAAGCCCAGATACCGTGTCGATGTTGTTAATTCACCCCGGTTTAATATTTCGTTTTTGACTTTTTTGCCGATAAAAAATGCCAGAATTGCAGAGACAAGAAAAATAAAGCTTATGGAAAGAATGGGCAGGCTTACAGTTATACCATCTTCAGTAAAAAACTCAAAAGAGTTAAATAGAATCACAAGAAAAATAGCCAACGAAGCCCCTGCCCCAAGGTTTAGAGAATTATAGGCAGGGAAAGAGTTAAGGCGGCGTTTATTTTCCCTTTGGATATACAGATTACTTAAAACGTTTTCTTGCGCCATTTATCATCTTTCCCATTGTTAGTAGTTTTTCATTCCGGACTTAATACGCGGATCCAAAAATGCATACATGATATCTACAATCAAGTTTGTTATACTCACGACAATTGCAATATAGACAGTGCCTGCCAAAACAATTGGTATGTCCGGAATGAACTGCCTTTCCACTATATAGCTCCCAAGGCCCCTAATATTAAAAACCCTTTCAGTAATAGCCGCACCTCCGAGCATGCCTCCAAACTGAAGTCCCACAACTGTTATAATCGGGATCATTGCGTTCCCTAGTATATGCCTTAGTACGACCTTGCTGTATGGAAGGCCCTTAGCCCTTGCAGTTACAACATAATCCTGTTTTATAACTTCAAGCATGGATGAGCGGGTCATACGAGCAACACTGGCGGCAAGCCCTGTGCCCAAAACTATCACAGGCATAATAAGACTCATCCAGTTGGATACCGAATAAATTGGCGGAAGCCAGCCCAAATTGATTGAAAAATTAAGAATCAGGATAAGTCCAAGCCAGAAGTTTGGAATGGAAAGTCCCAAAAGTGCAAAGAACATAAACACATAGTCAAAGGCAGAGTATGGCTTTATTGCCGACACAATTCCTGCGGGAATGGAAATAGCAAGAGAGACAAAAAGTGACCAAAAGGCAACGGTGAGCGTTATGGGAAAAAGGCGCATTATTACAGACACAACATCTTCATTCCCCATATACGCTCTACCCATATTAAATGTGATGATACCTGTAAAGGCATCGACTAGCTGTTCTGTATATGATTTATCCAGGCCGTAAACGCGGTTGAACTCTGCTACCGTTTCTACTGTAGCATGCTGGCCCAGGATATTTACCGCAGGGTCCATCGGGGACATATAAAGAATTGTGAATACCAGGAAAGTAACCCCAAATATGACAAAAACCATCATGAGGAGGCGTTCAAAAATAAACTTAATATATGGATTTGCAAAAATAAGAACAAGAAATAACGCAGGAAAGCCAAAAACAAAACTGAAAGTCGTAAAAGCCGGATTTTTAAATAGGCTGATAAAAAAAGTCATGAAGTCCGGAGGCTCCTGCCTGTCGCTATTCCTTATCATTTCTATCGCAACAAGCTCGTTAAAACGCCTTGCAAAAATTTTCTTCTTTTCTGCCGTGACTTTTCCCAAAGTCGGGTTTTTCTGTAAAAACTCATGTTTCTTTTGGAGCTGTGTCCAGACTTCAGCTTCTAATTCTGTGTCCGCCCCATTGTCTTTAAGCGTTTTAATGGCAATAGCTTTAGCATTCGGTCCTGAGCCCATGCTTAACCGCCTTGCCAGAAACATGAGACCGGTAACTAAAAATACAGGGAATCCGCAAATTATAAGGAAAATTCGATACAATGGCATTTTATGCATCTTGGTCAGGTTTTTCTTTACCATGTTGTCCATAAAGCCATTCGTCATGCAGTTGTCTCCGAGGCTGTAGTATAGCAATTGTTAGATATTAAGGTCAACACTTCGTGTTGGCTCTTCGGGTCAATTGCTCTAAAGCTCGCTCAGGGCTTCCTCGTTGAATCCGATTATGACCTTTTCGCCGTCGTTTACCACTATGCAGGGGATGCCTATTGCACCCTTCTCCCTTGACGGGTCAAACTCACTGCGGCCTTCCCGGAAATTCACAAAGTTCTTCAAAGCCAATAGATTTTCGCTCATGTCCTGGTATGCAAACTGCACATTTTTCTTCAAAAGAAACTCTTTTGTTGGTTCACAGGTGGGTCAGTGTTTATGCCCGTAGATTACAATTTTCTTCATAGGTTCCTCCAAGGTGAAATTTGAAATGCTCCCCGAATTATACCGGAATACTTCATTAAAGTAAACGCATTGTTAGGGCTGAATATTGGCCTGTTAATATCATTATTCCAATAATAATCAATAAAATTCCACTAATGCGCCGTATCAGGAGCAGCCGGGAGCGGAGTCGGGAGCTGATTTTAATGAATTTCTCAAAAAAGATGCCTGCAAGGATGAAGGGGAGGCCAAGCCCCGCCGAGAATAGGGCCAGATAAATTATTGCAGTTCCTGTTTGCCCGCCATAGCTCGCCATGAACAGTATTGAAGTAAGGATTGGCCCGATGCACGGGGTCCAGCCGGCTCCGAAGGCTGCTCCTGCGAGGAAGGCTGAAATCGGCCCCGGGATTTTCCCTGCCGTAATACCCCGGGTACTTTTTTCCAGAAACGGGCGCTTTTCATAGTTTAAAAATGATAAAAAGTCGAATAGTATATTCAGCCCGAGGATTATTACGATTATCCCCGCTGCAATATTAATATACCTTAAAACACCGCCCATAAGCAGAAAGGTGGTGGACATCACCACCCCAAAGGCTATAAACAGAACACTGAAACCCAGCACGAAGCAAGTGGCCGTTAAAACAAGGCGGCCTTTTTGCTGAATACCAACGCCGCCAAGGATGCCAAGATATGACGGTATCAGGGGCAGTATGCAGGGGGAAAGAAAGGCAAGCAGGCCCGCGCTGAATGCTATACCTGCGTTAAGACCAAGCGATATATCTTCAATCATTCTTATAATTAATCTATACTCTTCTAATGTCATTCTCAATAGACCCAAAATGCATTAAGGCAATAGCCCTTGATCTTGACGGCACCATTTTACCGCACGGAGCACTATTGTCAAAAAGAACAATAGCGGCCGTAAAAACCTGCATTAAAAAAGGAATTAAGGTCATTATTGCAACAGGCAGGTCTTTAGAATCTGCTGAGCCATATCGTCTTTCACTCGGAGCGGAAGGGCCGATGGTTTACCTCAATGGCGCAATGGTTGTCGAAATGCCGCAGTCCAAGGTCTTAAGTTCCATTCCCCTTGATACAGGGGCTGCCGAGTTCTGTGTGGACCTTGCAAGGGAAGCCGGAATTTATTGCCAAGTTTATTTTTTAGCAGGGGCAGGTTCTGCGCAGACCATACTTATGGCAGAGATGGATTATCCTGAAAGGAACGAATATTACGAGCATACAAAGGTGCTTGCAGAAATTGGCGACATAAAAAAGGCAATGCTCCGCCCGAACTTTGCCGGTTGTATAAAAATCATGTTTCTGGCAGAACCTGAGATACTTTCGACAATAAGGCCTCGCCTTGAAGAGCGTTTAGGGAAAACTGTCTATATTGCGAAGACATCCGAGACTTTTTTGGAAGTGATGAATGCAGGGGCTTCAAAGGGCAGGGGGCTTAAAACAATTATGGAATTATACGGGTTTAAGCCGGAAGAAGTTATTGCAATAGGGGATGAAGAAAACGATTTGCCCATGTTTGATGTCGCAGGCTTTTCCGCAGCTCCGGCCGGTGCTAAGGATGTCGTAAGGCAAAAGGTGGATCTAATCCTGGGTGCCTGTTCCGAAGACGGGGTTGCTATTTTTCTTGAAAACGTTTACAGGCGGAGGGATGTGCGAAAAATCTGAGCCTTCGTGTCTTGACTATTTACTTCCATTACGGCCTTTGTGATTGTTCAATTGTTTTAAGCTGCAGATAAAAAATCTCGTTTATCGGTACCGGAATATTATGCTTTTTCCCAAGCTCTATCATCGTTAAGCTGAACATTTCCAGTTCTGTTTTTCTGCCTGCAAGTACATCCTGACACATGGAAGTGGTGGCATCGGGATTAAAAACATTAAGCATTTGGTTAATGCTTTCAATGTCACCTTCGTTTAAATCTATGCCCTCGGCATTTGCAATTGTGATTACTTCCCTCATGCCCTTTTCAAAGAGAATGCGGGCTTCAGGAATTTCACCCGGGTTTCCCTTGCTCTGGAGTGCAGCATAGGGAAGTCTTAGTATTGCCGTAGTCTGATTCCCGCCGACATTAAACATGTATTTATACCAAAGAGAGCGCCTCATGTTCTGCTCTAGTTTAAACTCGACCCCCGTGCGGGTAAAAAACTCTGCGACCGCCTCTTCTCTCTCTCCGTTCTTCCCATTAGCATCACCGAAGTGAATGGTGCCCTTCCTGTGGTAACTTGCCTGCCCGTTTTCGTGGTGTGCATCTGTACCAATGATCATCGCAAGGGGAATGCGCTCGCGGCCCAGCTTTTCCCCGATAATTTCCTCGCTCGATATTCCGTTTAGAAGCGAGAGGATTATTGTGTCTTTTCCGACAGAGGGTCTAATGTCTTCGATAACCTGTTTAAGATGGTGGAACTTACAAGAAACGATAATCAAGTCAGATTCTTCACCTTCGGTTAACCTTAGAGGAAGCTTTTCACCGTTTACCCAAAAGCCGTTTTTCGAATAACGCTCAAAGCGTTCTCCCTTTGCAAGGATGGAAATGCAACCGGGGTCTGCTTTAAAGATTGTCTCTGCTGTAGGAAGACCGATAGCACCGGCTCCCGCAATCAGGACAGAATTGATTTTCATGTTATTACCTTAAATATCTTCCATGCAAGGTGAATCTTTAATAAACTCTGCCTTTAAGCCCAATCCCGTAAAATATTTGCACATTGCAATGCATGCAAACTTTTCTGTGGAATAATGGGTTCCTCCAATCACGTTTATTTTATTCTTTTCCTCGAGGGCATGGGTCTCCGCAGAATGATCATTTTTCACGGAGACTCCTGTAATTAAAACTTTTATGTCATTTTCAAGTAATTCTTCTACGACAAAAACATTGTTCCCGCCGCCCGCACATACGCCGACATTGTTATCTTTTATAACACTATCTCCGTATTTATAGAGCTTTGTTTCGTGCCCCACTGTATCGGAGTATACTTTCTGCAATTCTTCTATTGTTTTACACTTAGTTTTTCCGATTACCCCCGATAAGCTTCCCCTGTATTTCACAAAGGGCTTAACGATTTCAAGGCCAAGGGCATCTGCAAGAGATTTACTCGTTGAATAATCGCTAAAATTATCAAGAGGCACATGCAGACAGTAAATCGAAATTCTCTTTTCTCTTAACTTTTCAAGCAATGAGGCATTCATGTTATAGAAACCGACAGGTGACTTTCTTAAATCCCAAATTGAAGCATGATGTACGAATAGCATGGCATTTTCTGTGGAATTGATTAGCTTTTTAAACACCCCTTCCGATGGAAATACTGCCGTATAAACCTCGTTAATGGTTTCTGCAAAATCGCATACAAGCCCCATGTTCTTCTCTTTAAAGCTATCGCATATATATTCGCCAAGCTCCGGCATGTATTGGAACCAGTCATCAGTGAGGCCGGGCTTAATAAAGTCATCGTCAAGACGCTTATACAGATCTTTGGCTTTCATATTGCTGCTTTGCTTCCCTTTTCAATGTCTCTTTTCAAAAGATAATTTACAAAGACCATTGCACCCATCATAATTGCACAGATTATATAGGCTGTATTGAAGCTCCCGGTTGCATCATAAAGACTGTCTGCAATTAATGGGGCAATGATTCCTGCGAAGCCCCATGCAAGGAAGAGGATGCCGTAGTTCATGCCGAAGTTTTTTAGGCCGTATAGATCTGCACAGAGGGCCGGCATTACGCTTAACAGGGTGCCGTAACAGAAACCCACAAGAATTATTCCGATGGACAGGGCGAATAGGTTTTGGTAGAAGGCGAAGGCGAACATGTTTACCATCTGCAGGGATATGACCACAAACAGAGAGTTTATCCTGCCTATCTTGTCCGACAATACGCCTCCCATAACGCGTCCAAGAGTATTTGTTACTCCAAGGAACGATACAATTAAAGCAAGAAGGGCTGCATCCCTAATGCCAAGCTGGGCTTCAGCTATTTTAGTCATGTTTCCGACAATCATGAGCCCGACAGAGGATGCCAAAAGGAACATGAGGAACATCATACGGAAGCGCTTTGTTCCAAGAGCTTCCCTCCATGTCGCATCGGCAGGCGCACCGGTTTTGGGAGGAGCCTTGGAATCAGCCTGTCCGCTTTTAGGTGATTCTGCAGGAGCGGCGGGAACATAGCCGGCAGGCGGGTTTTTTATCAATTGGGCAATGGATACGCTTATAATAAAGGTCCCGATCCCTATCATCAATAATGCTCTTGAAATGCCAAAATTATTTAAAAGATTTGTGGTCAGCGGTGCATAGTAAACAGCTGAGAGCCCGAAACCGCCGACTATAAGTCCGCTTACAAGGCCCTTCTTACTCGGGTGGTACCACTTTAAGGCAGGGGGGCTGACACAGCCATAGCAGAAGCCCATGCCGGTTGCAGCAATTACGCCAAAGCATAGGGTGATGCCGATGACGCTGTTCCCGACAAGACCTGAAAGTGCGAGCCCGATTCCGACAAAGGCACCGCCTGCCGTTACCACAAGGCGCGGCCCGATCTTGTCCTGGATGCGGCCGCCAATGAGCAGTGCAACAGCAAAGACAATTATGGCAAGTGAATACGGGAAGCCTGCCTGACTTACAGTCCATCCAAAACCACCGTCTATAACAGGCATGGTCAGCCTTGCCTTCATTACGCTCCAGGCATAGAGGACACCTATGGCCAAATTGACCATGATACAGGCAACAAGAATAATCGGTGCCTTGTTTTGAGTACTTTGAGTGTTCATTATGTGTCTGTATAATATATTTTTAGTATATAAGCAAGCCGATATGCGTTAGTGAATCGTACCCTCAGAGACTTCCCTGCCGTTGCGGGAGTAAAGCACTCTTGTATTTTGCGGGTCTATATGCTGCTCTCCCCGGTGGAAAAACAGGTATTGGAAGTTACCCGGAGGAAGGGAGAGAGTAAGGGTGTATAGCCCCGGGCTTGTTTCCCTCATCACATACATGAAGGGGTCCCAGTTATTAAAGCTTCCACCAACTGTGACAGTTTCCCCCGGCACTGCGCGGAACTCAAACCTATAAGTCCCCGGTGCAATGGGTTCTGCAAAATTTTGGCGAATATACGGAAGCGGAACACGGGACTCAACTATCCCAAGGGGACCTGTTATACTTAAAGGATTAAGGGGGTCGGCGGTCCAAAGACCATCAATTACCATCCTATAATCCATGTTTCTCATGTTCGGGGGGATGGGTTCCAGGTGAAAAAGGATGCCCGAATCGATATTCGGCTCAAGAGCCCTTCTTTCCCTCCTGCTGACTTCGTAATCGGCAGGGTCTCTGGGGATTATCAGGTGGCTGAACCAATGCACCCGTGCATAATTATCATGGGCGAAGGAGATGCCCACCCGGCGGAATGAGGAGGAAGCCGTAAAAAGTACTGCGTCTCCCAGTATTTCCGGCCTTCCGGGCTCAGATATTGTCCTTATATGTTCAATAAAATGATAAGAACCTATATCGACAGCCGCGATATTACCGATAATAATTATAAGGAGCGCTGATGTTATGAACGCTTTCATCATATTCTTTACAATTATCGGTGGATAACTCAGTATCTTAATATGCCGTCATTAAAAGCGCTGAAAGAGTTTAAGGCCTCTTTCGTTAGACTAGGTTCAGAGACTCAAGTTTTGACAGAGTTAAAACTCCCGTTTGACGACCTAGCTCTGCCCGACCATGAACCTGCTCCCCTCCCTGAACCCGTCTCCGAACCTGACCTCGCTGATGATGAATTAATCGGTGATGATTTAACTGATATCTCTAGTCTTCAAGATGATGCTGATACGGCAGGCGAAGAGGACTTTTTCAGCAATATGAGCGACCTTTTTTCTGTTGATGACACTGAGCCTGTCGAAGATGAAGAGCCGGGTCTTGAGTCGCTTGCTGACTTTGAGGAGGCCGCGGACGCTCAGCCGGCTACGGACCTTGAGCCGGCAACGGACTTTGAGCCGGCTACGGACCTTGAGTCTGCCACGGGCTTTGAATCACTCACGGACCTTGAGCCGCCTGCGGACATTTTGCCGACAGAAGACCTTCCACAAGATGACTTCATTGAAGATTTTACAGAGGATTTCATCGAGGATTTTACCCCTCCCGATGACCTGCTTGAGGAGTTCACTGAAGAGCTTGAAACCCCTGCAGAAATAGAAAGCGCCCCCCCCGAAGATAGTGCAGATATTGAAGAGACCACAGAAACTTTCGATTTTGGAGACCTTGAAAGTTCTTTTGAAGAACCGGAAAGCCCTATTGAAGACATTGAAACTCCAATGGAGAGCTTTGGAGAATCCGAAGACCTTGGAGATATGGGCCTTTCGGATTTTGAACCGAGCGAGGAGCCGGTAGATTTTACCGATACGGACTTTGGCGAGGCGCCGACAGATTTTACCGACACAGAGTTTGGCGAAGAACTGGCGGATTTTGCCGATACGGAATTGGGCGAGGAGCCGGCAGACTCTACCGATACCGAGGATACGGCTTTTGAAGACTTTACCCCGCCCGATTTCAGCCAAGACGATACAAACCTTGATGATTATAATATAAGTGATGAGCCTCTCGAATCCGAAGCTGTCGTGAGTCAGCCCATTGTAGGCGATGACAGTCAGGATTTTGATGAAGAATTCCAGAATTTTAATACCGAAGCCTTCCTCGAAGAAATCCCGGGCGATACCTTTGACAGTTTTGATCCCGATTATGCTTCCACCGAGTTTGGTCTTGGGGATAATTTTGATAAAGTAGAAGATTTCCCGATTCCCGGAATGGATTTCGATGAATCCGTCCTTGCCCCGGAAGAGGCGGGAGCGGGTGCGGAAATCGATGAAATAAACCTTACAAGCGATGAACTTGAAAAATTCCTAACCACCCTATCATCCTATCCTCTTAATCTAAGGGTTGCCTGCCAAGAACTCATCGCAGAGCAGGCTGTGGCGCCGGACAAAATGTCCAAACTGGTTGCCCTCCTCGTGGGCGGGGCATCAGCCGTTGAAACTGCCGAGCTGGCAGGAAGGCTGCTTGACCGCACAATAACCATTCACAGGGACTTTCAAAAGCTTTCAGGTGAAGCCCTGGAAGCGGAGCAGGCAAGCTTCGCCTATATATTTGTCCACAATTTCCTGCCCGTCCTAAAGATGTTCATGCTCTTCGGTGCACTCGTTTTCTCGATTGCCTATCTATGCTGGCAGTTTATTTATAAGCCCATAAGAGCAGACAGAATTTATAAAATGGGCATTGAAAGGATAGAAGCGGGGGAATATTCAAGGGCAAATGAGCGGTTCTGGGAGGCCTTTGGAATACACGAAAGACAGATCTGGTTCTTCACCTATGCAAGAGCCTTTAGGGATGCAAGGCAGTATACCCTTGCGGAAGAAAAGTATCTGGAATTGTTCACCTACTCCGCAACAAAAAGCAGGCGGGGGATTCCCGATAAGACGGCAGTTTTAGAATATGCAGAGCTGCTGACGTACTATATCGGAAATTATGAGCTTGCCGACTGGGTAATAAGGCGAAACATCCTTGATCATAACCCTTGGGATAGAGAAGCCCTCCTTGCAGTCGGGGATATTAACCTAATTTGGGGTGATTACGATCCTTCACGCCTTGAGTATGCGCGTCAGGCCTTTGCAATATACATGGAACGTTTTGGCAGCTCAGACCCGTTGCTTGAGCGAATGCTAAAATACTTTATCCGAATAGATGACCTTGAGCAGGTACTCCTTCTCCAGCCGCATTTCATGGAATTCGGCAATCCGATCTCTGCATCCACCCTTACCGAGCTTGGTGGATACTTCCTTGATAAAAGGATTGAAAGCCTCTATGGAGTGCCTGAAGGGAACTTCGGTCCCGGCGGGCCGAGACGGCAGGTACCACATGAGTTTCTTGGGAATATAACAGGGATAAGAGATATCCTTGTAAGATCGGTCCAACAGGATCCAATGCTGCCTGAGACCTATTATCATCTTGCAAGATACTATGAGCTATACGGGAATTATGATGATGAAAGGTCTTCGTTAGAGCTTGCATTGCGGGTATTTGATTTTGTAAGAGAAGAAACCCCCAGGCGCATCAGGTATAATATACTTGCCCTAAGGCGTTATGCAGACCTGCTTATCCAAAGAAGGGAATTCTTCCCCGCCGAAGAGCAGCTTGAGAAGGGGATAACTCTTTACCAAACCGCTCTTGCCCGTCGTTTAGCGAATCAATCGCCCGAGTTTGGCAGGCTTTATGCAGATATGGGAGATTTGGCATTCTTCACAAGAGACGGGAACATGCAGAATGCCCTTTATTACTATAATCTAAGTGAACAGCACGGCTGGGCACCGCCCGAAGTGCATTACCGCATGGGCGCGGCACATTATCAGCTTAGGCAATGGGGCCCTGCCCTTGAGCGTCTTACAGAGGCCCACCACATAGTCCCCCTTAACCACCGCGTGCTTTATGCTCTTGGGAATGTTTCTTTCATGAGGGGTAACTATTTTGCGGCCCAGGGCTATTACGATAAGCTCCTTGAGATACTGGATGCCGATCGTGAGCTTTTCCCCGTTATCACGCCCACAGACGATGTCAGCATGCTTGATTATACCGAGCGCCTTATGATTGCAAGGAATAACCTTGGGGTGACCCTTGAGGCCCTTACAGAGCGCACAGGCGACAATATTTACCGTGTCCGTGCCCAGGGCTATTTCTCCGATTCACTTAGGGCCTGGGATATTGTTACAAGGAGCCCCATAACCATGTTCAGGATGCGTCCCGGCATGGATATTAATGCCCCCGGGGTAAATCCCGCATTCCTTAATATCCAGAACAGCCTAAACCCTGTGCCGGGCTTTAATCATCACTTTTTCCTTAGAATTGATAGCGATATTTTCGAGCAATCCCGATGGGAAGAGCTTGCCCCTCCCGGTTTCAGTCTTTCTGAGGGGATACACACAGGCAGGTAAACAACTCGTAAAGCTCAGGGATCGCCTTCTTTAAAGAGACAGGCTGTTGCTTGTTTTTATCAAAGAAAAAATGCCCTGTCTTGCCTATTGTGCGGATTTCCCCCGAGGCCTCATCAATTATTTTATAATCAACAGACATCTTCATATTTTTCAGTTCTGAAAGGGAGACATCAATGCTGACTATATCTCCAAAACGCACCATCGACTTATACTCACAGTAAACAGACAGAATACCAAACTCTATGCCGTACTCAACGACCTTCTTATAGCTAAAGTCTATTTGATCAAGAAAATCCACTCTGGCTTCTTCAAACCATCTTATATAATTTGAATGATGAATTATTGCCATTTGATCGGTTTCATAAAAGTTTGCTTTTCTGCGATATGGTTTTATTTTCATATTTTCATCTTATATCATTTTTCCAATCCGGCAAAGGGATTGCAAGTTTCACTGTAATCGACCATAGTTATAGTATGAATGAGTTCGGGCCTGATGATCCTGAGAAGAAGCAAGATAATGATGATTCCGGCCCCGGTTTTCCGTTTGGCGGAGGGAAGGGACCGAAATTCCCCGAGTTAAAGCCCTTTGGAAACTGGAAATTTTCTCTTATTTATGTTGTCATCCTTTTGATCGGGCTTAGTCTTTTTAATTTTGTTTTTTTTAGACAGCCAAGCCCCACGATTGACTATTCGGAGTTCAGATCAAGAATAGCAAGCGGCGAAATTAGGCGTGTTGAGTTAACCGAGTCCCACTTTACAGGTTTCACCTTAAGCAGACCTGTTGATAATATTAATATGCCCTCTTCCAGAGTAAGAGATTCAAACGACAGAGTTTATAGAACCGTTCCCATAAATGACCCGGGCCTATTGCAGCTAATGGATGAGATGAATGTTTCCTATTATGCAGTTTCAAGGCAGGGGAATACCATTCTTAACCTCGTTTTTAGCTGGGTGCTGCCCATAGCCTTCTTCCTCTTTATCTGGCGCTTTTTAATGAAGCGCATTGGCAATATGGGGGGAAATGTGCTGTCTGTCGGGCAGAATAAGGCGATAATTGTTGCAGAAGGTGATATAGTCACACGCTTCAATGATGTTGCAGGGGTTGACGAGGCCAAGGAAGAGCTGATGGAAGTTGTTGACTTCCTGAAAAACTCCAAAAAATACACCGAGATTGGCGGTAAGATTCCAAGGGGAGTCCTGCTTATCGGCCCGCCCGGAACAGGGAAGACCCTTCTTGCAAGGGCTGTTGCAGGGGAGGCCGGTGTCTCCTTCTTTAGGATTTCCGGCGCCGAATTTGTCGAAATGTTTGTCGGTGTAGGTGCAGCCCGTGTTCGCGACCTTTTTAAACAGGCAAGGGACAAGGGCGGGGGTATCATCTTTATCGATGAGCTTGATGCAATCGGTAAGAGCAGGGTCAACCATATTGCAGGGGGCAATGACGAGAGGGAACAGACCTTAAATCAGCTCCTTGTTGAAATGGACGGCTTCGACGGAAGCAGCGGGCTCATCATTCTAGCGGCTACAAACCGCCCCGACGTACTCGATCCCGCCCTGCTGCGCCCGGGCCGCTTTGACAGGCAGGTCCTTGTCGACAGGCCCGATTTAAAAGGCCGCGAGGCGATTCTTAAGATTCACTCGGTAAATGTTAAAATCGACAAAAGCGTCAACCTTGAAGCAGTTGCACGGGTCAGCTCAGGCTTTTCGGGGGCCGATCTTGCGAACATCGTTAACGAAGCGGCCCTGCTTGCAGTAAGGGCAGGCCGTAAGGAAGTTATCCAGCGTGATTTCGATGAGGCCATCGAGAAGACTGTTGCAGGTTTACAGAAGAAGAACAGGGTGATAAAGCCCCAGGAGCGCAAACTAACGGCCTACCATGAGGCAGGCCATGCTCTGATTGCAGCCTTTACCCCGAACGCAGACCCCGTGCAAAAAATTTCGATCATTCCCCGGGGCTTTGCCCTTGGTTATACCCTGCAGCTCCCCCTTGAAGATCGTTATACAGTAACCATGTCGGACCTTCTCGGGAGAATCGGCATCCTGCTTGGCGGGCGCATTGCCGAAGAAATGGTCTCGGGGGAATATTCAACCGGTGCTGCAAACGATATCACCAAGGCGGCAGACATTGCCCGAAAAATGATCACAGACTACGGCATGAGCGAACGCTTCCGCAACGTGGCTCTGACTTCACGAGGCATGAGCATGACGGGCCAGGAGAGGAATGACCCCGTTTTCCAGAGGGAATATGCCGAGAGTACCCAGCAGTATATTGACGAAGAAATTGCTCGTATTATTGATACCGAATTTGCAAGGGCCAAAAAGATCCTCGAGGAAAAGAGGCAGATTCTTGACTGTGTTGCTGTTGCACTGCTCGAAAAGGAAACCCTGGACGATACGGAGTTTAGGGCACTTCTAGATCTTCCTCCCCTGCAAGATAACGATTCCGATACTCATTTACCATCTTCGAAATAGAATCGGAAAAATCCTCCAGGTAAAGAGAAAAAATTTCTGCTCCGCGGTCGTTCCATTTGGACTCAGAAAGAAAAAACTGGTACGGTTCCACCTTTAGTGCGACAGCCAGTTTCCCCAGTGATTCAGCCGATACCCACTTCTTTCCATGCTCAATATCGTTAATAAAGTTGTGTGTAAGCCCCGTTATGGAAGACAGCTTAATTTGAGAAATATTAGCTGCCTTCCTGAGCCGCTTCAAGTTTCTGCTGAATAGACTCTTAATATTGACACCCATTATCGTATCGCTCATAATTGCCTAACCATAACGTTGAATTATCAAGACTTTTTTTTTATTTGGCAAATAGCCTCCGGCGATTTTTCTGTCGCTGAAAGATTTGACGTGGAGTTTTTTAAGATTTTTGCTTTTTTATTACCCCCTTGAATATGACCCTTCCATAATATAGAATAAAAACATGAAGATGTTCAGTAAAATTAGTTTTTTTATGGCTCTTTTCTTCTTTTTTTCGGGATTTTTCATATCCGCACAGGAAATTATTACTGCTGAAAGGTACCTTGAAATTGTATCAGAGCATTATGCAAATATTAGGGATTATGAAGCCCAGGTAATTATCCGCTCGGGAACTGCACCTGAAATGGCCGGGAATTTAAGTTATCTTGATCCCTTCTTTATGCGTATTGACTTTACAAATCCTGCAGAACAGGTAATGGTCTTTAACGGTGAAACCCTTACAATTTACCTTCCCGATCTAAGGGCAACTCTGAATCAGACTGTTCCTCCTGCAAGGCGATTAAGCACTGTTGGGGCTTCAATGGCATCTGCACAGGGCCTTCAACTCCTGCGACGCGGTTATGTTGCCGCCTTCCTTGTCGGACCTGAGCCTGTACCCCTTGACGAGAGAGACAGGGAGCCCGTCATTAAACTAAGACTTACAAGACGTCTTTCTTCGGAAGGGTTTAGGGAGATAATTTTAAGCATTAATCCCCAAACGCAAATTATTAGGCGAATTGAGGGCAGAACCATTGCGGATGCCCTTGTGCGATTTGATTTTCTGAATGTCAGAACCAATGTCGGAATACCCGAGCAGCGTTTCGCATATAATCCGCCTCCGACAGCAAATCTGTATAATAATTTTCTTTTCCGTGATGTTGATTAAACTGCTTAAAGAGGAGAATACCGGTGGAATCACTGGGTAAAAAGTTAAGGACTGCCAGAGAAGAGAAGGGCTGGGACTATAACTTTATTTCCGATGAAACAAATATCTCCACAAGATACCTTTCTGCACTGGAAAAGGAGGACTTCTCCGTTTTCCCGGGCGAGCCTTATGCGCTTGGGTTCATAAAAAATTACGGTGAGTTTCTTGGTCTGGATCCGAAGGAGCTTTTACAGCTATACCGCTCCATAGTCATACGGGAGCAGCCCGTTCCGGTGGAGCAATTACTTAGAAAGCCTTCTCAGGCCCCAAAAATTATCGGGATTCTTGTCGGTATTATTGCAGTGCTTACAGCTCTTGCCATAGTTGTTTTTCTGATTCCGCGTGTTCCCACCGAAAGGATTGAGGCTGCGCCCCCTCCTGAAAGAACAGCTTCCGAGTTTATTTTAACTACCGATTTTCTTGAAAGAAGATTTTATATAGGAGATTCCATTCTTATAAACGACGGGAATATCTCTTATAGGCTTGTTTTTGCAGGTCTTGGCGAAGCGGTAACAATTACTACACCGAGGGGACCTGTAATGCTCGATCTTGGTCAGGAAGTTACGGTAAATTTAAGTGATGATGAGTTCCACTCCCTGCGCATTTTTGCTGCAGATTTTGTAAAAAATGATAGCTTATCGGGCGCCTTGCTCCGGTTTGAACAGGAATTCCGTCCGCAAGAAACCGGTTTTATTGATATACCCTTTGAAACAGTGAGCATAAGCAGGGATACTCCAACCGTGCTTCTTACTTCTCTAAATCCCTTTCCTTTCATCCTTCAAACCTCTTTTCAGGGCTTTTGCCTGTTCCGTTATCAAATTCTCTTTGAACTTGACAGGCCTGACCGTAATGAGCGTTTTTATCAGAGGGGGGAGGAAATAAGTGTAACTGCTCAGAACGGAATCCGCATGGGCATTTCCAATGCACAGGCAGTCAGGATGCAAGTGATAGCTCAAGGCCGCACCATCCCCTTTGACGCAGGGGGGCCCGGAGAGGTTGTTGCTGCCGATCTTCGCTGGGTAAGGGATGAGGATAATAATTTCCGCCTTGTGTTTATCAGATTGGAATGAGATATTTCCTTGACCCCTTCGGATGTGCGAAAAATCAGGTTGATGCAGAGAATATGATGGCCTCCCTTAATGGGGCAGGTTTTATCTCTGAAGAAAGTGCCGAAGAGGCAGACCTTATAATCGTTAATTCATGCGGATTTATTGAGAGTGCGAAAAAAGAATCGATAGATGCCGTTCTAGCCTGGCATAAGCTATTCCCCGGAAAAAAGATACTCCTTGCAGGATGCCTTGCCCAGCGCTATAAAGAAGAGCTCTCCGTTGAGCTCCCCGAGGCAGACGCCATCTTTGGGATTGACGATCTGCCGGGCATTGTCGAAGCGGTAACTGCACTTGCAGCCGGCCGCGGCCGTAGGGGACCTGACTCGGGGGTCGCGCGCTCCGGAGACCGCCGTGAGGTTCGCCGTGGGGAACGCTGTGAAGCCGCGCTCCGTGGGGGACCCGACCCGGGGGCCGGCGCCCGCCCCCTGCTCTCCCTGCCCGGCTCCGCCTATGTAAAAATCAGTGACGGCTGTGATAATAACTGCAGTTACTGCGCAATACCCCTAATCCGGGGCAGATTTAAAAGCCGTCCGATCGAAAGTCTTGTTGAAGAATGTAAAACCTTACTTGAACGCGGAATAAAGGAACTTTGTTTAATCGGCCAGGACCTTGGCTCCTACGGAAGGGATTTCCCCGGCAGCGGGAAATCCCTTCCTGCCCTGATGCAGGCCCTCTCAGGGCTTAACGGGGACTTTTGGGTAAGGCTTCTATATATCCACCCGGATCATTTCCCCTTGTCCATCCTTGATATCATGGAGGGGGACAGGCGCTTTCTTCCCTACTTTGATATTCCCTTCCAGCACAGCTCAGAGAAAATTCTAAAGGCAATGAATCGCAGCGGGACCGCAGAAAATTATCTTGGACTAATCGAGAAAATCCGGGGCCGCTTAAGCGATGCAGTCATTCGCAGTACTTTTCTTACCGGCTTCCCCGGCGAAACCGAAGAAGACTTCGCCCTGCTCCTTGATTTTCAAAGAAAGGCAAGCCTCGACTGGATGGGCTGTTTCACCTATTCACGCGAGGAAGGCACTCCAGCTTATGACATGAAGGGACGAGTCACGAAAAAAACGGCAGCATTACGAAAGAGCCTCCTTGAAGAAATGCAGATCCCCATCACCGAAAAACAAATCGATCGCCTTGTCGGTAGAAGCTCTGAAGTCATCGTGGAAGAGAGGTTCGAGCCGGCTTTTGACAGTGATGAATCTGCTCTCTACCTTGGCCGCCTGCCCTGTCAGGCCCCCGAGGTTGACGGCACAGCCATAATCCTTACCGAAAAAACTCTTACACTCGGTGCGAAACTGCCCTGCAAAGTAATCGCTCGCAGAGGCTTCGATCTGGAAGTGACAATAGTATAAACCCCATAAAGGATATATACTCACCCCATGAATAACCGGGCACTTATAAGCGTATATAATAAAGACGGGATCATTGAACTTGCGACCTTTCTTGCAGGCGCAGGTTGGGAGATTCTTTCCACCGGCGGTACCGCTAAATACCTTAGTGATAATAAAATCCCCGTTATAGATGTTTCTGCCGTAACGGGTTTTCCCGAATGTCTTGACGGAAGGGTTAAGACCCTGCACCCTGCAGTTCATGCGGGTATCCTTGCCTGTCGTGATGAGCCGGCCCACATGGAAACCCTAGAGAAGTTAAAAATTGAAACAATCGATCTTGTCTGCGTCAACCTTTACCCTTTTTTTGAGAAAGTCCGTGAAGGACTCACCGAAGATGCAACGATCGAGTTCATAGACATAGGCGGACCTGCGATGCTGCGTTCTGCAGCGAAGAACTTTAATGATGTAGTTGTTCTCACAGACCCGGAAGACTATGCGAAGGTCATCGCCGGCTTAACGGCAGGCAAGTCTCCGGGAAATGTCCCCGTGGAACTAAAGAAACGTCTTGCGGGCAAGGTCTTCAATCTTACTTCAGCCTACGATGCAAGTGTCTCCCGCTTTCTCCTCGAAACCGACTCACCCGAAGCAGAGTACCCGCTGTACTTTCCCCTTTCAATGAAGAAGGGCCCCTCTCTCCGTTATGGCGCAAACAGCCACCAGGGAGCGGCCCTGTATCTGGACACTTCAAGCGGGGGCGCAATTTCCGGAATGGAGCAGCTCCACGGTAAGGAGATGGGCTTCAATAATATTCGTGATATGGATATTGCCTGGAAGGCTGCCTGTGCTTTTAGCGGAGCAGGTCTTGAGCAGTATATACCCGGTGTTGAAAAAATGGCCTCCTGTGTTGCAGTTAAGCACAATACTCCATGCGGTATAGCACTCGGAGACACCCTATTAGAAGCCTTCGAAAAAACCCACGCCTGCGATCCTGTTTCCATCTTCGGCGGTATAATTGCCTGCACTGTTCCGGTGGATGCTGCAACGGCAAATAAATTAAAAGATATATTCCTTGAAATTGTAATTGCCCCGAATTTTGATGAAAGCGCCCTGGACATCTTAAAGAAAAAGAAAGATCTAAGATTGATAAGGGCAAAAAAACCACCTTCGGACGAAAGAGAATTTTTCTCTATTGACGGCGGTCTTGTAGTTCAAGATACCGACAGAAAGCTTCTTGATAAATGGGATGTGGTAACCCGCGCTTCTCCTGCACCTGAAGACATCCCGGATCTTGTTTTCGGCATGAGGGCTGTAAGCTTTGTGAAATCAAACGCAATAATGGTTATTAAGGACTTAGCGGCTACAGGCATTGGAGGCGGCCAAGTGAACCGCATCTGGTCCACCGAGCAGGCTCTTGAGAGAAGCGCCGCTGTTACGGGGGCCGACAATCCCGCACGGGTCCTGGCTTCCGATGCATTCTTCCCCTTCCCTGACGGAGTTGAAGCTGCGGCAGTCTCGGGAATAAAAGCGATAATCCAGCCCGGGGGCTCAATCAACGATAAGCTCGTTATCGAAGCCTGCGACAGACTTGGCCTTGCAATGGTCTTTACGGGCACAAGGCACTTTAGGGATTAGCGCCCATTATATCTCTTAGGCCCTTATCGAAAGGAGGCCGGATTATACCTCGCTCTGTTACAATAGCAGTAATAAGTTCATTATCTGTGACATCAAAAGCCGGGTTAAAAACCTTCACCCCCTTTGGGGCCATCGGTTCCTTATACCACATGTCCGTTACTTCCCCTGCATCCCTCTCTTCGATGACGATGTCATCTCCTGTTTTTAAAGACATGTCTATGGTTGAAACAGGAAGGAATGAGTAAAAGGGAATGCCATAGTGTTTAGCAAGTATTGCTACACCTGATGTACCGATTTTATTGCAAACATCGCCGTTAGCCGCTAATCTATCGCAGCCTACAAAAACAGCCTGTATAAGGCCCTTTTTCATCACTGTTGAAGCCATATTATCGCAGATTAGAGTTGTGTCAACACCTGCGACATATAGCTCAAAGGCTGAAAGTCTTGCACCCTGGAGCAGTGGTCTTGTTTCGTCGGTATAAACCCTGAAGTTATAGCCCTTCTCCCGCCCGAGATGAATCGGAGCAAGGGCAGTGCCGTATCTTACCGTTGCTAAGCGGCCTGCATTACAGTGGGTAAGAATGCCGTCTCCGTCTTTAATAAGGCTAAGGCCATGTTCACCGATTTTACGACAGGCCTCGATATCTTCATCACGAATATTTTCTGCTTCTTTTTTTAAGAGGCCCTTAATTACTTTGACCCCTGCTTCCCTATTCTCTGTTACGACTTTCGCCATCCTCTCAAGGGCCCAAAAAAGATTCACCGCAGTAGGTCTTGCAGAGGCAAGCCTTGCCTTGGTCGTATCGAAGGACTTAAAGAACTCTTCATAATTTTCGGTTTCAATGCGCTCTGCAATGACATAAATCCCGATAGCGGCAGCTACACCGATTGCAGGCGCACCTCTTACTTTTAAAAGATAAATCGCCTCCCTTATTTCTTCTGTTTCGCTTAAATAAAGAAACTCAATTTTGCCCGGCAGTAAAGTCTGGTCGATTATCTTTAGGAAAGGTATCTTTGATACCTGTTTTCGATCGTCGCTTTCTTTAAAGTAATGCAATTCAACTGTATCAATCTCAGGGATTTTGCTTATCATTTTATTGTACTCATAATATCGCGCACACCTATAAGAAAGCGTTCCGCCTCTTCCATGGTATTGTATGGGGCCATGCCTGCACGAATAAATGCGCCGTTCTCACCAAGACCTAGCTTAACAGCAAGGGTCTTCGCATAAAAATTCCCCTCGGCAATAAAAACACTATGCTCCTCGCACATTCGCACACAAAAATCCTTAGGCGATATCCCCTCTGCTAAAAACGCGATGGTTGGCGTTTTTGGTATATTTTTCCCTGCCTGAAAAAGAGTAATCCCCTTAATCTTACTCATCTCGCTGCGGATATGGTCTGCAATTTCGTTTTCATGTTCTTCAAGGGCCCGATACCCGCTGATTATTTTTTCCTTTAGTGATGAGCCGCTGCCGAGGCTTGCGATAAATTGCACTGCGGCAGATACGGCAGGAATGCCTTCATGATTCTGAGTGCCTATTTCGAGACGATCGGGAATATAATCCGGGGCAGGCTCTACCTTATAAACATTTAGACTATCGAAAAGATCTTTTCTGATAATAGCCATTCCCACATGAGAAGCGAAAAACTTATATGCAGAAGAGAATAACATATCAATTCCAATTTCTTGCATATCAACATATAGATGGGGAATTGCATGAACAGCGTCAACAGCTATCAATGCTCCCACTTTTTTTGCCTGCTCCGAAATTGTTTTGACATCACTTATAGTACCTATACAGTTAGACGCCATGCCGATGGCGCATAACTTTGTCTTTGGTGTTAACAGACCCGGCAATGTGTCCAGATTCAAGGTGAGGGTCTTTGTATCAAGAGGAATGTATTTTACCTTGACCCCCCTGTCTTCAGCGGCAGTTCTCCATGAATCGATATTAGAGTGATGCTCCAACTCTGATAATAGAATCTCATCACCCTCTTTCCATTGCCTTGCCAATGCCCTGCTTGTATGGAACATCATCGTGGTGGCATTCGGGCCGAATGCAATTGCGCTATTGCCTGCATTAAATAAGGTGCTTATATCATCCCTTGCCTTATTTACTAGAGCTTCGGTTTCGCGGCTTGTCGGGAAATGCCCGTGAAGGTTCGCAGCACCTCCCCTCATATAATCACTTACGGCCTTGATTGCGCCTTCAGTAAACTGGGAGCCCCCGGGGCCATCAAAATATACCACCTGCTTATCATTATGCATCCTCTTAAGTGCAGGAAATTGCCCGCGAACCTCGGCTATCGGAAAAGTGCTTCCCATTGAATACCTCCAAAAATATTATATCATAGGTGGGGCGAAAAACCTCACTCTTGTAATTCTGCATTAAATTGGGAATACTTGTAATATGGATTGGGCACAGGCAGTTTATATACTTTCCCGTCTTATTCCGGGTACTCTTGCTTCTTTTCTGGCCATAATGCTTTGGCCCGGAACCAGAGATATTGCCTGGATGCTGATTATTCTTGGCACGATTGCAGCTTATGTGGAATCGATTTATATCATTATTGGCAGGATCGGCCTTATTGACACTCATTTTATTCTCTCAGTTCTGCTTGGCGTCTTGCCCGTAACCCTGATTATTGCCGCTCTTTTTGTGATGGTGCTCCGAAAATACCGGCATAGATAATCCGAAAATCCGAAAATCGAAAATGGAGATAACATGAAAGCCTTGATTCTTGGTTTTGCAGTGATTCTAGCGGCTGTTTTAACGATTCTGCCTGCAGGTCTTGGCTGGTCTGACGATGTTTTGGCCTTCTTGAGGGGCAGTTTACCCATACTCGCGGGCCTAATCGGCCTGATTCTAGTCTTCGCAGGCATTTCCGATATCAAAGACCGGATTGATGAGAAGAAGCATTCCAAAGAAAACTAGATTATTTTCAGTCCACTGAAAAAACTTGGCATTTCTTGGAAACTTTTCAGTCTATTGAAAAGATTTGACACGTGATGAAGCAACCCTTGAACGGGAATTACGCTCTTTACGTGCTGTAAAGGATAGTTATCCAAAATATTTGCTGATTATGGATGATGATCCTCCGGCGATCAATGAGGGCATTCGCATTATTAATGTTTTGGATTGGCTTATAGGAGTTGAATGATGAAAGTACTAATCATAGGCGGAGTGGCGGGGGGAGCAACAGCAGCAGCTCGCCTCCGCAGACTGGATGAACATGCCGAGATTATCATGTTCGAGAGGGGGGAGCATATCTCCTTTGCAAACTGCGGCTTGCCGTATTATATCGGTGGGGCAATTTCCGAACGTACAAAACTCCTCCTGCAAACCCCGGAGAGTTTCCTGCGGCGTTTTAATGTTGATGTAAGAGTCTTGAGTGAAGTGCTTTCGATTGATCGCAGTGAAAAAACTATTGAAGTAAAAAATTTAAAGACCGGCGAAGTTTACAGCGAAAATTACGATAAGTTGATCCTTGCCCCGGGGGCTGCGCCCATTAAGCCGCCCGTGGAAGGTTTTGATTTTCAGAATGTTTTTACCTTGCGTAATGTGGCCGATGTTGATCGCATCAAAGAGTATATTGCGAAAAACCGCCCCGGGAGAGCTGCAGTAATTGGCGGCGGGTTTATCGGGATAGAGATGGCAGAGAACCTCCGGGAGGCAGGACTTAAGGTCAGCATTATAGAGTTATCTGATCAGGTGATAGCTCCGCTTGATATTGATGTGGTCACTGAGGTACATCATTATTTAAAGAAGAACGATATCGAACTTTATTTGAATAATGGAGTACAAAAGATAGTTGAGGTTGATACCGGCCTTAGTATAGTTTTGCAAAAGGGTAGTGTGGAAGCCGACATGGTAATATTGGCCATCGGTGTAAAACCGGAATCTGCCCTTGCAAGGGATTCGGGGCTTGAGTTAAACGAGAGAGGCGGGATTGTTACAGATAAAAACATGCGCAGTTCTGATCCTGATATTTTCGCTGTCGGGGATGCTGTTGAAGTGACAGACTTTGTAACAGGGCAGAAGGCCATGGTTCCCCTCGCAGGCCCTGCAAACAGGCAGGCTCGTATAGCTGCAGATAATATCTGCGGAGTTAAGTCCGAGTATGGCGGCACACAAGGTTCTGCCATTATCAAGGTCTTTGACATGACCGTGGCCTCTACAGGGATTAACGAGAAAACAGCAAAGAGGCTTGGCCTTTCTTACGATAAGGTCTTCCTCTACCTTGGCAGCCATGCGGGGTATTACCCCGGTTCTCGTCAGATGTCGATTAAGGTGATTTTTGAGTTGGGGAGCGGTAAGATCCTCGGAGCGCAGATACTTGGCTCTGACGGGGTTGATAAACGCTGCGATGTGCTTGCAACAGCAATCCGCGCAGGAATGACAGCCTCTAACCTGACCGGGCTTGAACTCTGTTATGCGCCACCGTACTCCTCTGCCAAAGACCCCGTGAACATGGCAGGTTATGCAATTGAGAACGTACTTAAGGGAATGGTTAAACAGTTCCACTGGCACGACGTCGATGCCCTTCCCCGGGACGGCAGTCTTAACCTTATTGATGTCCGCAACCCCGGCGAAGCAGCAAGCGGCAGTATTACCGGCTTTGTGAACATCCCGCTTGAGAACTTGCGGGCTCGCATGGATGAGCTTGATAAGAGTAAGTCCGTGTATGTGCACTGCCATAGTGGTGTGCGCAGTTATATCGCAGCCAGGATTTTAATGCAGAACGGCTTTGAGGTATTTAACCTTAGCGGGGGGTATAGGCTGTATAAAATAATGCACACTGTATGATTTTTTATAACTTTTACTCTAAACGTTTAGAGTAAAATCACTTAGATTTAGTCATTAAGAAGCTCCCAGGAACCACCTTTATCACCACCAAGACGTAATAATATACCCACCTCTTTTAGTTGTTTGATGTTTTTTTCTATAGTACTCGTGCTTACATTTAGTACAGTTGCTAATGCATCAATGGTTATCCGGTTATTTTTGGTTATTTGCTCAATTATCTGTTTTTGGGTTTCAGAAAACTTGACATTCTTTACTGTACTTTCTCCGTACTTTCTCCGTACTTTCTCCGTACTTTCTCCGTACTTACCTGACCGTTTAAACTATCAAGGGCATGCTGATTATATTTAAATCGTGCGGTAATAAATGTATCATCAATCGTATAGTCTTCCGGCTTGTAGTATTGCATTATGCGATGCATCCCTGACCCAAGCTGTTCTGCAAGTTCCATGTTCGTGAATATCCGCATTATCTCACGATTTCGGGGCAAGGACTTTCCTTTAAAAAATGCATCCGGGGTAAGTCCTAAAGGAAGGCCACCGGAAGAAGTAACTTCAACACGATCCGAATAAAACTCAACTACCGGGTAGGCTCCTCGAATATAATCATTATGAATAATAGCGTTTATAACTGCCTCTCGTAAGGCTATGGGCTCTACAAGCCTTGTTTCGATGCGTTCCGGGTACTTTATTTCCACTGCAGTTTGGTTATAAATATCTAGAGCATCCAGCATGGCATAAGCAGCTTTTACTAAAGAGTAATTACCACATTCAGTTTTCTTTAGTATGGTAACTTTATCAGTTCCGCTATATTGCACCATTTTTACAGAAACACCGTTATTGTCCGCCATTAAATAAGCAACATAGTTAAATTTTCCATCTTCTGTATAAAAATCTAGGTTTTCTAGCAAATTATCGATATTTAGTGTATTATGCTTTTCTTCGTAAAATATTCTTAGCTGACGGAATGTTAAATTTTGCCTGGGTGACACCACATTGTGCATATCATCAATACCTATATATATTTCACCACCAAGGCCGTTCAAGAAAGCGACTACTGACTTTTCGACATCATCAGGTACTTGGCGCTTATATTCTCTGGTGTCGGTTTCTGTTATTGCCATGTTATTCTAATTATATCATACTTAATTACTTTTGCTTAGAGTAAAATCACTTAGAATCAACAAGTTTCTTCTGTAAAACCACCAGCAATGCTATCAGAATCACCGAATAAACCAGATTCGAGCGGTAACCCCATGCAGAGCCGAAGTAACTGTTGATAAGACCGGTTAAGAATTGTATCGATGCAAAGAAAATGCCGCTTATTGCAATGACAGCACCTGAGAAGATGGGGGCGTCTTTGCCGAACCGGATGAATGTCACCGCCATTAGGGTTGGCCAGTAAATTGCGGCGAAAAAGCCGAGAGCAGGCAGTACTAAAATACCTGTTTCTCCGAGTAAAAACCCTATGATAAAGACAAGTGAAGAAATTATCGCAGCGCCGAGCAAGGCACGCATGTAACCTATCTTCTCGATTGCAAAACCGCAGATAAGGCGCGAAATTGTAAAAAGCATGAAGAATCTTGAGAGGAAGGTTGCTCCGTCTGTATTTGGATCAAAACCGTATATATCCTGGAAGTACATGGTTCCCCAGTTGGCACTGCTCATTTCAACTGTGACCATAATGCTCAAGGTGATAGCCATGAGCCACACCAGGGGAGATCGCAATGTATCAAAGAAGCTGCTGCGCTTTTCTTGTTCCACTCCGATGTCTCTTGGATCTTCCGGAAAGCGAATGATAATCGCAGGGATTAATAATGCAAGCGATACCGGCAAGGTAAACAGGTAGGCATGCCGCCAGCTTAGGCCCACACTGCCTGCAATATATCCCGCTGCTATAGGCCCGATTACTGCACCAAAGCCATAAAAGGAGTGGAGCAGATTCATTAGGAGCGCTGCTCTTTTTACGAAGAGCTTTGAGGCAAGGGCATTAATGCTTATTTCGAAAAATCCAAATCCCGCTGATGCAAGAAGCAGGGCGCTTGCAGTAAGAAAAAAGCCGGGGAGATAAAACACCGCAAGAAACCCGGCAGAAATAATGCTGAACCCAAGCAGATACGAAGGCTTTACCCCAAAACGCCCAAGAAAAATGCCTGCAAGAACACTAAAACCTGTATAGAAAATCGAAATCATCGATATCATAAGGCCCATCTGCTCCCAAGATGCGCCGAACTCGCCCCTGATTAACGGAAAAGATACCCCTTTAAAATTTTCGACCATTCCGAATATCAGCATCGTACCAAACAGGAGGATGAATAACAGAACCCGCTGAAATTTGCTCACAGGAGGATTATCCTGTAAAACCGGGATAGATTCAAGGAGATTTTAGTGATACTATTGCTCCTGTTATTAAGGAGGGACTAAATGGCAAGAATTATTGACCTGTCTAAGCCGATTAAATACTATCCCAATGAATTTTTTGTAATGAGGGTAAAAATAAAACATAAAAGCCACAAGCAGGGAGGAAGGTTATTACCTTTCCTTGGCTTACGCTCGAAGTATAAACCCAAGGGCTGGGATGGTTGGGCAGATGACACAATCAAACACATGGGAGTGCATTCAACAACACATGTTGATGCACCTTGGCATTATGGACCTGAATCCGGAGGTAAACGAGCTGCAACCATTGACGAACTTCCTCTTGAAATGTTTTATGGCCCCGGTGTTGTAATCGATATGACTCATAAAAAAGACATGGAGATTATCAGCAAAGCTGATGTAGAAAATTATGTAAAAGATAATAACTTGAAAATTACGCAAGGTACTATTGTCTTAATCAGAACAGATGGTGATCGCTTTATGGGCACAAAAGAATATTACCCCAATGGTACGGGTGTAAGTGCAGAAGCCACCGAGTGGCTGATTGACCGGGGTGTGCAGGTAATGGGAATTGACCAATGGGGATGGGATCGGCCATTGGCAAAATTGGCCAAACTCGCCAAGAAAGAAGATAATGCAAATTTGTTTTGGGAAGGACATCTGGTAGGTTTGAAAAAACCTTACTGTCATATTGAGCAGGTTGTCGGGCTTAAGCAGCTTCCAAAAGACGGCTTTAAGGTAATGGCAATGCCGCTTCCGCTGGTTGGCTGCTCAGCAGCTCCGATACGGCTTGTCGCAATACTGGATGACTAACGCTCGCATTAGCGTTCAAATAAGGAGGTAATCAATATGAAGATTAAAAAGCTTATCATAAATGATGGCAAAAATGATAAATCCCTGGCCTTCTTACATGATGGTCATTGGGTGGTCATAAAGAAGCTCCTTGAAATTACACCTAACGATGGCAGTAAGGAATATTCATCGTTAGCTGAAACTGCTGATGACTTGATAGCTTTTTTGCAGAGGCTTTCGGAAAACCGGAACAAACTTGATTCTCTTATCACTAAAACAGACATCAGCAAATGCACTCAAACCGGGGACATGCAGGAAGTGATGCCCTTTAGCCCCAGATTTTATCGAGATTTCATGCTATCGGAGCGGCATGTGATTAATAGCTCCCGCGGGATGGTCAGATTCACCATGAAAAATCTTTTCCCTATTGTAAGAGCTTATGAAGCTGTGTTTAGGCGTCCTTTCCCTGCACTTAAGCCAAAGAAGGCCTTTTATGAGAATCCCATTTACTATAAGGGAAACATCCTGTCTTTTTTTGGTGATGGCGAGACAATCACATACCCCAAATATGCCACACTTTTGGATTATGAGCTGGAACTGGGGATGATTATCACCAAAGATATTTTTAATGCAACAGAGCAAGAGGCCCTGGATTCAATCGGTGCATTTTGCATTTTCAACGATTTTAGCGCCCGCAATGTGCAGTACCATGAGATGAAAAGCACCGGGTTCGGTCCGTGTAAATCAAAGGATTTTGCCAATGCGATATCAAATGTTGTGGTTACACCGGATGAAATACTGCCGTATTTAACCGATATCAAAACCAGGGTTTTTATCAATGGCAAGTTGATTGTAACAGGGCAGATGAATGAATTTACACACAGTATCGGCAGGGCTGTTTCCTATGCATCAGAAGGCGAGAGGGTTTACGCAGGTGAATTCATGGCAACAGGTACAATTCCCAACTGTTGCGGAATGGAAAACGGACATCTGCTTGAACGAGGAGATACAATCCGCCTAGAAATTGACAGAATCGGAGAAATGACCAACAAGGTTGTGTAGATAAGTGCAAGTTTACATATTGTAAATGCCATTGACAATATGTAAGAAATGTATAAACCATTGAATCTGGTAGAATATACAAATTGCAAAATTCTAATAATGCTTCTTAATCAGAGCAGCAGATTCAGGTAAAAAGCTATGCAGTTGCTCATAATTGGCCCGGTATTTCCCTCTCTCTGTCTTTAATATGCCTTTTTCAACCAAAAGATCTAAATCCCGGCGGAGGGTAATCAGGTTTAAGTGCATATATGCTTCAGCAATTTCTCCTGAAAGAAGCCTGATATCTTCGGGGCTATAAAAACGGTCTGCGGGGATAAAATACGCAAGCTGTCGCAAGCGTCTTATACTTTTCTTGTTTTTACTTTCTATTTCTTCTATTGAATCATGAACATAGTTATTCCATGTGGATTTCATTTGCTTCTCGTGGATCAGCCTCAGAGTTTGTTCAAGGCCGTCACGAAACCCTTCCAAGGCGTATTCAATGAAAGAGCTCAAGTCTCCTGTTTCTGTTGCCTGTTCAATCTGCTTATAGTAATTAGTCCTTGTATCATTATAGTAATTTGATAAAATGTGGGATGCAAAACTTGGGATACCTGCTCTTAAAATCAGGTAAAATTCCAAGAGCCTTGCTGTCCTTCCATTTCCGTCCATAAACGGATGTATCCACGCTATATATACATGGGTAATAATTGCCTGAATGACGGCATCATCAAAATTCTGACCGGTATCATAATGAAATACCTTGCGAAGCCAATCACAGAGCTTCAAGACATAACTCTCAACCTGTTCAAACGGAGGGGGCCTATATACCACTCCAACAATGACATTTTGCCTGCGGAACTGCCCCGGATTGCCGCCAAAGGCGTCCCCTATATCCTTACCTATCATTTCATGAAAATGTTTGATAAGCTCAGGCGATATGATGGTCGCTTTCTTTTCACGGATAAGCTCATTGTAAATAGTTCTAAATGCTCCAATTACATTTTCAACTTCTATCTGTAGATATCTCCTGCTTGGCTCCAGATTTTTCCCGCTTTGAATTATTGTCAGGTCTTTCTCTGTCAGGGTATTTCCTTCTATTGCGGTGGTGGCCAATGCGCCTTTATTAAAAGATACGATATGCAGTTCTTTATTATAATCAGGCCTGATTGGTATATTGAGCATAGCATTTACGTAGGCATAGCATTGCCCAAGAAGATTTGCAATCTTTTCGTTTATCTTCCATTTCTCCCGAAAAGAGATATGTTCCCAAGTATTTTTCATATTTTTAATGATAAAACGACGAACAATAATTTGTCAATATGGCTTACAAAAAATGCTACAAAAGCCTTGTAATTCATTATATTGCAAGTAATTACACTAAACATTTTTGCTGCAAAAATGCTTACAATCTTGACACATCATCTGGGTTTTTAATTAAGGATGACCTAGTTGACCCGAAGAGCCAAGGGGTTTATCCCCTTGACCCGAAGAGCCAAGAGGCTTCACGAAGTGAAGCCTCTTGACACGCTTGTGCCTTTCATGGCAAGCTCCGAGGATGAAGACAGTATTTGTTAAGCCCGAAAGTGTGGAACGGAAGTGGTTTTTAATCGATGCCGAAGAGAAAATTTTGGGCAGGGTTGCTGCCCGGGTGGCTTCCATATTGCGCGGGAAGGAAAAGGCGGTTTTTACGCCGAATCAAGAGCTTGGTGACTATGTGGTTATTATTAATGCCGATAAAGTTGCGGTTTCAGGAAATAAGGCCGTCGATAAGAAGTACCACCGTCATACCGGGTATGTCGGGGGGTTAAAGACAGTAAATTTTGAGGGTTTAATCAAGAAGCATCCCTCTTCTCCCCTTGAGCTGGCAATAAAAGGTATGCTTCCAAAGGGTCCCCTTGGCCGGAAACTCTTAAAAAATGTCAAAGTATACTCAGGTCCTGAGCATCCGCACGCGGCTCAGAATCTTGAAAAAATTGAATTATAAGAAGGAAACAAGCTTGTGATTAAGAATCTTGGTATGGGCACAGGCCGCAGAAAGACCTCCGTTGCCCGCGTTTATGTTCGTGACGGAAACGGTAAAGTTACTATAAATGGCAAGGATCTGGCTCAGTATTTTCCTCAGGGGGAGCATGTACTAATGGTGCGCCAGCCTCTTATGGTAACTGACTCAGAGACTAAATTTGACGTGATTATCAATGTCTATGGCGGAGGAATTAATGGCCAGGCAGGTGCATGCCGCCATGGCCTTGCTCGTGCACTTTGCCGCATAGACGAAGGAAATATAACCAGCTTAAGGAGCAACGGCTATCTTACAAGAGACCCGCGAATGGTCGAAAGAAAGAAGTACGGCCGACCGGGAGCGAGGAAACGTTTCCAATTCTCTAAACGCTAAATTATCTCCATTTTATTATTTTCTCTTGCAGAACCAAGCGAACATCACAACTGCACACTGCAAGAGTATTGGGCTTATGCCCTAGGCATGTTAATTATTGTCTTTTTTATTGATTAAGGTTGTTATTTTACAAAAAACCGATATAATGTTTATAGCAATGTAAAAAGGAGTCCTATGTCCAAAGGTAGTCGGCGTGTTCGGATATTTTCAGCATTAGAAGTCGCAAATATCTGTGGTGTCGTAAACCAGACAGCCATCAATTGGATTCGAAACGGACACCTTAAAGCATTCTCTACACCCGGCGGGCAATACAGGATTTATGCCAAGGATCTTGCGGCCTTTTTAGATAAGCGAGGCATGAGTGCCTCGGGCGAGGTACTGCACGACCTTATAGACAGAGAGAACTGGAACTCTATCCTTATCGCAGCCGAATCATCATATAATGAATACTTAAAAGAAGAAATCATCCGTTTATTCCCCGAGTACATTTTTTTCCAAGCCTTTGACTGGTTTGAAACAGGCAGAAGCATGACCGAAAACAGACCCGGCTTTGTCCTTTTGGATGCCGAACAGTTCCATGGAGTGGACTATTCAAGGTTTATCCATACCGTTAGGAATGATGTATTCTTCGGGAAACCGTATATCGCCCTGATTATTGGCGGTCATATGTACGATGAATTTCAGCATATTCAGGCTGATACACTTCTGGTAAAACCGGTGGAGTTCGATAAAGTCGAAACCGCTGTTAAAAGCATTTCAAGACCGCAAGATACAGCCGCTAATTTCTAGTATCCTGCTGCACTGTCAACGATTATACTACTGAAGGCTCCAAAAGCAACTCCCCTGTCTTATAACGATTCGCACTGAAAAGACCAATATCAATGTCCGGCTTTTCTCCGCATAGGTGTTGGGCTATGATGATGGCTGTCTTTGGCGCAACCATAAAGCCGTGGCCGCTGAAGCCTGCAACAGTATAGAGGCCCTTGACCCCTTCCATCTCATCGATAATCGGGTTGCGGTCGGGGCTCATATCGTATAAGCCGGCCCACTGTCTTACTATTCGTATGTCTTTCAGGATTGGCAGGGCAACAGTGACTTGAGTGGCGCAGTCCTCAAGGAACTTCCAACTCGCTTTGATATTATAGCTGACAGGCTCGGTGGGATCTCCGATGCCCATTATAAAACTTCCGTGGGGTGTTTGCTGGCAGTAAAAATGATGATGAAACGAAATTACCATCGGCTCCTGCATTCTGTTAACCGGTTCGGTTATCAGAATCTGATGCCGCTCGGGGTATACGGGAACTTCCACACCAACCATCTTTGTAATATCGTTTGCGTGGCTGCCTGCCGCATTAATTACGGTGCCTGCCTCCACAAAGCCCTTGTTCGTTTCCACCCCGGTAATTTTATCCCCGGTTTTTTGTAAGCCCGTTACTTCAGTATAGGTTGATAATTCAACGCCGAGCTTCTCTGCTGCCTTTGCATAGGCGAAGGTGCAGTGGAAGGGGTCTGCATGGCCGTCTGTCGGGCAGAAAGTTGCACCGAAAAGGCCCTCGGTATTTAAGTGGGGGACTATCCCCTTTGCACCTTGCGGGTCCAGCTTTTGCACCGGAATATCGAGGCTCTTCTGTAAGTCGTAGTTCTTCTGGAACTGGGTCCACTCTGCTTCAGTATAGGCGAGGATTAGGTAGCCGCCCTGGTTAAGACCGCAATCCCCGTCATAGCCGGTGTACTCTTCAAGTTTCTCGAAAATACGGATTGAATCGCGGGCAAGGGTTGCGTTTAACACTGTGCCCCATTGCTGGCGTATGCCCGCTCCGCAGCGGCCTGTTGCCCCCGATGTAAGAAAGCTCTTTTCCAAAAGCAGGATGTCTTTTCGGCCTCTCTTGGCAAGCTCAAAGGCAAGAGCACAGCCTGTGATGCCGCCGCCGATTATCACTATATCGTAAGCTTTCTTATTCACCTGATTCCCCCTTAACAAAGCTGCCCAACTTTACAGGTTTTACAATGGGGCGATATATCGGTATAAGAACCTCTTCTCTAGGAATTTTAAAGTGACGGGAAAGCTCGGTTGCGATTAAAGAGCGGCAGGTGCGCCCCTGACAGGGCCCCATTCCGGCTCTCGTAACCCTCTTTATTTCGTCAATGGTAGTATACCCGTCTGCAATTGCTTTTCTGACCTCTGCCAGGGTGATGTCCTCGCAGCGGCAAACCAGTGTGTCATCATTTTCAGCCATTGTTCTTGAACCCCCCTACTTTAATGCTGCGTATCTCCATTGCCAAATCCTTTGGCACTGCGAGCCAAATGGTTGTGGTCTTGTTAACCTTTCCTCCGCTTGTAATGCGTATAACTTCAAAGTACCCTCTTTCTTCCCCTGCGCGGTCAAGGCCGCAGGCAAATTGCCCCTTTTCAGGCACGGGGATGAACTCGTAGGGAATGCGCACCACGGCATGGGTCTCGCTGTGGGTCATATCCACCACGAAGATTGCAAGGCCCGGGCATTGGGCGATGCATACCCCGCAGCCGTTGCACTTGTTAAAGTCCACGAGGGGCAGATCGTTAATATCTTTAGGTTTGGTGATAGCTCCCACCTTGCAGGCATCCACGCAGGGATTGCATGGGATTTCTTGGAAGCATTCGACAACTACCACAGGCCCCTTCGCAAATCGCTCGTCGGAGGGGCTGATTTTATTTATATCTTCTTTAGTCGGAATACCTGTTTCGAATAACATTATGAATGTCCCCCTGCTGCAAGTTTTTCTACCTTCTCAACACCGGTGCGGATTGTTTTGGCGGTGGGACCTGCCCTGAGTTCCCTTAATTCGTCCATCGCTTCTTTCTGCAGGGCCGGGGCCGAGTCCTTTCCGTAACCAAGGCTTAGAGCGGCTGAGTACCCTGCTAAGCGTCCCTCGACCATTGCAGATGATGCCTCTTCGACCCCTGCAACATCCCCTGCCACATAAATGCGGGGATTACTTGTGGCAAGATAATGATCGACCACAGGAACATGCCCTGACAGCTCGCCTATATATGCCATTTTGCAGCCTGCCTGCCAGCATAGCTCTGTTAAGGGGTTTAGACCGACTGCGAGGCAGATTGTATCGCATTTGATGTCTTCTTCGGAGCCGGGCACTGCCCTCCTGTTTTCGTCAACGCGATAGATTATTGCACCTTCGACCTTGCCGTTGCCGTAGGCCTCCTTGATGGTATGCCTTGTGCGAACGGGTATGCCGATGCGGCGAATCTTTGATGCGTGCACAAGGTAGCCGCCTATGGTGGGTGATCTTCTTACCACCGCGGCAACTTCCACGCCTGCCTGGGCAAGCTGGTATGATACGATTAGACCGATATTGCTTGCGCCGACCATGAGTACACGTTTTCCGGGGATTATTCCGTCGACATTCATCAAGGTCTGCACTGCACCTGCGCCGTAGACTCCGGGCAGATCGTTGCCGGGGAAGAGGAGGAACTCCTCTGCAGCACCTGTCGCCACGATAATTTTCTTTGGATTTATCTTGATAACTTTTTCATCCCGCTCAACAAGGACTAGGTCATCTTCATAGATGCCGATTACCGTGGTGCTTCGCATTATTTCGATTTTCGGGTCATTGTTAACTTCACTAAGGAGGAATTCCCCGATGGCAATGCCCCTGTCGCCTGCATACTGTTTTCGGGAGCCGAAAAACTTATGGGTCTGCTTTACGAGTTGCCCGCCGGGGATCTCGTCTCTTTCGCAGACAAGAACCGAGGCTCCAAGGGAAGCTGCAGCTTTGGCTGCACAAAGGCCTGCAGGCCCTCCGCCTACGACCAGGATCTCAACGTTTTTTGGAGTTTTCACAGGAGATCCCCCTTGCCTTGCTGGGTTTCGACCTTCATTCCGGGGCGAACCTTTACTACGCAGGCTCTAATGTTGGGTTTGCCGTCCACCACCATAAGGCAGGAAGAGCAGTTGCCGATTGCGCAGAAGAGTCCGCGGGGGCGGTGCAGGTTTGGGCTCTTTGCCAGCTCTTTGATCCCCGAGGCATGAAGAGCCGATACAATCGTTTCGTTTGTATAGCCTTCAATCTCCTTTCCGTTGAAGAAAAAGTTCGCCTTTTCCCCTCGATTAAAGTTTAAAATGGGGTGTTGTTCGATTCTCATTTCCATTCTACTCCTTAAGAAGTCTTACAGAGATGTCTCCCAATAGTGCTGTGCCTGATATGAAAAGCTCAGGGCCGCTATCCTGCTGTTTCAGGTTTTTGCTGACTCCCGTGCTTCCCAAAATCGGCACCGCTTGGTTTCTGACCCTGATGCCGTTTTCCACCATAATATCACATTCTCCCAAGATTACAAGCACGTTTAGCTTACTTCGTTTTTTTGACAGGTCTGATTTTCTTATTTTAATTGTGGTACTTCCTAAAACACTTATGTATTGAGAACTTGTGTCCAAGGGGCCCTGAAAGGTGCGGGCAGACAGCACGCTTACCTTATTGTCTATATGGCGCTCGCCGGATGGAAAATAGTCGCGGTTATCTTCTGTATCTTCATCGTCGTCCTCTTCTTCCTCGGAGAATTCAGCAACGAGTTTCTCGACAACAACCAGCTCTCGTTCACTCTCTGTTTTATGGATGTATTCCACAAGGCGCTCATACTCTTCCAAAGGCAGCCTGTTTTTTGCGTAGTTTTCCGAAAGGCTTGCTATGGCCTTTTCTTTTCTTTCGTCTATCAACTCTTTTAGTGCAGGGAGCTTCATTAATTCTCTACTTTACAGAAGTTTTACCTCTATTGCAATGGGGATTTTATCGAGGAGGGGCCTTGTAAGGGACCGGGGAAGGTTTGTATTAAACTTGACGATTATCATAATTTGGTCTATTATTATGATATGTTGTTAGGAGGGAAATATGCCTGTAGTACCTAAAATTCGCCCGGTTTCAGATCTTAGAAATAAGTTTAGTGATATTTCGAGAATAGTACACGAATCCAACGAACCTGTATATTTGACTAAAAATGGCCGGGGAGATATGGTTGTGATGAGTTTGGAAACCTATGAACAGAATCTTTTTGAAACTGAAATTTATCTTAAATTAAAAGAAGCAGAATATCAGGCAGCATCAAGTAAAAAACGATACAGCCATACTGAAGCAATGGCTGAGTTAAGAAATATTATTAATGGTGATAAACCAGTAACTCAAAAAAGAAAATCCAATGTATGATATAGATTATCTTCCTCTGGCACTGGACGATTTAAAAAACATTATAAGATACATTTCTGAAGAGCTGGAAGCCCCTCGGGCGGCAGAGAATTTAATTACTAAAATTGACAAGGAAGTGCAAAAAATAGCTGTAAACCCTTATCGTTGCCATTTATATTTTTCTTCAGAGAAATTGAAATATGAATATAGAGTCTTAAATCTAAATAATTATTCGCTCTTTTACATAGTAGAAAATGAAAGAATAGAGATACATAGGATTATCTACTCTCGTAGAGATATTCCAAAAATATTGAAAGACAGTTGATTTACTGTAAGTTTTTTTACTTTTTTTGTTTTATTTAACACGGAGCTCACGGAGAGCACAGAGAACACAGAGGAAAGAAGGGAGATAGGTTTGGCTCACTCAAAAAATTCTCTGTGAGCTCTGTGTTTCTGTGCTCTCTGTGTTATACAAAACACGGGGGTTTTATTAAGGAGGGCTACGGCGAGGGGTTGTGGAGTTATGGGGGGAAGAAAAAAGGCCCGGGGACTTGTGTCCGCCGGGCCTTCTGTGCGTTTTTTACGCGGGCCCCCTGAAGGGAGCTTTATTGTACGATGTTTATGGTAATACCGGAATCGATATAATACCTGTTGTACCTGCTCTTGATACAGCATTAGTCTCAAGAAGTAATTGCTCTGCTGTATTATAGAAATCCCATACTCTAGCTTCGATTCTGAGAAGGTTAGTGGTTCCTGTAAGTGGATCTGCGTTGTTGTGTATTGTTGCACCAAATACCATCGCAGTTGCTGCGTTTATTGGAGTGGTAGTACCAAGATGAATTATAGGTTCATTGTTGCCGGTGCCTGTGAAATTAATGTAATTAGTGTAGGCAGGACGTAGTGCTTCCGGTATGAACCATTGTATTTTTGCTATGTCAGAAGTTAGAAAATCACCCAAACTTAGAGTAAAATTACGTCCTCCTACAGGTATCGAAATTACGCCTGAAGGATCTGCCGGGCTGATTGTGGCGGGTGTAATAGTTGGATTTGTGGTAAGCTGTCCTAATACACGGAACCAAATTCTTTGAACTAATTCCTCATTTTCTTCCGGGTGAACATCGAGATATGCAAGACCTGCACCTACAGATGATACAGTGAATGTTACCTCCAATAATTCAGGGTTAGTTTCATTTATAACAGTTCTTCGCGTAGTACTTGCAGAAATAACATCTCTATTAGGAATAGGCACCCAAGTGACAATATTCTGATTAACCGGAACAGTACTGCCGTCGCCTTCTAATGTCACTGTTATATCAATAGTATTGTTTGCATTTGCTCCTGATGTGGTTCTCCCGAGTATATATGGAGTAGTATTTGATGTGCCGTCTTGTTTTGCTTTATCAAACCTATCATGATGAGTGAAATGCTTGTCATCGTCTTCAGCTTCAAT